>JBGAJU010000026.1:0-54429 GCA_044224775.1 Flavipsychrobacter sp.
ACACCTACCACAACATCAGCACGCACGGTGTTGTCGCCAAACAGCAATTCAAAGGCAATCTACTGATAGATGATCCCAACCTTGCCCTGGAATTTAATGGCGACATTAACTATTCCGGAAAGAACCTCGCCATCAATGCCACTGCACACCTGCTTGCCAGTAACTTCAAAGCCCTGCACTTCACAAAAGATACCGTTACCCTATCTGCCGACTTCGATCTCAATTGCACCGGTAGCAACATTGACAACTTTTCGGGCTACGCAAAACTCAACAACATAGACCTGAAACGGAATGCTCATAAACTCGCCCTCGACTCTATACTCGTCAACGCATCAGGCGATAGTGTCAATAGGTATCTATCCATCCAAAGTAACGATGTTACTGCCACGATCAACGGCAGCTACCAGTTGAGCAAGCTCCCCACATCAGTGCAATACTATCTGTCCCGCTATATACCCAACTATATTCAGCCCCCCGCTAAATACGCACCCAATCAAAATTTTGACTTCACAATAACAACAAATAACGTTGATAGTCTCTTTGCAGTAACCCTCCCCATCCTGCGAGGATTCAACTCATCCAAAGTTAGTGGCGGGCTCAACATGGTTTCAAAAAAGCTAACACTGAAGGCTTCCGTTCCCCATGCTGCCATCGGCAATTTTAACCTGTACAACATTTCGTTGCTCGGGCAAGGCGATTTTGACGGTCTTGGGTTAACCACCACAGTCGATAACGTAGTTATCGGCGACAGCATCCTGAATGGCTCTTTAAGCCTCAACACTACCGTTGCACACGATTCAGTGGCATTCACCATCACCACAAGTTCGGCCGATACCACAAGTTCCTTATCACTCAATGGTCATATTCAGGCACGCCGCGATTCTCTGTTCCTTACTATCCTCCCCTCTCAATTCTACCTCAACCAGGCCAAGTGGAATATTGCAGGTGGGAGCAAAGTGGCATACAGCAACAATTACCTGCAAGTGGAAGGCCTGAACATCACCTCTGGTCTGCAAAAAATAACCGCGGCTACCGAAGTTCAAAATAACGAACGCGATCTTGTTATCAACACACAGAACCTCGACCTTGGCCAATTCGGCAACTGGGCCGGCCTTGCCGCCTACCAGCCCGACGGCCGCTTGAGTGGCAGCATCCGTATAAACAAAATTTTCGAACGCCTCTTTATCGATGCCAACATTAAAGCAACTGATGTCAAGTTCAATAACATAGACGTAGGCACCGTGAATATCATCGGCAACTACGACAATGGCATCCGCCTGCTCCACCTCGACCCTAAGACCGGCATCTTCAATAATGATGCTTCCGTCACTGCATCCGGCACCATGTCTTTCGATAGCACCTCAAAACAAAAGATTGACGGCAGGCTTACATTCAAGAACACACCTGTTGCCTGGGCTACGCCATTCCTCACTGGCGTCATGAGCAACTTGGGCGGTACTATCGAGGGCTTGGTCGACCTGAAGGGAACAGCTGTGTCCCCTGAGATTGAAGGCACCCTGAACCTCTTCAAAGGTGCGTTTAAGCTCGATTATATGGGAACAAACTACACCATACCTTTCGCTAACGTACAAGTGAACAACCGTCGTATAGAATTAGGCAAGGTGATGATATTCGACAGGAATTCTCGGTTCGCTATTGTCACCGGGCATTTCTCTCACAACCTCTTCAACAACATGCGCAGCCGCATCAAGGTAACATCCGACAATTTTGAAGTGATGAACCTTGCCAGCTACGAGAACAATCTCTTCTACGGCAACGTCATCGCCAGCTTCGATTCCATCACCCTGCGCGGGCCATTCAATAACTTGCGTCTCAATGTTTCTAATATTGCGCCTGCATCCCGTTCCCGCATATTTATTCCGGTCAACTCATCCGGCGAGGCAGGCTCTTACTCCTATGTGTCCTTTAAGAACTATGGCAAAACACAGGACAAGATCACTCAAAAGCGCAAAGACAAATTCAGCGTAAGCATAGATGCCAACCTCAATACCCTCGCCGAAATGGTCATCGTGCTCGATCCCTCAAACGGCGATGAGATCCGCGCCAAAGGTGATGGCAGGATACAAATGGACATCCCGCCTAACAACGACATGTCCATCACCGGCCTCTATGTCATCGACAACGGTACCTATACCTTCACCTTCAACCAGCTTTTCATCCGTCGTTCATTCTCATTAGATGGCGGCAGTACCATTAGCTTCAACGGCCCGTTCTCCGAGACAAACCTCGACGTTGACGCCACTTACCGCGTAAAAGCCAAGCTTGCCGACCTCCTCAATGAGTCTGAAAAGACCAACCTGCAATCTGCCGAGGCAACCGATGCTCAGACACCACAATGGGTAAATGTAAAACTGCACATGTTTGGCCCGCTCGAGAAATCAAACCTCACCTTTAACCTCGACCTCGAAGACAAACACTCGCAGAACACTATTGCCTACGCCAAGCTAAGGCTGCTCAACAGCGATGCCCGACAGCAGTTGGCACAGGTAGGTTCGCTGCTGCTGGTGGGCCAGTTCATCCCGCCCGAAGGTATTGGCTCGGGTACTGCCATATCAGGTACCGTGAACAACATCAGCCAGATCATTTCCAGTAGCGCCTCTTCGGGCCTCACGGCTATCGTCAATAAGCTTACCGGCGATAAAGACCTCAACGTGGCAGTCAAGTACACGAACTATAACGACCAGGCAACCGCTGCAGGCCGTAATGAGATAAAGCTGGGTGTGAACAAAAGTCTCCTCAACGATCGTTTGCTGGTTGAGGTGGGTAGCACATCTAACTGGGGCCGTCCCTCCAGCACCACTAGTAGCTCGTCAGCGTTCAACGTCAATGGCGACTTCCGCGTGCAGTATAAGATAACGCCTACCAGCGGCCTGCGCCTCAGTGCCTTCCGCACCAGCGACTATGACGCCACGCTCGACCGCTCTGTAGTGCGCAGTGGTCTTGGCATCACCTGGCGCAAGTCGTTCGATAACCTGCCCGATTTCTTCCGTGGCAAAAAGTATGCGCAAAAGGAAAAAGAGATACAGCTAAAACGTATCAACGAAGCCTCCACCGACACCGTCCCACCCCTCCGCCGCAACAGCTCAAAACCATAGTAATTCGGCAATACCTTAATATTATCAAATTAAAAATGGCCCGCAAAACACGGACCATTTTCAAAATTATCTAATTAAAAAATTATCGAATTGGCAAATTAATTAACAGCATTCTGCACCAGCTCTGCCGCTTCGCTCAGCAAAATGGCCGATTGCACCTTCAAGCCGCTGTTCTTTATCAGCTCCTGTGCCGCCTCGGCGTTGGTGCCTTGCAGGCGCACTATTATCGGTATGTTGATGTTGCCCAGCTTGTTGTAGGCTTCTATCACACCCGCTGCAACACGGTCGCAGCGCACAATGCCGCCGAATATATTGATAAGGATCGCTTTAACGTTCGGGTCTTTCAGTATGATGCGGAAACCTGCCTCAACCGTTTGTGCGTTGGCGCTGCCGCCCACATCCAGGAAGTTTGCCGGCTCGCCGCCTGCCAGTTTTATCATGTCCATGGTAGCCATTGCCAGGCCTGCGCCGTTCACCATGCAGCCCACGTTGCCGTCCAGCTTCACATAGTTCAGGTTGTGTTCACCGGCTTCCACTTCTGTCGGGTCTTCTTCACTTTTGTCGCGCATCTCTGCAAGGTCAGCGTGGCGCATCAGGGCGTTCTCGTCCAGGTTCATTTTGCAGTCCACCGCAAGTATCTTGTCGTCCGCACTTTTAAACAGCGGGTTTATCTCCAGCATAGAGCAGTCCAGGCCCACATAAGCGTCATATAAGTTGGTCACGAACTTCACCATGTTCTTGAAGGCAGTGCCGCTCAACCCAAGGTTGAAGGCGATCTTCCTTGCCTGGAAAGGCAGCAGCGGGAAACCCGGCTGTATCCACTCTTTAAATATTTTTTCAGGCGTATCGTGCGCCACTGTTTCAATGTCCATACCACCTTCGGTGCTGTACATTACTACGTTCTGCTTCTTGGCACGGTCCAGCAGTATAGAGAGATAGAACTCCTTACGCTCGCTTGGGCCATCATAATACATGTCCTGCGCCACCAGTATCTTATGCACCTTCTTGCCCGTTGCACCTGTCTGTATGGTCACCAGTGTGTTGCCCAGAATGTTGTTGGCTACCCTTTCCACGTCCTCAGCACTTTTCACTACAGCTACACCGCTCTGGTCCGGAACTTCTTTTATCCTGCCCTTGCCACGGCCACCGGCATGTATCTGCGCCTTTACTACGGCAAACTTAGTGCCTGTAGCCGATGCAATTTGTTTATACGCGCTCACGGCAGCATCCGCATGCTCCACGGCCACACCTTCCTGTGTTGGTACATGATATCTTTTCAGCAGCTCTTTAGCCTGGTATTCGTGCAAGTTCATTTTTACTAAATTTTGTGGTGCAAATGTAATATTCCGTTCTGTTTTTGCCCACTTTTTTTTGTGGGGCGCCGTTTTTTTGTAATTATCTGATTTACTGTATGTTACAAAATATTTTTCGCACATTCCTTGCGCAATATTTTGCGCACTTTTTGCCGCAATTCCTTCCCCACTTTTTCCTCAACATCGCTATATGATTATACATATGCTGCGAATTCCATTCCGGTTCCCTCACCGTGCCTCCCAAACATAGCCCGTGCGTTAGCGCGAACCGGCAGGCTTATGGTACCGCAGTTGATATTCCTGCCAAACAACAATAGCTCACCTATGTTTCGTAGTTTTGGCATATTATTTGTTGATAAACAATTATATATCACTGATCTAATGAAGCAACCCCTACTACTCCCGGCCTTTGTTGTTTTTACCACCAGGTGGTTTAAGTTGTTCATTGTTTTAACCATATTGCCTGTCTGCACTTTTGCACAGGCAGATAGTACCCATAAACGAAGGGCATCAAAGCATACAAAAGTGCAAAAACCACAACCTACCCCCGAAGAGAAAAAGAAAGCCGCTGTAAAAAGGGTGCTTAAGGAGAAAAATTTCCATTTACCCGATACTGCCTCCCACCATAAAAAGTAACATAACGCAATATTAATACATATAATTAATAGAAATTGTGACTAATAGCAATTAATACAATAATATTGTATATTAAAGTCATTTCTAAAATTAACTCTCATGAACGCTCTGACGCGGACCGCCGGAATACTTGTTGTTATTCTTTTTAGCTGCTCCGGCAGTTTTGCGCAATCAACAGCAACCAGGAAACAAGAGCTGCTGCAACATATGCTTAGGGAGAAGCTACACAGGCCCGGCAAGGCTACTCAAGATAATGACAAAGGTGAACGAACCACCGCTGCATCTGATGGCAGGGTATCTACTACAAGTACTGCCTTTGATGAGGGAGAGATATCACTGGCTTATAATCCCACTGACAGTACCAAAATGGTGATCAGTTATATGGAGGTGGGACCATCCGGGCTGAACTTCCCGATATACTACTCAAACAATGGAGGTACTACCTGGACCAAAGCGGGGTTCAACAGCGTTGCGATTTTTGTCTCTGATTTTCCCGGTGAGAACTGGATGGGATTTGGGGACCCTGCGTTTGCGTGGGATAAGAACGGCACACTATATTTCGGATGGATATACCTGAGTAAATCCCCGACATCTGATACGACTCATTTTACGCTCAACTGGGCCTATTCAAATGATAACGGGCATACCTGGAGTGTAAAGCCTGACCACTTTATTGGCCAGGGGGCACTGGACACAGCCGGTGGGGTGTTAAACTATAAAGATGGTATGACAGACAGGGAGTGGTTTGCGGTCGATAACAGCGGCGGGCCATACCAGGGCAATCTCTATTGCAGCTATTTATGTTTCCCCCCCGGTGCAGCGCCACAGTTTATGGCGGTGAAAACAAAAACGGCAGGTGTGGACACGTTTGGGCCGGCTGTGCACGCATACAACGGGGACGCTCAGTTTGGTAACATCGAAGTGAATAAGAATGGGGTACTGAATATGAGTTTTTATTCCACAGGGAGCGGCGTACAAATAAGGCACATGAAATCAACAGATGGTGGCGCAACATTTACACCGAGCGTGTTAGTAGGTGCGGCCACAGCATTAGAGCCGGCCCCGCCACATATAGTGCATAACAGGGAGAACGGTGCAGTGAATTTGGCGGTTGGCGGCGCATCAACCGGTAATGATGTGCATATAGTATGGAGCGATTTTCCGGGAACGACGGTTAACTCTTTTTATGCCCGTTCTACCGACGGTGGCAGTACCTGGAGCACACCTCTGAACCTTAATAGCCTGGTGCCCGGCCAGGTAACTTTCATGCCTACGGTAGCGGCTTTCGGCGACTATGTGGCCATATCATATACAGGGATAGATGCAAATGATACGGCACGGTATTACCAGCTTAATTCTACTGATGAAGGTGCGTCATTTGGCTCGCCTATGCTTATATCTTCAGCACCTTGCAATTATCATGCATTGAATGCTGCCGATACGAGCAGTGCAATTCTCTTTGGCGACTATAACCGGTCTGCACGTACAATGTGCCAGGTATATGCGGCATGGGAGGATTGCAGGAACAATATCGGCTCGAAGGTATATTTTTCCCGCACCGATTATTGTGCTTTAGGCGTGCAAGAGATATCGCTGGTCAACGGCGATGTGCAGTTGTTGTCCATGTTTCCTAACCCCTCATCAGATGTGGTGACCCTGAAATTAAATGCTATCAAAGCGCAGACCGTGACAGTGAATATTGCTGATATGACTGGCAGAATAGTGTATAGCCACAATTACCGGTTGCAGCAGGGTATTCATGATATTTCATTGCCTCTGGGCGGGTTGCCAAAGGAAGTATATGTTGTTTCCGTACAAAACAATGAGGGCATCATTGCCACAAAGTCACTTGTAGTGAAATAGGCTCTGGATAGTCGACAGCGATCGGAGAACCACAGTTGATGTTCACTACCAGGCAAAACAACACGCACGCCCTTATCCTGCAAATCCTTTAATTCTGCAAGACTTGTCCCGATGCATCGGGATCATGATTCAGACAATTCTCGCGTTAAAAAAAATTAAATTTTGTCCCATGCTCGAAAGATGGATGGGATGTGGCAGTCGATTACGCGTTGGTTTATCGCATCACTATCGACCATTTACGCTTACGGTCTTCGTATTTGTCTATAATAATGAACCGCGACCAGGAATATTGCGAGGGGTCAAGGTTGCGCTTGGTCGAAATGTACAGTATTGTAAAATAGCCTTCCTCGGCAGAGCAGCGGAATAATGCACCCTTCATTCCGTCTTCGTCCAAAGCAGTAACAGAATCTACCCTAAAGTGGTGCTCTGTAGCCTTTCTGCCGCGCCCTTCTGTCCAGTTAATGTAGCCGTTCCGCAACACAACGGAATTTTCACCATCCTGGCAACGGGTGTTGAACAGTTCTTTCATCTCCGCTTTCTGCATTGCCGAATCGGCGCTCAGCGCCATATTGCTCTTTACCGATTTGCACTTGCGCGATAATGAAAGGGTTTTGAGATCGTTAGTATACATATGAAAGAAGGTATCTTCGGCAAACCTTTTGCCTGTCAGGCGTTCTACCTGTTGTATATAGACGAGATCGCCGGCGGGGTTAAATTTCATTTCGTAGTAACACCACACCATACCTACATCTTTATTTCCTTTCATCTTTAGGATAATGGTATTGTTCTTTTCATCACGGGTTATCTTTTCAATGGGCTTAGGTGTAACATAATCTGGAACCGTAATGGTCTTGTTACCCAGGTCCACAGTGAAGGTGCTTAAACTGGTTTTGTCGATTTTCTCAAACCAGAGCTCGTCCATATCGCCGCCGCCGTAAGTAAGTTTAACTGAATATGCCGGCTTGAAGGTATATACCTGCGCGGAACAGGCGAAAGACAGGCACAGCAGCATAACAACAGGAAAAAACCTCATAAACCTTGTGATTCCCCGCAATGTAATAAAAATATCGTCCGCAGGCACCGATTGGTACGCCCCCCCGTTTGGCGCAAGTCTTTTCGACTTGTGTCTAACAATCATGTAAGTGTTTTCCACTTGCATGCACTCGCCAGTTTTTACCTGTGTTAGACTAATTTTCTCACCAACTATCTCACGCAATTCATGCGTTAAAAAAATAAATTTTCTTCACGCAAACCCTCCACCACAGCAGCTTTCAAAAAGCATAAACACCATCATGGTACTGTTACTGTACCATCATGCAAAATAGATTTGGATACCCCTGCCCTCGTTTCGTAACTTTACTTAGTAACACCCCAAAACATCGGGATAAGCTCTTTGACCTACTGCATTACTAACTTCGCTGCCGGCCATCCCCCAGAGGTAGCTTTTTGTGCCCCTGTGTTTATTTTGCCTCCACAAAAAAAAAACAACTTACCACAGGGTATAAATTATACCTTAAGGGGGTATAATTATACCTAAACAGGGTATAAATATACCTTTTGGGGGTATAATTATACCCTTTTATACCCTTTTATACCTTAAAATAAAAAGCAAGATGATTGCCCACAGCGCGTTTCGCTCACCCGCAAAAAAAATATTAACCGCAAATCGGACACTTTTTCAAAAATTATACCTTTTCAGCACGATCACTTACCCATCCTGACGCCGAACCGCACATCAGGCGTAAGGTCGCCACCGCAAGAGCTATTGCATTTAACCTTGTTGCATATTACTTTTGATATGATCAAAAATCAATACTATGTATATTGTACGTGATATCTTTCAACTAAAATTCGGGCACTACCGCGATGTTAAATTACTGCTGGACGAAGCTGCAAGCAAAAAGATGTTTGCCGAAAACCCGGGCAACAGGGTGCTTACCGACTTTACAGGCGATGCCTACAGGCTGATATTGGAACAGGGTTTCAAAACGCTGGAGGAGTATGAGAAAACCCTTGCCTCAGACATGGGCCGGCCTGAATGGGGCAGCTGGTACATGCGCTTCAAAGAACACGTAGAGCGTTCGCACAGGGAGATACTCAGGCAGGTGGCCCTATAAACCATATAGAAAACTAAAAGTACGCTTTATCTGCCGGGCCATAAACGATCCGGCAGATAAAGCATATACTACCACCAGCAAAGCCACAACGGCCTTACATGGTAGGTGAGCGGGAAAGCTATTGAAAATAGAAGCGCTTAGCCCAACGGAGTTACGTTGGCAGCCTGGGCACCCTTGGGCCCCTGCTCCAGATCGAACTCAACCGCCTGGCCTTCTTTTAACGCTTTGAAACCTGTAGCTTTAATTGCTGAGAAATGAACAAATACATCCTGGCCGCTTTCAGAAGTGATGAAACCAAAGCCTTTTGCATCGTTAAACCATTTTACTTTTCCTGTTGTTCTTGACATAAAGTTTAAATAATATTTTACAAATCTAATGAATTATTTCACATTTCCGCACGTGGTTTCAATTCATTTTCAGTGCGTAGTGCTAATTTTTCAGCAGGGGTTAGGGGTTGCACCCAAGAATTGTCGTAGGTCTTAAACGCGGAAGCATTGATCACTTCCTCGGCCGTTATTTTGCCATCCATGTACCCGGCAAGTAATTTAAAAGCCTGTTTATTCTCTTGTTGCAGCACAAGCAACGAAGCATTGGCGCCTGCTTTTACCGCTATCGGCACGCCGCCACCCAGTTCAGCCCAATGGCCTCCTAGAATCATATTCTTTATAGGCGTACGGTAATGGGCTATTTTGGCCTGCATATTGGCACGTCCGGGTTTTGCCCCCATCATGGTACCGTTCTTATTGCCCGTGTACCTGTAATGAGTAACAGGCGTAGCTACATCGTAAAACAATATGTGCTTGCGCAGACCGGGAACCAAACGCTCTTCTACCCTTCTTATCAATACCTCCGCAATTTCATGCTTTAGTTTATTGTACTCATCATTCCGCACATAATTACCATCTTCGTCTATTTGTGTATGCCAGTTGTTCTTATAACTCATATTAGCCGGCATAAAAATAACCAACGTACCCATACCATCGGGTGCCAGCGACTTGTCTCGGAGCGACGGGGGCAGAATGATCAGTTCAGTTGTTTCGGGATCACCATTGTGATGATCGCTCCTTGGCACCGATTCGCTGCCAAGGTGTATGGCTTCTTCCTGCAAGCCCAGGTCTTCGGTTGGACAATCGAGCGCAATAGAAATGGTTACTGATGAGGTATATAATTCTGCTGCACGCAACCTTTCTTTCATTTTAGCAGGTATCATTTCCTCCGGCAACATCTTTTCGTAAAGTGTTTCCACATCACATGCGGGAATAACATATTTACTGTGCACTTCATACTCTTCGCCGCGATGCTCAAACTTTACGCCTGTAGCCGTTTTTCCATCCAGAAGTATCTGTTTTACCCTGCACTTGTAATAAATATCGTTATTGTAATGCTTTATCAAATGACACAACCAATGTGGTATTGCCTGCCCGCCACCTTTGGGAGGGCTCTGAAAATCTCCGTAGTATGCCCAGCCTATAGGCACAAGGCATGATAATAGGCCACTATCGGAGCAAAAGATGTCGTGTATCTTCTCGTTCTTAAAGTACTTGCTCAAGCCTTTTTTTATGCCCTTCTCCCCTTCATAACCAATGAACGGAATAAAAGGAAGCGCAAATTTGAGCAAGTGCCTTTTGTTCGCCATTTTCTCGTAGAAGGTCATGGTCTCTTCTGAGCGGAAAAAGCTGCTGAAATTGGCAAATGAACGGCCAATTTTTTTTGCTGCCTTGAAAAAACGGATTATACCTTCTTTGTCTTCGGGGAATTCCCTGATAAGACGATCTTTGAACTCATCAGGATTATTGGTAAGGAGGTAATCAAAATTATCTCCTTTAAACCTCCTGATACGCTTTTGGGGAACTGCAATAGGGTGATCGGAACCTAAAATATCAAATATTTTGTGCACCATCCCCCCCGGGGAGCATTGATTGAGCCAGTGAATAGCAGTATCGAATATGAAATGTTTTCTCCTGAACCCTGCGAGGTAACCTCCCGAATTACCAGCCATCTCCAGCACACAAACCGAAAGCCCCGCCTTACTGAGCAAGGCAGCCGCTGTAAGCCCACCCACCCCAGCACCAATTACAGTGACATCATAATGCGGCTTTAAGTCGATCTTTTGCATAAGAAAAGTTCACAAAATAAGGCAAAATCTGCATCTATTTCGAATTTGTATTGAGGATATGTGACTGAGAATGATTCTTTGCCCTAACTTTCGGGTATAATTTTTGTGCAACAATTATTCTTTTCGTTAAACATATATTATGAGAACAACATTATTATTGGCAGCAATCATCATTGCTATGAGCTCATTTTTGCCAACGGGGATAACCATTACCAGCAGCGCTTTCAAGCACAACGGGCCAATACCCATAAAATATTCGTGCGAGGGGCAGGATATCAATCCTCCGTTGGATATTTCGGGTATACCGGAGGGTACACAAGCGGTAGCACTTATTTTGCATGACCCCGATGCCCCCATGAAAGGGGGATTTACTCACTGGGTCATGTGGAACTTAAAGCCTAATGCACACATCTCTGAAAAATACAATGGTGCGGAACAAGGCATGAACAGCGCGAGGAAAATAGGCTACATAGGCATGTGCCCTCCCACCGGCACACACCATTACCACTTTACGGTTTACGCATTAGATACGAAACTATCACTTACTACACAAACAGATAAGGCCATGCTTGAAGAAGCTATGAAGGGCCATATTCTCGCCGAGGCAACACTCACAGGGCTGTATAAGAAAACCAAATAGGCCATACGTTTATTTCTATGTAAGAATAGGCGTATATACATCTACCTTTAGTGCCTTAATCAAAAAATATATGAGTCAAAAGGAAACCATAGTAGTATTTGGTGCCACAGGCGCGCAAGGCGGTGGCTTGGTCCGCGCTATATTAAACGATCCTAATGGCGGGTTTACAGTGCGCGCAGTGACACGTGATGTGAATTCAGATAAAGCAAAGGCACTTGCCAATATGGGAGCAGAAGTTGTTGCTGCGAACATAGATGACATAGAGAGCATTAAGAACGCATTGAACGGAGCCTACGGCGCCTATTTCGTAACTTTTTTCTGGGATCACTTTTCTCCTGAAAAAGAAATGGAACACGCCCAGAACATGGCTAAAGCAGCAAAGGAAAAGGGTATACAACACGCTATATGGTCTACCCTTGAAGATACACGCACGATGGTTCCGCTGCATGATGACCGCATGCCTACTCTGCGTGAGAAGTATAAAGTGCCACACTTTGATGGTAAGGGCGAAGGAGATCAATATTTCGAGCAATCGGGAGTGCCAACAACTTATTTGCTTGCTTCGTATTATTGGGACAACTTGATTTACTTCGGCATGGGACCAAAACCCGGTCCAGATGGTAAACTATACATGACCTTCCCAATGGGTAATGCAAAAATGGCCGGCATTAGCGCTGATGACATTGGCAAATGTGCTTATGGTATATTTAAGCAGGGTACATCGCTTGCGGGAAAACGCATTGGCATTGCCGGCGACCAACTTACCATTGCCGAAATGGCTCAGAAGGTATCGAAAGCAATAGGACAGCAAGTGCTGTACAATGAAGTGACTCCTGAACAGTACCGTGGCTTTGGTTTCCCCGGGGCTGATGACATCGGCAATATGTTCCAAATATATCGCGACTTTGCTGACGAATGCAATGCAACCCGTAATGTGGCTAGGTCGAGAGAGTTGAACCCAGCTTTGAAGTCGTTTGATAGCTGGCTGGCAGAGAATAGCAGCAGAATACCGTTGAATTAATCTATATTGATTAGGTTTGATTAAGTAAAGAAAGGGTCGGCTGGCCCTTTCTTTATTTTTGGGCACCACAATAAAATGATAGAAAATATGTTATTTATGCCGAAGAGCAATCCCTCAAAAAACGTACTTTTGCACCCGTAAAAAACACAACATGCAGAACCTCCAGATGGTTGACCTGAAGCGTCAATACCATAAGATAAAGTCCGAAATAGATACAGCTGTGTTAAATGTGATAGAAAGCACCGCTTTCATTAACGGTCCGGATGTACAGCATTTTGCTAAGGAACTGGCTAGCTACCTGGAAGTCAAGCATGTTATTCCGTGTGCTAATGGCACGGACGCACTGCAAATAGCGCTAATGGCACTGGGCCTGCAGCCGGGAGACGAGGTAATTACGACATCGTACACTTATATAGCTACGGTTGAGGTTGTAGCATTGCTGCGCCTGAAGCCCGTGTTTGTGGATGTAGACGCCGATACCTTTACCATGAACCTGGACAGCCTGAAAAAAGCCATCACGCCAAAAACAAAGGCGATCATACCGGTGCACCTTTACGGACAATCGGTGGATATGGAGCCATTGCTAGCAATAGCTAAAGAACACAACATACCGATAGTAGAAGATAATGCACAAGCAATTGGCGGCACATATACTTTTAGCGACGGCACTAAAAAGAAGACAGGCTCCATGGGCATAATTGGTTGCACTTCTTTCTTCCCATCCAAGAACCTTGGCGCCTATGGCGACGGCGGTGCCATATTTACTAATGATGACGCACTGGCGGAGACAATAAAAATGGTTGCCAACCACGGACAGAAAACTCGCTATTATCACGAATTAGTGGGTTGCAATAGCCGACTAGATAGCATACAGGCTGCTATATTACGCATAAAACTGCGCCACCTTGATGAATATTGTACCGCGCGCCGAGCAGCTGCGGATTATTACGACAATGCTTTCAAAAATAATCCTAAGATACTTACACCGTACAGGGCGCCATACAGCTATCATGTCTTCCATCAATATACCTTGCAAGTAAATGGAGTGAACCGTGATGAATTACAAGCTAAACTCGCGGAAAGGAAAGTTCCTTCAATGATCTATTATCCTGTGCCGTGCCATAAGCAGAATATGCTTAAGGAGTATGGAACAGCCGATCTAGATCTACCGGTAACCAATATGTTGCAGGACTGTGTTATCTCTCTACCTATACACACGGAACTTACCGAAGAGGAATTATCATACATCACAACCAATGTTCTTGAATTAATAGGCTAACCGATGACTGTAACAACTACCCCTCTAGAAGGTTTACTGATACTGGAACCAAAAGTGCACCGCGATGACCGCGGGTATTTCTTTGAGAGCTATAACATGCAGGCACTTGCATCTGCCGGCAACTATACTACCCCATTTGTTCAGGATAACCAAGCAAGGTCTGTGAAGAACGTATTGCGGGGCCTCCATTACCAGAACCCACCAGTTCCCCAGGCAAAGCTGATACGTGTGCTGGAGGGCCGCATATGGGATGTAGCAGTAGACATACGCAGGAACAGCCCCACATACAAGCAATGGTTTGGCATAGAGCTGACAGCTGAGAACAAGCTTCAATTGCTTATTCCGCATGGTTTTGCTCATGGTTATGCTGTACTCAGCAATACAGCGGAGGTATTTTATAAATGCGATAACTTCTACAACAAGCCAACAGAAGGAGGCGTTTATTTTGCAGACCCAGAAATAGGAGTAGACTGGAAAATGAACGTTAATGACGCGATCATATCAGAAAAAGACCAGAAACAGCCTATGCTGAAAGATGCATGGAATAGTTTCTAGTTTTTCATGTTAATATACTGCAACGGCAACTCAAGATTTGATGTACGGCAGAGTTGAATAACATCCTGCAGGTCGTCGATCTTTTTACCTGTAACGCGGATGACATCATCCATGATTGCTGCCTGGACTTTAAGGCCGCTGTCTTTTATTAGCTTCACTATTTTTTTCGCGTTCTCTTTGTCCACACCATTTTTTATAGATATGGTTTTACGCACAAACTTACCTGATGCACTGGCTTCCTTGCTCAGATCGAAAGCGTTAGCCTCAATTCCCTGGCGCATAGCCTTTGTAAGCAACACATCTTCCAACTGTTTCAGTTTCATATCAGTCTCAACTTCGATAGCGATAGTCATATCTTTTTTATTCAGCTCGAAAGAGACATGAGTACCCTTAAAGTCCCACCGATTGTCAATCTCCTTTTTGGCAATGTTCACGGCATTATCTAGAGTCTGAAGATCAACTTTGCTGGCGATATCGAAAGACGGCATAGAAAAGTGTTTGAGCTGTAAAATTATAAAATAATCAAGCAATTCATAGAACAATGGGAGCTAGATATCCGCAATGTTTTTGTTCTTATAAGAAGCCATTACTTCCTTATAAAGCCCTTCATACATGGGTATTACATGCTGCTTTTCGAACTTCTGAGCCTGTTCTATTGCCCCCTTTTTAAACTGCTGGAGCCTGTCGTTGTCGCTCAGTATATATATTGCATGTTTTGCCATCGCGTCTATATCGCCAACATTGCTAAGGTAGCCGGAGAGCCCATCTACATTTATTTCGGGTAAACCACCCGCATTGGTAGATATTACAGGCACGTTACATGCCATAGCCTCAAGTGCAGAAAGTCCGAAGCTTTCGGTCTCGGATGGTAGTAAGAAAAGATCGGCTATGCTCAGTATTTCGCTTATCTGCTCTTGTTTACCCAGGAAGCGAATATCATTATATATACCCGTTGACCGTGCCATTTCCTCAACATTTAACCTGTCAGGCCCATCTCCTATCATCAACAACTTGGCCGGAATCTCCTTTTTCACCTTCTCGAATATCTTAATAACATCCCCTACCCGTTTCACTGCTCTAAAGTTGGACACATGCACAAGAATACGTTCACCATGAGGTGCGAGCATTTGTTTGAAGTGCTCTTTATCGGCCTGAAAGAATCGCTTGATATCTACGAAGTTAGGGATGACATGTATATCCTTCTCGATACTGAAATGGCGCAAAGTTTCTTCCCTAAGATTATTAGAAACCGCAGTAATGGCATCCGATTCGTTTATCGAAAAGGTAACTACGGGCGCATATGTCGCATCTTTACCAACGAGCGTAATATCCGTACCGTGTAAAGTTGTGATAAACGGAATATCCCTACCTGATTTTTTCAATATCTGGCGTGCAAAGTACGCTGCAGATGCGTGCGGTATAGCATAGTGCAAATGCAGCAAGTCCAGGTTCTGGTTCACTATTACATTCACCATAGTACTCGCCAGCGCCGTCTCGTACGGCGGAAAATCGAACAATGGATAAGTAGGCACCTTCACCTCATGAAAATAGATGTTTGGGTTAAAGCTCTGATTGAGCCTAGCCGGCTGTTTGTAGGTAATGAAATGCACTTCGTAACCCTTATCAGAAAGGGCTATACCCAGTTCGGTTGCGAGCACTCCGCTACCCCCAAAGGTTGGATAACATACTATTCCTATCTTCATATTCTTCAATTATTCGGGTACAAATATCAGCGTATATCATCAATTCTCATCAATGGGCATATTGGCTAAACCAATAAATGAGTAAAAACAATGAGCCACACTAACGTGTGGCTCATTTATTAGCTAGTAACTCAGCTATTATTTTTCTACTGCAATATGGAATACCCTGTTCACACTACCTGAACGCAGGTTCAATATGTACATGCCGTTTGCAATATTGCTGCCTAACTGGATCTTTTCGTTCAACTCGCCATTGCGTGTAGCGATGGTACTTGTATAAACTACCTGACCTAGCATATTAGTCACCTCTACTGATACCTCTTCAACTGTTGATCCGAGGATACCCTGTAACGTAAATATACCTTTGTTCGGGTTAGGTACAAGTGTAACATCGCTTATCGCGTTAACTGAGTGAACACCGGTACCGGATACGGTAACTGTTGCCGCACCTGTACCTTTAAGACCAGTACAAGCAGAACTGCTGTTTACTTCACAGCTGACCACATCGTTATTAGATAATGTATTAGTCGTATATGTTTGCGTATTGGCACCTGATACCGGTATACCGTTAACCATCCACTGATAACCCGGAGTAGCGCCACCGTTCAATACATTGGCTGTAAACATTACTGTTTGACCGGCCGCAACATTTAATCCCGGATTTGCAGAAATAGTAACCGTTGGATCTATTATTGCATCAACTTCCATGATCACGTGGCTGCTTATTGCAGAATTAGCAGAGCGGCAACGATAGTCACTAAGAACGAGGCAATAAATATTATCACCGTCCGCAGGAGTGTATGCAAATGATGGTGACGCACCAACACTAACTCCGTTTTTCACCCAAGTATACGCAGGGTTATTGCCTCCGAACATAACATTTGCATTGTAAGTTACCGTAGTTCCCTGGCAAACATGTGCACCAGGATTAGCAGATACAGTCACCACCGGAGTACCAACAGGCAACACATTGAGCGCCTTAGTATTAGTGGTTGATGCAGGTGCTGCACAAGCTGCACTGCTGGTCAACGTAACACTTAATACATCACCATCGTTAGGGACATAACTGTACGCAGCGCTTACACCTGCATTCACACCATTTACTTTCCATTGGTACGAAGGTGCAGAACCCCCATTCACAGGTATTGCAGTGAATGTAGTGAAGTTACCTGCACACAATGTATCGCCACCAGGAGCAGAAATGCTAACTACCGGGGTAACAGAGGGGTTCATTGCTACGATCGCACTGCCGGACATTGTCCTCGAACAAGTAGTAGATGTGTTAGTAGCAATTACCGTATATGTTGCCGGAGTAGTTATCATACCAAAGTCAAGAATACCGCCTGTACCTGCTATCGGAGACCCTACTGTTGAGAATCCGTTATACAATTGATAATTTACACCGACTGTAGAACCATTCAAGCCAACGCTTACGCCGGTGCCACCCGAACAATAGCTACCACCACCCATTACAGAGTTTAAGGTAGGCAATGGAAGTGTACCAACTGTTGTAGAGCCAGACATTGTAGCAGAGCAACCGGAAGTATTTGTTCCTATAACTGTATACGAACCAGCTGCTGTTTGTAACCCAAAATCGATTGCAGGACCAGATGCTGTCATCGGGCTGCCTACCGCTGTAATTCCATTATATAACTGGTATGAAACACCCGCCTGCGATGAAGACAATCCCACATGAACACCCGTGCCACCGGTACAATAATTACCACCACCAACTACAGGATATGCGGAAGGCAGAGCAGTTGTATTGACAGAAACGCTGCCCATCATTGTGCGGGTACAACCAGTTGATGCATCCATTGCAACAACAGTATATACTCCTGTGATCGTTTGCAGACCAAAATCAATTGCAGCACCTGTGCCGGCTACAGCTGATCCGATATTCACAGCACCCACCTGCAACTGGTAGTTAACGCCAGTTTGTGAGCCAGAAACTCCCACAGAAACCCCTGTACCACCAACGCAATAGTTACCACCACCGGTCAATGTATACATTGTTGGCAGCGAATTCAGTACTACAACTGCCGCACCTGACATGTTATTTACACAAGTAGTAGCCGGATTAGTTGCAACAACCGTGTAAGAACCTGTTAATGTTTGAACGCCGAAGTTAAGAGGGCTACCAGTACCTGTAACCGGTCCGCCCACCGGAGTACCATCTTTATACAACTGATACTTAACCGAAGGTGTGGAACCGCTTAAGCCAACATTCACTCCCGGTGTGCCGGTGCAATAGCCTCCACCGCCTGTTACGGTATAAACAGATGGCAATGGGTCAATTGCTACAGTTACACTGCTGGCCATATTCTTAACACAGCCGGTTGTAGCGTTTGTCGCAACTGCGGTATATAAACCAGCTGGTAAATGTAAACCAAAGCTAACCGAACTACCAGTTCCTGCAACAGGGCTACCAATAGCAGTACCCAAGTGATACAACTGATAATTAATACCCGCATCCGAACCTGTGAGTGCGATCTCAACACCTGCACCACCTATACAGTAATTACTACTGGTGCTGCTAACAGAATAAACATTGGGCAGTGGATTAGTGCCAATGGTTACGCTGCCGGTCATTGTATTTATACATCCTGTAGTAGAATTTGTTGCCTTAACGGTATATGAGCCGGTAGCTGTTTGCAGACCGAAGTCGAGACCGAATCCTGTACCTGCAAGTGGCGTGCCTATAGGAACAACACCAAGGTATAGCTGGTATGTTACACCCGTGTTAGAACCGCTGAGCGCAATATGAACGCCTAATCCGCCGGTGCAATAATTGCCACCTCCACTAACAGTATATGCTATCGGTAATGCGCTTATACCAACATTAACGCTACCTGTCATATTACTTGTACACATTGTTGTAGCATTTGTTGCGACAACCGTATAGGTGCCGACAACAGTCTGTGAGCCAAAGCTAATTGCCATTCCTGTTCCGGGCTGTGGTGAACCAACAGGGGTAGCCCCCCTCATCAGCTGGTAATTGATACCTGCGTCAGAACCGCTCAAAGTGATATTAACACCTGTACCACCGGTGCAGTAATTACCACCGCCCATAACATTATATACGTTCGGCAAAGCATTAACTACAACAACGGCGGCGCCTGTCATATTATTAATACAGCTTGTAGCAGTGTTGGTAGCAACAACTGTATAGGTGCCGGCTGCAGTCCTTGGGCCAAAGCTAATAGCGGAACCCGTACCTGTTACCACAGCGCCAGAAGGAGAACCAGACACCCACAACTGGTATGTGGTACCTGTTTGTGAACCACCGAGACCAATATTCAGTCCAGTGCCACCCGAGCAGTAGCTACCACTTCCGGTTACTGTCTGTGCAGTTGGGATGGAGTTAATTGCTACAATCGCGCTGCCCGTCATATTATTTGTGCAAGTAGTTGTTGTATTTGTAGCAACCACCGTGTAAGTACCTGCCAGTTGCATACCAAAATTCAACGGTAAGCCCGTGCCTGCTATTGACCCACCAACCGGACCACCTGTATTGTATAACTGATATACATTACCGAGATCTGAGTTTGCAAGGCCAATTGCAACACCCGTTCCACCCGGACAGTAATTGCCGGTACCTGTAACTGCATATGCGTTAGGCACAGAGAATATAGAAACCACTTTGCTGCCCGACATGCCGTTTACACAACCTGTTGCTGTATTTGTTGCAACAACAGTATAGATACCGGTAGCTGTTTGAGAACCGAAGTCAAGAATTATACCTGAACCCGGAACCGGAAGGCCAACCGCTACCCCACCTTTATATAATTGGTAATCGGTGCCAATATTGGAGCCATCCAGGCCAACATGCATACCTGAACCGCCAGGGCAATAACCGCCACCGCCTGTGAGGTTATGCAATACAGGAAGCGGATCGATATTTACCAAAGAAGCACCAGCCATGTTGCTAACGCAACCCGTTGTTACATTAGTTGCTACTATATCATATAAGCCTGTAGCCGACTGAATACCAAAGCTGAAGGCAGAACCCGTACCTGGCACCGGAGCACCAACCGGGCTACCAGCCAGGTTGAGCTGGTAGTTGATACCTGCATCCGAGTTGCTGACGCCTATATTAACTCCGGCAGTGCCAAAACAATAATTTCCGCCACCTGTCAGTCCGTAGATGTTAGGTAAAGGATCGAGGTTGACAGAAGCAGTACCCGTCATTACCCTGTTACATGTTGTTGATGTATTTGTTGCAACAACAGTATAAGTACCAGCACCCGTTTGCAACCCAAAGTCAAGCGCTGCACCTGTACCGGGTACAATGGCACCTGTTGGTATAGATGCATTAAATAATTGGTAGCTGACGCCTGTTGCAGATGCGCTAAGTCCGATATGTACACCGGAGCCACCTGTACAGAAATTACCACCACCTGTTACTGTGTAAGATGTAGGCAGAGGCAATGCTACTATATTAACTGTAGCGCTGCCACTCATTGTTTTTGTGCAGCCGGTAGTCGTATTGGTAGCTACTACGGAGTAAGTGCCCGCCGTTGTTCTGAACCCGAAAGTTATTGCACTGCCGGTGCCGGCAACAGGAGTACCGGAAGCAGATGCACCATTAAACAATTGGTAGCTTACGCCAACTTCAGAGCCAGCAACACCAAGAAGAACACCTGCTCCACCTGTACAATAATTACCTCCGCCCGTTACAGCGTAAGAGAGTGGAAGTGGATCGATGGTTACTATCGCATTACCGGTCATATTATTGGTACAAGCTGTAGTTGTATTAGTTCCTACAACTGTGTATGTACCAGCCAGAGTTTGTAAACCAAAACTGATCACAGCACCAGTACCTGTTACAGGTAAGCCTGTCATTACACCATTCCTATATAATTGATAGCTGATACCAGGAATCGAACCGGCAAGACCAACATCGAGCCCCATACCACCTGCACAGTATGAACCTGTCCCTGTAACCGCTGTCGCAATCGGTAGTGGATCAATATTTACTACCGCACTACCGGTCATGGTTGCAGTGCAGCCTGTTGCAGTAATGGTAGCTGTTGCGGTATAGGACCCTGCCCCTGTCCGTGAACCGAAAGTGATCGGAACGCCAGTGCCGCTAACTGCTGAGCCTGAAAGTGTTGTGCCATTATATAATTGATAAGTAGTTCCTGTAGAAGAGTTGTTAAGGCCAATAGCAACACCAGTACCACCGGAACAATAGTTACCACCGCCGGTTACAGTCCTTACCGTAGGAAGCGGATTGATAGTCACGTTAGCGCTACCCAACATTGTATTTGAACAAGAAGTTGCGTTATCAATAGCAACAATGGTGTAGAAACCTGCAGCTGTCTGCAAACCGAAATCGATCGCTGAGCCCGAACCTGGAGCAGCATCCACCAAGGTAGTAGACAACCACAGTTGGTAGGTAAAGCCTACAGCCGAACCACTTAAACCTACTGCAACGCCGGTACCGCCGTTGCAGTAACCACCACCACCGGTAACGGTAAACTGTGCAGGCAATGGATTGATAGCCACATTAGCGCTACCCGACATATTCATTGAACAACCAGAAGAAGCATTTTGAGCAACTACTGTGTAAGAACCTGCAGTAGTTTGTAACCCAAAGCTGATAGCAGCACCTGTGCCCAACAATGCCGAACCAACAGGAAGTGCACCACGATACAATTGATAATTAACTCCTACTTCAGAACTGTTCAGTCCAACTGCTAAGCCTGTTCCACCCGAACAATAGTTTCCACCTCCTGTAACAGTATATACTGTTGGTAGTACGTTAACAACTACGTTAACAGAACCTGTCATTGTGCTGGTACAACCTGTGGTTGCATTGGTAGCTACAATAGTATATGCACCACCTGTTGTGCGTAAACCAAATGAAAGCGATGAGCCCGTACCTGCCAGCACAGCACCACTTACCGCAGTGCCTGCGTAATAAAGCTGGTAGTTAACTCCTGTTTCAGAACCGCTCAACCCAACAGGAATACCCGCGCCACCGCTACAGAATGAACCTCCGCCTGTAACAGTAAATGATTGTGGCAATGGATTAATGCCAATGGTAACACTACTAGACATATTATTGATACAGCCGGTAGTAGCATTGGTTGCAACCACCGTATAGACACCTGCAACTGTCTCCAAGCCAAAATCGAGCATTGCGCTTGTACCAGCAACAGGGCTGCCCACCATTGTTGTGCCATTACGGTACAACTGGTAATTAATACCTATAGCAGAAGAACTGAGGTAAACCCTAACGCCCGAACCACCCGCACAATAATTACCTCCTCCGGTTACAGTATATGCCGCGGGGAGTGAATTAATAAACACAGTAGCTGAACCGGACATATTAGTTTGGCAGGAGCTACCGGGGTTAGCAACAACAGTAAGAGAACCTGTAGTAGTAGTTGGGGCAAAGGACCCTGCGAACCCTGAACCAGATATAGGCGCACCCACAGCAGTTGCCCCATTCATTAACTGGTAATTTACTCCAAAGTCTGTACCAGACAAACCAACTACAACACCCGTTGTAGAGCCTGCACAATAACCACCACCACCAGTCACGTTGTAGACATTAGGTGCTCCAGTAACACCGAACGTAGCCAAGGCTATACATCCAGTAGGAGTAGTATAAGTAATGTTTGATGCACCAAGACCTATGCTGGTCACTACGCCAGTAGAAGACCCAATAGTAGCAACACCAGTATTGCTGCTTGACCATGTACCTCCCGTTGTGGCGTTGGATAACGTAACAGTACTTCCAATCGAACATACACCAAGTATACCTGTTATCGGAGACAATGAGTGTACTGTTACCGGCTTAGTCGCGCTACAGCCATTAGGTACGACGTAAGAAATAGTAGGAACACCACCAGCAACACCCGTAACGACACCTGAAGATGAACCGACAGTTGCCAGAGAGGTATTGCTACTGCTCCAAGTACCACCACTTGTTGCATTCGTAAACAATGTGGTGAGTAACGGACAAACGGTAGTTGCACCGCTTATGGCGGCGGGTGAAGTATTTACTGTAATATTCTTTATTGCATTGCAACCAGCTATTGAATAAGAGATAGCCGGAAAGCCTGCAGAAATACCAGTCACTACACCAGATGTGGAACCAATTATAGCCTGAGAACCATTACTGCTACTCCATATACCGCCAGAAGTTGCAGAAGTTAAAGTTATTGTAGTGCCTGTACATACTGAGCTAGGTCCTGAAATATCGGCAGGCAGAGGATTTACGGTTATAGTCTTTGTCGCCAATGAACCGCAAGGATTTGAAACAGTATACGTGAGTGTTGTTACACCCGCAGATATACCTGTAAACACACCCGTTGATGCGTTAATTGTTCCAGCTGCAACATTACTGCTGCTCCAGGTTCCACCCGTCACACTAGTTGGATTTGAATAACTCGAAGTAGCGCCGACACACACTGTATTTGATCCTACAACTGCTCCCGGACTATTACAGAGCACTGTAATGGTCACCTGGCCGTTACCGTTAGCACCGGTGTATCCCTGTGTATGAACAATTGAAGTTACGACAGCATTAGCAGTTGGAGGATACGAAGAACCTCCCCCTCCGGCTCCATCACCACCAGAGCCACAGGCACCACTGTTTCCACCCCACCAGCCACCACCGCCGCCGCCGAGAGAATACTGATTAGGCGCACCACCCTGGCCTTGCGTTCCCTGCACTAATCCACCCGAACAAGCCGGGCCTGTTTGACCGCCACCGCAAGCCGCAGTAGTGCAGCCAAATGCATACGTCTGTCCGTTGCCACCATTCACACCGCCGCCGGCACCTCCGATCGGCCCAAAGTCACCACCGCCGCCGCCACCACCGGCTACTACAAGAACACTTGACGCATAACTTCCTGAGGTTGACGTACGAACATCAGAGGCACCGCCTCCACTTGCACAAAACGAGCTTCCGGGAGTGCCGCCAGCGGCGCCACCATTCCATCCGCCTGGCCCTTGCGTAGAAGTATTGTAGTTATCACCTCCCTGGCCTCCAACGTAAACATACAAATTCGTTCCGGGTGTAACATTCACAGTACACTGAACCCGACCACCAAAAGCACGTGGGCCATTTGATGAAGGAGAGCTCCATGAGCAACATGGCCAGCCTCCGGCACCACCGTACATGTCTATTCCGATCATGGTAACACCTGCGGGTACAGTATACGTTTGAGGAGTGCCGCCAATGCCTGCATTTCCCTGCCCGGCAGTTCCGTTAAACGTAAACACAGTTGTCTGCCCAAAAGACATTTGCAGCAAAACAAATAGAGCAACAAGTAATGAATAAACTTTCTTCATAAAGATGCTTTAAATATAAAAAGTTAAGAATAGGATTTAATTATTTCAATAATATGAAAATATTTGTGAGCAAGATATGAAATTTTAGTGATAAAAGGAAAAAATGAATAGTTTTTCTATTTATCACTTAAACGCTAAATAAAATAGACAAATATGTGAGCAAAATTTAGTTGATCATGATACGTTTAACTGTTCGGTTTTGCGAAGTGACTGCGTTGATAAAGTATATGCCTGGGGCAACATCAATAGTTAGCTCCTTTGGCTGGTTTGCTGCGACACTGAACTCATGAACTTTTTCCCCGATTGCGTTAGTAATAACAAAATTCACCTGCTTATCGGTTGCTGAAACATAGTTTAGAGTAAATGTCCCACTGCTAGGATCCGGGAACACCTTAAGTTCATCAACCGCAGTAACTAAAGCCGGATCATTAAGGGGCAGGCACAGAATAACATCGATGACCTTATCTGACGTAGTAGTTCCGCAACCATTGATTACAGTATACGTTATAGTGGCTGTACCAGGCAGGCCGCCTACCAGAGACGCTCCAAATATAAACGCTGTTGTTGGATTGCTGCTACTCCATGAGCCTCCGGGCGTGCTATTGGCTAACGGATTGAGCGAACCCGTACATATATCATCAGGTAAAATAACAGGACCCGCAGGCTCATCCACCGAAATAAGGTAAGAGGCAGTATCGGCGCCACAGGCATTCGTAACTAAATAGCTGATAACAACACTTCCAGGGAGTAGTCCATCCACGTTTCCTGAGCCATCAACATCGGCAATTGTCATATCATCGCTGCTCCATGCACCGCCACTGCTGCTAACCGCTAATGATATTGAAGATCCGCTACACACTCCACCAGGCCCTGTAATAAAACCCGCATCCGGCAAAGGATCTACGGTCACAACATGGAGCGCCGCATCTGTGCCGCAACCCGTAGTTACAACATACCTGATAGTATCAACTCCCGCGGCAGTGCCTGTTACTAGTCCGCCGCTAACTGATGCCATACCTGTGCTGGTTAGCCATACACCGCCAACTGTGGTTGCAGTTAACATTGTTGACGCACCTTCACAAACCGTAGAAGCACCGAAAATGCTGCCCGCAGATGGTGCAGGGCTTATTGCAACAGTTGCCGTAACAGTTGCAGTGCCACAGCCATTGGTCACTGAATAACTGATAGTGTCAACACCCGATGTAATACCGGTTACTACCCCACCAGACACAGTTGCCGTAGCATTGCTGGCAGTCCACAACCCTCCGCTAACTGTGGAAGAAAACGTAATAGTTGAACCGATACAAACAGCCCCTGCACCTGATAGAACACCTGCCGAGGGAAGTGGATTGATGGTTATTGGCCTGGAAACTGAAGTTGACCCGCAGGTGTTAGTAACCGTGTATGAAATGGTATCTGTGGCGGCGAAAACTCCTGTTACAACGCCACCACTTGTCACAGTTGCAGAAGGATTACTGCTGCTCCAAATACCACCCGGTGTTGCATCGATCAGTGTAATTGTTGAACTCATACAAACAGAAGAAGCTCCTGTAACAGCACTAACAACAGGCAACGCATTTATAGTCACTATTTTAGTTGTGCTGGCAGTGCCGCAGGATGTGACGACGGTGTATATTATGGTGTCTTTCCCTGATACAACACCACTCACCATCCCGGATGCAACCGTTGCATTGGCATTGGTCGCACTCCATGTGCCGCCCGAGACACTTGGCGTTAATGTAATTGCAGCGCCTACGCATACTGTCGAAAGACCGGAAATAATGCCGGCAGAAGGCAGTGCGTTTACAGTTACAACCACAGTGTGCACTGTGGAACCGGCAGTGTAAGTAATTGTTGAGGTTCCGGCAGAAAGGCCAAAAACCGTCCCTGTTGCGAGGCCAACAACCGCAACCGAAGGTGTGGCGCTGGTCCAGGTTCCACCCGGAGTTACATCACTCAGCGTTGTAGTTGCGCCCACGCATACGGTAAAAGTTCCTGTGATCTGAGCTTGGGTGCAGTTCGCGAATATGCAAATAAGCAATAGAGGTAATAAGTAAACAAATATTCTCTTCATTGGTGTCGTTTAAGTTATGAAAATAGGAAATACATAAGATATACCGAAATAATTCGTAAAAATCACCCGTTACAAATACAGTAGCTTTGCACAAACAGGTTTATGCAACTGGCTATGTTGTTATTTTTCTCATTCTTATTTGCACCACGCCACAAAGGCGACATACCCCATACCATTTATGATTTTAAAGTAGCTGGCCTTGACGGTGGAACAATAGATTTTTCAGCATTCAGAGGAAAGAAAATACTGGTTATCAACACAGCAACCTATTGCGGCAACACGCCACAGTATGCCGCGCTGCAACACTTGTACGAAAAATATAGCCGCAACCTGGTTATTATTGGATTCCCCGCAAATAACTTCCTTTTCCAGGAACCGGGATCAAATAAGGCCATAGCTGATTTCTGTAAGCTAAATTATGGTGTAACATTCCCAATGGCAGCAAAGGTCTCCGTAAAGGGCAAAAATATGGCTCCTATTTACCAATGGCTGACCGAAAAAAAGTACAATGGTTATATGGATAGTAAAGTAACGTGGAACTTTCAGAAATATTTGACCAATGAAGAAGGTAAACTTGTTGAGATCTTCTCCCCAACTACCCTGCCAGACAGCAAGGATGTAATTGATGCAATAGAGAAATAGCCCTACTCAAATGTAACCCAGGCAATTTTCGCTTGCCTCCCTCTGCCTGTACATTCTATGATAATAGTAGCGTAGGTGCTCAATTCTTCATTATAGTCGGATGAAGATATATACGAAAAGATAGATCTGCCTCTTTTTCCCGGCTCACCGAAAAGTAAGAATTTACTAGTTCGTCCTTCGTTGAGCTTAATACAAATTGTATTCGATCCTGATCCGGAAGTCATTAACTTACGCTTTTTCTCACCTTCCCCCTCCTCATAATTCACCAAAAGGTCATTGAATATAATATGGCGGCCAATTGGTGTGTTAATGTAATCAAAAGACATGATGCTACCCGCATTGCTATTGTCAGATTGATAGATAGGTAATGGAAGGTATACACCTTTACTTCTTTCTGATATATATAGTTTCGAAAGACCTCTAGGGCTCTTTTGCTTCTTGGCAATAGCATAGCCAGACATCTCTGTGCCATCTACAGCCAGTTCTGAAATGCCTATGGCACCCAGAGATGATTTTTCCTCCAATACCTGGTTATAATTAGAAATAAATTTCGTTGCCGTCAGGGTTTCTTCAAAAAGTATTGTTGTAGTATTATCCTTCTCAATGATCATATGTTGCGGCAGGCCCGAATAAACATACTCCGCATCTATATTGGTCTGCGCATATTCATACACCTTTTGCCCATTCATCTCCTTCAAATCAACTAAACTAAGTGTTTCTGGATCGATATGAGATAAATATGGCTGAAAAAAAGTGGTCGTTACGTTCGTCATAAACTTTGTAGTACTCCTTTCACGAAAAAGCGAAAGCAACTGCAACTGGTTATTCGACCGGTTGTATAGCAACACCGACTTGGCATCTTCAAAATTCATTGGATAACTTAAGTATCTATGAATGAATTCAACATTTTCTTTGTCAAGCCGTGAAAGTATTACACGTCCTATTGTGTCATCCGATCTTCCACTATGGCCACACGTAATCATGAACAAACGTTTGCCCCCGTCAACTACACATCCAACAAAATATAAGTGTTTGAAGACAGTATCCTGCAACTGATAAAGCGCATTATTAATGATCTTGTGGCTGCTATCGTAATGAATTACGCGTATACGGTTGCTGTTGTCGCGCACTTCAACATTAAAAAAAATAGCTGCATAGTTATTTGACTGCGGATCTTTCTCGATCATGATACCTCGGGAATCCGTATTCAAACTGCCTAACTCGTCTTCCCGGTTTAATTCACCGGTCGCTGCGTTGATATGCAAACGATATAACGTAGACATGGGATACCCAGACTGAACAAGGAACAAAACTGCCTCACCTTTAATCTCGAACAGCCCAGCAATTTTCGAATTCTGCAACATTCGAACGTCGAATGGCTTGCTTGCAATAGCATTGCGAGCTATTTCTTTGCGATTTTTATCATATACAGATACCGTGATTAATTCCCCGCCCCCGGCATGAAAAAAGAGAGTGTTCCCATTTTTTAGCTGCAGTAACTTATTCCAGCCATACTCAGGCTGTTCAAAGGGCACGCTCCTTTCGATCTTGTATTGCTGAGCAATTAAAATAGTAAAAGTCTGGCAAACAATGACGAAAGTCAGAAAAACACTTTTCACTCGCGAAAGGTTGATTGCAAATCTGTAGTAGATCTTTAAGAAATCACTCAAATGTAACCCAAGCTATCTTCGCTTCTTTGTCCCTACCCTTCCGTTCAATGATCATTGTTGCATAGGTGTTGATCTCCTTATTAAAGTTAGAGGAGGCAATATAGCAGAATGTAGAGTTATCATCACTTCCCGGATCACCGAAAAGAAAGAACTTTTCCATTCGCGTATCTCCCAGTTTGTAGCACATAGTATTGGTTTTAGAAACATACGCTACTGTTTTTCTCCTTTCCTCATCCTCATCTTTTTCCGAATTTTTGGGCAGGTCATTAAAGATCACGTAACGCCCCTTGTCCGTGTAGATGTAGTCATAAGAAAGGAAATCATTGTTGTTACTTGTAGAGGTGCCTGCAGCTGTAGGGTATGCAAAAATACCATTAGCCCTTCCCGCCATATAAAGTATCGGCAACGTTCCGTCAGCCTGCTGTTTCTTATTTATCGCATAGCCATTAAGTTCGGCGCCATCCTCAGATAATTCGGATACACCAACAGCCCCTAATTTGGTCTTGTAGTGCGTACGGCCCGACGATGTAGCTGTCCCCCCTGAACTCTGGGTTATATGTGTAATATCTTCCATCAGCACCGTTGAGGTGTTATCTTTATTAAGCACCATATTCAGCGGCACGCCGTTGTAGTTATAGTCCCTATTAATGTTCTGTTTGCCATAAGCATCAATTTTATCTCCGACAATTGGTTTAGCGCTTATCATGCTTAAAGTTTCGGCATCAAAATAACTTAACAGCGTAAGACAATACATTTTTCTTCTCCCAAGAATATCAAAACTAGCACCGGTCCAGAAAGCACGCTCCCATACGGGCGTATTATCTTTTGTAAACGTTGCTGTCAGCAACTGTATCTTGTTCGCATTTCTGTTATACAGCATCACCGATTTTGTATCGTTAAAATCGTTAGACACTCTGACAATCGTGTTCGTAAATTTTGTTTCCCCTACATTGAGCCTGGACACTATCACAGCAGGTTCTTTGTCTTCCGCGGCTTTACCATTAAACCCATATGCAGCCATATACACACGCTTGTTGCTATCTACTACAGCACCAATATACCGAAGGTATTTATACTTATTGTCAGGCGCTAAATAGTTCGCCGTGTTCAATTGTTTATGTGTACCATCATAGTGCACTACTCTTATCCGGGCACTACCTTCCTTTGCAAAGCCATCAAAGTAAATTACAGCATAGCAATTTGAATTAGGGTCTTTCTCTACAAATATCTCCGGTATATCCACATCGCCAAACGCAACAGCATAGCCTGCAAAAAAACTCATTTTAGGCAGGCTACCCATTTTCATTTCGTTCATTTTAGACCCTGTATTGGGATTTAATTTCATGCGGTATAGAGTAGGCTGCCTGTCATCGGCCTGCATCACAAACAGCACCGGATCTCCGTTGATCTCATGCAGCCCCACGATCTTTGAGTGTTTCATTTTACCAACATCCCAAAGATTGCTTTCCAGTGTGCGCGATGATATTTGCTTACGCATCCTGTTGTAAACAGTCACCTCTATCCCATCACGCTTTGTGCTATGGAAAAACATGGTATTGCCATTTTTCAACTGCAGTATTTTGTTCCAGCCGAACTCAGGTTCTTCAAAAGCTACACTCTTTTCTATTTTATACTGCTGGGCAAATAGCGATGGAAAGGTCACCGCTATGGCAACCAATACGAGTAATATCTTCTTCATAAAGTAATGTTTTGATATAGAGGGAACAAGATAGTAATTATTTGTTCCCTTCCAACAGCAGTTTTAACTTTTCGGGCATGGGCGCAATCTTGCGATCGTTATAGTCGAAACATACCATACCCGTTTTGGCATGGGCAATATCTGTTTCTGAATTATTACGCAAAGTGGAAATATGATATAACAGGTTGAAGGAATGTCCTGTAAGTTCCTCAACGTATAGTTTAACCGTTAAAACGTCTCCATAGAACGACTCTCCTTTATAGGCGATCATCACATCAGCGAGTATCAATCCAATGCCTTCTATATTCAGTTCGGTATAGCCTGCCCTGTGCAACAATTGCATGCGGGCTTCATGTATTATAGAAAGTATGGAATCATTGCCTACATGATTCCCATAATTGAGGTCGCCCACCCTTATGGGAATTGTAGTGGTTAACAATGGATTTTCGTCAGGAAACTTTAATTTTACACGACCCATAGCGGCAAAAGTAATATTATAGTACTATGAAAATAATTTGTGTTGGACGAAATTACGCAGACCACGCTAAAGAGTTAAATAACGAGGTCCCCAAAGCTCCGGTGATCTTCATGAAACCTAAAACTGCAATACTGCTGCCAGGCAAACAACTCTACTATCCCGAATTTACGGATGACCTGCAGTATGAAGCCGAGATGGTAGTGCGCATCACCAAAAATGGCAAGTTTATTCAAGAGAAGTTTGCACATAAATATTATGGCGATGTTACCATAGGTATAGATTTTACCGCGCGCGATGTGCAGCGCGAGCAACAGCAAAAAGGTCTGCCATGGGAGATAGCTAAAGCCTTTGATGGTTCGGCGGCAGTTGGTTCTTTTTCAAAGATCACACCTGAGACCGATGTAAGCAATATTGCTTTCCAACTGAAAAAGAATGGCGAAACCGTTCAGGATGGGCATACCCGCAACATGCTCTTTAACGTTGATAAAATCATTGCATATGTGTCGCAATACTTTACGCTAAATATTGGCGACATGATATTTACCGGGACACCTGCCGGTGTGGGCCGTGTAGATGCCGGGGATACTCTTGAAGCATATATGCAGGGATATAAGGTGCTGGAGGTTGAGTTGAGGTGAGGTAATTTATTATAAATATAAATAATGGACGTACAAATAGAATCAAGCTGGAAAGAAGAGCTGAAAGAGGAGTTCGATAAGCCGTATTTTGAAAAGATCGTCCATTTCCTGAAAGAGCAAAAAAAGGCCGGCAAGATCATTTATCCACCCGGTAAACAAATCTTTAATGCGTTCAATACTACTCCTTTCAAAAATGTGAAGGTAGTGGTCATTGGCCAGGACCCATACCATAACCCGGGCCAAGCACATGGTCTGTGTTTTTCGGTGGCGGATGGCGTGGCACCGCCGCCCTCGCTTATTAATATTTTTAAAGAGATAAATGCCGACCTGGATATACCAATACCCCGAACTGGAAACCTGGAAAAATGGGCTGAACAGGGGGTTCTTTTACTTAATGCATCTCTTACGGTGGAAGAAAATAAACCAATGTCTCACAGTGAGTTAGGGTGGCACATATTTACGGATGAGGCTATCCGGCACATATCGACAAATAAAGAACACGTGGTGTTTATGTTGTGGGGTAGATTCGCGCAAAACAAAGCGGTATTGATAGACCAAACTAAACATCTTGTATTAAAAGCAGCTCACCCTTCCCCGCTATCTGCACATAATGGCTTTATGGGTTGCAGGCACTTTAGCAAGGCGAATAACTGGCTGAGGGAGCAGGGTGAAAAACCAATAGACTGGGGCATATAAATGAAGTTTATAAAGAATATATTAGGATACCTGTTCATCGGATATGCGTTGACCATATTCGCTATAACTATGCTGGTGGTGTGGGTGCCTATTTGGATCATATCTAAACTACCTGAACCCAAACGCGCCAGGGCACTGCACCCCGTTTTCCGGATTTGGATGAACGTTTATATGCCACTTGTGTTCTGCCCGGTGCGGAGAAAAGGCAAGGAGAAATTCAAAAAAGGAGAGCAATATGTGGTGGTCATCAACCACAATTCGCTGGCTGACATTCCGGTCTCATCTCCTTGGATACCAGGACCTAATAAAACCTTAGCTAAAGTAGAAATGTCGAACATACCGTTGTTTGGTGTGATCTACAAATGCGGGTCCATTATCGTGGACAGGAAGAAGGAAGGCAGCCGCAGAGAGAGCGTACTGAAGATGCAGGAGACCCTTGAAATGGGCATCCATTTATGCCTGTACCCTGAGGGTACCCGCAACAAAACCAACGAGCCACTGCAGCCATTTTTTGACGGCGCCTTTGTTACCGCTATAAAAGCGCAAAAAGCTATCATACCCGGCCTTATCTTCAACACAGGCAAAATACTGCCACATTATAAAAAATTCTGGGCAAGACCAATGCCTATCCATATCCATTTTCTTGACCCGATACCGACCACCGGGCTAACCCCAGACGATGTGCCTGAATTAAAAGCCAGGGTGCATGAAATAATGGAAAAACATTATATTGCACACCGAAAGATATGACGTTTAACATCATAGGTACGGGGAATATTGCCTGGTTCTTTGGGAGCAGGCTGCTTACGGGCAGGCACCAATGCACCGGGGTCTACGCCCGCAACCGGGATGCTGCGCAGGTCCTTGCCGAATCGTTATTATCTCCAAAATTTGACCGGATAACGGAAATAGAAGATGGTGAGGCCGATGTTTGTTTCCTGGCAGTTTCTGATAGTGCGATACCCAAAGTTGCCGAGCTCCTATCGTTCAAGAAAACAATATTGGTGCACACCGCGGGAGCTGTAGACATAGAAAGCTTAAAAAATGCGGCACGGCAACGGGCGGTTCTGTGGCCTGTATATTCCATAGTCAAAACCAACCCACCCAACCATAGGAATATACCTTGCGCATGGGAGGCATCGTCGGAGAGCGCCCAGAAAATGCTGCTGACGATGGGACACGCCATAACCGATATTCTATTTGAAGCTAAGTATGAGCAGCGTAAATGGCTGCACCTTTCGGCTGTGATCGGGAACAACTTTGTGAACCACCTGCTGGCTATATGCGAGCAGATATGCACGGAGAACAGTCTGCCCTTCTCTACCCTGATGCCCATAATTGAGCAAACGTTTGACCGTATCAGGCAATCATCGCCGCAAACGCTGCAAACGGGGCCGGCAGTGCGTGGCGACAGCACAACTATACAAGAACAGGTTGCATTATTGCGGCAGCACCCTGCATGGCAAAATGTCTATAGCTCAATAACAGAATCGATACAAGCTTCTACAAAAAATAATATTTAGTAGTCTTGATCTAGTTGCAGCCAAATGTGAAAGGTATAATTTGGCGGCATGTCCGTTTTTCGGTTAATAATTCGTAGTGGCTGTGAGTGAAATGCGCTATGGACAATCATCTTGCTTTTTATTTTAAGGTATAAAGGGGTATAAAAGGGTATAGAAAATGGGGTAAAAGGTATAAAAAACGTTAGTTTAGGTATATTTTATACCCTGTTGTAAAGGTTTTTGCGCAAACAAACACCATCCTTCCGCAACCCGTGATGAGACCAAAAAGAGCGGAAGGAGACCTGGCAATATGTCAAAGAGCTTACCCCAAATTTAGGGGGGTATGTAGTAAAGTTACGAAATGGGCATAGGGGTATCCAAATCTATTTTGCATGATGGTACAGTAACAGTACCATGATGGTGTTGTTACTTTTTGAAAGCCGCTTTGTGCAAGGGCCATACGTACCAATATTTATTTTTGCAACACATTAACTGAAGGACCTTTATTGATGAAATGATGTGCAGATAGGTTAAGACCAGCTGCTTTATTAAACCCAGCAACAACGGAGAAAGTACATTGCTTTTTAGTTGCGAGAAAACATCATGCGCGAGCAAAACACACCCCTAGCCCCTCTCCAGAGGGGAAATTACGTTTTGCTTCATTTAAGCATTACCTTTGCGCCAATTTTTCTACTACTACACTTTTCATGTATACTATAAAATTCAATTTTGAGCAGAAGGGACTGGAGCCGGTGACACTGGAGAACATTGCACCGGGCCAAAGTATTCTTGAGGTGGCGCTGGACAATAATATAGAATTGCACCACAACTGCGGCATGGTGTGTGCCTGCAGCACCTGCCACTTATACGTAGAAAAAGGCGATGACCTGCTGCCTGAGCTATCGGACAAAGAAGAGGATTTTATTGACCGTGCGGTAAGCCCAAGGATCAATTCAAGATTAGGATGCCAATGTGTATTAGAGGGCGATGGCGGACAGATAGAAGTAACATTACCTGACCAAACACAATTCCTGGGAGAATAAAGCTATGAGCACACATTACGAACCACCGATAAACTGGGCCGACCACGAAGACATAGCCCTGAAGCTATATGAGCGCTTTGGCGATGAATTTGGCGAAAGCAAGATATACCGTATACGCTTTACCGACCTGATTGAATGGGTGCTGGAACTACCCCACTTTGAAGGCAAACGCGAAGACTGCAACGAAGGCCACCTGGAAATGATACAATCTGCCTGGGTATATGAGTGGCGGGATAACCAGGGGTGATGCTAATTCGGCAATTCTACAATGTGGTAATTTGACGATGTTTGCGCGAGGTTGCAGGCAACGGCGGAAATGGAGTAGTGAGCATAATTACTGCTGCGGAACGCAGAGATCATTAGATTTGGTAATGTTGTAGTAGTTTTCGGAAGCGGGACGCTTCCACTATTGCAGGACGAAGCGAGACGCTTCGACCAGTGGGTGGTTGCAGGTTGGAAAATAAGATTTGCAACGGCGGAAGAGTGAGGCTAATTCGGCAATTAGACAATGCGTTAATTTGAAAATGCCTGCGCGAGGTTGCAGATCAGAAAATAAGATCTGCAACGGCGGAGAAAGCGCTATCCAATATCTATAATGATGAAGGCAAAAGTCATTAGAAGAATCCACCATAAAATAAAAATAAAAGCGAATATTAGTCTGGCAGTTCCTAATGAAAGTTGTTGCTTCCTCAATGTTTCTATTTTCTCAATCCTTTCATTGGTATACCGTTTACATATCATTCTAAATATTGCATAGCCTGCTATAAATGCCGGCAAAGAAAACAAATAAATGAAATTATCTTCAAAAATATTTTCTTGCAAAAATTTTCGAACGACTTGCAGAAAAACAACAGAAAATAACATCCCAAATTGAACAGATAAGAGCGTAGCAAATCCAATTACCACGCCCTTGTTATTGCTTTCTGTATCAAAATGCCCCCTATTGTTACGGCCGGCTATATAGCATATGTAGAATAAACTGTCTAACATAATTACTTATTTTCTGTCCTCATCTGGTCTGCGGCTTTTTGATCAAGGTAGTGAATTTTGCACATATTCAACTGTTGTTACCTGATTGTCGCCGAGTCCCGCCACCCACAAGCTATGCGGTGGAGACCTCGGCTAGAACTAAGGTAATAGGCAATAAAAAATGTCCTGCTCAACACAGGACATTTTCAAATTCTCAAATTAGCTCATTATCAAATTATTCCCCCATCTTATCCATCCAGTGTACTTCGGGTTTCTTCTTTTCGGGCTTGCTGTCTATGAGGTACCGCACTAATACATAGCCACCAAAACTAAAAGCCAGCAAAGTAGCCGAGTGCAGCGGATTATTGAGCACCACATGCTCCAGCATTTTTGATGCCTCTGCACGCACTTGTTCATCGGGCGAGGCAAACATGTTGAAGTCTATATCCTTGCGGCAAAAGCCAAAAACAACTACCATAGTGCCTATTACAAAGCAAGAGAAATAAGCCACCACGGTATAGATAGCCCAGGCTGCAGGGTTAAGCTCTTTGCGCTTTGCCCTAATGCTGTTGTTCCATGCCAGTATGCCCAGGAAGAGTAGTTGCAGCATTATTACAGGTTTTTCATGAACTCAGTTACACTTTCCATCACATGGCTGATCTGTGCATCATTCAAACCATGATGACAAGCCAGCAACATACCGCCACGCATTACCTTATCTGACTCAACATAACCATTCGGGGACACTTTTGAAGGCACATGCTTGAAGCCGGGCTGGCGCAGGATGTTACCAGTGAATACCGTACGGGTCATGATGTTCCTCTTCTCCAGGAAAATCTGCAGATCGCGGCGGATGAACGGAGCTGTTTCGCGCAGCGTGGTAGCAAATGCCAGCCAACCGGTGCGGGAGTTTGGCAACTGCTTAGGCAGGATGAAGAACTCCTCGTACTGTGCAAAGAACTCGCGCATGCGCCTGTAGTTCTCTGTACGGATGTCCAGGTTGTTCGCCAGTTTCTGCAACTGTACCAAGCCAAAAGCAGCACCCATTTCAGATGGCTCGATGTTATATCCCGGTTCCTCGAATACGAACTTGGCATCGTATGGAATACCGTCTATCTCGACGTTAAAACGGTTCTCTATCTTCTCTGACTCTACGAACAGCGAAGAGCTGCGGCCCCAGCTGCGCAGCAGCTTGCCACGGTTGTAGAATGCATCTGTGTTGACACAAAGCATACCACCGTTGCCCGCACAGTTAATGATGTGCGAACCATAGAAGCTGGTTGCGCTCATATCGGTATAACGGCCTGATGATGCACCATCGATCTCGGCACCCAGCGTATCGCAAGAATCTTCGAGGACGAAAAGGTTGTGTTTATCAGCTATTTCGCGCAGTTGTTTCCAGTTGGGCAGATTGCCTATGAGGTTAGGGATGACCAAAGCCTTTGTTTTAGGTGTAATCATTTCCTCTACCTTATTGGCATCTATGCAATAGGTGCCTTCTTCAACATCAACAAAAGCGGGTACCCAGCCTTTTTTAACCAGCGGGGCAACAGTTGTTGAGAAAGTTAATGGCGGAGTTATTATTTCAGAACCCGGCTCAAAATTCATGAGGTCGGCAGCAAGATATATAGCAGAAGATCCGCTGTTTACCATGATACCATACTTTTTGTTGTACAATGCGGCAACTTTTTCTTCCATTTCGCGCACATGTTTACCCATTTGGGTGCTGGTGCGCAAAACGTTAACGACTGCTGCTATTTCTTCTTCACCATGTACGGTCTTTCCGTAGGGAACGCTTATATAGTCTGTTTGTGTCATTTGTGAAATTTGGATGCGAATTTAAGGGTAATACGGCAATTTATTGAGTTAATTAAGGTTAGAAATTACTTAAGGGAATAATAACCCATCTTTGCAGACTCAAATATAAAGCATAGTTTTATATGCATTGTAAAAAAAGCAAAAGAAGGCTGCAACCATGAACAACAAGGAAATAGCTGTAGGTGCCGTCTACTTTAGCATAACAGGCAACCTGATCCTTGCCGTTATAAAGGGTGTTGCCGGGTATTTTGGGAATTCATACGCCCTTATTGCAGATGCCATAGAATCCACTTCAGACGTATTTTCCTCATTCCTGGTGCTTTTTGGCATAAAATATGCCAACAGGCCGGCAGACAAGAACCACCCCTATGGACACGGCCGTGCAGAGCCACTTGTTACGTTCCTTGTAGTAGGTTTTCTTGTAGCATCTGCAATGGTGATAGCACATGATGCTATACGTAATATCCGCACGCCGCATGAGCTACCCAAGCCATATACGCTGATCATACTGGGTTCTATCATAGCATGGAAGGAATTCTCGTATCGCAGGGTCATCAGGAAAAGTAAGCAAACGCACAGCAGCGCATTAAAAGCAGACGCATGGCACCACCGTAGCGACGCCATCACATCGGTAGCTGCATTTATTGGTATATCCATTGCAATATTTATGGGCAAAGGCTATGAAGCCGCTGACGACTGGGCGGCGCTTTTTGCATCATTGTTCATCATTTATAATGCCTACCTTATATTCCGCCCTGCCCTTGGCGAGATAATGGACGAGCATTTGTATGAAAGTATGGAGCAGCGCATAAGGGAGGTAGCCCTTACGGTGCGGGGTGTGATCGATACTGAAAAATGCTACATCCGTAAATCGGGCATGAAATATCATGTGGACCTGCATGCTACGGTTGATGGTAATATTTCGGTGAAGGACGGGCACACTATATCGCATCTGCTGAAGGATACTTTGCAAGGTGAAATACCAGAACTGGGGAATGTGCTGATACATATAGAGCCGAACGAGGAGTGAAATCAGCCCTTACTGCTTTCCCATGTTCTTCTCCCCTCTCCTGCAAATACATGGCGCTCGCTGTGGTAGGACGAGCGGACCAACGGGCCGGCTTCCACATAATCTAAGCCCATTTTATAACCTTCTTCGCGGAAGAAAGCGAATTCGTCGGGGTGCACAAAACGAACTACCGGGAGATGTTTTTGTGATGGCTGGAGGTACTGTCCGAGCGTTACTACATCGCAGCCATTATCTGCCAGGTCTTGCAACGATTGCAATACCTCCTCTTTCTCCTCGCCCAAGCCCAGCATGATACCACTTTTGGTGCGCATACCACCATCCTTCAGGCGGCGGATAACTTCAAGGCTACGGTGGTACTTTGCCTGTATGCGTACCTGGCGTGTGAGGCGCTCAACCGTTTCCAGGTTATGCGAAACCACTTCGGGCGCAACATCTATGATGCGTTGCAGGTTTTCCCAATCGCCTTTAAAATCAGGTATCAACGTTTCAAGTGTTGTTTCCGGATTTAAAGCACGAACGGCTTTAATTGTGTTTGCCCATATAGTTGAGCCTCCGTCTTTCAATTCATCGCGGTCAACAGATGTGATAACCGCGTGCTTTACCTTCATAAGATAGATCGCTTCTGCCACACGCTGGGGTTCATCCCAATCCACGGGTTCGGGCCTGCCGGTAGCCACGTTGCAAAAACCACATGAACGGGTGCAGATGTTACCCAGTATCATGAAGGTAGCAGTACCCTCTCCCCAGCACTCACCCATGTTCGGGCAATTGCCGCTTTCGCAAATAGTATGGAGCTTATGCGTATTAACCAGGCTGCGCACATGGCGGTAATTCTCACCCATAGGCAGCTTTACCCGCAGCCAGTCGGGCTTTTTTACACGTGTATCTTTTGTAATATCTACAGAGTTAATAACGGGAAGCTCCTGCATGATGCAAAAATACCAAATTCTAAGCTACAAATACCAAAGGAAGGCTTTACCACCTCTTGCCGAGCTGGAAAGCAACATAGATGTCCATGAGGAATTTGGAAGGCTTTGTGTTAGCCATTATCTCAATATCCTGAGTATAGTATTCGGCATTTGCGCCCACCTCTACACCAATAACGCTCTTGCGATTAGCAGAGAAATCGAAATGAATAGCTGATGTGAGATGGAAGCCGGGAATGTATTTCATCTCTCCCAGACCTTTTGAAAAACCTGCATTGCCTTGTATATAGCGCTGATCGAGAAAATCCTCTTTATTATCGCCATCATATTTTATGGCAGTAGGATCACTTACAGTATTCAGATAATATGGCTTCAGCATACCCAGCGAGAAGCCGCCTGCATATAGCCAATGTATGGAAACACTGCCCGGATCAGGCTTGCCGGCGAGCATGCGCATATAGCCACGCCCTAACTTCAGCGAATAGAAATTGTTAATTTTACCATAGACATAGGAATTAGAGCCACTGCCTCCACTATTCCCACTTATCTTATACTCTTTCTGGTGTTTTTTTTCTCCGATCTCTACCCGCCAGAACCGAAGATTGTAAAACATATCGGGATGTTTCGGATCTCTTGGTTTTACCCTGCCAATATCAACATACAGATCAAACAGACCCAGGATCATTCCGCCATTGGAGTGCATGCTCAACCCCACGTTCACTTCCCGCGATATGGCTTTGGGCCCCTTAGGTTTTACAATATTTGCCGGAGTTGTTGATTTCTTTACAGTATCAGTAGAACGTTCTATTTTTTGGGCAAAGACAGAGGAAACTACACTACTACACGCAATGAGTAAGCACAACGATTTGAAAATAGTCCTCATAGAAGCGATACCAAATTACTAATAATATTCCATATAAAAAGCCAATTGGTGCTGCGAACACGGCTTAACTTTGTAATTTTAGCAAAAAATATGCCAATGACATCAACTGTTATATATACCGGCGACCTTCGTACAGAAGCCACTCATATCCGCTCGGGGAGCAGTATAGAAACCGATGCCCCTGTTGACAACCACGGTAAAGGAGAGCGATTCTCCCCTACCGACCTGGTTGCGACAGCTCTGGCATCGTGCATGGTAACAACCATTGGCATAGCCGGCCAGGCCCACAACCTGGATATTGATGGCGTTGTATGCCAGGTAGAGAAAATAATGCTCTCTGACCCACGCCGTATAGGCGAAGTGAAGATATCCATGGATTTTCCGAGGGCTCAAAAGTATACCGATAAGGAGAAGAAGATAATTGAGAATACGGCTTTAACATGCCCGGTACTCATCAGCCTGCACCCGGATTGCAAAAAGACACTGACCATTAACTGGGTCGAGTGATCAGCCTAGCCAGGATCTGACTTAATGATATTCAGACCAATAGTGCATTCGAGGCAACGTTTTGAGCTGCAATAGTTATTATACAGTTGTAATAATGCCTGCGATTGTGCGGCGTTTACAGCCTGCCATCCGTTTTCCTGCCATAACGTGGTAATGTTGTTTTTCTCGGCGGGTACCGATTCTAATAGCTGCAGTGCTTTTTCCTGCAGCTTATGGGTATCCTGTTTGGCAGCATACAAGAACTGTATGGGTGCTATGGTATTGATGATAATGTTCTGTATGGACGACTTGCCCAACGACTTAGGTGTCTTTTTTTCTTGTGCGGAATCAAACTGGAAATGGGTGTCCCAATAGTGGCTAGCCGTAACATCAAGCAATGGCTCGATCTCTTTTACAGAATGAGTTTCTATTATCTGCGAGAACAAGTGCAGGGACTTATGTATCAACGCTGCGAACTGCGCAATACGTACAGTAGGGAAGTTTGCAGGCCGCATACGCAGGAATTTCCATAAATGACCGGCAATGGGTTTTAGTTTATACTTTTTGCGCAAGTAATCATACTCTCGTTGCAACTCCCTTGGATAATCGTCTTCAAAATCACCTTCCAGCATACCTGCCTGCCCAAAGAGTAACGCTTCTATCTGCATCAGATTATCTTTGTGCTTAGTGGGGATATTGAGTGGCAAAGACTGCGCCAGCATAAGGAAAGGAGTTGCGTTTGTCTTAAACCCGAAGTTGGCGGCGGTGCGCCAATAAAGCAGGTTACGCCAATCTTCTGCGGAGTTTTCCAGTAGTACGTTCCAATCGCCCAACTTTTGCTCCCAACGCTCTGCAAGAAGCCTGCTTAACCAACCTTCTTTTGTAATACTTTTTATCCTTTCGTGCAGCGTTGCGCAGGGCAATTTTTGCGGGGCTTGCATCAAACCGCTGTATCTCATCAGAACTTCCTGCGGAATATGTTTTTTCAATTCAAGCACAGGTGTATTACCGGCAACATTGTCAACATCGTTCTCATACACTACATGGAGAATAAGGTTTTTGTATGCAGCATCATCCTGGTGGCCGTGCTTCAACCAGTCGCTGCTTTTTATATGGAGTTCAATATTGCCAACTAATATGGTATCCCCCACTTTTACCTTTGCCTCCGAAAAATCGGGCCCCGCATCCCTGTTCAGCTTACCGCAATAAATTACTGTAAGCGGCTCCCCCTCAGCAGTTTGCAATGCCGTTGGCTTATACAGGCTGTATTGCCAGATGAATTGGAGTAAGGTCTCGTTCATGGCTTATCAGAAAAATACACTCATTTCCTTTTGATATTTTTTCGCTTCTTCGTTTGCCCGGTCAGCAAACGAAGTACTGCTGTCAGCATAAATAACACCGCGTGATACATTAATAAGTAAACCGGCATCTTTGTTAAAAGCATTGCGGCACACTGTATCTACATCCCCACCCTGTGCACCGACACCAGGCACCAGGAAAAAATGATCGGGCAACAGTTGTCTTACTTCCTGCAACTGCTCCTTACGAGTAGCACCTATCACGAACATAATATTCTCCGGCGTTCCCCATGAGGCTACTGTCTTTAACACTTTTTGATAGAGCATTTCATTTCCGCACTGCTGCAACTGAAAATCAGCACTACCTGCATTTGATGTAAGCCCCAGCACTATACTCCACTTGTCTTTGAACTGCAGGAAAGGCTTAACGCTATCAGATCCCATGTAAGGCGCAACGGTGATGCTATCGAAAGGATAAGTCTCAAAGAAAGTCTTTGCATACTGCTCCGACGTATTGCCAATATCCCCACGTTTGGCATCAGCTATCGTAAAAATATCTTCCGGAATGTAGTTCAGTGTTTTTTCCATACTTACCCACCCTTTAATGCCTTGGGCTTCATAAAAGGCGGTGTTTATCTTGTAAGCAACTGTAAAATCTTTTGTTGCGTCAATAATAGCTTTGTTGAAAGCAAATGCAGGATCTTCCTCCTGCAAAAGGTGCCCGGGTATTTTGGTCAAGTCGGTATCTAACCCAACGCACAACACCGATTTTTTCTTAAAAATATTGCTTACTAATTGTGAACGGTTCATGGGGCTAAAGATAAGTTTCCTTAGTGAAATAGCCCAAATGGCTCCCCAACAGAAATTGAGCACTATCAATAATATTCATGACCACTATCATAAAACAGGCTTAGCGGATTATTGAATTTTGCTGACCTAAATAATACATTATGCAGGTGGAACATAGCTACGAAGTAGATGTAAACTGGGTAAAAGACAGGATCGGCATCCTCTATTCTCCGGAGTTGAATGATGAGGTACAGGTGGCTACTCCGCCACAGTTCCCAAAGGGCGTAGACAAAATATGGTCGCCCGAACATCTGTTCACTGCGGCCATCAATAGCTGCCTGATGACCACTTTTTTATCTGTTGCAGAAAGTTCAAAGCTGGAATTTCATAAATTCACCTCTAAGGCTTACGGCAAACTTGAAATGATAGATGGAAAGTACCTGATGAGTGAAGTAACATTAGTTCCCTCGTTAACAATTTACCGGGAAGAAGACAAAGAAAAGGCTTTAAGGCTACTGAATAAGTCTGAAGCACTGTGCCTGATATCGAATTCGATCAAATCGAACATAATATTTGAGCCACAGATAAAAATAAAGAGCTAATAAAAACTGCATCGCGCCCATACGGGTCCGATGCAGTAGCTTTTCATAGAATAAAGCACTAAGGGCTGGATATACTATCTAAAGCAATATCCGTGCCAAATAATATAGCGCGTTATGCTTCCGGGTTGTTTTTCTTCGCTTCTTCCTGTTCGTGTTCCGTACGCAGGTTATTCTCCCTGGTTATGATATCCTTGATGACCACATCGAGTTTTTCTGTGGTAGAAGTGATCCATTCCATTACTTGCTTATTCATTGGATCTGTTGCGTCATCATAATTATAAATGTGCACCAAACCAAGAATTGTAGATACCGGCCCTCTTATCTGGTGGGCCTGGATATGGGATATTTCACTAAGCACGTTGCTTTGTGCTTCAATGTGGGCCAGGTGGCGCTGCTTCTCTCGGTTTAGCAGTTCATTGTACTTTTTCTGAGTTTTATAGTTGCGGAATATAAAGAACGCCAATGTAATTACCAGCACTAAGCCAATAAATCCACTATAAGTAAGCACTCGTTGAGTTGCTATTTTCTTGGCAAATACCATTTGAGACTGAAGGCTATCGTGCTTTCTTTTGTTTTTAAAGTCAGCAGACATTTCTGCCCGGGATATAGCATTTATCTTTTCGATACCGTAAAGGCTATCACTCAAAGCCTTATATGACTGGTCTGCATAAAATGCCTGCTCCCATTGGCCAGTTTGTTTATAAACTATTGTTAATGAGCCTTGTGCATCCCGTTGATCTTCAAGATTTTTTGTTTGTTTAGCAATATCAAGTGCTTTATTAAGGTAAGATTCTGCCAAGTCGTATTTTCCCTGCCTTGTGTAAATATTGCCTAATATAGAATTGCACTTAGCCAGTTGGTTGATATAGTGCTGTGTTTCAGCAAGACTCAACGCACTATCAGCATAATTCAGCGCTTTCCCGATATCGCCTGCCTCCATGTAAGTGTGCGCCAATTCACCATCAATATTTACTTCATCTCCAAAAGCATTGATCTCTCTGCAAACCAATAAAGCCTTTCTGTAAAAGTCGACCGCCTTCTCATAATCTTTCTTTAAGGCGTACGCTTTACCTTGTCCAAACATACCCCATATATAAAACTGTTTGTCCTTCGAGGTTATTCCGTTATTTAAAATTGCATCATATTGTTCCAATGCTCTTTCCGGCTGCTTAATACTAAGATACACTTCACCCCGGTTAACATAAACACCAGCCAGTTCAATTGTGTCCTGTAAGTCTTTCGTTTTTTTTGAATTAATCAGCCTAAGCGAACTGTCATAATAACCCAACGCCCCCCTATATTCACCTACTGCCTTGTATGAAGTGCCGATGTTACCATATATCGACGCCTTCTTTGTTATTCCCGGATCAAGGTCAAGTTCCTCGTAGTAGGTCTCGATCGCTCTTTGGTGTTGATTGATCTCGCCGTATTCTTTTGCTATCACATCCAATGCCATTGCCTCAGCAACCACATCTTTGTTCTTTCTAGCAATCGCGACGTTCGCTCTGAAATATTTAAAAGCGTTGCCGGAGTCTTTTTCGCATTGAAGGTAAATCAGCCCGATCGCATTGTTTGCATTGCGGGTACCTTTTGGCCAGTCCATTTTGGTAGCTATTTGCTTTGCCTCAAATGCTATCGCAAGTTTTTTGACAGAATCGAAACAACCTATGCCTTTTGAGAGATCAAGTAACGTGTTTACTTTGTCAGTGTCCGATGATAATTTCTGAACAAAACTTTTAATGGAATCCACGTTTGCCTGTGCAGACGCCGTGTATGACAAACTGCCTAATAAGAGCAATCCAAATAAAGCTTTACAATATTTATTGAAAATACTCATACGGCAATGGCATTCACACTTGCTTAAAAAAGAACTCAATAATATTATAATTTTCAGAAATGCTAATTTACAAAAAAAAGTATTTAGTGGTAGGGGAAATCTTAACAAAGAAAATAAATAAACCCGCAAAATACATACAACAAAAATAAATGTAGCAAAATCTTCGGAAAGCGCGATCAATAAGTGTTAATTTTGAGTACAGGCCGGATTAATTTTTTATTCCTTAAATTTAATTCTCAACTCATGAACAGATCTCTCCTCACTTTCGGATTTATTGCAGTACTATCGGTGTGTTCTGGTTTTAAACCGTTGCCTACTACATGTTCCAGGGCGGTATATTTTGGGGATCCAACACAAGATATATGTGTAGGAAGAGGTGTTTGTAAGAATACCCACTCAGTATCAGACAATCCGGGCAGCATTCCAGTTACTTTCTCAGTTCTGCAAAGTGACCCTAATATCCTGATCATGAGTTTTAGCTTAAGCAATCTGGAGGCCAATCAGGAAAGCCAGGTCGCTTATTTTACAGATGCTTCTCACAGCTACAACTTTACAACAGTTTACGAAATTCCGTCAGACATTGTGCAAGAACTCGGCCTCCAGTCAGGTGCCTCCATTAATCCCAATAGCCCGAGCGTAGTTGAAATAAACGGGGATGTGGTTACAAACTACATTACTTATTCGCATAATTAATCCAGAATCACATATTTTTTTTTGATTTTTGATCTTGAAATCAAAAAAACTTTCATGTGCATAAAATATTTTCGCTGTTATGTGCAGGTGAATATTTTTGCACTCAATAATTTCCGAGCAGGGATTTTCCAATGAATAATGAATTAAATGATTTTTCCGGGCATGGCGCGGTGATGATAAATGAGATGTACCAGAGCTGGTTTCTTGATTATGCCAGCTATGTGATACTGGAGCGAGCCGTGCCAGCTGTAGCGGACGGGCTTAAGCCTGTGCAACGGCGCATACTTCATGCCATGAAAGAAATGGATGATGGCCGCTTCAATAAAGTAGCCAATATCATAGGGCAAAGCATGCAATATCACCCACATGGTGATGCCTCGATAGGAGATGCGATCGTGAACCTTGGGCAAAAAGACCTGCTGATAGAAACACAGGGTAACTGGGGTGATGTGCGCACTGGTGATAGCGCAGCGGCTGCACGTTATATAGAAGCGCGCTTATCCAAATTCGCGCTGGAGGTAGCCTTCAATGCGAAAACTACCGAGTGGCAGCTAAGCTATGATGGCAGGAAGAATGAACCGGTAACACTGCCTATGAAATTTCCCCTGCTACTGGCACAGGGGACTGAGGGCATTGCCGTGGGGCTGAGCACCAAAATCCTTCCGCACAACTTTTGCGACCTTATAGAGGCTGCCATCAAACATCTGAAGGGCAAGAAATTTGAGATATTCCCGGATTTCCAGACGGGTGGCATGATCGACGTAAATAATTACAACGACGGTGCACGTGGCGGTAAAGTACGTGTACGTGCGCGTATAGAAGAAGTAGATAAGAAAACAGTTGCGATCAGAGACGTACCTTACGGGGTTACCACCACACAACTTGTCGACAGCATTCTGAAAGCAAATGATAGCGGCAAGATCAAGATAAAGAGCGTTACGGATAATACTGCTAAGGATGTAGAATTGACCGTGCAGCTTGCACCCGGAGTATCAACAGACCAGACCATTGACGCACTGTATGCATTCACTGATTGCGAAATTTCCATATCGCCTAATGCATGCATCATCATTGATGAAAAGCCACATTTCGTTTCGGCGAGCGAGATGTTGAGGCTGTCCGTCAATCATACAAAAGCACTGCTTTTAAAAGAGCTGGAGATAAAACTCAATGAGCTTAATGAGGATTGGCACTATTCGTCGCTGGAAAAGATATTCATCGAGAAACGCATTTACCGCGACATAGAAGATAAGACCACCTGGGAGGCAGTGCTGAAAGCAATAGACGATGGACTGAAGCCTTATAAAAAGAAATTCCGCAGGGAAATAACACAGGATGATATCATCAGGCTAACAGAGATCAAGATCAAACGCATCTCTAAATACGACTCATTCAAAGCCGATGAACATATTAAAGGCGTGGAGGCAGATATAGCAGAAGTCAAGAACAATATTGCTAACCTCAATGACTACTCTATCCGTTATTACGAGAACCTGCTGAAAAAATACGGCAAAGGAAGAGAGCGGAAAACAGAGATACGCCCGTTTGAAACGATACATGCTACAACCATTGCTATTGCAAATGCAAAGCTTTATGTTAACTACAAAGAAGGCTTCGTAGGCACTGGCCTGAAGAAGGACGAGTTTGCATTTGACTGCTCTGATCTCGATAACATCATCGTCTTCCGAAAGGATGGAAAGATGGTCGTGTCCAAAGTATCAGACAAAACGTTTGTAGGTAAAGACATCATACACCTGGCTATATTCCAGAAGAATGATGAACGCACTACCTACAATATGCTGTATATGGATGGGAAAACAGGTATTACCTACGGCAAGCGTTTTAACGTTACCGGTGTAACGAGAGACAAAGAATACGACTTGACCAAAGGCAATTCGGGCAGTAAAGTGCAGTATTTCTCAGTGAACCCTAACGGCGAAGCAGAAGTTGTAACCATAACCCTTTCGCCGGGCAGCAAAGCACGCTCTAAAGTGCTTGACTTCTCGTTTGAGGACCTGGAAATAAAGAACCGCGGTGCGCAAGGCAACCAGGTGACGAAATACCCCGTAAAAGGCGTGAAGTTGAAGACCAAGGGTCGCTCTACGCTTTCAGCTCCACAAATATGGTACGACGATACTGTTGGCCGGCTTAATAAGGATGGTAACGGCATGCTGTTGGGAAGGTTTGATGAGAAAGACCGCGTTTTCGTTTGTTACAAAGATGGCACATATGAAATAACCGATTTTGAGCTAACTAACAGATATGATGCAGATAATGTGGTACTCATAGAGAAATTCCACCAGGAGAAAGTGGTTACCGCTATTTATTTCGATGCGAAGAATAAGCAATTCAATGTGAAACGCTTTGTTGTGGAGAGTACTACACTGAAAAATAAATACTCTTTTATTAAGGAAGGAACGGGTAATTACCTGGAATTGGTAACCACGCAACAAGAACCGGTTGTAATTGTTCGCACAGGTAAGAAGAAAGCAGATATTAAGGAGCAGATAATTCCGCTGCACGAAACCTATGACGTAACGGGCTGGAAAACGGTGGGTAGCTATATTGCAGCTGATGACATGAAGGAAATATCACTGGTGCCACGACCCGAGGAGGGAGAAGAAGAAAGTGAGGCTCTACGGCTATTTTAGGCATGAATTTTATAAAAATTATTACCTTCACAAAGTAATAAGGTATCAGCGCTTATATAAATGAAAAAGATCGAACTTGAAATCGTAGCACTATCACATAGTATCACGCAAACCCACTCATATGCAGTGGTGTTGGGAGAGGCAGATGGGCTGAGGCGTTTACCTATTGTGATAGGCGGTTTTGAGGCGCAGGCAATAGCTGTGGCGCTGGAACGCATGCAACCCAGCCGTCCGCTCACCCACGATCTATTCGCCAACTTTATGACCACTTTCGGGATAGAATTGCTTGAGGTGATCATTTATAAGCTGGAAGAAGGCATTTTCTTTTCGAAACTGGTGTGCCGCAACGATGGTGAAAAAATAGAGATCGACTCCCGAACCTCTGATGCCCTGGCCATGGCAGTGCGTGCAAATTGCAAAATATTCACATACGAAAATATTCTAGACGCTGCCGGCTTATACCTGGAGCAGCCAGAAAGCGGCGAAGGCGCAGGAGAGGTTGGCGCGGAGCCCAAAACAAGCAAAGTACCGGTAGGAGGCAAATCTGTGCCCGACTCAGATATGAAAAGTATGAGCCTCGACGAGCTGAATACTTTGCTGCAGCAAGTGCTGGAGCAGGAAGATTATGTTCGGGCGATCTCCATCCGTGACGAGATAAACAACCGAAAGAAAAAATAATCCAGGCCTTACCGTATTTGGACCGATTATTGCTGTAGCAATAATCGAGGTTTCCTGATATTCGTTAACTTCGTAGATACGTAAATTACCTATAATTGAAACAGTTATTTTGTTTTCTGTGCGCTGTGACCATGTTGCAACTACCCGCCTATTCGCAGCGGCAGTGTGGTTTTGATATTATAAAGGCATCATTGATAGCCAACGACCCATCGTGGATGCAGAAATACGAGGCGCACAAAGCATCATTGCAGAGTGTAGCCAACCGGTATGAACATAGCGGCGCAGCGCGTAAAACCACTGCAACGCAATCACCAATACCAGTCATTTTCCACTTTATGCTAACCGAGGCCCAACTGGCACAAATCGGGGGTATGGCCGGCATACAGCAACGAGTAGACTCCCAGATCATGGTTTTGAACCGTGACTTTAACCGTGAAAACCTTGATTCTGTATTGATACCTGCCGGCTGGAAGCCACTTTATGGATCGAGCGGCATTCGTTTCGGGCTGGCACATACTGACCCATGGGGATATGGTACCCCGGGCTATACGCTTAATGTGATACCCAATGTTCCGGGTGGTTTCTCTGGGGCAACAAGTGCCTACAGCAGTGCAAAACATGCAAGCACCGGCGGAACGGATAGCTGGGACGCTACCAAATACCTGAACATATGGGTAACTAATTTTAGTGACTTCAGCTCCATGCTGGGGCTTACGACTTATAAATCAATCATTGGCACTTCATTCCCGTTGGAGGAAATGGGCATCTGTATCAATTACAGAGTGTTCGGTAAAAGGGCATCAGCTACTGACTATTATTTACCTACGGGGTTTGGCGGCAACAGCTATGATAAAGGCCGCACACTGACCCACGAAATGGGGCATTTTTTCGAGATCTGGCATACATGGGGCGATGATGGCTCGCAATGCCCATGGGGAAGCAGCGGCAGTGATGACGGGTTAGCGGATACTCCACCCGAAGGCGGTTCAAAATTCGGTTCATATACCTACGATGTACCGGGAGGTACTTACCGCGACAGCTGCCACATAGATACAGGGATGCATGAAGTTCAACCATATGGCGTGGCATCGCTGGACTTTATGAATTACACCGATGATATCGCAATGCAGCTATTCACTCATGACCAGGCGGCTGTAATGGCCCACCAGGTGTCTGACTCGGGCGAGAATTTTACGCTTACACAGCACCCCGAATTACTGGAATGGTCGGCGCTGACCTATACGCCAAACTTACCCGGAGCCAACAGCCTGAACATCTCCCCTAACCCATCAGGCGGAATGATCTATTTATCGTTTGATAATACAAAAGATAAACTGAAAGATATTATCATCATAAATACTCTGGGCGAGGAAGTAACTACAATTACCGGTGTAGATAAAGGCTATTACGCAATAGACCTGAGCAATATCAGTGAGGGTATTTACTTCGTTAAGTGTAACTTTGCATCCGGAAGCGTTACACGGAAAATACTTTTACAATAATGGAGCCACTAAGCCTCTCAGCAGCATTTAAATTAGCCAAAACAGACAGTGCCCTGCTTGCAATAGCAGAAAAAGTACAGAACAAAGAGCGCATAACCGAGGCAGAGGGCCTCCTTCTTTTTGAGAAAGGCGAATTGGGTTTTGTGGGGGCACTTGCCAACCATATTGCGCAGCAACTGCACCACAACAAGGTTTACTTCAATCGCAATTTCCATATCGAGCCTACGAATGTTTGCGTGTTCACGTGCAACTTCTGCTCTTATTCGCGGTTGTATAAACACCGCGATGATGGCTGGGAACTGACCATTGAGCAGATGATGGATATGGTGCGCAAGTATGATGGCGAGCCTGTAACAGAAGTGCACATTGTTGGTGGTGTGCATCCGAAAATGAACCTTGAATTCTTCTGTGAGCTGCTGAGCAAGATAAAAGCACACCGCCCGGGCCTGCACCTGAAAGGCTTTACGGCAGTGGAGCTGGACTACATGATACGCAAGGCAAAGCTGAGCATTGAAGAAGGTTTACAGAAGCTGAAAGAAGCAGGCCTGCAATCATTACCAGGTGGTGGCGCAGAGATCTTTCACCCGGAGATACGCCAGCAAATATGCGCTGACAAAGTGGATGGAGATGGTTGGTTATACATTCATGAAACAGCACACAAACTGGGTATGCACTCTAATGCAACTATGCTTTACGGCCATATAGAAAATTACAGTCACCGCATAGACCACATGAGCCGCCTGCGCCAGGCGCAGGATAGAACAGGTGGGTTCAATTGTTTTATTCCCCTCAAATTCCGGAATAAGGACAATGATATGTCTTCGGTGCCGGAATCAACTTTGATAGAAGACCTGAGGCTTTATGCGATCTCGCGCATATTCATGGATAACTTCCGCAACCTGAAGGCTTACTGGCCGATGCTTGGCAGGCAAACTGCGCAACTTACCTTATCATTCGGGGTGAATGACCTGGACGGCACTATTGACGACAGCACCAAGATCTATTCGATGGCGGGATCTGAAGAACAGAATCCGTCGTTGAGTACGGAACAATTATGCGAGCTGATAGAGGCAGTGGGCAGAATACCTGTTGAGCGTGACACATTGTACAACGAGCTAAAAGTATACAGCGAAGCGGTTAGCTGATGATGAGATCGCACCCTGATATTTTCTTTAAGGAAGTTAGCGCAATTGTTGCAAAGACACCGGCAATCATACCGGAACACAGAACTGCTTTTAAACAGGGCTTCTCTTTTTCGAACCGGTCTTTTGAAGACCAACTAATTATCTGGAATGATATCTGGAAAGCAAGTGCGTCCTTCTGGATACGGCTACACGCTTACTTATTCCTTGAAAGATATATTGGCAAAAAAGAGCTGCACAATATAATATGGAAAACATCAGTTTCATGGCAACAGGAAGTTGATGATTGGGGATTATGTGATGCATTGGCGAAACTCAACACCAAGGTACTGGAAACGCACCCTACTGAGGTTTACCAACAACTAGCCAAGTGGAACAAGGATAAGAACCTATGGAAGCGGAGGCAGTCGGTAGTGAGCCTGCTATATTTCAGCCGCACCAAGAAAATATTCTTACCCTTCGCTGAAATAGCCGCACTCGTACAATCGTTATTAACCGATAAAGAGTACTATGTACAGAAAGGCATTGGCTGGGCTTTGAGGGAGATGTACAGCGTGTATCCTAAAGAAACACTACCGTTTCTACGCGAGCATATAAAAGAAATCAGCGCAATAGCCTTTACCATCTCGATTGAAAAAATGGGCAAGGAAAAAGATGTATTAAAAGCAACGAGAAAACGTAAATAACTTATTTCTCAGGCCTCATTTGCGGGAAGAACAGCACATCCTGTATAGATACCTGCCCGGTAAGTAACATAGCCAACCGCTCAATACCCACCCCTATTCCTGCGGTTGGCGGCATACCATATTCCAGTGCACGCAGGAAATCATAATCAATAAACATCGCTTCATCATCGCCACGCTCCATCAGTTTCACCTGGTCTTCAAAACGTTCGCGCTGTTCTATGGGGTCGTTCAGCTCACTGTAGGCATTGGCTATCTCTTTGCCATTCACTATCAGTTCAAAACGTTCCACCAGCCCTTCTTTGGTGCGGTGTTTTTTGGTAAGCGGGCTCATCTCTACCGGGTAGTCGATGATGAACGTAGGCTGCACATAGTGCTTCTCGCACTTGCCACCAAAGATCTCATCTACCAGCTTGCCCTTACCCATTGACGGGTCAACATCTATCTTTAATTGTTTGCACACATCGCGCAGGCCTGTTTCATCCATGCCGCTTATATCGAACCCGGTATGCTCTTTAATAGCATCATATATGCTGACACGTTTGTATGGCGCTTTAAAGTCTACCTCTACCCCATCTACACTGGTTATGGTAGTACCATTAGTGGCAATTGCCGTTTGCTCCAGCATCTGCTCCGTGGTCTCCATCATCCAGAAATAGTCCTTGTACGCCACATAGAATTCAAGAATAGTGAACTCAGGGTTATGTGTGCGGTCCATGCCTTCGTTGCGGAAGTCGCGGCTGAACTCATACACCCAGTCAAAACCGCCTACTATGAGGCGTTTGAGGTACAATTCGTTGGCAATGCGCAGGTATAAGGGCATATCCAACGCATTGTGATGGGTAATGAACGGCCTTGCCGTTGCTCCACCCGGTATGCTTTGCAGCACAGGTGTATCCACCTCTAATGCACCACGCTCATTTAGGAAATTGCGGATAGCATTCTTCATTTTAGTGATACGGGTAAAAGTGTCTTTTACACCCGGATTCACTATAAGATCAGCATAGCGCTGGCGGTATTTGAACTCAAGATCGGTAACGGCATCAAACACTTCCCCGTCTTTTTCTTTGGTTACCGGCATTGGGTGCAGCGATTTGGAAAGCACCGTAAATTCCTCTACGTGCACCGAAGTTTCACCTGTTTTGGTGATGAACGCATAGCCTTTCACACCAATAATGTCACCTATATCCAGCAGTTTTTTCCAAACTGTGTCATACATGGTTTTATCCTCACCCGGGCAAATCTCATCACGCTTCACATATAGCTGTATCCTGCCGCTGCTATCCTGCAACACGGCAAAATTTGCCTTGCCCATATCACGCACACTCATG
>JBGAJU010000104.1:0-8810 GCA_044224775.1 Flavipsychrobacter sp.
GTGGGAACATCGTCACCACCGTGATTATGACTACTATTGGTAGTAGTTACTTATAAGACATTTTGTATATAGCCTCCATTGGAGGCTATATTTTTTACAAGGGGTGAATATGAGGGTGATACGTTATAAATAACAAAAATGTAGAAGTACATTTGTCCCCTGTTTTAAAGCAGATTAAACAATGAAAAAACTAATATTATCTTTTGTTGCGGCCATCTCTATCCTTGGAGTACGGGCTGATGAAGGAATGTGGATCCCTTCGCTCATCGGTAAGAATTATGATGAGATGTTACGCGCCGGACTGAAATTGTCTAAACAGGACATCTACGACATCAATCACAGCAGTCTGAAGGATGCGATATTGCAATTTGGCGGAGGCTGCACAGCCGAGATGATCTCAGGAAGCGGTTTACTGCTAACCAATCACCACTGCGGCTACGATGCTATTGCTAATTTAAGCACAGTCGACCGTAACCTGCTCGATAATGGTTTTTGGGCACACAATATGTCAGAGGAGTTGCCTGCTCAGGGCGTGACCGCGCTTTTCCTGCAACGCATTGACGATGTCTCTGACAAAGTAAAGGCAGCTATAGGCAATGCAACAGGCGAGGAATTCAACAAAAAATTTGACGCAATCAAGAAAGAAATAGAAGACGAAGCAGGCGAAAAAGGTAAGTACGTTGCCAATGTTAAAGATTACTTTAACGGCAACCAGTTCTTCCTGCTTATTTATAAAAGATATACAGACGTGAGGCTGGTAGGAACCCCGCCAAAATCACTTGGCAAGTTTGGTGGCGATACCGACAACTGGATGTGGCCTCGTCATACTTCAGACTTTTCAATGTTCCGCGTATATGCCGACGAGAACAACCAGCCACGTGCATACAATAGTGCTAACGTGCCTTTCCGTCCCAAGAAATACCTTCCGGTATCTATCCGCGGTGTGAAGGAGGGTGATTATGCGATGGTAATGGGCTACCCCGGCCGCACCAACAGGTATGAGGTCTCTTATGGTGTTGACCTGGCGGTAAATGTTACCAATCCTTCTATTGTGGCTTGTCGCGACCTGCGCCTTGCCATCATCAAAAAGCATATGGATGCTGATAAGAAAGTATACCTGCAATTAACTTCTTCTTACTCTCGCATTGCTAACTATTGGAAATACTACATAGGTCAAACAGAGCAGCTGAAAAGGCTTAATGTGGTGGAAAAGAAAAAGAATGCAGAAGACGACTTCTCCAAATGGGAAAGGGAAAATAACCTGGACGCAGGTTTGCTGGGCAATTTCAGTAAAATATATGCTGATTACACCCCTTATGCAAAGCACAATGTTTATTATGCTGAGTGCTTCAGGGCTTCCGCTATTGCACGTATGGGTTCTGCCCTAAAGCCGCTTTATGATGCTTATGGCCGCCACAAAGGAAAAATGCCGGAGGATACCTTGAAAAAATACGTGACTACCGCACAAACGGTTTATCGCGCAAACCTCAAGGAATTTGACTTTGGTACGGAAAAAGACATGTTTGCTCAAATGACAGAGCTCTACTACAAAAATGTCCCTAAAGACCAACTGCCGGATATTTATGAACAAGTGATCTTTAAACAATATAACAAGTCCTATACAGGCTATGCTAACTATGTATTTTCGCATACCTTCCTTACGGACAGCAACAAATTCAACGCTTTCGTGAAGTCACCATCATTAGCAAAACTAAAAGGCGATGCAGGCTTCGCTTATGCATTAAGCTATGTAAGCAATTACACAAAGAATTATCAACCTAAAGTTGAAGCTTTTGCCATAAAGAAAGCTGACCTGGCCCGGGAATATGTGCGCCAGCTGATGATGATGAATAAATACAAGCTGATGTACCCCGATGCCAACTCTACAATGCGTGTAACCTACGGTAAAGTAAGCAGTTATGAACCCCAGGATGGTGTTCATTTTAACTACTATACTACTTTGGATGGTTTGATGACAAAATATAAGCCGGGAGATGAAGAGTTTGATGCACCCAAAGAATTGGTTGAGCTGTATAATGCAAAAGACTACGGCCGTTATGCTGATGACGATGGCACCCTGCACACCTGCTTCATCACTAATAACGATATTACTGGTGGCAACTCAGGAAGTCCGGTTATCAATGCATATGGTGAACTGATAGGCACCGCGTTCGACGGTAACTGGGAGGCGATGAGCGGCGATATTGCTTTCGACAAGAAATACAAGAGGACGATTGTATGCGATATCCGCTTTGTGCTCTTCCTGATAGACAAAATGGGACATGCCAAGAACCTCATCCAGGAAATGGATGTGCGGGAATAACACTATTCTTGAATTGATAAAAAGCGGCGGGTATCACCTCGCCGCTTTTTATATTATACAATTTACTATTAACACATTTTTGAGCATTTTTATGATTTATACCATGCTGTTATTGCCAATTAATAGTGAACTTTGATTGCAAATGACCATTATGCGCCTTACTATATCATCTCTGCTGATTATTGCCGCTTGTTTTTTAAGTGGAGAGGTATTTGCAGGCAATACCGTTGTTACAAGGCATTTCAATGTAGATGGCGTCTGCGGCAAATGTAAAGAACGTATCGAGAATGCAGCCTATGTGAAAGGGGTGAAATATGCCGATTGGAATATAGACACCCATGACCTGACGGTAAAATATGACTCGGCAAAAACTTCACCCGAGATATTTTTGCAAAGCATTGCTAAAGTTGGCCATGATAATGAGTTGTTCAAGGCCGATGATGCAGTCTATAACAAAATTCATAAATGCTGCAGATACCGTAAAGAGGCAAAAATGCCCTGATAGGCAGATCTATGCGCAATAACTACCTCCTTCTATTTCTTTTTGTTGCATTATTGCCTTGCGGCAATAAAACGTCAGCGCAATCTGTTTCGATCTCCGGTACTGTGTTCAGCAAGAATCAAAAGAAACAGAGAGAGTACCTCGAAGGTGCTACCATCGGGGCCATTAACACAGGCTTGGGAACAATTACAGATAAAGACGGAAATTTTTCCCTTACCCTTCCCGATAGCATTAAAGCCCTGCTGGTATCCTACACGGGCTATAAGACAGACACCATAGCCCTTATACCCGGCAAAACCGAATATAACATTGAGGTATTACAGCAACATACACTTAAAGAGGTAACCATCCGGGAAAGGAATAAGTCTACGCAAATTAGCCTCATCGACCCGATAAAAATGGAAAAAATTGGCCAAAGCGAATTGATGAAGGCTGCCTGCTGCAATCTTAGTGAGAGCTTCGAAACCACCCCGTCGGTTGATGTTGCCTTTACTGACGCAGTAACCGGCTACAAACAAATTAAGTTGCTTGGACTTGCAGGACCTTATACACTTGTAACACGTGAGAATATCCCCGACATTCGTGGCCTTGCAGCCATTTCCGGACTCACATTCACCCCCGGCACTTGGATAGAAGGCATGCAACTCAGCAAGGGAACCGGTAGCGTAGCGAACGGTTTTGAAAGCGTGGCAGGTCAGATAAACGTAGAATTAAGAAAGCCTTTCGAAGGCGAACGCTGGCTCTTCAATGCCTATCAAAGCTCACAGGGGCGTAGTGAAGCCAATATCAACTATAGGCACAAGTTCAATAACAAAATCGGCACAAACCTTTTAGTTCATGGCAACTCGCAATGGCTGAAAAATGACTATAACAGCGACCATTTTGTTGATGCTCCGTTAGGTAACCAATTCAACATCGTCAATCGTTGGATATACCTGGATTCAAACGGATGGATGGCTCAGGCCGGCGTAAAATTCCTTTATGTAAATAACGTTGGCGGGGAATGGGATTATAAAGAAAATGCCCCGCAAACGGTCGGCAATCCATGGGGTTATCAAAACAATATCACCCGGTTGGAAGACTGGGTGAAAATGGCTAAAGTATTTAGAGCTCGGGCTGGTACCAGCCTTGGGTTGCAGCTGTCTAACATCAACCACAACCAGGATGCAATATATGGCGTACGTGGCTACAAAGGGCGGCAGAACAGTTTTTATGCCAACCTCATCTTCCAGACATACATCAGCAATACAAACAACATAATAAAGGTAGGAGCAAGCGATATGCTGGATAATTATGACGAACAGTTCGAGGGCGTACAGTACAATAGGAGCGAGCATGTTCCTGGCGCTTTTGCTGAATATGCTTACAATTATTTAGACAAATTCAATGTAGTTGCGGGATTACGTGGCGACTACAACAGTATATACGGTGGCTTCCTCACCCCAAGGTTACATGTGCGCTATGCACTGTTCAAAAGAACTGTGTTACGCGCGTCGGTTGGGCGAGCTCAGCGCACAGCAAACATTCTTGCCGAAAACATCGGCTACATGGCAAGCAACAGGCAGTTCGGCATCATAGATCCCGTAATGGGCAAGGCATACGGGCTCGATCCGGAGGTCGCATGGAATACCGGGATCAACCTTACCAACAAATTTAATATAGGCATGCGTGAAGCAGTTTTGGCTTTGGATTATTACTATACCACATTCGAGAACCAGGTGGTGGTAGACATTGAATATCTTGGCTACTATAGTTTTTATAACCTTAAAGGCAAATCATTTGCTCATGGATTCCAGGCACAATTCGACTATGAGCTCATACATAACCTGAATATGCGCCTTGCCTACCGTTACTATAACGTGATGGTCACATACCAGCCCGGAGAACTAAAAGAAAAGCCCTTCACTCCCCCACATCGCGCATTTTTGAACGTAGACTATGCAACAAGAAACAAATGGAAGTTTGACTATACCATTCAATGGATAAGTTCCCAGCGCACACCGGGCATCACCCATAACCATTCAGGCATAACGCCGGGTGGCGTTAATTATTCACCATCATATGTACAGATGAACGCCCAGGTCACAAAAGTGATCAATGACTTATTTGACGTTTACCTCGGCTGCGACAACCTGACCAATTACATGCAACATGATGCGATTTTAAGCGCAAACGACCCATACGGACGATATTTTGACGCATCTATGATTTGGGGCCCTATGATGGGCAGGAACATATACGCCGGGTTCCGTTTTAAGATCAATTAATGAAAATAAAGAAGGGCTGCTCAATCAAGGCAGCCCTTCAAACCATCTGGATCTTGCTGGTACTATGGACAAGTCATATCCCAATCCCACGCGGTTCCACCTCCCAAACATCCGCTTACTACTACCGTAATATCTTTTGATTTGTTTGCATCAAAACTAAATGTAAGTGTGCCATTATCCCCTATAAAACCCGGCAAAGGTGTGCTGCAATCGCACTGAGGAGGTATAGTAGAGTTAGGATTGGTACCGGTTCCGGTCAACCATGTACCATTCTGGTAAACATCTATCCTGTCTGGCACAGAGTAGGTATCATACGTAATACTCATTGAACCGGATGATTTACCTGTCATATCCACTGTAGTGAAGGTGAGTCCTTCAGACCCTGAAACATGCGCAGTAGAACATGTCACCGGGGCATTAATGGTCACATCTGTATTGATAACTTCAGAAACATTGCCGGAATTATCTATGATGATTATATTAAGCTGGAAATAACCATATTTTACTTTTCCTGGTATCATAATAGGTAACACAACTGTTCCGGTATTGACAGAAGAAGTAAAGCCAGACACTTCTATATAACCGGTTGCACCATCTACCTGGACAATTATTTTCGACAAACCGGCAATTGATGAATAGTTGAAAGGTAACATCAGCTGATGATTGGGATTGATCGCAGCCGAAGACTGATAGCCCGATATGAGTGGTGCATTCGACAGGCTCTTCGTCGGCAAACTTCCTCCCTTAAGCGAGCCGCCACTGATGATCAACACTCCCTGAAGCTTATTCGCGTCAGACGGGCTGACCGAATCAACTACTGAATTATTGTCCTTTTTCTTACAACCATACTGGGTTGAAAAAGTCAACATTCCAAAAATTACTGCTGCTACTACCAATCCGATCTTTTTCATGTTCTCTATTTTTATTAGTTAATAATGATATTTATACTTTTTTCAATAATTCATACTAATTATTCCCTATACATAAAATATAATAAATATATTCGCAATACCCATTTTATTAATAATCAATCTAAAGCAAAAATATGGCGGGTAAAGTGTACAAATCCTGACAGCCATCTGATAATGACATGATACTCGTCACCTAAGTAAAAAGTAATCGTTTTCTTAAAATTGGATTTTGATTCAGGTTTTACTAATATTATCGCGTAATATTGTATAGTAGAAAATGGATCTTATCTATATGAAAAAGAAAAATTTACTTCTCCTCTTCTTACTGATAAACGGACTTTGGGCATATGCTCAGACCGCAACAAATTTTATTGGTACCGATTGCTCCGGCGCATCACATAACCTGTTTTCCGAAATGGATGCCGGCAAAGTCATTGTGGTGTCTTTTGTTATGCCATGTGGTGCCTGTGCTGCACCGTCACAAGCCGCTCAAACCAAAGTACAGAGTTATGCTACTTCACACCCCGGCAAGGTAGTATTTTACGTAGTAGACGATAACGGAGGCACTAATTGTACTACATTGTCTAGTTGGGCTACTACCAATGGCCTGACAAGTGCCACTGTGTTTTCTAACAGCGCATTCAAGCAAGCCGATTACCCTGGTTCATCCACAGCTATGCCTAAAGTTGTTGTAATGGGCGGCAGTAATCACCATGTTTTCTTCTATGAAGACAATTCACTTAACGCCACTAACCTGCAAACTGCTATAAACTCTGCGCTTGCAACAACCAGTGTTCAGAAGGTAAATAGCGATGATTTGGGACTTTCTATTTTCCCTAATCCTGCAAAAGATAATATATCGCTGAACTATTCGTTAACTGGTTCTGCTGATGTGGTTATTGATGTTTACAACATCATTGGGGCTAAGGTACTTTCTTTATCCAGGCCTAACCAAGGTCCGGGCAGCCATAATGAACAGATCGCATTCAATAACAAACTGAGTAGTGGCATTTATTTCGTGAAAGTAAATACAGACGGTTCTTCTGCCACATTAAAGTTTGTTGTTGATAAGTAAGTTTTTGCCCTACTCTAAATTATCACAACAAACATGTGCTTATCCAGGCTGCAGTCATTTTCTGTACTCAAGTATGCACTTTTACTTTTTATTTTTTTTATCCTTTCAGTCAACAACCAGGCGGTAGCCCAGGGATGCTGTTCCGGTGGCAGCGGCAGTCCAATTGCGGGTGGAACATCTCAAGGTGTACTTGCTGACAGGCAGGCTGAAATAGGTCTCAACTTTCAGTATATAAACAGCGATAGATTTCTGACGGGAAATAAAAAAGCTACCAACTTTCTTAAAAACTACAATAGCGAATATCTGTACACACGCCTGGCATATGGCGTTACTGATCGCTTTACCATGTCTTTGGAATCCGGGTATTACATCAATAGGTCCCAGGTAGGACTCAATCCCACAGCATTGAACAATAAAATATCCAGTTCCGGGATCGGGGACCTGATCATCTTTCCAAGGTATACAATCTACACAAATAATACTGAAACAACGAGAGATGAAATAACGCTTGGAATGGGCATGAAAATACCCGTAGGTAAGTACCTTGATTCTTCCGTTAGCTACACCGACACGAATGCCGCAAAGAGCTACTATACACCGCTCCCGCCGGTAATTATGCCTACCACCGGTTCTCAAGACTTTATTTTTTACGGTTTTGCTTATCGCGGCTACCCTGCGAAAAAGTTTAGGATATTCACCAGCCTGCTTTATGTCAGAAAAGGATGGAACCCTATCGGTCAAAAATTCGGCGACTATGCAAGCCTTGGGCTGTTTGCCGGTAAAACTTTTAGGAACAAATATGGCATTACGCTCCAGATGCGAGGCGAATGGGTAGATGTCATGAAGCATGATAAGAACATTGACATGCTCGCCAAATATAACCTGGACGTAACCTCTACTGGCGGATGGAAAGTACTATTTGTACCCCAATTAAATTACAACATCAAGAATTTTTCTGTGTATGTACTTAGTGAGGTACCGGTCTACCAATATGTTAATGGCACCGCCATCGCATCTCAATATCTTTTTACATTAGGCCTGTCCTATCGTTTTATGGCAGTGAAAATGAATGACAGCAACGAAGAATAAAAAGGCACCTTGGAGGTGCCTTTTACATGTAGTCCGACTAGGATTCGAACCTAGACAAACAGAGTCAGAGTCTGTTGTGCTACCGTTACACAATCGGACTATTCTGCAAAAGTAGCATTTTCCACCAATGTAAATCTGCCAAATGCCTATCTTTAAACTCAATGTTCTCCATCAGGATACCTGAAAAAATTGCTCATATTACCTTCAACGTGCTACGGGTAGTAGCAATAGTATTTTTTGCTGCATTTGCAGTGTTCTGCTCTTTCTATTTGCTTTCATCGCACGGCAAATTGACAACATGGTATTTAGGGTTGAATAGCTGCTTTTATCACGTTGCATTATGGAGCACTGATTTTTTTACCCCTGGCATCAAGTCTGATGGCAATATGTATTGTGCTTTAGGCCTGACAATAGCAATTATCGGCTCCGTATATTCCTTTAAAGGTCTTAGATCAAATAAACAAGTAGATACGGCCCCTCAGTTCAACATCACATTCCTCGACCTCATTTGTTCAGCAATTTGCGTCGCAATGTGTGCGGCCCTGTGGGCATGGGGCAACCAATTAGCATTACCTGCCTTTGATGAGGTGTTTTCGGCTCAACACATAGCAGACATACATCCTTTCCAGGGTGCATCATATTA
>JBGAJU010000105.1:0-8956 GCA_044224775.1 Flavipsychrobacter sp.
GCCAGTATGCTGCGTTACATAGCCCCGGAGGATAGTTTATTCTTCCGCATGCTGCGCACGTACCAGCAGACATACGCTTACGGCAATGCCTTCATCGCCGATATGCAAGCCATAGCAGAGGCTGAATATGGTATAGACCTTGACACTTTCTTCAACCAATGGATATATGGTAAAGGTTACCCACGCTACAAAATTACCTGGGACCAGGTGGGCACTAATGCAATAGTGAAATTGATACAACTGCCGTCTTGCCCAGCCACAACACCCCATTTCAGTACACCATTAGAGTTGCAGCTGCATGCCTCATCTGCCGATACCTTCATTAAAGTATATAATAGTAACGATACCCAAGTTTATACCTTTGATTGGCCGCAAACAGTTACCTCAGTATTGTTCAATCCGCACGCATACGTCCTTTGTAATAAGTTCGGAAACATTTTGCAGGATACTACCTTGCGTTATACCGTGGGGGTGACAAATATAAAACCGTATAACGCTAAGATATACCCTAACCCATCTAAGAACTATTGGCAGGTAGATAACCTGCCCGATGATTCAGCTCTTACGCTTACTGATATGAACGGCAGAGAACTTTGGCGCGGACGAAGTGCCAATGGTAGTGCCATAATCCCCGGCGCAGAAATTCCTGCGGGTAATTATTTGTTGAAGGTAGGTGAGGGATATTCCATTAAACTGGTGCATTGGTAGGTCATATCTTCATCGCAAACTCGTTGTACTGCATTTTTATAAGTCCGTCTGCAAGGCCTATTTTTGGTACATATATTTCTTCGGCCTGGGCCCAGCGCATAATAGAAATATAAATCTGCAGTGCAGGTACTATTACATCTGCACGGTCATCGCGGAATTGGTAGAGGTGTTTGCGTTCCTCGATCGATGAATAGCTAAGCTCTTTATAATAGTCCTTCAGCAGCTCAAGTGGTAGTGGTTTGCCTTCTTTACGTTTCGAGATGGATAGTATCTTGTTGATGTTGCCTCCTGTGCCTATGGCTTCGAGTGGCTGGTAATCGCGTACATAGGTTTTTATATACCACTTCATATGCTCCCACTGTTCATCGCTCACCTTGTTGTGCAGCATGCGGATGGTACCTATATTGAAAGACTCTTTGAAGATGGTCTGGTTCTTTGCAAATAGCGTCACTTCCGTGCTTCCACCGCCCACGTCAATATACAGATAACTTTTATTGTCACTGAGTTTCTCGGCTATGTGGGTTTCATAGAGTATGGTTGCCTCTTCCTGCCCGGTAATAATATTGATGTCCATGCCCGTCTCGCTCTTTATCTCTTTCAATATCTCGGTGCCGTTGGTAGCATCCCTCATGGCTGATGTGGCACAGGCCCTGTAGTGCTGCACATTGTAAATGTTCATCAGCAGTTTGTAGGCCTTGAGGGTCTCTATAAGCTTTTTCTTCTTTTCTTCTGACACGGAACCTTTATCAAACACATCAAAACCGAGGCGCAGTGGTATGCGCAGCAGGGTGAGCTTGGTAAAATCTACTGTTCCGTCTTTATATACCGACGCTTCGCTTATCAGCAGTCGCGCCGCGTTCGAACCTATATCAATGGCAGCAAGGATCACTTCCGGTAACTTTTGTTTCGCAGGTATTTATAAATAGCCACTTGTGAGCGCACCTCGGGCATATTGTCTTCCTTCACTACATAATTATTGCTTTGCTCATTATCTAATATACGCCCTTTTACGTTCTCAGCAAGCTGGATATTTAAAATATCTGTCAGTTCCTGCTGTATCTCCTTATCGTAGATGGGGCAGGCGGCCTCTATACGATGGTCGAGGTTGCGCACCATCCAGTCGGCTGATGATATGAATACTTTGGGTGATCTGCCATTGTTGAAAATGAATACCCGTGCATGTTCCAGGTATTCGTCTATGATGCTTACGGCACTCATGTGCCCTTTAAAAGACTTCTGCCCGGTATAGGCGCAACAAATACCGCGTATCACCATTTTTACGTCTACGCCGGCTTTGGCAGCTTCATATAGCTTTTCAATTAAAATATTGTCAACGAGGTTATTGAGCTTTATGATGGCCGATGCGTGCTTGCCTTTTTTTGCAGCGGTTATTTCTTTGTTCAGCAACGACAGCATTGCCTTGCGCATTGATAGGGGCGAAACAGGCAACGTTTTGCAATTCTTAAGGTTTGATAGTTTCTTTATTGGGTTCTCGAAGTAATCGAAGATGCGGTTCATGTCGGCTATTATGTTGCGGTCGCTGGTGAGCAGGGTGTGGTCGCCATAGTAGCTTGCGGTATTTTCGTTGAGGTTGCCTGTAGATATGAAGCCGTATTGCGTGGTCTTGTTGAATTCCCGTTTTTTGATGACGCACAGCTTGGCGTGCACCTTCATATCGTGTATGCCCAACACTACCTTCACACCCTCTTCTTCCAGCTGGGCTTTCCAGCGGAGGTTGGCTTCCTCGTCGAAGCGGGCACGGAGCTCGAGCACCACGGTGACGCTTTTGCCATTGCGTACTGCGTTGAGCAGGGCGTTGATGACTTTTGAGTTTTTGGCCAGTCGGTAGCAGGTGATACGTATGACGGTTACGTTTGGGTCGATAGCTGCTTCGCGCAGGAGGTCTATGATAGAGTCGAAGGAGTGGTAGGGGAGGTGGAGCATTACATCGCGCTCGTCCAGCACATTCATTATGCGGCAGGGCTGTTTGAGCAAGGGGTGAATGAAGGGCTTAGGGCGCGGCTTCAGGTCGGTGAAGACGGATGCGGGGAAGTCCATAAAGTCTTTGAAGTTATGGATGCGGCCGCCGGGTATGAGGTTATCTTTTTTGGTGAGGCCGAGGCGCTTGACTAAAAAGTCGAGGAGGAGGGGGTGAATGGTGCGATCGTAGACGAAGCGAGTGGCGCGGCCCTTCTTGCGGTTCTTCAGCCCTTTCTCCAACTGGAGTATGATGTTGCTGTTCACATCGTTATCAATATCGAGTTCGGCATCGCGGGTTACTTTTATGATGTAGCCCTTGAACTTATCGAAGCCGAAGGGGGCGAACAGGCTCTGCAGGTTGAGACGGATGATGTCTTCGAGCAGTATGATGTCTGTTTGCCCATTGCCTGACGGCAGTATTAGGAAGCGGGGCAGCACCATTGTTGGTATCTCTATGAGTGCGTAGCGCTGCAGCATAGAGTTGGTGCTGTTGCCGAGGATGCACGCGAGGTATATTGACTTATCCCTGAGGAGTGGCATCACCGGCATGCTTTCTATCATCAGGGGGATGATCTGTGTTCTTACTTTTTCTTCGAACACGTGGGACACATACTCTTTCTGCTCTTTGGTTAGCTGTGCCTCGTTCTTGATGAATATTTTTTTTCGTGCGAGCTCGTCTATTATTTCTCCGAAGGTCTGGTCGAACTCTTCCTGGTGGATGAAGACGGTTTGCTGTATCTTCCTGAGTATCTTATCGGGGTTGGCCTCGAGGTGCTGACGGGAGGCCTTGCCGAGGGTGATCATTTTATTGAGCGCGGCTACCCGTATCCGGAAGAACTCATCGAGGTTGTTGGAAAAGATGCCGAGGAAACGGAGGCGATCGTGGAGGTGGTTGTTGACATCTTTGGCTTCCTGCAAAACGCGGGCATTGAATGCCAGCCAGCTAAGATCGCGGATGATGGTTTGTTTTGTTGACTTGAGCATGCTTTGCTAATGGGCTGCCGCTGCAAAAGGCTTTGGCAGATACGTAAGTGGTTATTGATGTATAAAAATACTGCCATTACGGATAGAAGTAGCTGTTCATAAATACTTAACATTGGGGTGGTATTGCTCATTTTATCTTTTTTCTGCCTCATAAATTCATAATTCACTGATTATCAATTGTTTAGCTAGTAATTCGTTGCTCATTTTTTGCTCACTGTTGCTCATTTTTGGCGCATTTGCTGCTCACCGGGGTTGACTTGTTGCCTGGTTGGAAGGTATAAATCAGAGGATAGGCTTGTTTTGCTGTATTTGCATTTTTATATGTGACGGAATCGTGCTGTGGGATTGTTTTATGTGTTTTATTATAAGGTATAAAGGGGTATAAAAGGGTATAGAAAACGGGGTAAAAGGTATAAAAAGCGCGGTTTTGGGTATAACAAAACCGAGAGCGGAGCAACAGAGCGAAGCGCGAGAATAATGTATCTGCCGGGAACATAGCTTCAGTAAACATCCACCTGCTGAGGCTATGGTTCGATAGGCTCACCACAGAATAAGTACGAATGTATTTTCTGCTGTTGGTCATGATTAAACTTTTTTCCTGCGAGAGTTAACCACCCCTACTTCGCTAAAGCGGGGGCTATAACAATGTAAAGTTCGAGAGGAATTTTTGGGTGAAAAAATAAATTTTGCATGATGGTACTGTTACTGTACCATGATGGTTTTTGGGTGTTGCGGGGCGTGGGTTTGAGCGAGGTATTTATTTTTTTATTTCACATTGTTGTTGGGAGGCTTTTAGGTGCGTTGTATGGGATAGGTTGTGGTAATTTGGCGATAACATGGGAAATAGCTGAGTTGGGTAACTTTGCTGAATGGCAGATGTGCACAGCAAAGAAACACGCAGCTATAATATGAGCCGCATAAAGGGCAAGGATACCAAGCCTGAAATGCTGGTGCGCAAATTTTTGCATGCACAAGGTTACCGATACCGGCTGCATGTGAAGGGTATGCCCGGGAAGCCGGATATAGTATTACCGAAATACAAGACCGTGATATTTATACATGGCTGCTTTTGGCACGGTCATGAGGGCTGCAAATATTATGTTGTGCCCAAGACGCGTACAGAATGGTGGTTGAACAAGATAAACATTAATACAGCTAACGATAATAAAGCTATTGCCGCACTAAAAAATGATGGGTGGAAAGTTATTACGCTTTGGGAGTGTGATCTGAAGCCAAATATAATTGATAAAAAACTTTCCTCTATTCTCAAAAAGCTGCAATAAGTTATCCACAATTTTTGCAACGTGACCTAAACACGAATTTTAGCAGTCGGTTGATACGTAAATTGCAGAGCACATAAACATGTAGTAAGTAACGCATTCGTTTGAGTGTATAATTTTGGGTAAAAAATTTAATTACATAGATCTTTTTGCCGGTGCCGGTGGGTTATCGGAGGGTTTCATCAGGGCGGGCTATAAGCCAATAGCCCATGTGGAAATGGACGCTGCGGCTTGCTATACATTGAAAACGCGGATCGCCTACCACCATCTGAAAGAAAATGGGAAAGTGCAAGATTACATTTCTTATTTAAGTGGTAAAATTGACCGGGAGCAATTATATGGTCTGATACCCAGTCATAAATTAGAAAGTGTATTTAATCTGGCTATAAGTCCTGAAAACAATCCGAAGATATTTAAAGGTATAGATGTGCAACTTAATGGAGATAAAGTGGATCTAATCATAGGCGGACCACCATGCCAGGCATATTCGCTTGTAGGCAGAGCACGATCTATAGACGGTATGCAGAGTGACCCCAGAAATTATTTATTTGAGCAGTATGCGGAGTATCTGAAAAAGTATAAACCTAAAATCTTTGTTTTTGAAAACGTGCTTGGGCTAAAGTCTGCAGGGGGAGGCAAATATTTTGCCGAAATGCGTGATTTGTTTGACAAGATCGGGTATAAGGTTGCGGACTTTGTTGTTGAAGCAGATAAGTATGGTGTGTTGCAGAAGAGAAAGAGAGTAATACTTATCGGACAGAAGAAGACGCTTAAATTAGAATTGCCAGATATAAGTGTGGTAAGCAGTAAACCGTATTGGGTGAAAGATATTTTTGACGATCTGCCAGAGCTGACAGCCGGAGATGGCGACGATAAAAACGGAAAATATATCACAACGAAGGTTAATAATTATTTGCTAGACAACCACATCCGTAACGGTATAGAAGTTCTGACACAACATGTGTGCCGTCCACATACGCCCCAGGATAAGGAAATATATAGAAGGGTAGTAGAACTCTGGAATAAGAAAAAAGAACGATTAAGTTACGATACGCTACCAGAAAGATTACGTACACATAAAAACGTAGCCTCCTTTTTTGACCGGTTTAAAGTTGTTGCGCAGGATGTGCGGAGTGCACAAACTGTAGTGGCACATATTGCGAAAGATGGCCATTACTATATACACCCAGATATAAAGCAAAACAGATCTATCTCGGTAAGAGAGGCTGCGAGATTGCAATCGTTTCCTGACGATTACTACTTTGAAGGTGTAAAAGAAGGGAAAAACCGAACGGCAGCATTTAAACAAATTGGGAATGCTGTACCACCTTTGATGGCGTATCAGATTGCAAAGAATATTTCAAGCACTTTGTTATGATGCTTTTTTCCATTTGTCAAACTCGAATGGTAGAATTTTTACAATTTGAATTCCGTTCATAGAGTTTAAATCAAAAGTCAATTTAAATTGTTGTATGACTTCCCTGAACCTACGGGCTGTTCCACCAATATCTTTTGATGCAGCCCCTTTAAATATGCCACCATTACTTTGGTCATAATATAAGAGTGTAGCCGCTTCGACAATATTTTTATTACGCTGAATATCTTGTACAGATGCTAACTGTTCAGCAATTTCCCCCTCTTTCTGGATATATCCCCACGAAGAAATATCTGCCCTTTTTCTTCACCAGCTCGGTGTATATCCAACAAGGAAATGCCAATAAATTTCTATAATATCTATTCCAGTTAGTTGGCTCAAGGACATACAAAGCATTCTCTTTGAAGTCTTTTTCATTTGAGCCCTTTTTATTTAGACTGGTATTTCTGCAAGATACGGAAAATACATGTCCAAAGCCCCTTATCGTAATATCGTTCAGTTTGTGTTTTTAAATTTAGGGCTATTGAAATGTCTTTTGCTATTGTGAATTTATTTCTACTAGTGGGATATTTTAAATCCAAACTGCCCTCAATCTCTTCAGAAAATAAATCATCGTTGCAAAAAGCCAGCAGCTCATTTTTGTCAATAAGCTTTATGGATTTATATTTTTTTAATAAGTCTTCAAACCTTAAAACACCTTCATTATTTAGTCTTCTTATGTTCATAGAGGCAATATTTTTCTGTAATTTTCTAATGTTTTATAACGAGTACAAAAAGATTTCACTACGTCATTTATCCATTCCTCACATTTTTCTTCATCATCTTTCTTTTCGGGGGTTGTATTTATACTAAGTACATCTTGCGTAAATTTTATCCATTTGGAGGACCAGGAATCCCCATAACTATCAAAGTCATTACTGTCAATAATGCTATTTAAAATCTGCCTTATAACTGAAGGGTATATCAATGCAAAGAAAACGGGATCATTTTTGGCCATTTCTTTTATACCATCAATGCTATTATTTACTTCTAATATTGGCATTCCATCCTCGCTATTCCTAAAATCAACTCTCCATATTTCATTTGTTTCCATTTTCACCGCATTAACATAAAGCAATGACGTTTTTCCTTCTGGTTCACCATCGTCAGCTAATGGTATTTTATCAGCATATCCTAATAAAAGGCCATTTTCATGTGATTCATCGACTATCTTTATCCTGAAATATATTTTCTCTGATATTCGTTTCAGCTCACTAATATCTGTGTTGCTAGGCTGACTTATTGAATTATAATTTCCAAAATCAAAACGCAAATAATTTGGCCCATAGTAGGGTTCTATATATACCTTTGCAGTATCCGGAAATAGCATACCATCAGTGTCTACTGTCGCAATAAAATAGGCAGAACTCCCAATATTTTTTATAGAGATGTTTATACGTTCTCTTGGAATCTTTTGTCTATTTGTATAGTTGAATTTCCGTATCATTTTTCACTATTTTACATCAATTATTAAATCACGCCTACCATCAAATCCTGTAACTTCAATATCAAAATCACTACTAGTGACTATTTCAAAGTTTAATTTGTTCTCCTTTCTCATTGTAACGTTTACATTATTGCTAACTACAGTTAAGTCTTTTAAATCAAAATCAAATACAGCATATTTTTTAAATGGATTTTTACCATCCGCCCTTAAATAAGCTACCCTTAATGATAAGTCTTCTACGTGCTCTGTGTATGAACTATTTGATGTTATCCGAAATCCGCCATCAACCTTTGTGAGGATAAAAGGCTTAGCTTTTGCCGGGGGGATATCAGATGGATCCTTTTCTTTTTTATTACCTTTCTTTTTTGTAGGAGCAGTTGTTTCATTTTCCTCTTCCTCATTATCAATATAAAAAAAGTCTTTCAGTAAATCTTTGTCAATTCCCGACGCAGGGGGTAGTAAAATAGAATACAATCTCTCCAAGGACCTTTGTACAAACGACAAGCATTTCTCTGCACTTTCATATTTTGTACGAAAATTGTTTATATGCCATCCTGTATGCGCTGGCCCTTCTGCTTCACCTAAAAATGCTACTAAATCTTTATCTGATATGACAACCATGCCACGTACTCCTTTTCTTTTCAATGACCGAATTCCGGTGATGTGTAAATATTCTCTTATGAAATAGCTTTCTGGCTCCTGTAATTCATCATCTTTCTGAATGAAAGCTTTAAAATATCGTATCTCTGCTGTGTGACCCTCAGGTTGATATTTAACAGGAATATGAAAAGCTAGGGGCTCACCTTTATCAAATGATTTCTGTAATTTTTCAAGTTCAATGCCACCAAATAAATGATCTCTTCTCCATTCATAAGCTGTATTTGGATTTTTATAAGATAGTTTTACCATCTCTTCTGGTGCTGTATTAATAGCCCACTTTCCAAATTTTGTAAGAGATAAAAGTTTAACTATTGCATCATCACTGGTGTCAGATACCATACTAATCTCAATAGCACGAATTGCTTTTTCTATCGTTTCAGAATCTAATTGTATTGCTTTATCTTCTTCTGTTATTTCAACGATTAATTTGCCCAGTATTATTGGATAAAAGAATTGTTGTATTGCAGAAAATACAAGAGTGTG
>JBGAJU010000106.1:0-8646 GCA_044224775.1 Flavipsychrobacter sp.
ATGCGCTGATCAGCAAAATATAGGCACCTGGATAATCTGCCGCTATTTGCGAAGCAGTACTCCAGCCGGTCCCGCTTGGCAAATTATTATCAAGCACCACCACGTCGGGTACAATTTGCGCTAACAACTCCCGGGCAACATTCAGGTCATTAGCAATGGTGACATCGTGGCCCTTCCTGCGAAAATAATCCTGCAGCAAGAGACACAAGTCCTCCTCATCGTCGATAATAAGAATTTTCTTTCCGGGCATATGCTAACCAAAATATTAAGTGCCGTCCCTGCAAAATAGACACCATGCGCGAAATTTGCAAAAGTAATCGCATAACAAATAATTACGAGTATTTAGTATTGCAATAAGCTACGCAACAACTAAGCATAAAAACGATGCCGAAGCAGCGAACAATATCAGTTAGGAAAGCTAGTCGTGTTTATCCAGTAGTTTCGAATCGCTGCTACCGTCTTAATAAGGTTCTCAAAGCTATTAGGTTTGGTAATATATGAATTAGCACCAAGTTCATAACAGCGCTTCATCTCCTGTTCATTATTAGTGGTGCTGAATATGATAACTGGTATCTTCTTCAACGACGGGCTTTGTTTGATCTCTTTTAACACCTCCCTGCCATCTTTCTTCGGCATGTTGAGGTCCAGCAATATAATGCGAGGCATTTTCGCCTCATATTTCCCTCCTTCCAGTTGATGCAGATAATCAAGCAGTTCCACTCCATTCTCTACAAAATGTAATTTATCACAATATCCATTCTCCTCAAAAGCTGACTTAAGTAAAAATCGGTCGTCAGCATCATCCTCAGCTATCAATATGAATATTTCTTCCATCACCTGCATTGATCAGAATAAAGATAACAATAAATGTTTTAACATAAAAAAATTATTCAATTTCAACGCTACATTTATCACGATATCGTTCTGTTTTTTTTGTTTAAACAATTGTACCATGGCTCAGTCTTTTACCTGCATTGCCAATAAAAACCAATTTTATACCGGATCAAAATCTGCAACCAAAACCAAACACTCCGAGCACCGGATAACAAGTACAACAACTTGAAGATCAGCCGACTCAACAACCTAATAGCAAAACAACACAACCACGCCTGGATGAGGACCAGGAAAATTCACAAAAAAGCTGTAAAAAAATCTGCAACACAACGACAGTAAACAGGCAGTTACAGAGTTAAGAGTATCCGCAGCAAAAGAGAAAGATGGGCGCTAAAAACCATTAATAAAACTAAAAGAGAGGCGGTCTCGCCTCTCTTTTAGTTTTATTAAGACATTGCTTTTCTTTCATTCCACCCCGGTTCATAACGCACAAAAAAGGCGATCCATATTGAGCGGGACAACCGTTGCAACATTGGTTGAAACAATACAAGCAATGACGTATTAGTTATCAGCCACCAAAACACCCTGTTATCATGAACAGACATACCGATAGTGTACCACCACGACACAAAACAAATTCCCGTCAATAAAACCGCAAGCGCATAACTCACAAAGCCGGTACCAAAATAAAAACCGGGCTGCAGCTCATACTTCTGCCCACATACCGGGCATGCCTCGGGCATTTTCATCGTATTTTTTAAATGGTACGGATTAGGATCTGAAAAAAGATCGCCTTGCCGGCAATGAGGACACTTATTGGTAAGAATGCTTTTTGTCAAGCTCGCTTTTTTTCTGTTGTCCATAACATCATCTTTGCACAAAGGTACGACTCCATTTATTGCACAAACGTCGATTTATGAAATATTCGCTTAGCTTTTTATTATCCGTTTTACAAACCTGAGATTATGCGTGCGCATCTTTAGTGTAGTACTGATAATGCCCGCCTGGTCTATCCGGTCTATCACCACCCTGCCTGCAGTATCGGTCGCGTGAATGATCGTCTGGTTATCCAGCAATATGCCTACATGCACTATTTTCCCTTCCTTATTATCAAAAAAGGCAAGGTCGCCACATTTGGCATTTTGTAAAAAATCAACCAGTTCTCCCTCGGCAGATTGAGGCTGGGAGTCACGTGGAAAAGATTTATTACATAACTTAAATGCCATATGCACCAATCCGGAACAATCTATCCCTGCTAAGCTTCTCCCACCCCATACATATGGAGCATGTATATATCTTTTGGCAGCAGCTACCAAGCCATCACAACTAAGCTCAACCTCCTTATATTTAATTTTCTTCCCCTTATACTTCCCCTTCTCACTTACCGGTATTGTTTTACCTCCCCTCAGTGCAACAAGGTCGCTGCCCAATGGCAGCCACATATCCCCGGACTCCATAGCGAGCTTATTATTATGACTTCCCGCCATATATTTTGCCCCCTTTCGGTATTCTTTTCTTTGAATTACGGCCAATTGCGACTGTTTACACCACCCTTCATATCCATCCCATGAGCAATGAATACGTGCCCATTCCCGGTTATTTACTTCAATTATCTCTGCTTTTTCGCCAAAAAGCAGCTGGTTGGTTTGCTCTGCACTGTGAAACGGCTCCTTCCTGATAGGCATTACAGACACGTTACAATAAGCATATGCCAACGGCATGATCATATAGTCGGTTTTAAAAAATAAAGGTAGTATAGCCCTTTCAGGCAGCCGAAACAAGTTTCTAACATTAGGGAATTATATGTATGGTCTCGCCCTTAGCCAAACCGAAATGTTTCACTAACTTAGCACGCTAATTTTAAACCCCCGGATAGTATTTTATTAAAAATATATGATGGGAACGACTATTTATCATATAAAACCGAACAAAAATTATGGACAGCACAATAATGGTCGCTATAGTTGCGGTAGTGGCTATCATCATAGGTATATTCCTTGGCAAAATGATCTTTGCCAAAAACACGAAAAAAGAGCTTGAAGAAGCTGAAGCACTGGCAAAAAAGACAATCGAAGACGCTAAAACACTCTCGGAAACATTAAAAGAAAAGAAGTTATTAGAAGCTAAAGAGCATTTTCTTCAACTAAAAAGCACTCACGATAAGGAGGTTTCTCAGCGCAACCAGAAACTGGTCGAAAACGAGAGTCGGCTAAAGCAGCAACAGCAATCTGTTAACGATAAAAATTCATCGTTGCAGAAGCAAATTCATGAGAATGAACAACTGAAGGAGACTCTGGAACGACAGCAGGAAACCCTCAACATTAAGCGTGCAGAACTGGAAAAACACCACGAAGAGCATGTAAAGCGTCTTGAAAAAGTTGCAGGCCTGTCAGCAGAGCAGGCTAAAACAGAGCTTATTGAGGTGGTTAAAGAGGAAGCCCGTACCAACGCTATGGCCTACGTTAAGGACATAATGGAGGAGGCCAAGGTTAATGCTACCAAGGAAGCCAAAAAGATCATCATTCAGACCATTCAGCGCACAGGAGCCGAACAGACCATTGAGAACGCTATTACGGTCTTCAACCTGGAAAGTGATGAAATTAAGGGCCAGATAATAGGCCGTGAGGGCCGTAACATCCGTGCCCTTGAAGCAGCAACCGGTGTTGACCTGATCATCGACGACACACCCGAGGCAATAGTATTGTCCTGTTTCGATCCGCTTCGCCGTGAGGTGGCACGCCTGTCGCTGCAACGCCTTGTTCAGGACGGCCGTATCCACCCAGCTCGTATCGAGGAAGTAGTAGAAAAGACCAAAAAGCAACTGGAAGACCAGATAATGGAAATAGGCGAACGCACTATTATCGAGCTGGGCGTTCACGGTCTGCATAAAGACCTTGTACGCCTGGTTGGTAAAATGCGTTTCCGTTCATCTTACGGCCAGAACCTGCTGATGCACTCTAAAGAGACTGCAAACCTTTGTGGACTGATGGCTGCCGAACTTGGGCTGGGACAAAAAGTAGTGAAATTGGCAAAACGTGCCGGCCTGCTCCATGATATAGGTAAAGTGCCTGATGAGGAAACAGAACTGAGCCACGCATTATTAGGTGCTAAAGTTGCAGAAAGGTGCGGTGAGCACGCGTCTATCGTGAACGCCATCGGTGCACACCACGATGAAATGGAAATGCAATACATCATCTCCCCGATCGTGCAGGCTTGCGACGCTATAAGTGGTGCTCGTCCCGGTGCTCGCCGCGAGATGATGCAAAGCTACCTTCAGCGCATTAAAGATCTTGAGAACCTTGCCATGGCCTACAACGGTGTGGAAAAAGCTTATGCGATACAAGCTGGCCGTGAACTACGCGTGATGGTCGAGGCAGACAAAGTGAGCGATGCAGAAAGCGATAAACTGTCTTTCGAGATTGCTGATAAGATTCAAAAAGAAATGCAATACCCCGGCCAGATCAAGGTTACAGTTATAAGGGAACTGCGTGCTGTGAATATTGCCAGGTAGATCCTGCCGGTAATAACATCAAAACTGCGGTAGCAACTCTACCGCAGTTTTTTATTTAAAGCCTGCTTAACTACATTTACTCAAAGGTTTATCCTTTGAAGAAACTAATACTTTACATTTTAATCAGTTGTCTCGGGCTGTTTTCCTATGCCCAGCACCCCTGCTATTACACCATTCACGACGGCGATGGCCTGCCATCTAACGAAGTGTACCAGCTATACCAGGACAGCTTCGGGTATATGTGGCTCGGCTGCAATTCAGGATTGTTCCGCTACGATGGCTTTAAATTTATTCATTTCAAGAACGCGAACCAAAATTCGGTCGCTGTTTCAGGTTTGTATAACACTCCGGGCAAACGGCTGTATTGCCAGAACTTCTCAGGGCAGCTGTTCTATGTAAACTACGATTCACTTGTGCTCTGTGCAGATGTGAAAGAGCGCATTCGCGCGCACCCCGCCTACACTGTTGACAAATACAATAATGTATGGATCGGGTTACCGGGTGGCATGATAAAAAAAGACACTTCGGGGAAAGAAGAATTACTTTTTACGAATGAACTCTATGTTACCGAAATTGAGCCATGCGCTGATGGCTCACTCTACGCTATCGATATTGCAAAAGGCCTGTTAAAAATAGCCCGCACTGAAAATGGGTACCGCTGGAAAAAAATAACCGGTTCGCCTGGGGCATTTAACAACAGCCGCACCACTATTGAACAATATGGCGACAGTTACTTTGCGCTTACATCTTCCAACAAAGACTATAATTACTTCATAACACAGCTCAGGAACGACTCTGCGATTTTGATAAAGTATATCCCGGCAAATTCACTCGCCGAATTCATTTATTCATTGACCGTCATCAATGACAAAATATGGCTGGGCACCTCCTCAGGCGCATATCGACTAAACATGATTGGTGAGGTCGAGCAACACTACTTCCCGAACGAAAAAGTATCAGATATCCTGCAAGACCGCGAAGGGAACTATTGGTTCTCTACTTTGCAGAATGGGTTGTTCATTATACCCAATACCAGCCTGGTCAGCTTTACGACTACCAATTCCCCCCTAAAGGACAACAACATCACTGCACTCCGCGCAGCCTCAAACAACGATCTGCTTATAGGTACATACTCCGGCGATGTATACCACTATTCGGTGAACTCCAACTCCCTTGAGTTACTCCCCCGGAGCAAAAATACCACCTACAGGAACGTAACCACCATTTTGCCATTCGATACAGAGCATATTATTGTCAGCCGCGGTTCGATATCTGTGATAAATATTAAAAATAAAACCGACCACTCCTACCCCTCTGCCTACATCCGCGATATGGCCTGGACAGGCGACAGCATAACTATCGCATCATCCGAAATGATAGGGACTATAACGAACATATCGCAACTCATCAGCAAGCATGGCTATCATACAAATACCATCAAAAGCATTGCCGGCAAGAACGTTTGTTTCGATGCTGCGTCTGGGTCTACATGGGTATCACTGAATACTGGCCTCGCAATTTATGAAAACGATAACTTCACTCCGTTTAAAATAAAAACACACCCCCTTTACAGCAATGCACTGTATGCAGATAACAGGGGCATCTGGGTAGGAACAGTTTCTGATGGTATATACAATATCAGGAACCGGATTATTACCGCTCACCTGAACACAACAAATGGCCTGCAGGGTAACAATGTCCGTTGTATTACTTCCGTTCACGACACACTCTATATTGCTACAGATGTGTGCATCAATATTTACTATCCGCATGGCTCATTTGCACACGTTGACTACACCGATGGCATAAATGCAAAAGAGATAACATCGCTGGCTATTGTCGGAACCCATCTTTTTATCGGCACCATACGTGGCTTGTTCCGTCTTCCGGTAAATGCACCTGTCACAAACAATATCGCCCCCAACATTCTTATTACCTCAGTAATTGCAAACGGTATAGAACAAGATAAAACAAAACCTGTTACACTGAACTGGGATGACGCAACCATATTGATCAATTTTTCGTCGGTTGCACTGAGAAGCAGGGGCCGCTTTAGTTACCTGTATCGTGTATCCGGATTCCGCAACAATTGGGACGAACTGGATGGAAGCATCAACTATGTAAGGCTAAACCACCTGCCACCGGGTAATTACATCTTCGAAGTAAAAGCCGTAAATGAGGACGGCGTCCTGTCAAAGGAAACAGCATCAATAAAAGTTATTGCTGAAGCCCCCTACTGGCAGCGATGGTGGTTCTACATAATGATTTTCGTACTTGGCTCACTGATCGTAGCGCTGGTGTTCATATTCCGGATAAAAAAGATCAAGCAGCAGGCGGAAATAAGGAATCAGGTTACATCTTCGCAGCTTACCGCACTTAAGGCTCAGATGAACCCACACTTCATGTACAATACCCTCAACTCTATACAGGACCTCATACTACAAAACGATATAAAGAGCACCAACTACTACCTCAGCCGGTACAGCACCTTAATGAGGAAAATTTTAGAATCCTCCGAACACAACGAAATAGAATTAACAGAAGAGATGGAGATATTGCAACTGTACATGGAATTAGAAAAACTCCGTTTCGGAAACGACTTTACTTATACAATAGCTGTTTCTGAGGCTGTTGACAAAAACATCTTATTACCCTCCATGCTCATACAGCCATTCGTTGAAAATGCAATAAAACACGGACTACTGCATAAGAAAGGCCCCAAAATATTAGAGGTAACATTTGATAAGAACAATGAAACACTTATCTGCTCCATAAAAGACAATGGCGTAGGTAGGAAAAAAGCTGCAGAAATAAAGGGAAGATCTCAACTCAAGCATAAGTCATTTGCCACAAAAGCCACCCTCCGCCGACTGGAACTGGTGAATCTTAATCGCAAACATAAAATAGAATTGCAGATAAAAGACCTGGAAACGGAGGGGGTAGCTACCGGCACTGAAGTAATACTTAAAATACCCATCCACTCCCGTTAATGAACTCAAATCAACCGTTCATGAGTTATTTTTACCAAAAAAAAAATGAATAAAATAGTTTTGCCCCAATTAAGCAGCTGGAATGGCGGATCTGAATAAAATACAAGCCATAATTATTGATGACGAGGCAAGAGCGCGTAACAGCCTTACCAAGCTATTGGCTGATTATCACCCTAATGTCGAAATTATCGCTTCATGTGCAAATGTGCCGGAGGGTGTGTTGGCCATTAACCAGAAAAGACCGCAACTTGTTTTCCTGGATATTGAAATGCCCGAATATAATGGCTTTGAGTTGCTATCCTTCTTCCGCGAGATCGATTTCAATATCATTTTCGTAACTGCCTATAACGACTATGCACTCAAAGCATTTGAGGTTTCTGCCGTTGACTACCTGCTGAAGCCGGTAGATATTGATAAGCTAAAAGCAGCCATCACTAAGGTGGAACAAAAGCTGAATGCGTACGACATGCAGGCAAAAATGGATGTCCTGAAGGATTCCTTTAAAACCGGGCAATTCAACAGGATCGCGCTGCCCGTATCAGAAGGACTCTTGTTCGTCGAAGTGCCGGAGATCGTTTACCTTGAAGCTGAAGGGGCTTATACTACAGTTTGGCTGCATAATGGCTCCAAAATACTGGTGAGCAAGAAAATGAAATTTTTCGAGGAGATACTGGAAAGCCGCCAAAACTTCTTCCGCTCACACCGCTCTTTCATTGTCAACATTAACTTCCTCAAAAAGTACAATAAGAATGAAGCTTCTCTCACACTCGACAATGGCAAAGTAGCCTACATATCCCGCGAGCGCAAAGCTGAATTTGAAGAACTGCTGAAACAAAACAAACTCACCGTCGGATTTTGATTGATTCAACTTCCAAACTTCAAAGGCAACCATAAACGGTTGCCTTTTTACATTTCATGAACTGAAACCACCCACTCATGAATTTGGCACCTGCATCCCTCTTCCGGTTTCCGACTTTTGTGCAGCAAATAAAATTCTTATTTATGAAAAAGAGCTACTTATCAAAACTCATCATTGCAGCCGCCTGCATCACTGCCCTTAGCACTACAATTACATCTCATGCACAGATAATCAGCACTATTGCCGGAACTGGCACAGCCTCCTACGGCGGAGATGGTGGTGCTGCTACCGCTGCACAATTGCGCAACCCCGCTGACGTAGCTATAGACGAAACGGGTAATATATACATTGCAGATTGGAATAACCAACGTTTGCGCAAAATAAGCACTTCAGGAACAATAACAACAATTGCAGGAACCGGTGGCACAACCTTTGCTGGGGATGGCGGACCG
>JBGAJU010000027.1:0-51439 GCA_044224775.1 Flavipsychrobacter sp.
CCCGCGGCGATCTCCGGTACGGCATCGGTTTGTATCGGTTCCACAACAACATTAAGCAGTTCGGGCACGGGCACATGGAGCAGCAGCAATGGTGCTATAGCAACAGTCGGGGCAAGCTCGGGAGTTGTGTCCGGCATTGCTGCAGGCACTGCAACTATAACTTATACACTGACAAGTACCGGTTGTTACCAAACAGTAACCGTAACTGTGAATGCACCTCCTGCGGCTAGTGGCGGCGGCACCAGTCCATTCTGTCCGGGTTCAACAACAACCTTAACGAATTCATCCGGCGGTGGCACATGGACATCGGGCGATGTGTCGATGGCAACAATCAACCCTTCTACGGGTGTGGCAACAGGCGTATCGGGTGGCAACCCTGTTATCACCTATACACTTGGCACCGGTTGCTTTGCAACCAAGACAGTGACTGTTATTACGACCCCCGCGATAACCGGCGGTGTCGGACTTTGTGCAGGCACAACCAGCACACTTAGTAACAGTATAGGTGGAGGTATATGGACAAGCAGCAATCCGGCAGTGGCGACCATAGGATCTTCGTCAGGAGTTGTGTTCGGAGTAGCTAATGGTACAGCGGTTATCATGTATACATTCCCCAGTACCTGTACAATCACCACGACAGTGAATGTAACTTCATCGCCGGCGGTGTTTGCGGTTTCCGGTGGTGGTACAACATGCTCCGGCACAGCAGGCGTAAGTGTTGTGCTTAGTGGTTCTAATTCAGGTGTAAGCTACCAGTTATATAACGGAGGCGTACCAACAGGGTCTCCTGTATTTGGTACGGGCGGCGCCATCACATTTGCAGGCATATTGACGCCAGGTGTTTATACTGTTGTTGCTAATCCCGGCACGGCATGCTCTACCTCAATGACGGGATCGGCTGTAGTGAATGTGTATGCATCACCGAACATATTTAATATCTCGGGTGGTGGCAGCTATTGTTCCGGCGGATCGGGTGTGCATATTTACCTGAGCGGCTCAAACCCCGGAATTAACTACCAGCTGTATAACGGTGCTACTGCTTCGGGTACACCACTTGGTGGAACAGGTACGATACTCGATTTTGGTTTTATTACAGCAACCGGAACTTACAGTGTAACGGCGACCAACACGACAACAGGTTGCGTATCAGACATGATAGGTACTGTTACTGTGACCGCAAACCCATTGCCTGCGGCATACATTGTAACGGGAAGTGGTGCTTATTGTACCGGCGGCCCCGGTTTGGCTGTCGGCCTCACCAACTCTGAGGCAACTGTTAATTATCAATTATACCGTGGTGGTGTGGCAGTAGGAAGTGCTGTTGCCGGCACCGGAGGTCCAATAAATTTTGGCTTGCAGACTGTTGCCGGCAGCTATACTGTGATTGGCACTAACGCAACCACTGGTTGCACTGCAACAATGACAGGAGCGGCTAATATTACCGTGAACCCGCCACCAACAATATATAATGTAACGGGCGGAGGTAACTTTTGTTTTGGCGGTGCCGGTGTTGCTGTTGGTCTGAGTGGTTCATCTGCCGGGGTTACCTACCAGCTGTACAGGAATGGAACGTCAACGGGTAGTCCTGTGACGGGTACGGGTGGGCCGATCTCGTTCGGCAACCAGACCGGTGCAGGTGTTTATACTGTAGTGGCAACAAGTACAGCTACAACATGTACCAGCAACATGTTGGGCAGCGCTACCGTTATTGTTAACCCATTGCCGGTTAGCTATGCTGTTACGGGTGGGGGTGCCTACTGCGCGGGTACAGGTGGATTGCCTGTTGGACTTGCGGGCTCAGAGTTAGGCGCAAGTTACACTTTATACAGGGATGGCATTTTGGTGGATGCGGCATCCGGAACTACTGCAGCACTCGATTTTGGTCTGCACACGGTTGCGGGCGTTTATACAATCTCCGCAAGTATTCCAAGCACAGGCTGTGCTGCAGGCATGACCGGCAGCGTGACAATATCTATTAATCCGCTACCCAACGTATACAGCGTTACGGGTGCCGGTGGTTATTGCGTTGGAGGCTCGGGCCTTGCAATCGGACTGGCTTCTTCTGAAGCAGGTGTAGACTATTATATGACCGCGGCCGGCGACTCGCTGTTTTTGCTGGGCCCGGTACCAGGAACCGGCAGCACTCTTACGTTTGGCACCTTCCCTTATGCCGGCACTTATACTGTTGCCGCTGTAAATACAACTACGGGTTGCTTTGCTACTATGGGTAGCGCAGTTATTGTGAAGAATGCGTTACCAACTGCATATATTGTAACTGGTGGAGGTAATTATTGCAGTGGCGGCACGGGGGTAGCGGTTGGGTTGAGTAATTCAACTCCGGGTGTGAGCTACCAGTTATACCTGGGTGCAAGCCCTGTGGGTACAGCTGTTGCCGGTACCGGTGCGGCTATCAGTTTTGGATTAAAGACGACTCCGGGTACTTATACGGTTAGCGCAACCAACGTCACAACTACTTGTACAAATATGATGACAGGCAGCGTTGTGGTAGGTATTACTGCACTGCCAACCGCTTATAACGTGACGGGCGGGGGCAACTATTGTGCAGGAGGTAGCGGTGTGCCGGTTGGATTGGCTAATTCTGTTTCCGGGGTTAATTACCAATTGTATCGTGGTGTGACCGCTGTGGGTGGTGCAATGCCCGGAACGACCGGTTCTGCTATATCTTTTGGTATGCAGACAATTGCGGGTGTATATACTGTTAAGGCTACAGCTCCGCTTACGGGTTGCATGGCAAATATGACAGGAAGTGCTACAGTAGGTATTAATACATTACCAACTGCCTATAATGTAACAGGTGGCGGCAACTACTGTGTTGGTGGTGCCGGTGTTCCTGTTGGTTTGTCGAATTCGGCAACAGGAGTTAGCTACCAATTGTATAACGGAGGCAGTCCTGTGGGTTCTCCAATTGCAGGGAGTGGTTTCGCGCTTGACTTTGGCGCAAAGACCGCTGTTGGCACTTATACTATAATTGCAACAAATATTACTACCGGTTGTGCAATGACCATGACCGGAAGTGTTACAATAAATACTAACCCACTGCCCGTTGCTTACGCTGTTACCGGGGGTGGCAGCTATTGTTCGGGTGGCACAGGCGTACATGTGGGTCTTCTTTCTTCAACACCCGGTAATACCTACCAACTTTATGTTGCAGGCTCGCCGGTTGGTGTTGGTGTTGCCGGCACAGGTGGTGCGCTTGATCTTGGCGCGCAAACACTGGCAGGTAACTACACAGTTAAGGCAACTAATAATGTTACCGGTTGTGTCAGCACAATGCTTGGTAGTGCAACTATTTCAATAAATACGTTACCCGCTATTTACATTGTAACAGGCGGCGGTAATTACTGCGTTGGTGGGCTTGGCCTTCATGTTGGACTGACAGGCTCGCAAACGGGAGTTGATTATCAATTGTTCAATGGCGGCCTGATGGTTGGTGCTGCTATGTCCGGCACGGGCGCAGCCCTTGATTTTGGTTTCCAAACCGGTACGGGTACTTATACGGTTGTAGCTACTAATACAGTAACAGGATGTACCAGTAGTATGGGTGGATCTGCTGCTATAGCTATATCTACAATGCCTACGGTATATACAGTAACAAATGGCGGTAATTATTGTCCGTCTGCCAGTGGCTCTCATATAGGGTTGAGTAATTCGGATATTGGCGTGAGCTACCAGGTGTTCAATAGCAGCAGCGTACCAGTTGGCAGTGCAGCGGCGGGAACCGGTAGTGCAATAGATATGGGCATCTTCCCAGCGGGAGTTTATTCTGTTGTTGCGACAGGCACAGGTACCAGCTGCGCGGGCAATATGTTCGGTACTGCAAATATTGCTGTTAATCCGTCGCCGGCTATGCACAACATCACCGGAGGTGGTAATTTTTGTGCAGGGTATCCCGGTGTGGTCATTGGCCTGGATGGTTCTGATATTGGAACGTCTTACCAATTATACCTGAGCGGTGGACCGGTTGGAGCTCCTGTTACAGGTACGGGCCTTGCGGCTGATTTTGGCCTGCAAACAGCGGCAGGTGTATATTCAGTTGTTGCGACAGATGTTGCGACATCCTGTACTTCCTCTATGACAGGCCCCGGTATCATCAATGTTGATCCTCTGCCCACAGTATATAATGTGAGTGGCGGTGGTAACTATTGCTCCGGCGGTACCGGCGTACATATTTATCTGAATGGTTCTGTAGTAGGTGTGGATTACCAATTATATAATGGCGTAGCACCTATTACCGTTGTTCCAGGTTCGGGTAGCATTATAGACTTTGGAGCGCAGACCTTATCCGGTAATTACACTGTGAAAGCCGTGAATAGCTCTACAGGTTGTGAGCAATGGATGACCGGAAGCGCTAATGTGAATATTAACGCATTGCCAACTGCGTTTACAGTTGGTGGTGGCGGCAATTATTGTACGGGTAGTGCAGGTGTGCATGTAACCCTCAGTAGCTCGCAGTCGGGAGTTTCTTACCAGTTGTATCGTGCGGGGATATTCCTTGTTGGTGCACCAATTGCAGGCACTGGTGGCGCTCTTGATTTTGGTTTGCAGACCGTAGTTGGCGCGTATACGGTTGTTGCTACCAATACAACAACAATGTGTGTGAATAATATGATGGGCAGCGTAACGGTAACTCCAATGCCGTTGCCGCTGGTTTACGCGGTTAGCGGAAGCAGCGCCGGGTATTGTTCAGGCGGAGCAGGCGTAACGCCAATAATTTCCGGTTCGGATTATGGTGTGACCTATCAATTATATCGTGGTACAACCCCGGTTGGTGTTCCTATGCCGGGAACAGGTGGACCAGTTTCGTTCCCGGCTCAAACCGTTGTTGGTTCTTATACTGTTATCGGTACTAATACAGCAAGTGGTTGTGTTAGCAATATGACCGGCGGTGCCGGTGTTGTTATTTATCCTAATCCGACTGTTTACACAGTAACCGGAGGTGGAAGTTATTGTAATGGCGGAAGTGGTGTGGCCGTTGGACTGAGTGGTTCTGATATTGGTACCAGTTACCAGTTGATGATAGGCGGTGCTCCGGGCCCGATATTGCTGGGTACAGGTTCATCATTAGATTTTGGTTTGCAAACTGCCGGTGGCTATTATACGGTTGTAGCCACTAATGCCACAGGTTGCGTGGCTTCTATGACGGGTAGCGCAAACGTGCTCGTTAATGCATTGCCAGGTGCTTATAGTGTGACAGGTGGTGGTAATTACTGCTCCGGTGGTTCCGGTGTATTTGTTGGTTTAAGTGGTTCTTCCATGGGTGTTAACTATAAACTCTACTGGGGTTCTACAATGATCACCAGCATGCCAGGCACCGGTAGCCCGATAAACTTTGGCCTGCAAACAGCTGCAGGTGGTTACACAGTAATTGCTACCAATTCAGTTACCGGTTGTAGTAAATTGATGACAGGTAGCGCAACTGTGGGCGTTAATTCTTCTCCTGCTGTGTATGCAGTTGTTGGCGGAGGCAGTTATTGTTCTGATGGTACCGGTGTACATATAGGTATTGCGGGTTCCGATGCTACGGGAGTTGAGTATCGCTTATATCGTGGTACGACACTTGTGTCTGGTCCGATCGCCGGTTCCGGATCGGCTATTGATTTCGGTTTACAGACCATAGCCGGTAATTATACGGTGACCGGCACTAGTACAGCGAATGGTTGTATCAGTAATATGGGAGGCAGTGCAACTGTGGTTGTGAATGCTGCACCTACTGCTTATACAGTAACCGGTGGCGGTAATTATTGTTCCGGCGGTACCGGTGTTCATATCGGTCTGTCAAATTCACAAACAGGAGTTAATTACGACCTGATGTTGGGTGCTTCGGTAGCTGCTACCATGCCAGGCAGTGGTTCTGCCCTTGACTTTGGTTCTATACTCACCGGAGGCTCGTATACTGTGATTGCTTCTAATGCGATAACCGGTTGTTCAAAGGCAATGTTGTCGGGAGCAACTGTAACGGTAAACCCTGCGGTAACACCCGGCGTAACAATATCTACCGGATTTGGAGATACCGTTTGTACGGGTATGCTGACCACGTTTAGCGCAATGACAGTGAATGCCGGCACAACTCCTACATTCGTATGGACAGTGAATGGTGTTCCAGTAGGTTCTGTTACGAACAGTTATAGCTATTTACCTCTTGATGGTGACATTGTAGGCGTACAAATGACAAGCTCAGCAGCGTGTGCAACGCCTGCAACAGCAAGTAACTCTATGATGGTACATGTTAATCTTCCACAATTCCCTTCGGTGTCAATGGGAATCAATCCAGGCACAACTGTATGCCAGGGAACAATGACCAGCTTTACCGCGGTTCCTGTTTTTGGAGGAACTGCCCCGGCATATAAATGGATGAAGAATGGATCGCCTACGGGGGTAACTGCAAGTACATATAGCTATGTGCCTGCTAATGGAGATGTGATCAGTTGCATTATGTATAGTAATTACCGTTGCCGCGTGCAGGATTCGGCAATAGGGTTGCCTGCAACAATGACTGTTAGTGCGCCTGTTACGCCTGTAGTGTCTGTTTCTGCTGATCCAGGTCTGAGCATATCTGCGGGGGCTACTTTAGCTCTTACTGCCACAGCTTCCAATGCCGGTACAACACCATCTTACCAATGGAAAGTAAATGGTATTGCCGTTCCGGCTGCGATCGGAGAAACCTATATCAGCAATACATTCCAGGATCAGGACCAGGTAACTTGTGAAGTATCGAGCAGCGGGGTTTGTGCGGGTACTGTTGGTAGCAAAACGGTGACCATTCGTGTAATCAGGGTTGGGGTAGAGGAAGTGAATGTTACCCCAGATATTAAATTGTTACCTAACCCTACCAAAGGTTCGTTTATGTTGAAAGGCACATGGAACAGGGTAGCAGATGCAGTTACAGTTGAAATAACCAATATGTTGGGACAAGTGATCTATACAAGAGCAGTAGACATAAAAGGTGGTGCAATTAATGAACGTATCGAGTTGAACAACGAGCTTTCTAATGGCATGTACATCCTGAACCTGCGTTCGGTGAACGACACTAAGGTGTTCCACCTTGTAGTAGAAAGATAAGAGAATGCGTTAATGATAAAAAAACGGGTGGTTCTAACACCCGTTTTTTTATTATGGTCAATTGGTGCCGCCAGTTAAATGTGGTAATGTTTAAATTAAATGCTTTTGTGTTTTTGTTTATTGCATTAACTAACGCTTAAATACTTTTTTTTTGAAAAAATAAAGTTTTCGTTAACTTTACTATAAGAGCACCACACCAAGTGCTTTATATACCAAATAAGTTAAAACAGTTGTTTGAGCCTTTACACCGGGGCTCCGATAGTTGGTTTAGTTTCATCAATAAACATTGTATTGATGTTGAGGTTATATCGCGTTTTATTTTCATTCCTGGTCGTATTGCTGTCGTTCTCTGAAACGCAGTCACATGGTATCGTTAGCAATGAGCCTGACGATCTTTTCTCCCAAAGTATTGCGTTAGATGGCGATTTTGAAAACTACTTTGTCAAGTCCGTTGATGGAGATCACCACATATATAAAATACATGTAAAGAAAAAAGCGAAGATAAGAGTAAGAGGTAGGGCGAGATATTGTATCTACCAATTACTGCCAGCACCGTTGATCGTTCAGGAATTTCCGCGAGTAAGTGACATCACTTATGTTAACCGGGAATTCTTTATTTACGACAAGTCTCATTTTACTTTTAAGCTTCGGGGGCCACCTGTCCAATTGTTCATTTAAGTCAAACGGAATATTCTATTCTGCCGGGTATACTTTGCCAGCGTTGCTGTTGATGTCTTCCTGTAATTCTATTAAATAATTCTGTATCGCCCTTGCTGCATTTGGAGCACCAGCTATCAATGTGGAGACGATGGAGCCTCGATACAATAAATGAACTTTTTAAAACTTAAAAGAATGAGGTATCTATATACAATTATATTATTGTGCTGTATAAGTATTATTTCAAAAGCCCAGACAGCATCTTCGTATACTTTTTCGCAATCAAGCAGCACTTTTAACGCAATATCGGGTGGAACAACCATTTTTTCCGGTTCATGGGATGACAATACCAGTAATGGCTTGAGCATAGGGTTTACGTTCAACTACCGCGGAACCAATTATACTACCTTCAACATCAATGCGAATGGCTGGATAAATTTCGGTAGTTCGACTTCAAGTTCTTACACGCCGATTAGCGCCAGAACAAATGCAATTGCCGTATTGGGTAGAGATCTTTATCGGCGCGCGACATCAGGTAGCGGAGTTGTTTCCCAGGTTACCGGGACATCGCCAAACCGGGTATTGACCATAGAGTGGTTCAATGTATGCTATTACAGCTCATCATCAAGCGGGCCATTGAATTTCCAGATCAAGCTATATGAAACCTCGAATATCATTGAATTTGTGTATGGTTCATTTTCGCCATCGTTATCTACCTCTTATTTCCCCCAGGTAGGTATCAATGGGGCATCAACAAGCGATTATAACAACAGGACCACAACCAGTAACTGGTCAGCAACTACAGCGGGGTCAAGTAATTCGGCAACCTGTACATCAAATAACTCTGTGAAACCATCGGATGGGCTAACATTCAGGTGGTGCCCTCAAACGCCTGCCATAACCGGCACCGCTATAGTGTGCGAAGGCGCGACCACCACCCTGGCAAATGCATTAAATGGCGGGACGTGGGCAAGCAGTAATACCGCAATAGCTACAGTGGGGACATCAGGAGTAGTGACAGGAGTGAGTGCCGGTAATGCAACGATCTCCTACATTCCTTCATGCGGAACGGTTGCTACCATTGTGGTTACCGTAAATGCTTCTCCGGCTACACCGTCCGGAAGCGGTACTGTTTGTACCGGCTCAGCTGTAACCTATACTTCATCGGGAACCGGTGTTTGGACAAGCAGCAATACCTCGGTAGCAACAGTTGGGTTGGGTACGGGCATTGTTACAGGAGTAACAGGCGGTACCGCGAATATATCGTATACTCTGACTTCAGGTGGTTGTAGCCGATTTGCTACTATAACGGTAAATTCTTCTCCTGCCGCAATTACCGGAAGTGATGAGGTGTGTGAAGGCTCTTCCATCACCTTAAGTAATGCAACAACGGGTGGTAGCTGGTCAAGCAGTGTTCCTGCAATGGCCACGGTTGGTTCTACCGGAGTTGTGATGGGAATTGCTGCCGGCAGCCCGAGTATTTCCTATACATTGCCAAACGGCTGCAACTCAATATTGCCAATTACCGTTAATCCATTACCGGCAACTATATCGGGTTCCTCTACTGTATGTGGCTCGCTTACTACGACTTTGACAAACTCATCTGCCGGCGGTACCTGGAGCAGCAGCAGCACGACGATAGCAGATGTGGATGCAGGAACGGGTGTTGTGACAGGAGGTGCTGCCGGTACTGCAACAATAACATACTCGTTGCCTACAGGATGCTATACTACTCATGGTATGATCGTGCAACCTCTGTCGGCAATTACCGGAACACCCAGTATGTGCCTTGGATTTACGACTGCATTGAGTAATGCTACACCGGGTGGTACATGGAGCAGCGGCAATACAGCTATTGCCTCTGTTGACGGGACTGGAATAGTTTCGGGAGTTGCTCTTGGCACCGCGGTTATTTCCTACACAATTTCCTCAACCGGATGCACGGCTACAGTGTTGGTAGCGGTAACAAATCCACCTACAGTTTACGCGGTTACAGGTGGTGGCGCATATTGCGCTGATGGCACGGGAGTGCTTGTTGGGCTTAGCAGTTCGGACCCGGGCGTAAGCTACCAGCTGTATCTTTCAGGCGCGGCTATCGGCGCTCCGCTGACCGGTACAGGTTCTGCTATCAGCTACGGATTTTTCCTTACTCCGGGCATCTACACAGTTGTTGCCAATCCCGGTACTGCTTGCGAAACGACAATGGCAGGGATGGCAACGATAACAGTTAATTCCTTGCCTCCCACATTTGCTGTAACAGGTGGCGGAAATTATTGCTCAGGTGGGTTAGGGGTTAATGTATACCTCGCGTCTTCTACGGTTGGCGTAAATTACCAGTTATTTAACAGCGGTTCGCTTGTTGGTAGCCCGGTAATAGGTACAAGTACCGTTCTGGATTTTGGCCAGCAAACTTCAGCCGGAGTATATACAATTGTGGGCACTGATGTGATCACCGGTTGTGTTGATACGATGACGGGCAGTGCTTCTGTGTCAATAGACCCATTACCTACAAGCTATACAGTTACAGGTGGGGGGGCATATTGCCTGGGTGGTAGTGGCTTTGCTGTTGGTTTGAGTGGCTCCGAGACAGGTATTCAATATCGCTTGCATTATGGAGGTTCTCCAATCGGTACACCACTTTCAGGAACTGCCGGTTCATTAAGCTTTGGAACACAAACAGCCGGAGGTACATATACCGTTGTTGCAACAAATAGTACGACCGGTTGTTCTGAAAATATGACAGGTTCGGCAATCATAACGGTTAACAGTTTGCCGACGGCCTTTACCGTGACCGGTGGCGGAAATTATTGTTCCGGCGGTTCAGGTGTAATTGTTGGTCTGAATTCATCTACCACCGGCATAAATTATCAGCTGCGCCGGGGTGTTACTTCAGTGGGTTCACCCGTTCCGGGTACAGGATCGCCAATAGATTTTGGCCTGCAAACAACCGCGGGTACGTATACCGTAATCGCAACCGATGCAAGCACCGGATGTACTAATAATATGGCCGGTAGTGCGATCGTAGCAATACTAGCCAATCCAACAGTTTTTTCTGTAACAGGAGGCGGTAATTATTGTGCCGGTGGTGCAGGCATTAGTGTTGGGTTGAGTGGTTCATCATCCGGCGTAAATTATTCGTTGTTCAATGGCACTTCTTTAGAAGGTATTATTCCCGGTACGGGTTCATCAGTTAGTTTCGGATTAAAGACCACTCCGGGCACTTATAGTATCGCGGCAACGACAGTTGCTACCGGGTGTACTGTTAATATGACAGGTACGGCAACCATAGGGATCGACCCGTTGCCTGATAATTCTTTTACAGTTACAGGCGGGGGTAATTATTGCGCCGGTGGCGTCGGATCGGTTATTGATCTAAGCGGCTCTGAATCGGGTGTAAGTTACCAGTTGAAGTTAGCAGGCGGGTCTTCGGGCGCAGCTGTTTCAGGTACCAGCGCTTCTATCTCATTCGGAAGCAGGACCATTGCCGGCACATACACGGTTGTTGGAACTAATACTACTACCTCTTGTTCGTCAACGATGACAGGAAGTGTTTCTGTAGGTATTGATCCACTTCCGACCTCTTATCTGGTTACCGGTGGGGGATCATTTTGTGCAGGAGATGCAGGTGTGTATATTGGCTTAAGTAATTCAAATACAGGTATAGACTACCAGCTTTATAACGGAGGCTCTCCCGTTGGTTCTGTAATGCCAGGTACGGGGATGGCCCTTAACATGGGTTTGCAAACAGCAGCAGGTACATATACAATAGTAGCGACCAACATTACCACGTCATGCGCAAATAATATGTCTGGCAGCACAACGGTATCGACGTTGCCTTTGCCCACTGTTCACTCCATCACAGGTGGAGGAGGGTATTGTATAGGCGATGCCGGTGTACATATTGGTATCGCCGGTTCGACGACAGGAGACAGTTATCAACTGACATTGGGAGGGCTTCCTGTCGGCACTCCTGAGGCAGGCACGGGTGGTCCGATAGATTTCGGCTTGATCACTACCGGTGGTTCATACTCAGTCATTGCTTCAAGTTCGTCGACAGGTTGTGATAATACTATGGGCAGCACTACGGTTGTGGTGAATACATTACCCGTTGTACATAGCGTTACGGGAGGTGGTAGTTATTGTGCCGGAGGGGCAGGTGTGCCGGTGAAACTGGCTTCATCAACATTGGGTGTTAATTACCAGCTTTACCAGGGTAGTACAGCTGTGGGCTCCGCCATTCCCGGAACAGGCGCTTTGTTAGATTTTGGGTCGCAAACAGCTGCGGGTACTTACATCGTAGTGGCAGAAGATGCGGCTACGACATGTACTAACAATATGACTGGTAGTGCTAACGTTACAGTAACCCCTGCACCGGTGGCGTATACTGTTACCGGCGGTGGTAATTATTGTACCGGAGGTACTGGAGTTAGCATAGGACTAAGTGGATCCGGCCCGGCAACCTACTACCAATTATATCTTGGAACAACACCGGTTGGCGCTGCTGTAAATGGAACAGGCTCTCCGCTTGACTTTGGTCTGCAGACAGCTGCTGGCAGTTATACAGTGTTGGCTACGAGCTACACTACATCATGCACCGGGACAATGGCCGGATCAGCTAATGTTACGGCGATACCGCTACCGGACGCGCATTTGCTCACCGGAGGTGGGGGTTATTGTTTGGGTGGTCCCGGGGCTGGTATAGGCCTCGATGGTTCGGATCCGGGAGTTGATTATCAGTTATATAATGGTTCAAGCCCCGCAGGTGCCGTGGTTGCCGGTACCGGCAGCGCTATCTCTTTTGGTTCTTTCACAGGTCTTGGTACTTATACGGTAAGGGCTACCAATACATTGACATCCTGTGTTGCCATAATGCCTGGTAGCACAAATATTTTTATCGCAACTCCACCGTCCCTGTACAATGTTACGGGAGGTGGTAATTACTGTCCCGGCGCTGCCGGTGTGCCTGTTGGTCTTGCAGGCTCAACTGCAGGCATAGATTACCAGCTAATGTATGGCGGATCGCCAGTTGGCGCTCCAGTAACAGGTTCAGGTGGTGCACTTGATTTTGGTACACAAGGTGCTACCGGCACATATACAGTGATGGCGCTAAGCTCCTTGACAAGTTGTGCTGCAAATATGTTGGGCAGTGTTGCAGTGGGATTAAACCCAGCCCCTACTGATTATGCGGTGTCTGGTGGTGGAGGTTATTGTGTTGGAGAACCAGGTGTGCATATTGGCATGGCAAACTCGGAGATGGCAAGTTATTATGAGTTATATAACGGTACCACATTAGTTGGTGGACCAATAGCTGGAACGGGCAGTGCATTGGATTTTGGTGTTTATGCTGGAACGGGCACTTACTCTGTAGTAGCAAATAATGGTTTTGCGTGCAGTGCGGTAATGTCAGGTACAGCAAACGTGACGCAAAACCCATTGCCGAACGTTTACTCATTTACCGGAGGTGGTAGCTATTGTGCCGGTGGAACAGGTGTGAATATTGGCTTAGGAGGTTCGGAAACAGGCATCAGCTACCAGCTATATAAAGGTGTATCCACAATGGGTAGCCCGGTTACAGGAACAGGAACGTCGATTGACTTTGGTTTGCAGACCTTAGCCGGTGGATACAGCGTTATTGCAACTAATACGGTTACAGGTTGCAGTATCGCATTGCCGGGGTCAGCAAATGTTGCCATCTTACCTTTGCCGACAACTTTTACTGTTTCGGGCGGCGGCAATTTTTGTTCGGGCGGAATAGGGCTGCCGGTTTTACTGAGCGGTTCATCCATCGGAACAACCTACCAGTTATATCGTGGAGTGACTATGGCTGGCGCAGCAATGTTCGGTACCGGAGGTCCGCTCAATTTCGGAGCTCAGTCCACGCCGGGTACGTACACAGTTGTAGCAACCAGTAATACGACTTTCTGCAATAATACTATGGCCGGAAGTGCAACTATCAACACAAATCCTTTGCCTACGACATATAGTATTACCGGAAGCGGTAGTTATTGTGAGGGTAGCATGGGGGCGCCTATCGGCCTTGATGGTTCTTCAGTTGGCGTGAATTACAGGCTTTATCGAGGTTCAACGGCGGTGGGTGTTTCTGTTGCTGGAACCGGGATGCCCCTTGATCTTGGTTTGCATACTGTAGCCGGAGCATACACTATAGTTGCAACAGACGCAGGCACAACATGTACCATAACAATGGCTGGTGTGGTTAATGTTGTTATGACTCCTCAGCCAACTGCTTACTCTGTAACAGGTGGCGGCAGTTATTGTGCAGGTGGTGCAGGTGTACCGGTCATGTTAAGTGGTTCAGATGCCGGGGTTAGTTACGAATTGTTTTCTGGTACTACACCCGTGACTACACTTACAGGGACAGGCGGCTCACTTGATTTTGGATTGACCACTGCAACGGGCGCATATACTGTCGTTGCGACAAATACATCTACTTCTTGCTCCAATAATATGGCGGGATCTGCAACTGTGGTTGTAAATGCAGTTCCTGTGGCGTTTACAGTTATTGGCGGTGGTGGCTACTGTTCCGGTGGATCAGGAGCCCATCTAGGTTTGTCAGGTTCTGCAGCAGGAATTAACTACCAATTGTTGTTAGGCAGTAGTTTGGTAGGTTTGCCAGTGTCCGGTACAGGTTCTGCTATTGACTTTGGTGCCATTCCTACACCGGGTACATACACCGTAATCGCGACCGATCCGGCGACATCATGCAGCAGCACTATGTTGAGTGACGCTACGGTAAGTATAGACGCGCTACCAGCAAACTATAGTGTTACGGGTGGTGGCAATTATTGCGCAGGTGGAAGCGGAGTGCCTGTTGGTTTATCAAATTCTGATGCGGGTGTTGTGTACAGGTTGTATAATGGCTCTGCGCTAATTGGTGCTCCTATAGCCGGTTCAGGTTCAGCAATTGATTTCGGCCTGCAAACAATGACGGGCACTTATAGTGTAGTTGCTACAGATCCGGCAACCGGATGTAACGCGAATATGACAGGTAGTGCTGTTGCCAGTGTTAACCCGCTTCCAGTAGCTTATACTGTTGTTGGCGGAGGAAGCTATTGTTCCGGTGGTGTTGGCCTTCATATTGGCCTTGCAAGTTCTGCGTCCGGGCATTCTTACCAATTATATAATGGTTCTACAGCAATCGGAAGCGTTATGGCCGGTACGGGATTTGCGATTGACCTAGGTGCGCAAACCGCTGCAGGTATCTATACGGTAGTGGGAAGCAATTTATCTACAGGATGCACCAGCAATATGATGGGTAGCACAGCAATTACAGTAGTGCCTGCAGCAGCGCCTGTAGTAACTATGTCTTCCAGTGCAGGAGATACAGCTTGTGCGGGTACTTTGGTAACACTAACCGTGTCGGCGACCCATGGAGGGTCTTCACCATACTTCGAATGGGCCGTTAATGGTGCGCTATTAGGTACCGGTATGTCCTTTACCTATGCACCTGCTGACGGGGATAATGTGTCTGTGAGCATGACCAGCAGTGAGACGTGTGTTTTTCCGCTAGTAACGACAGCGGTGAAGGCAATGGTGGTTCAGTCTACAGAAACGCCCGTTGTAAGTGTTACTGCAAGCCCCGGCACAAATGTTTGCGAGGGTACTACTGTCAATTACATTGCTACTCCAACTTTTGGCGGCACTATGCCATCATATGCATGGATGAAGAATGGAGTTGCTGTGGGCTCCTCACCAGCCTTCAGTTATATGCCTGATAATGGCGATGAAATAGAATGCGTGCTGACCAGCAATTACCATTGTGCAAGGTCTGGTACCGCAACCAGTAATAAGCTCATTATGAGGGTTGATGCGCCAATACCGCCAACCGTAAATATTACCGTTCCATCAACAATAACTGCAGGGCAATCAGTAATGTTAACTGCAAATATTACAAATGGAGGCTTGGCACCTGTTTGCGAATGGAAGGTGAATGGAGTTGTTGTTGCAGGCGTGACAGGAAATACATTGACGAGAAGTGACCTTAAAGATGGCGATGCTATTACGTGTAAGGTGACCGCAAGCAGCGCATGTACCGGAATGATAGGTACAGGGTCTGTTACTATTCACGTAAGCAGCGTGGGTGTTAACGATATGTCGGCTTTGTCAAGTAATATTCAGTTGTTGCCTAACCCAACAAAAGGTGCCTTTATGATAAAAGGCACAATGCCAACCGCACAGGAGTTGTCTGTAGTTATTACAGATCTGTTAGGCAGAACAGTTTACCGGGAAGTATTTACAGTCAACAACGGCGTGATCAATAAACAAGTACAATTGAGTAACGTTGTTAATGGTATGTATATGGTGAATTTGCAAGGAGGAAACGAGCAGCTGATTTTCCATTTAGTAGTTGAACAATAGCGTCATTACCAGTAAATAGAAAGTGGGGCAGAATCCCTCTGTCCCACTTTTGTATTATGCGATGTTTAATATGATTATTTTGATTGATTTTTTTATGTAATAAGTTGCTTTATCTTTTAGGGATTGGGTTACACCAATTTTATGGTTTATTTTTGACTGTCGAACCAACTCATCGGGTATTAATTCCGTCTTTTAGGGGAATTAAACCAAAAACTAAATATGAAGCGAATTTCTTTGATTGCCACACTATTATTTGTAGCTGTGGCAACATCAATTATTGCACGTCCGGGCTATAAAATAAAGCTATCAATACCCGGTGTCAAAGACTCTATCGTATATCTTGCCCATTATTACGGTAAGCCTTTACCTACAATTTATAAAAGGGATTCCGCTCGTTTTGACAAGAATGGTGTTGCTGAGTTCAAGAGTAATGACTCTACGTTTGTGGGAGGAATTTACATGATGTTGCTGGGGGATAGGAAGACCTATTTTGAATTCCTCATCAATAGCGGCGACGACATATTAATGACTGCGGATCTGGCGTTATTGCCGGAGGGCGTGAAATTCAAGAATTCTCCCGAAAATGACCGTTTCCAGGAATATGTTGACTTTTTAAGTGGATTCAGCAAACAGCAACAGGGCTATCAAAAGGAACTGAAAGAAGCAAAAAGTGCTGCTGATACGGCTTCTGTTCGTAAGAAAGCTTCTGCAACTTCCAAAGACCTTACGAATTACAGGAAAGAGTATATCAAGAAGCATCCTAATACGCTCCTTGCCGCTATATTCAATGCTCTTTCAATGCCTACTGTGCCGGAAGGTGATCATTATCTTGCAGATGGTGTGACCAAAGATTCCACTTTTGCTTACAATTATTACAAGGCGCACTTTTGGGATGGATTCGATTTTCAGGACGACCGCCTGATACATGCTCCTATCTATGATGCTAAATTGGATGAGTATTTTAATAAACTGGTATTGCCCTGGCCTGATAGTATAGAAAAAGAGGCAAATGTTCTGTTGGGCAAAGCAAAAGGCACCAGGGATATTTTCAAGTATACACTGTGGTGGTTGACGCGTTATGCTGAGAATAGCAAGGTTATGGGTATGGACGAGGTCTTCGTTTATCTTGTTGAAAACTACTACATGAAAGGCGAGGCTTTCTGGTTGACAAATGAAGAGTTAACTAAATATGTAGACCGTGCTCAGAAGATAGCACCCAATGTAATAGGCAATATTGCGCCGGAGATCAAGGTGCCAAATATCATAACAAAGAAAACTGAAAGTCTTTATGATATTAAGGCAAAATATACTTTGGTAGTGTTTTACTCGCCAAGTTGTGGTCATTGTCAACATGAGGTGCCTTCATTGGATTCGCTGTATCGTGCTGTGCTCAAGAAAAAAGGTGTTAAAGTGCTTGCGATCGCAACAGAAGGCGAGGAAAAGGCCATAACAGATTTTATTGCAAAATATAAGTTAGAGGATTGGATAAACGCCTGGGATCATGATCATATTGGTGATTGGAGGGGGAAATACGATGTTTACAGCACGCCTACTATATATTTGCTGGACGAAAAGAAAATTATCAGGGGCAAAAGGCTTGATCATTCCAACGTAGGAGAACTGCTGGAAATGCTTGAGAAGAAAGCTCAAAAAGACAAATCAAAATCCTAAAATAAATATACACAATGCGAAAACTGGTTTTAACGTGCCTGACATCTTGCGTTTGCGTTCTTAGTGCTGACGCGCAGGCTTTATTCACTTATGGTACCCGTTCGGTTTCAAAAGAGGAGTTTTTAAGGGTTTATAAAAAGAACAGCATCAACAAAAAGCCCGATATGTCGGACACAGCGTTGAGGAGCTATCTGAACCTCTATGCATTGTTCCGCATGAAAGTTGCGGAAGCAGACAAGCAGCAACTGGATACTGTAGCGACTATTGATAACGAGTTGAACAACTACCGAAAGCAATTAGCTAAAAACTACCTCACGGATGAACAGATCACAACCAAGCTTTATCATGAGGCATATGACCGTATGAAGGAGGATGTGCGTATTGCCCACATAATGGTCAGCTGCCCTCCGGGAACAGACACAATGATCGCTTACAGGAAAATTGACAGCATTTCAAAGGTCATTGAAAGCGGTAAAGCTACGTTCGAAGCAATGGCCAAAGAATTTTCTGATGACAAAGGCTCGAAGGATAACGGAGGAGAGATCGGCTATATAACTGCGATGAAGATCGTTTACCCGATAGAGTCTATGGCCTACAACACGCCTGTAGGCAAAATATCGAAGCCATTTAAGTCGCAGTTTGGTTACCACATTATGAAGGTTATTGACAGGCGCCCGAGCCGTGGCCAGATCAAGGTTGCCCAGATCATGATACGCACGCCAAAATCAAAAGGCGAGGAGGGTATTGGTGCAGCACGCCTGCGTGCCGATAGTGTCTTAGTTATGCTTAAGAATGGGCAACGTTTTTCGGATCTTGTAATGAAATATTCGGAAGATCAGTACTCTGTGAAAGACAGCGGTGTGCTCAAGCCATTTGGTGCAGGAGATATGGTTGCTGAATTTGAGAATGCAGCCTTCGCTTTAAAGAAACCAGGTGATGTTTCTGCACCGGTAAGAACCGAATATGGCTTTCACATTATTAAATTGATAGAGAAGTACCCGATAAAGCCTTATGATACGGTGCTGCCCCAAATAAAGCATAAAGTAGACAATGATTCTCGTGCAGCGATGGCTAAGGAAGCTTTCTTCAATAAAGTGAAGGAAAAGAACGGTTTTAAGGAGTATCCTGAAAATGTAAAAGAGATATCTGCAGCGTTGGCCGCAATACCGGATACCGGTGCTAATGCTAAAACCGTGAATGCAAAAGATTACAAAAACATGGTTAAGCCAGTTTTTGTACTCGCCGGTAAAAATTATTTACAGATAGATTTCGCATCGTTCTTTGAAAAGCTTACTCATGGTAAACTTAACGGTCCGAAGGAAACTGTTATTCGGGATGCCTACAATTTGTATGTTAGTAACGTAGTTAACGATTTCCAGGAGCACAAATTGGTTGAGGAAAATCCGGACTTCCGTAACCTTATGCAGGAATACCGTGATGGGATCATGCTTTTTGAACTTATGGACCGCAATGTATGGAGTAAGGCGGCCCGTGATTCAGCAGGTTTGACTGCATTCTATGAAAGCCACAAAAGCAAGTACATGTGGGAGCCGGGTTTTGAAGGTGCGGTATACAGGTTCAAGAATAAAGCTATGTTCGATTCTGGTATGAATATGCTGAAAGCCGGTGTGACCGATGAGAATATAGTGAAGGAGCTTAATACTTCAGCTCATCCGGATGCTGTATCTGTGCAGCGTGGCCGTTACGAGTTTTCGCGTTTTAAAGAGGCTACCCAGGCAGAGTTAATAAATGATAAAATGAAGATCAGTTTGGCTAACGGGCAGTTTAGTATTATTAATGCTAAAGAAGTATTCACAGCTCCGGGTCAAAAATCGCTCAGTGAGGCGCGTGGTTATGTTGTAGCTGAATACCAGGACTACCTGGAGAAGCAATGGAACGAAAAAATGCGTCATGATTATCCTCTGAAGGTTAATGAGGCTGTTTTCAAAACGATGGTGAAAAAATAATAGTGGAATACAACGAAGAGCCCCCGCATTTTGCGGGGGCTCTTCGTTGATGATTAAGCGGGTTGACATTATTTCTTTTAGCTTTGACTCAATAACAATTTAGAAATGAAAATCACTTTTCACGGCGCGGCTCGAACAGTAACAGGCTCCAAGCATTTACTGCATATAAATCCGGACAAGAAGATATTACTTGACTGTGGCATGTTCCAGGGAATGGGCAAACAAACCCTGGAACTTAACCGTCACTTCGGGTTCGATCCGAAGAGCCTGAATTATGTTATTCTTTCTCATGCGCATATAGATCATATTGGCTTGCTGCCCAAGCTGGTGAAAGAAGGTTATGATGGCCCTATATTTTGCACACCACAAACTGCGGAACTTGCTAAAATACTTTTGCTTGATTCTGCGAGAATACAAGAGGCCGACGTGGCGCATGTGAACAAACAAAGGGCAAAGCAAGGGAGACCAAAAGAAGAACCCTTGTATACAGAAGAAGATGCAGCTGAAGTGTTTCCTTTTTTTAAGGCAATAAGTTATAATGAACACTATAGAATTGACGATTCTGTTGAACTGCTTTACACCGACTGTGGCCACATATTAGGCAGTGCAGCTGTTAACTTGAAAATTAAGGAGCACGGTAAGATTACCCGACTTACGTTTAGCGGCGACGTTGGCAGATATAATGACCTGATATTAAGAGTGCCCGATACATTTCCGCAGGCAGATGTGATATTGCTAGAATCTACTTATGGCAATAGACTACATGAGGTACTAGCGCCAGCTACGGACAGGCTTTTAAATTTTATTGTTGACACTTGCCTGAAAAGGAAAGGTAAACTGATCATCCCCGCTTTCAGTGTGGGGCGTACGCAGGAGGTTCTCTATTTATTGAACCGCCTGGATACCGAGCGACGACTCCCGCCTCTTCAATATTTTGTGGATAGTCCGTTATCCATAAAAGCTACGGAAGTTGTAAAACAGCACCCGGATTGTTTTAATAAAGAAGTTCAGGAGTTGCTAAAGAAAGATGAGGATGTATTTGCTTTTCCCGGGTTGCATTATCTTGAAACTGCGCAGGAATCAATGAAGCTGAATGAGATGAAGGGACCGTGTGTCATCATATCAGCTTCAGGAATGGCAGAAGCCGGTAGAGTAAAACATCATATAGCGCATAATATCGAGAATAAAAAAAATACAGTTCTTATAGTTGGTTATTGCGAACCTCATTCGCTTGGAGGGAGATTGCGAGCAGGCAACCCTCAAGTTACTATTTTTGGGCAGTCGTATAATGTTAATGCAGAAGTCGGGGTTATCGATAGCCTGAGTGCACATGGCGACTATCAGGACTTACTACATTGGTTGTCGTGCCAAGACGCATCGCAGGTAGATAAACTGTTTCTTGTTCATGGAGAATATGAAACACAACTTCAGTTCAGGGATCGCTTGTTAAAAAAAGGGTTCAGAGACATAGAAATTCCGGCTTTGCACCAGGAAATCGGCCTCGGATGATGTTATATTAACAAGTATAAATTTTCAGTTAAAACTGGATGTATAATGTGTGGTGAACGGTGTTATTCTGGTGGTAAATAAAATGGTACATTTTTTGTTACATCAGTATTAATGGTTATGTTTGCAAAGTTCATTTGCTAAAAACAAAAATCTATATTAAAATCTTAATTATGAGGAATTTATCCACAGTCATCTGTGCCCTGTTGCTCTCTTTGTGCACCGGTTTTGTGTCATTTGGTAAGGGGGTTGATGAAAATACTGCTAAGGCGATAGGTAGCAATTTTCTTGTGTCAAATGGCATCGGACAAGTTCAGTCTCCATCAGATTTAGTAATCGCCTACAAGGCGACGGCCATAGTAAAGGGCGCTACAATTATAGACTACTATGTGTTCAATTTTAAGACAGGCCTGGGTTTTGTTATGGTTGCTGGGGATGATGTTATAGAGCCGATCCTTGCTTATTCAAACGAGGCAGCTTTTGATCATGAGAAAATGAGCCCGTCAGCAAAAGATTGGGTTGAGGGTTATCAAAACCAGATCACATATGTACTCGAGCACAATTTGGTAGCGCAAGAAGGTGTTTCAGATGCCTGGAGTTCGCTAAAAGTGGCAACTAAACCACTTTCGGGCGCGAGAACTACCGTTACGTTCCCCAGTAGTACTGTTCATCTGCTGACCACCACTTGGGATCAGGCACCTTACTACAACTATCTATGCCCCGGATCCGGTTCCAGCAAAGCGGTGACCGGTTGTGTTGCTACAGCTATGGCCCAGGTTATGAAGTTCTGGAACTGGCCAACTGTTGGAACTGGCTTGCATACATATACCCCGGCTTCTTACAGTGCGCAAACTGCCAATTTTGGTAACACCGCCTATAACTGGACAGGCATGCCGAATAATGTTACTAACAACAATAATGCGGTGGGCACATTAATGCTGCACTGTGGCATCAGCGTTGATATGAACTACGGAGCTGCATCGAGCGGCGCATACGTTATCCATGAATTTTCTCCTCTTTTGAATTGCTCTGAATATGCTTTCAAAACGTACTTCCGTTACAAGCCTACATTGAAAGGATTGTCAAGGTCTGCAACAGCAAGCGGCACTCCAGCAATCAATCAAACAGCATGGATCAACTATCTGAAGACAGAACTTGATGCTAACAGGCCCGTTATGTATTCTGGTCAGGGTACGTCAGGCGGTCATGCCTGGGTTGCAGATGGATACGATGCTTCAAGCAAAATGCACTTTAACTGGGGCTGGGGTGGTACCGGACCTGATGGATATTATACGGTTAACGCGATAGCTCCTCCATCTCTTGGTATTGGCGGTGGCGGCGGCAACTTCAATAGTCAACAGTGCATCATCATAGGTGTTATGCCCGACAGCTTCCCTTCAACCCCCGGGAATATTAAAATGTTGTCTCGCCTTAATTGCACAACAAGCTCTCCCATGCTGTATAAAAGTGCGTTTGGCGTAACTTGTAAAATACTAAATACAAATACAACCTCGTTCTCCGGTGATTTTTGTGCGCAGGTGTTTGACGTTGCCGGAAATTACATGGGCACAATGCAAACACTTAGCGGGCAAACAATTGCTGCTGGAGACAGTACTGCAACACTAACTTTTTCTACCAGTGGCATGCAGAGTATGATACCCGGGACGTTGCCAAACCCTCCAAGCTACTACCTGGCAATTGTTGCTAACTATGGTATACGTGTCATGTATCGCACTTCCAGTTCCTCTCCCTGGACTGCTGTAGCAAACAATAATGCATTTATTAATTTCAATCAAATGGGTGTAATAGGCCAGAACGAAGACATTCAGCTATATGATTCACTGCATGTAGGGTCGCATACTATCAGCAAAGGGTCGGCGCTGAGCATTACTACCAAATTTGCAAACTATGGCACTTCTGCATTTAGCGGTTCCATACAAGCCAACCTGATCAACATTGTTACTGGTAATTCTTATCCTGTTCAATTGCAGACAGGTAAGTTTATTGGTGCCGGAGCAATTACATCAAGTCAAACATACAGTACCTCAGCTATCACAGCTCCGGGTGGTACCTATATACTTGCGATGCAACATCAGCCGGGTGGCTCAGGCCCCTTTATTACTACCGGCAGCGATTTGTATCAGAACCCAATCATTATTAATGTTATTGCAGGTGTTGAAATCAATACGCCCAAAATGGAGGCTGATAAAATCAATATTTACCCCAATCCTGCGAGCAGCGAGTTATTTATTGATCTTGCCGGTGCGGAAGTGAATGCAATACATATATTCGATGTCAGTGGGCGTGAAGTTCGTACTGTAACGGGTATGGATAATAGGCAACTTGTTAGTATTCCTGTCGTTGACCTTGCTGCCGGTGTTTATCTGGTACAACTGAAATCATATGATGCTGTTGTTACTAAAAAAATAGTAGTAGCTAAATGAGGTTATTAATTTGGGGGGTCATAGCAGGTGGGTTCTTTTGCCATAATTCGTCGTTTGCTCAAATGGCAGGTAGCTCAGCATTGCCTCATGTATTGGTTTATAAAGCTAAGGCGAAATACAGGGATCTGGTTCCTGTTCAACTTTCCTCAGATAGAAAATCGATAGTGTCTTACCCGGCACCATCGGATGTAACAACAGGAAGCGGATTTCTGCTTCCTGTTGCTTTGCATAATGGTTATTGGTTAGATAAGATAGGTGTAGGGCCTAACACGGCATATTTAAAATATAGCTATAAAGAATATAGCCGTTTAAAGATGATGCCACCTGTAGAAGAGTTGTATAAAATGATAGTTGATAAGGCTCCGATCACCGAAATATGTGACTGCGGTGTGAGGAATGCAAAGAATACTTCGGTAAAATACCTGAACAGCCTTATAGATAAGAAGCTACTAAAAAAGAATTGCAAGACCTTTAAATAAGCCCCCGCTAGGCTAAGTTTTCCTTTAATTCAACTCTGCCTCCAAGCCAACTTTCCTTTAGTGGAACAAGCCAATTAGTAAGGAGTTCTTTTTTTGTAGTGACAATGTTATTGAATACAGGTGTGTCCTTATCGATGAAACCCTTGTCGATAGCATACTGCACCTGGTTGAATGGTAACATTTCTGCTTTGTTCTTTACAAGAAATGTGAGCATCATTCGGTCGAAAAAGTTTACATCATATTGCCGCTCGATACTTTTTATCACGCGCACAGAGCCGTCGGTACTACAACCGCCAACCATTATTTCGGTTTCATCTGCAATTACAACGATGAATTGTCTGAATAGTAGTGCGGCCCAGCCTTTAACAGGGGCGCCATGTGACAACCACTGCGTATAGAACTGGTGCAACTGTTCATTTATTTCGTTAGCTTCTTTTTCTATAAAAGCTCTGCTGCTTTGGTATACCCAAACTTTCGAGCTGTCTGCCAGGTCACTTGGGATCAAATCTGTGATACTTTGGTTATGCATGCTACAAAGGTAGTTTAAATTGAAAGTCAGACTTGGGCCATAGGCATAAAAATAAGGACGCATTTAGTTTTTTAGAAGTTTTTTTGGTAAAATTACATGAATACCAAAATGCTATAATTATGCCCTCTTCCGGAAAGCCAATCAGAATACTAATAGTAGATGACGAGAAGAAAGCCTGTACTAACCTTAAAAATATCTTATTTGAATTTGTTGATCCCGGTTTGAATGTTGTTGGCGTTGCTTATAATACTACCGAAGCAGAGGAGCAAATCAAAAGACTGGCACCCCATGCGGTTTTTCTTGATATTGAAATGCCCAACGAAAATGCTTTTCATTTCCTGGAAAGGATATCGCCATTTTCATTCGAAGTGATTTTTGTGACGGCATATGAAGAGTATGCAATAAAGGCATTCCGGCTTAATGCTATTGATTATATTTTAAAACCAATAAGTATTAACGAATTAAAGAACGCTGTACAGAAACTTAAGGATCGGATACGATATAAGAAAATACTAAACGAAAAGAACTCATCATTTACGGAGTTGGCCGACCAGATATCGAGTAAGGCTAAACAACATAAAATTACCCTTAAAGACAATAACAATACATCCATTGTTGATTTTAAAGACATATACTTTATTGAAGCGCAAGGCAGTTATTCGCGTATCGTATTCCTGAAGGGGCAGTTTGTGAAAGAAATGACATTGAGTAACCCGCTTTCTGATTACGAAGAGTTATTGCCCAGCGACCAGTTTTATCGAATACATCGTTCTTATCTGATTAATTGTGCACATATTAAACAGATAGTAAGTGATGGGCATAATAGTGTAATCATGAAAGATGACCTGCCCATACCCATAAGTCGACGCCGTTACGCATCGCTGATAGAATTTTTGGAAACACACGATTACTTATGAACAGGCTCTGGGCAATATTGCTGATCATTTCCCTGTCTACCCCCTCAACCGGGCAGAAGTTTCCTATGCTTCATTACACATTTGAAGACGGATTGCCGAGTAATACTGTTTACCAGTTATATCGCGATAGCAAAGGTTTTATATGGATTGGTACGGATAAAGGTGTGGCAAGATTCAATGGAATGAAGTTTGAAGTATTTACCATATTTGACGGACTTCCCGATAATGAGATCTATTTTTTTAAAGAAGATAATTATGGCAGGTTATGGCTTGCCACATCTAATGGTAAGCTTTGTTACTATAAAAATGATACTTTTCATACTGCGGCAAATACACCTTTTCTGAAAATACCGATAAATCAACCCCATATCTCTAGGATAGGAGTGGAATATGATAGTAGCATTACGATTGATTTCTTTGATGTGTCCATATTGTTGAATATTGATGGTGAGAAAGTTACAATAAAGAATCTTAATGAATTGAAAATACCCGGGATAGGTGAGTCGGAATTAATAGTGTTTGGGATGAATAAACGAAAAGTTTCAAAAACCGAATACTTGCTTTACGGTAGCAAGTTCAATTGCATATTGGATACGCAATACAATTATTCTTTGAGGCCGGTAGCAAATCATTACTATGGAGGAGTGCGTACACTCTTCAGTGGCGACCAGGAGTTTGTTTTAGATGAAAGAAATATCTACACTCGAGACATTCAATTTATATGTGCTCGTCGCAATAGTAAAATTAAAGAGTATCATGTTTACAATGTTTTTTTCGAGAAAAATGATTATTTCCTATGCACCAATATTGGGTTGTATTTAAACGACAGCGTTTGTATACTAAAGGGTGACGTCTCTTCGATAGCGAAAGATGATATTGGCAATTATTGGGTAAGTACTTTGAAGGGGGGGGTATATTGTTTCAGAAGCGACTTTTTAGAAACCAAACATTACGAGAACCTATACTCGGAGGTTATAACCTATAGTAAATCAGTAAAAAATCATTTGTTTTACACCACATCCGAAAATAACCTCTACGAGCTGATCAACGGAGAATCAAAAGAAATATTTAATTACAGAGGGCTAATTCGAAAGGATTTCAAAATCGCTAACGATGCTGTACATTTTATAGACAATAATTATCGTTACTATAACTTTTATAATGAGGACGGTATTGTAATTGGTAATATTTTAAATAAAAATCCTAAGGTCATAAAATATGCAATCCCTTCTTCCAGGTTCTGGGGTGTTAAATCGTTATTAATTGACAGCCCATATTTTTACCTTAAAACCAGAGCCAACATTATTAGTGTTGATTATTCATCAGATACGGGGCTTGTGCACCGACATATGTTCGATTCATTTTCGCTTAATAGGATATATGGTTTTGGCCAGGCGCCCGACAAAAGAGTATGGTATTCTACATCCAAAAATATATATAAACTGAAGGACGGTAATGTTCAACTACAGCCGCAATTCAAGGACATAAGCTTTAAGGCCTTCGAGTTTATGGGCGACTATATGGTTGGATATACTTTCGACAATAAGTTGTTGATCGTAAGTGACCGTGAGCACAATATTCATATTGATTCAATTGAATCAGGACATTCTGCATGGAACCGTTTATACAAGATCAACGACTCTGTGATGCTTATCAGCACTAATGATTTGGACAGGTTGCTTGAAATACATTCTCGTGAAAATTCGTTTACATACTCACTTTCCATAGTCGAAGATCCATTCGTGCCTTTGAATATTGAGGCATTCTGTGCAGATGACAGTAATTGTTATTTTTTTAAAAATGGTTCAGTTACGTTAATGCCTATAAGTAGTTTGAGGAGGACAAATAAGGTTCCGGTCGTTTACTTTTCTCAACTCAAATCTGCAGGTAGATCATATAACATTGCAGGTGATATTGAATTGTCGTATTATAAGTCCCGAAATATATCAATAGCATTTATTGTACATTCATTTGGTGGCAAGCGAATTTCCTGCCAATATTCAATATCGAAAACCGATCAGGACAATTGGCACAGAGTTGCAGGTGAAGAGATCAATATGGTCAATACAGGGTATGGCGATTACGTTGTGAAAGTGAGAGCTAAAACTATGGGCAGTCATTATAGTAAGCCCATTGTGTTCAGGCTACATATACTCAGGCCCTATTGGGCTACCTGGTGGTTTATTGGTTTGTGTGTGTTATGCGTGATGATTTTGATTGCTATTGGTTTCAGGTTGCGTGTCTTGTACCTCATACGCAAAAATAAAAGAGAACATGAGCAGAAAATGAAGTTTGTTAAATCAGAGTACAAGGCATTGAATGCCCTGATGAACCCTCATTTTATTTTTAATACGCTTAATAATGTACAAAGCCTTTTTAACGCCAATGATAGGTTAGCAGCAAATGAGTACCTACGCATATTTGCTGACCTGATTCGCCAAAATATGCATAATGTGTCAAAAGAGCTCATTACTCTGCAACGTGAACTAGCTCTTGTAATGAATTATCTCATGCTTGAAAAGCTCAGGTTTGAAGACAAACTTAATTATGTTATTGAGATTGATGAGAATATTGATGTGTCTGAATTTATGATTCCACCTCTTTTGATACAACCCCTTGTTGAAAACGCGATAAAACATGGTATTCTTCCGATGAAAGAACGCGGAGGTACGGTGGTAATTAGTGTAACTGAAGTAGATAAAAGGTTATGTATCGAAGTGAAGGATGATGGGGTAGGCATAGGCCACGGTCAGGAAGGATCAGGTATAATGCATGAGTCCTTCAGCATAGACAATATTAAGAAGCGCATTGAACAACTAAGTATTATTCAGGGTAAACAATTCACATTTACCATGAGCGAAGTCAATGATGATGCAGGTAATCACCTATGGACTGTGGCAACCATTCATATGCCCATATCTTAACAGGGGGGGGGGGGGCTTTAAACACTATTTTCAGTATTACTCCCTGTTTTTACCATTTGGAAACTTTTTCGACCGTTTACAAACTTGTTTAGTCTGGTTTAATTCTGGAATTGTACCTTGGTGTAGTATAGTAAAGATGCTATTATCGGCTCCTAAAACCTTGATTCTAAGTATCCTTTATTCAGATAATCCAGTTTCATTTTATTGCATTTGCTATCACTATGAGGTGCCCTTTGGGGCACCTTTTTAGTTAAATACTAACACTAATATGAATGTTTTATTTTTCATATGTTATAAATATTGGTTGTTTTTTACCGATAAAAAAGTTTTTTAACCGTTCAGAAACTCATTTAGTGTGTTGTTGTTTGCTGAAGTAGCTTGCACTCACTTTTATAGGCCCGAAGATGTAAACCTTATCCTTTAGCTGGCCCCTTTTAGACCTGCTTACGCTCAAATAGAAAAGTACACCCACATTAAGCTCGGACACTGGTCGGAGCTTTTTTGTTTAATGGTATATGTATAAATTCTCTTTTCGCCTGATTTGCTGGTATTATGACATTTTAACCCGTACCTTTTTTACTTTTGGGTAATATGCGCTTACTTATCACAAATATTTCCCTACTCTGTAATATTGAAGAGTCTGATTCTATAATAACACGTAGAAGCGGAGCAGATATGTCTGTAATGCCTTGTCTGGCCAATGCATGGTTAATGGCTGAAAATGGATTGATACACAGCTTTGGAGGCATGAATAACCTGCCGGAAGCACAAGCTGATGTGACAATTGATGGTACTAGTCGTTTGGTGTTACCGGCGTGGGTTGACAGTCACACTCATCTTGTTTTTGCGGCGCCAAGAGACGGTGAGTTTGTTGATCGCATAAAAGGACTGAGTTACGAGGATATAGCACGTAGGGGAGGCGGGATTCTCAATTCAGCTCGTCGCCTTAATGAAATGGAGGAGGGTGAACTTTATGACCAGTCTTTGGCTCGTTTGGAGTCGGTCATGGCTATGGGAACCGGGGCAATAGAGATGAAAAGCGGGTACGGTTTGTGCCTTGAAGGTGAATTAAAAATGTTGCGCGTAATACGCAGGTTAAAGGAAAATTCTGATATTCCGATCAAGTCTTCGTTTTTAGCAGCGCATGCATATCCTATTGATTATAAAGAGGATAAGTTAGGCTATTTAGATTTAATTGTAAATGAAATGTTGCCTCGTGTTTCAGATGAAGGGCTAGCAGATTACATTGATGTTTTCTGTGAACAAGGTTTTTTTGGGGTGCCGGAAACTGAACAGTTACTTGAGGCCGGGGCAAAATATGGTCTTAAGCCTAAGATACATGCTAACCAGCTTCATTATTCAGGAGGAGTGCAAGTAGGGGTGCGTTATAATGCTGTAAGTGTTGATCATCTTGAATGCGTGGGTGACGATGAGATTGCAGCTCTAAAAGGCAGCGATACTATGCCTACATTATTGCCGGGGGCGGCCTTTTTCCTGGGTATGCATTATCAGCCGGCACGAAAGATAATTGACGCCGGTTTGCCGGTATGTTTGGCTACCGATTACAATCCCGGTTCTTGCCCGAGTGGCAACGTGCAACTACTTCTTACATTGGCATGTACACAACTTAAGATGACTCCTGAAGAAGCAATAAATGCCGTTACCTTAAATGGTGCAGCTGCCATGGAGCTGGAAAAAGTGTTGGGGACTATTAAAGTAGGCAAAAAGGCAAATTTGATACTTACTAAGCCATTGCCATCCACTTCACTAGCCTATTTGCCATACGATTATGGCAATAATAATATAGAGCGCCTTATTTGTTAGGCTATCTATGAATGAATTTTAACCTTTTTGTATCCGCTTCCGAATTTATGTTAAGTACATAAAAACCAGGTGGAATTGATGCGATGTTAACCGATCCATCTATAATACTACCTGTTTGTACGGAAACGCCGTTTACATCGGTAATATGGTAGGGTTGATCGGCTACATTGTCAACAAACAAGAGGTCATTGGCCGGGTTGGGATAAATTACGGGCTTGATGAACTGTTGTATTGGTTCTGTGAACAACGGAGATTCGTTACATTCCCATTGGCTATAAGTGTGGCTCGTTGCGGTGCACCACGTTTGAAAAGTATCAAATTTCTCCTGTATTGTTGTCCACACAACCTGATTGGAAGCGACTAAAGTATTGATTGAGTCCAACAGTTGGTTCACTTTTGTTACAAAAGCCGCAGAGAAATCTCGCTGATTGATCATTACAGACATAGAGTAAAACCTGTCTGTCGGCCAATACCCGGTCGATATTTTTTGAGCAACATCTTTTACTGTATTAAAAACATCTATTGGGTTAGTTGTGTCGTAGAGCACAGCTGAGCAGCCATTACCTTCTATCCATATAGGGGTTGTGGGTGAATGTGTGTAAAAACTAATTGAATCGGTAGCTCCAAGGGGTTTCCATATGCCAAAATTATGTGCATCGTGGGTATGAGGTGGATTGCTGCCTGCGCCCCATATTATTCGTGGTGTCCAAATTCTGCCATAATGTGTGCCTATGACCGGGGACAAATATTCAGTCCAGTCTTCTGCAGCATACGGGTAATAGATGAACCCGCCTACCGTCCGGCTATCAGGGACGCCAACCGAATCAAGGAGAGTGACAACATCGGCAATATTATAAGTGTAAAGGGGGGGCTGCTTTTTAGGTCTTGGGTCTATTTGTATTTGGCCGGTGCTATTCATCCATTCCAAAATGTCGGTAGATGAAGTATCTCCGTGTTCATATTTGATAACTGCCAGCACATATTTTGAGCATGTCTGGAAGTCCCATTTAGCATTTTTAGCGACTACCGATAGTGCAATCTGTCGCGTATAATTTGTAATACTATCAAAATGTAAAGAATCAGTATCATAGTTTTCGCCCGTCATTTCGTTGTGCGAATTCAGGTTTAGGTATAATTTGTTTTGTGAAAACGCCACTATTGGAAGGCCACATAACATCAAGAGTATCAGCTTTTTCATGATAGCTTTTTTGTATGACTTAATTGTAGGTTGAAAGTTTAATAAAGTTATAAAAATAATATAGATTAAAGTGCTGCTAATCCGAAACTAATATCTTTGAATAAGTTGCAGATCATGAATGTACGTTTAGAGACCGATAGGTTGGTTATTCGACCCATTGCTAAGACCGATGAGGGTGGTATGTTCGAAATGGACAGCGATCCCCGTGTGCATAAGTACCTGGGTAATCATTTTTATACCCATATCGATCAAAGCCGGGAAAATATTGCTTTCATACAACAGCAGTACACAGAAAATGGCATTGGGCGTTGGGCTGTGGAAGAAAGAGCAACAGGTGAATTTGTAGGCTGGGTAGGATTCAAGTTGATAAATGAGGCCATCAATAAACACAGTAACTTTATTGATTTTGGTTACCGGTTAAAGCAAAAACATTGGAACAAAGGTTATGCGTCGGAGTCAGGATTGGCTGCTTTGGAGTATGGTTTAAATGTGCTTGGTTATAGATGTATATATGCAATGACCGACATAGAAAATTTTGCGTCCAGAAGAGTGTTAGAAAAATTAGGATTCTGTCTAGTTGAGGTATTCCCTTATAATGGAATAATAAACTGGCGAGAAGAAAATGCACCAACTACATGGTATAAATTTCGGGTGGAGTAATATGAGCAAGCCTAGAGTTGAATACTAATTTTAAAGAGCGTTGTTTTGTCGTTATCGTTGTCGGCGGCCATTACCAGTATCATCTCGCCTGCTGTTTCTGACAGTATTGCCACGGCTTCAATTTTTTGCTCTTTGAACCTTTCATCAACTTCTTCAAGGTTAATAATTCTATCCGGTATGATGGCTTTAGTTCCATTATTGTGAGAGAAGTTGTCAACAAAACAGAGATAACTTTTGCCAATTGTGCCGTCATCAAATGAGCTATGAGTTTCCTCAGTTGACACTGCTATTATAAGACGATCGGAAAGGAGTGAATAAGTTATGTCAGACACGCCGCTGAATGAGTTAGAGTCACCCGTTGTATGTACCTGCTGTGTGTTGAATGGTGCGGATGGCGGGTCGGTCCAAAATGAAGGAGTAGTGTAGATCAGGTAGTTTACGGGGTTACTTTTGTTGCCCCGGCTACACAGAACTATTGCATTTTTTACGGTGGTCACACCTTCTATGTTCAAATCACCTATTGCGCTCTTTCTCAGCTGGTTGTAAAGGGGCGTTAAGTCTATGGTGTGTTTATGTTTGTTCTCAATATCCAATAGCCAGGCGCTATTTCTGTAAACGTCCAGAGAGCCTGAACTAACCAGTAGTAGCGCCTTATGGCCATTGTGCTGCACAAATGTTGCCGCCTCTATGTCGGGTTTAGTAATTTTTGGCAATTGCTTTTGTGGCGTATTAATGATATCAATGCTATCCAGAACTGTGAAATCGTTGGCTAATACTAACAAATAACTCATATTGTCCCCAACCAGGTAAAGCTTGTTGTCGATAGCCGCAATCGCGGATCCGGCTGCGTAATAATCGAGAGTGATTGTTTTTTCTAGTGTCACTTTTTTCTACAACTTTTGGTTAAGAAGGCATTGCAAATAAACAAAAACACTAACAATAACTACGGATGCTCATATTTGGTATTTACGCATGAATTATACCATGCCAAATCGATCAAATGATTTTTTTGGTTTTTGGCCACTGTAGTATGAGCTTTGTGCTATGGGATATCAAGGAGTACCGAGGGGTAGTATACTTAAATACATTAAGGAAACCTATGAAGGAAAAGAAGTGAAGGATTCTCGCTCGCCCGCTGGGAATTGGTTAGGCTTTACCCTGGAATATGTGGATAAAGGTCATGCGATCATTGCAATGCCAGTAAGATCTGAGATGACAAATCCTTATGGTAATATTCATGGTGGGATGATGAGCCTGGTGATAGATGAGGCGATCGGGTGGGCCGTTGTGAGCCTCGATGCAGAACAGCATTACACATCGCTGACGCTGAATCTTGACTTTCTTTATGCCATAAAAGGTGGGGAGACATTACGTGCAGAGGCAAAGGTATTGCGTACCGGTAAAAAGATAATCAATGTAGAATGCCATGTATATGACCTTAGTGGCCGTATTCTGGCACGTGCAAACAGTAACCTGATCGTGACACATATGGAGTATAATGATAAGGCGTAAGGATTTATTCTAAATTTGGCTTTATATATTATTTTTGCCCGTAAATATGCTTAACGGTAAGAAAATAGTAGTAGTACTACCCGCTTATAATGCTGCCCGGACTTTGGAGCCTACCTATAAAGAAATACCTTTCGATATAGTGGATGATGTTGTGTTAGTGGATGACAACAGCCGCGATGATACTGTGGCAGTTGGACAGCGCCTTGGAATAAAGCATATCATCAAACATGAAGTGAATAAAGGCTACGGTGGTAACCAGAAAAGCTGCTACAAAAAGGCACTGGATATAGGAGCTGACATCGTTATTATGCTGCATCCCGATTATCAGTATACACCTAAGCTTATACATGCAATTTCCTCAATAATCGCAATGGATCTATATCCCGTGGTGTTGGCATCCCGGATATTGGGGAAAGGTGCACTGAAAGGGGGAATGCCCATGTATAAATATATCTTCAACCGCTGCCTGACCTTATTTGAGAATATTATGCTTGGGCAAAAATTGAGTGAGTACCACACCGGCTACCGTGCTTTTAGTGCGGAAGTGATACGTTCTATAGATTTCACCCATAATAGTGATGATTTTGTTTTTGATAACGAGATGATCTCCCAAATATTTATGAATGGCTACGAAATAGCCGAGGTCACCTGTCCTACCAAGTATTTTGAAGAAGCTTCAAGCATCAATTTCAGTCGTAGCATGAAGTATGGAAGAGGGGTATTGCGTGTATCTATGATCCATCGCTTCCATAAATGGGGATTAGTGAAAAGTAAGCTATACGGAAAGCCATCGGGCAAATAATTATTAACCTATGAGATTGCTGCTGCTTATTGGTTTGGGGCTGATAGTGCAGAATGCAAAAGCGCAGAGCGACATTGCACGCCTGAACATGAAAGGGCGTATAAAGTCTGTGATCCAGTGCCAATACCCGGTTATGAATACCGGCCATATCGATAGCTTTAACACAATACTGTATGTTTTCAGGTACATGGAGAACGGCAACCAGTATGAGGATGATGATTATCTGGGTGGTAGCCTTTATGGCGATCACGGCAGGTTGCAGTATAAACGCCTTTACAAATACGATGAGACAGGCATGCAGACGGGGGTAGAAGAGTATAGCCCTGATGGCAAACTTCATCAACGTGTAGTATACAAATATGACGAGAAGGGCAATCGCATTGAGCGACTGAACTATAATGCAAAAGGAGATCTTTGGTATAGGTCGGTATTTGGATATGATGAGCTCGGCAATAAGAAGGAGTGTTCTAAATATGATTTGCAAGGAGAGTTAAGAGAACATTACACATATAGCTACGATGCTAAGGGCAATCTTTTAATGGAGCAGCATGTGATGGTGTCGCGGAACAGGGAGGCGGCAAAGGATGGAGATAAGCAATCATTCAGCGCAACGAATGCTGAGCGAATGATGGACTATGTGAAAACATATACCTACGATGATAGTGGCAAACTTGTTAGCCAGTTGGAGAATATTTCAAATTTCAGGTTGCCATTTGATGTGAGCTACTGTTACGAAAATTATGATGCAACAGGCAACTGGTTGCGACAAGTTAGAGTAGAAAACAAAAAAAAGGTCAGTATCACTGATCGTCTTATAGAATACTACTAGCTACCATTTTTTAAAAATTACAAATACTGCGGCCACCAATAAGCAAAAGCCCAGTATATGGTTCCACTCGAATCGCTGTTTAAATACGATTACGGAGAACGCCATAAAAACAACAAGCGTGATAGCCTCCTGGATGGTTTTTAGTTCCACCAGGTTAAAAGGTCCCCCGTTGCCTTTAAAACCCAAACGATTTGCAGGCACCTGAAACAAGTATTCAAAGAATGCCATACCCCAACTAATCAGGATAATTGCAAACAATCCAAGGTTTTGTCCCCAGGATAGTTCTTTGAATTTTAAATGGCCATACCATGCAAGAGTCATAAATGTATTTGATACGACCAGCAGAGTGATTGTGAATAATCCTTTCATATGAAACGTTTACTTTTTCTTGACTGTTTGGTCAATAATGTAGGCAAGGCATTTAGGACAGTAGCACTCAGCATTCGCGTCAACCGGCAAAACAACTGGTAGTTCAAAGCACCAGCAGTTTGCAGGTGTGCAAATGAAAGTCACACCACATTGCGGACATTTTTTTATTGTGGATGTTTTTGAGTTATCCATAATATGCAAATCTATGAATTTGGCCCTCAAATCGCGAGATGTTGTATCATTGCGTTTTATGCAGCTTATAATTATCACACCAGATAAGAATCTCCCTAGTGAAATAGCCATACTGAATGAGCTATTCAAGCTTGGGCTACAAAAGCTGCATTTGCGAAAGCCTTCATATGCCGCCGCTGAATATGCCAGGTACATAGAACAGATCAAAGGCGAATATCACAACCGGATCGTACTATGTGGACATTTTGAATTATTGAGCGAGTTTCAGCTTGGTGGTATCCATCTGAATAGTTTGATGCGAAATGATGATGCTTCATGGCAGCTTATCGGAAAAATGGCAGCTAATACACTTTCTACCTCATTCCATTCGTGGCAAGAGATATTAGATAATGATGTGTTTTATAGTTATGTACTGATAAGCCCGGTTTTTGATAGTATTTCAAAGCATGAGTATAATGCGAAGATAGACCTGGCTGGCCTTCGTAAGGTAAAAAAACAATTTGATGAGGCGGGTAAACGCTGTCCTGCAATTATAGGCTTAGGTGGCGTGGGCCTGCAACAAATAAAAACATTGAATGAATATGGCTTTGATGGAGGGGCTATGCTCGGCGGTATATGGCAGTCTGCTGACCCGTTACAGGTATTTAAAGAAGCAATTGAGGCGGTTAGTGCTCTATGACAGAGCTGATGCCGCCTTGTAAATGAAATACTTTAGTGAACCCCTTTTCTAGTAATTTTTTTGCAGCAAGACTGCTGCGTTTGCCTGTACTGCAATAAAGAACTATGTCATTCTTGGTATTCAAAAGAAGCAGGCTTGATTCAAAAACAGATAATGGGATATTTATGCCGCCTATGTTTTCTATCTGATGTTCTTCTGTTTCTCTTACGTCAACTAATTGTGTGCCCGAGTTTTGCTGCATTTCCTGTAGTCGGGCATAGTCAATGTTATTTATGATGACCTCGCAAAAGGAATCGGGTAGTTTTAGTGCCGTAATGTTCTTATTCGCTTCATTCAATTTGAAGCTAAATGAATGGCTACCCATTGTTAACGTGTCAATCACTAGCAATTTACCAGATAGAGTTTCGCCAATGCCTGTTATTACTTTTATCGTCTCATTTGCCTGTATAGTGCCAATAATGCCGGGCAAGGTAGCGATAACGCCAATATCTGCGCAGTTTGGTGCTTCTTCATCTCCGGGTTGTTCGGGAAAGATACAGCGGTAAGTGGGGCCATTCATATAATTGAATACAGAAACATGCCCTTCGAACTTATATATAGCACCGAATACAAGCGGTTTATTCAGTATTACGCATGCGTCGTTTACAATATAGCGCGTTGCAAAATTATCCGAGCCATCTACTATAATATCATAGTCCTTTAGTATTTCGAGTGCATTGTCAACTGTAATAAATGTGTTGTGAAGTTTGTGGACAACAAAAGGATTAAGTAGCTGTAACTTTTTGACGGCTACTTCGGCCTTGCTTTGCCCAATTTCATTTTCAGTATATAGTATCTGCCTTTGTAGATTGGATATTTGTATTGTATCGCCATCTGCTACCCCAATTGTTCCTACACCAGCTGCGGTTAAATACTGTAATATGGGACATCCCAGTCCGCCTGCTCCAATCACCAGCACTTTGGCAGTATGCAACTTTTCCTGCCCCTCGATGCCAAATTCAGGCAATATGACCTGTTTGCTGTACCGCGCTTTTTCTTGTGCAGATAACATGTTATATCTTTTCAGTTATCGTGAATTTTTCCCAGTCTTTCCAAACAGGCTTGTAGCCGTTACGTTCTATCATTTGCTTAATCTCAGAAACAGAACGGTTGTCATCTATTTCAAACTGCTCCAAAGATTCAGGTTCTACCACATAACCCCCGGGATTTGTTTTGGAACCTGCACTTATAGTAGTAGCGCCTAGTTTTACTACGTGGTCCCGGAACAGTTCATTTTCACGGGTGGAAACAGATAGTTCTATCTCTTCATTGTATATCCTCCATGCACAAATAAGTTGAACCAACTCCTTATCCGTAATGGCTACCTTTGGTTCTATCAATCCGGTTGCCGGCCTGAGGCGAGGGAAAGATATGCTGTATCGGGTTTGCCAGAATTGCCTTTCAAGGTAGTTGACATGTAAGGCAGTGAAGAAGTTGTCAACACGCCAGTCTTCAAGGCCTATCAATACACCGAGGCCGATTTTGTGTATCCCGGCGTTCCCCAGCCTGTCGGGTGTATCGAGGCGATAATCAAAATTAGATTTCTTGCCTTTGGGGTGGTATTGCTTGTAGTTGTCTTTATGGTAAGTTTCCTGGTAAACCAGCACGGCATACAGACCTTCAGCTACCAGGGCCTTGTACTCATCTTCGTCTAGTGGCTGCACCTCAATTGATATATTGGCAAAATGCGGCCGCAGCAAACGAATTGCGTTTTTCAGGTAATCAACGCCCACTGTTTTGGTTGCTTCACCCGTTACTAATAACACATGTTCAAATCCTTGTTGTTTCAGGTATTCTGCTTCCTGCATTATTTCCATTGCCGTAAGTGTCTTGCGGCGAATTTTATTATCCAGGCTGAAACCACAATAAGTACAAATATTCTGGCATTCATTAGATAGGTAGAGCGGGGCATACAATTGAACGGTCTTTCCGAACCGTTTTTGTGTAATTCGATGGCTCATTTGTGCCATTTGCTCCAGGTAGGGTGCAGCAGCAGGGGAGATGAGTGCATTAAAGTCGTCAATGGTTTTTTTACTGTTCGTCAATGCACGTTCCACATCTGCTGCTGTTTTAGCATAGATATTTATAAGAGCATCATCCCAATTATATTTATCGAAAACTTCTTTGAACATCATTCTAGTTTAAAAAATCGGTCAACGGGCTACTTGCTTCAGCATATGTCTTTATTGATCCTAATTTTGCACTATAAGCCATACGTCCGGCCTCCACAGCCATTTTGAATGCCGTTGCAATTTGCACCGGATTGCCTGCTACAGCTATAGCAGTATTAACCAATACAGCAGATGCGCCGATCTCCATCGCTGCCGCAGCATGGCTCGGGGCTCCAATCCCGGCATCTACTACAACCGGCACATTGCTCTGCTCAATGATGATTTGTAAAAACTCCAACGTCTTTAGCCCCATATTGCTGCCTATGGGTGAGCCAAGGGGCATTACGGCGACAACACCTACTTCCTCCAGCCGCTTGCACAATACAGGGTCTGCATGAATGTAAGGCAGTACAATAAATCCTTCCTTCACTAATTTTTCAGCAGCTTTAAGCGTTTCAATAGGGTCCGGCATCAGGTATTTAGGATCCGGGTGTATCTCCAGCTTAACCCAATTGGTCTGCAATGCTTCACGTGCCAGTCGCGCTGCGAATATCGCTTCTTCCGCATTGCGCACCCCTGATGTGTTGGGTAGTAAGTTGATATGGGGGTGTTGCAGATGCTGCAAAATGTCGTCATCTTCCCCTTCAAGGTTCACCCGTTTTAATGCCACAGTTACTAATTCTGAACCGGAAGCAAGTAAGGCTTCTTCCATGATCACATGGTCTCCAAATTTTCCTGTGCCTGTAAACAGGCGTGAGGAAAAAATTTTATCGGCAATTACCAACTGGTCATTCATGCACTATACGTTATTGTAAATAGTTAATAAAGAGTTTTTAAGTTGTTGTGCTGCTAATGTGGCGTTAGTTGTACTTGAAATCGCACCTGAGACTGCAATGCCGTACAATCCTGTTGTTAATAGTTCCGGTACATCATTGTTTGTGATACCACCAATGCCAATAATTGGAGGTGTATCTATATGTCGTTGTTGTAGTTGCAAAAACATACTCTTGTAGCCTTCAATACCCAATACAGGACTCAGTTTTTGTTTTGTTAATGTGAAACGATAGGGGCCAAGGCCAATATAGTTGATAGGTTTAGATGACAGATACAATATGTCTTCAAGTGTATTCGCTGTACAACCGATGATAAAGTTGGCGCCGAGCAATTCTCTGGCCACATCAGGGTTCATATCCTCTTTGCCCAGGTGTACGCCATCTGACTGTAGGTTGAATGCCATTGTGACATTGTCATTGATGATAAACGTAGCATTAAATTGTTTACATACGGATTGAACTTCTTTGGCAATTGCAATGAATTCGTCATCCGGTGTGTTCTTCAACCTTAGCTGAATCCAGTCAATACCACCAAGGCATGCTTGTTCAGCAAGTCGTGGATTCGTTGTAATGAACTGAAGTTTGCATATTGGTTTCACGTGGTGAATATTTGGTGATAGCCTAATAAAGTTTCGTTGCTTGCCAGAAAACTATGAGTATAGCTATTTGCATTTTCCGCTGATGTTGGTAGGTCGTGACCTAAGGCCAATTGTGCTGTAAGCGCAGAAGACAACACACAGCCACTTCCGTGTTTTGCGCCATTTGCAATTCGGTCATTTGGGAAAGCGTAAGTATGATCTTTTAAGTAAAGTAAATCAGTAACTACATTGTCCTCGCTATGGCCCCCCTTTAAGTAAACATTGATTTTTTCGCTGAGTAATTCCAGTTTGTCGTTCAGGTTGTCAGGACCAAATATTTGTATGGCTTCCGGAATATTAGGTGTTATGCAATTAATTCCTTCGATGGTTTTAGTGAAGTACTCTTCAGTAATGTGGTGAAATGAAAATCCTGCGCTGGCTTTCAAGATAGGATCGTAAATAATTACCGGATCATCTACCTCGGTTTTTAAAAAGCGTACTATCTGCGCAAGAGTATCCATATTTTCAATCAGCCCGATCTTAATGTGTTTTATCGGGAAGCGTTTTAACAAGACTTCTACTTGCTCCACAATTTTTGAATTATCTATCCATTCTACCCGCTCAAATTCCACATCATTCTGATACGTGAGGGCCGATACAACTCCCATACCATAAACACCATTGCTTTCAAAGGTTTTTACATCTGCAAGCACACCTGCCCCGGCCGATGGGTCAAAACCGGCAATGGAAAGTACATATGGTTTAGTTGCTTTGCTCATAAGGTACTAACTGTATATCTCAGAACCTGCTTCAATGAACTCTTTAGACTTTTCTTCCATCCCGTTCTCTTTTTCCTGCTCTGCAGCGTAGTCGCGAATGTCCTGTGTAATTTTCATAGAACAGAAATGCGGGCCACACATGGAGCAGAAGTGGGCTATTTTTGCTCCTTCGGCAGGTAGTGTTTCGTCATGAAATGCGCGGGCGGTATCCGGATCAAGCGAGAGGTTGAATTGGTCTTCCCAGCGAAACTCGAAGCGCGCCTTACTCAATGCGTTGTCCCTATACTGTGCTCCGGGATGCCCCTTCGCAAGATCGGCTGCATGAGCAGCTATTTTGTAGGCTATAACTCCGTCTTTTACGTCTTTTTTGTCCGGCAGGCCAAGATGCTCTTTGGGGGTCACATAACACAGCATGGCAGTGCCATACCAGCCTATCATTGCTGCGCCTATGGCTGAGGTAATATGGTCGTAGCCGGGAGCGATATCGGTTGTCAAAGGTCCAAGTGTATAGAAGGGAGCTTCATCGCAACAGGCTAATTGCTTGTCCATGTTCTCCTTTATCATATGCATAGGGACGTGGCCCGGCCCTTCTATCATCACCTGTACATCATGTTTCCACGCAATTTTTGTTAGTTCTCCCAGTGTTTCCAATTCTGCGAACTGAGCAGCATCATTAGCGTCGGCGATAGAACCTGGACGCAATCCGTCTCCCAACGAGAAGCTTACGTCATATGCCTTCATTATTTCGCATATCTCTTCGAAATGAGTGTAAAGGAAGTTCTCTTTGTGGTGGGCAAGGCACCATTTAGCCATAATACTTCCTCCGCGCGATACTATGCCAGTAACACGTTTAGCTGTAAGTGGTACATAACGCAAAAGGACTCCTGCATGGATAGTAAAGTAATCTACACCCTGTTCAGCCTGTTCTATGAGCGTATCTCTGAAAATTTCCCAAGTCAAGTCCTCAGCCTTGCCGTTCACTTTCTCCAACGCCTGGTATATAGGCACCGTGCCCACAGGCACCGGGCAGTTACGGATGATCCACTCCCTGGTTTCGTGTATATTCTTACCGGTAGAGAGATCCATTAAGGTATCGCCACCCCAACGGCAGCTCCATACAGCTTTCTCAACTTCTTCCTCTATGCTTGATGTAACTGCTGAGTTACCTATGTTAGTGTTGATCTTCACCAGGAAGTTACGGCCAATGATCATTGGCTCGCTTTCGGGATGGTTGATATTAGCCGGTATTATTGCCCTTCCAAGTGCTACTTCATCACGTACAAATTCCGGAGTGATCCTTTTCAGTGGTAGGTTAGCACCATAGCTTTCACCTTTGTGCTGTTCCCAAAGGCTATCGTTGCTCATCAGTTCATCAATACGTTGGTTTTCGCGAATGGCTATATATTCCATTTCGGGAGTGATAATTCCATTCTTTGCATAATGCATCTGTGATACATTAGCCCCGGCCTTTGCCCTGTATGGCATCTTTATATGCTCAAATCGCAGTTCATCCAGTTTCTTATCAGCCAATCTTTGGTTGCAGTATTCGGACGTGAATGCATTGAGCTGATCTACATCGCCACGCTGCTTTATCCATTCCTCTCGTAATCGGGGAAGCCCTTTGGTGATATCTATAGTAACATTCGGGTCCGTGTATGGGCCACTTGTGTCGTATACTGTCACAGACGGATTGGGCATTAACTCCTCTACGCCAAATGATTTGGTGTGTGTCGGACTCACTGATATTTCCCGCATAGCTACCTTGATATCATGCAACTTGCCAGGAACAAATATTTTCTGCGAAGCAGGGAATGTGCCTGTGCTGATTTTACCCGCTGATGGTGCTGTGTCTTTTTTCATCTTAAATATTTTAGAAGAACTATTAACTAATTAATTTTATCCGCCTTGTGCTGCACGAATCAATATTACTTTATCATCTTCCTGTAATTTATAAGTATCCCATTCTGCTTTTGGAATAACATTATTATTGACAGCTATTGCTATGCCTTTGGGTGTGGTGATATTAAGTAATGCAAAAGCATCTGTTATCTTTGACTCTGCTGATATCTCTTGCGGCTTACTGTTGATATAAACGTTCATGCAATAATTGTTGTTATGCAAAGCAATAAACTTCGGGGGTAGATACGAATAGCGTTCAAGACTACTTTTTCCCATCCGCAGGCATTATCCTGTTCAGGTTCAAAGGGTATGATCTCAGCCGTATTGGCACCCCTAAAGCATAACAAAGTTAAGCGAATATTACTTGATAATTATTAGTTGCCCCTAAAGCATAACAAAGTTAAGCGAATATTACTTGATAGTTATTAGTTGACGAAATATAAAATTTAACGCCCCAAAAGTTACATGCTTTTGGGGCGATATTGCTCTGAACGTATTGATTACTAAGCTTCAGCCAATTCATACACTTCCTTATTGTGCGCTTCGGTAAGCTTTTTCTGAAGTTCAGGCGATACAGGTGCATAGTGGTCGAACTTCATCCTGAACCTCGCTTTTCCCTGTGTGAGGCTACGTAATGCAGATGCATATTGGTATGTCTCCGCATGAGGCACTTTGGCGTTAATAACCGTAAAATGCCCTTCATTGTTAAAGCCTTCGATCATACCCCGTCTCATTTGTAGGTCGCCGAGGATGGCTCCCGTAAGTTCATCGGGCGCGAGTATCTCCATGGCCATTATCGGTTCCATCAGCAATGGATTAGCTCTCTGAAATGCATCTTTGAAGGCCATCATGCCCGCGATCTTGAAGGATATATCATTACTGTCCACAGGGTGCATTTTGCCGTCATACACGCTTACGCGTACGTCCCTTACATATGATCCGGTTAACGGACCGCTATGCATTTTTTCCATCACACCTTTTAGTATAGATGGCAAGAATCGTGCATCTATCACACCGCCAACTATACAGTTATAGTAAACCAATTTTCCTCCCCAGGCGAGGTCTGTTGCTTCTTTGCCGCGTACATTTAGGTCTGTAGGCTCCGGCATACCTTCATGCCAGGGTTCAATGCGCATAGTTACTTCTCCAAATTGCCCCGATCCTCCAGATTGTTTTTTATGCCGGTAAGTTGCGTCAGCAGCTGATCGTATAGTTTCCCTGTAGGCTATTTTGGGTTTTGTATAACCAACATCTAAGTTGTATACGTTTTGTAGCTTCCATTTTATAACTGCGAGGTGCATATCACCCTGGCAATGAAGTAAAGTCTGACCAAGTTCTACCGAAACTTCTACATGTATGGTTGGATCTTCCTCTTTTAACTGGTGTAGTGCAGACGCCAACTTTTCTTCTTCACCTTTTTTGTTGTTGTTAAGCGCGATACTTAATGTGGATTCCGGGAAAACGATAGGAAGCAACTCAATTTGTTTACCCTTTTCGTGTAGCGTATTATTTACGTGCGTATTGCGCAATTTTAAAGTGGCTCCAATATCGCCGGCAATTAACTCATTTACATTTATGCGTTTGTTGCCTTCCATTACATACAACTGGTTAAGTCGTTCAGTTACTCCTGTATTCTCATTGACCAGTTCCATGCCGTTTTTTACTGTGCCTGAATAAACCTTAAAGAAGCTGAGTTCGCCAATATGAGGTTCATTAACCGTTTTGTATATAAAAATACATGCAGGACCTTTGCTGTCGCATATCAGCGTACCTCCGGACTTTATGGGTTGAGGTGGCATTTCACATGAAGGTGGGCATACATTGTCTATGTAGCCCATCAGCCTTGCAATACCTTTGTTCTGTTCTGCAGAAGCACAGAAAACCGGGAAAAGGTCGTGCTTGGTCATAGACACATGAAGGCCTTCTTTCATTTCATCTTCGGTAAGTTCTCCTTTGTCGAAGTACTTTTCCATAAGCCCTTCGTCATTAGACGCTATGGCTTCGATCAGTTCTTTATGTAACGCCTCCGCACGGACTTTCTCATTCTCAGGTATGGGCAATTTTTTAGGTTTAGGATCTTTATCGTATTGATACATCACCATGTTCAGCACATCTATTATGGCGTTAAAGTTATCGCCTTGGTTCACAGGGTATTGAACTACAACCACATTGTTTCCAAAATGGTTTTTAGCTTCAGACACTGTTTTTTCAAAGTCGGCCTTTTCATGGTCCAGCTTGTTTACGAGGATAATAGTTGGTGTTTTAAATTGTTCAGTATACTCCCAGATAATATCTGTACCAACTTCTACACCTTCACTTGCGTTCAGCAACATTATTCCTGTATCTGCAACTCTGAGAGCGCTAATTACTTCGCCCGAAAAGTCATCATAACCCGGTGTGTCGAGGATATTTATTTTATATCCTTTCCACGGCGCATGCAGTAGTTTCGAAAAGATGGTGTTGCCACGTTCTTTCTCAAGGTTAGTGTAATCTCCAACGGTGTTCTTTTCCGCTATAGATCCCCGGCGACTGATAAGTCCAGCCTGGAACAGCATGGCTTCCGCAAGAGTTGTTTTTCCGCTGCCCGTGTGACCGAGCAGCACAATGTTTTTGACATGATTACTATCAAATTCCGGCATAACAAAAAGTTTTTGAAGTGAACTTATTATGCGCGTAGACGAACTGTCTGCTTTGATAATGGATATAGCTGAAAATAACGGGGCGTAAGAGTCAGTTAATCCACGCTGCATTTTTTGCTACTATAAAATTATTGAAAAATATATTTAGATTCAATTCTTTTGCTGGATTTTATTATAATTCTCTATGTGCGAAAGAAATGCCGGAACATAATTATGTTGCGTTTATACTGTGTTTTTAGTTAATTTGTATATATTGCTTTAACATTAGTTCGTTCTTCCGCTTATAATTATGAAAAAGGAGATTGCATCAGTTTTGTTTTTGTGTTGTGTATTAGATGCCGTTTTTGCATTGGCGCAAAGTGCCAGATGGCTTAGGCGCCCGGTAGTTAGCCCGCGTGCCTATGACACAATTAGTCAGGTAGTTCCTGCAAATAACACGACGAATAAGGTAGGTAGGGACAGTGTCTTAAATTGTGTTAACGTACCCCTTACCGGGTTTAATTATGATGTTGTTGCAGATGGAATGACAAATGACCCCAGATCTACCATAACCTATGAACCATATAAAGGTCTGGATGATGTAGATTATGTGTTCACGTCAGAAGATTTTATTTATAACGGCACCCGGCCGGCTTATTTTTTACCATCAGATCGCAAAATTAACAGCAGTAGGGTGGTGGGACTTAATTTTCTGTTAGCGCCATATAATGCTAAAAATGTTTTGCTATTGCACAACAATAAGGGTACATTAGATTTTGTTACACCCGTTTCCGGGAAAAACCTTTACATACTGGGCACCACCGGAAGCGGCGATGCAGATGTTACTTTTTCCATCAATTATTTTGATGGGTCTTCCCAGCAAGTAGCACCGCAATTATTTCCAGATTGGTTTAGGTCAACCGAAGACTATATTGTTGGTGAGCGGTTCAATGTAAAAGAAAATTGTTTTTACGTAATATATAATAATCCCGGATTGTCATCCGTAAAGCTGAAAATTGCCGATTCTAAGAAAAAAATAAAAGGAATATCCGCCAGTTCGCACAGTGGTTACTTTGCGCTGATGGCCATAAGCATTGAGCAATAATTTTTATTGTTCAATGCCCATTTTTATTTTTTCCTGGTAAGAGAGGTCGTCAATCTTATTCTTCCTAATGATAGTTGATATTAATTCGCGAGTGTCAATTAGCCATATTTTAGAAATTCCGTTGGCATATTCAGCCAGTATTTTTTTGCTATCTGTTGAGAAAAAGAATCTCTTTGCATTTCCTATAGGTAATGATATAATCTCTTCAAAATTTTTTGTGTCCCATAGTTTGAAACTGTTATAATATTTTGTCAGTAGTAAATTGCCATCTGGAGAAAAAGCAGCGCTTTTAATATCGGGTATCACTGTTGTTTTGCCTGAGATACAGTCTACTACCGAACATTTACTATTTTTAAGTAGTAGCAGGAACCTATTGTCGGGAGAAAAATAAGCTTCTTTATAATCGGAGACATTGGCTATAGAACTTAACGTATCTGTTCTCCATAGTATACTTCTGCGATAGTTTGTAGAAGTGAGCAGAAATTTATTATCCGAAGAAAACATTGTTTTCGTTACAGTTCCAAGATCATTATAGGGTATTGTTCCGGTTTGTTTACCTTTTTGAACATTTAATATTTTATACGTATTGTCATCCTCATCCTTATAAAACAACAATTGGTTATCAGGTGAAAACGCGGGTAGACTAAGTTTTTTAATGCTATCCCGACATATCCGTACCAATTTATCAATTGAGATAAAATATAGTATCTTATTGCTGTCTATTATATAGTCTCCACCAGGTGAGAAGACAGCTGATCTTGAGGTTAAGCCAAGATCGGAAAACTGACTCGATTCTTGACCGGTTATCATGCTCCATACCCTTATTTTACCATTTTTCTGGTAGGTTGTAAATTTTTTATTGTCCGCTGACAAATAGATTTTGGAAAACGAGTCAATAACGATCTTTTTGAGTAAAATCCCCCGTTCTATATCTATCAGCAGGATGGTATCTTTTGATATTTCAAATACCCTGTCACAACCGGGAGAAAACAGGAATGAATCGTGCGAGCTGGTGTTTTTAACAGAGCCAATTACGTGGCCGTCAGATACGTCCCATATTTTCAGTGAATCACGCTTATGTACCCTTAGCAGTTTTTTGCTGTCTAATGAATAAAATAGAATTGAACCTGAATCGATATTTCCTGATAATTGGGTAAGTTCCGTGCCTGTTAGCACGTCATATATTTTGCCTATTCCTGCAAGTATTGTACATATTTTTTTTCTGTCGGGCGAAAAAACTGAAAAACTCCCCGTTTCCCAAGGACCAGGAAAATTCCCTTTTTCATTTAGGTTATCAATATCCCACATTTTTAAAACACCGTCAAATGATAATGCCCATACTTTCTTGCCATCTGGAGAGAAACCGGCATCAGAAATTATGTCAGAATGCCCCGATAGCGTTGCCTTTTCGGTCCACCACGTATTAATGTCCCACAGTTTGAGCGTGTTTTTATATACTGTTATTACTTTAGAATCATCTGGTGAGAAAAATGCGGAAGACGCATTGCAATTAAAAAGCTTTGGATCCGCCGGTGTGTGTATATTGATGAGCTTAATATACTCGTTGTCAAATGTTGGCAGGATATAATCTTTATTTGCTGTAAACACGCAAGATTTTATAGTTGCACCAAGGTTATTTAGCGTGATCGAATCGCTCATTTTATCAAGGTCGTATATCTTAGCTGTTGAATCACTGTAGGCCATCAATAACAATCGGCTATCCTGCGAAAAAACAGCGACGCTAAATTTGTCGATATTATGCAATATAGTGTCCATTATTCTGCCGGTTGCCGCGTCAAGTATTTTTGCCGATTTGCGGTCGCAACAAAATATCTTCTTGCCATCAGGAGATATGATAATATTGCCACAGTTTGTGGCCATTCTTATTTTTCTCTTCCACGTGGCAATATCCCAAACTTCAACATCAGAGCCGTTTATCGTTAATAGATATTTTGTATCAGGAGTAAAAACAGCATTTGTGCAAAAAAGATCATTTGTTAATGTCGCAGATGTAAGTTCTTTGCCCGTATAGCTATCCCATATTATTATGGAATTATTGTCAATTATTGTCAATATCTTATTTTCATCAGGGTAGGGGATTGTAAATCCGTCCATATTGCTCATGCTCACAATTAATTTTCCGCTGTCAGCATTCCATATACTCGGAGCAGTATAGTCGCCAATGGTCAATATGTTTTTACTGCTATCCCTGAAAATTACGGATTTAACTTTGTTGAGGTTAGGGATCGTTAGATTAGAAAATACATGTTTGGGTTTGTCTATGGGTTCATAAATTGTGGCGTATAAAGCGTTTCGAGCGTCCAAGTTGTTGGTGTCCCTTTCAAAAGCGTACTGTGCATACCTAAATCCCTTTGTGAAATTCTGGTTTTTGTAAATTTCAATATAAGCCATGTTGGAAAGGGCCATAGATTGCATTTCCATGTTTTGCTTTTCGGCTATTTTTAGCAGTGTATCAGCTTTTTTTCGGGCATTGTCGGCTATTTGTTTTGACTTTAACGCCAGCTCTTTTTCTTGTTTAAGCCGTTCCGTAATGTCTTTTATCCTTTTAGCAGGTTCTGTTGTGGGCATGCCACATTCCCTGGCTGCTATCATAGCATCCTGGTAACATTTTAGGGCAAATCCATAATTTTTTTTATCGCGGTGGACATCGCCCGTATCCAAAGATCGTGAGAATTTATTGCAGTTAATTTCTTGTCCCAACAAGGATTGGGACAAGAATATAATGAAAATTAGTAGTATTTGAATTCTGTTTCCAGACATAATTTACAGCTATTTTGCAGTGTTGATCATTGAATTACATTTTTCAATCGATTTTTGCAGGTCAGTATTTATTTTTTTGCGGCTCACATTATATTTTAACAGTGTGTCTAAGGCTGCCTGGTAACTTTCTTGGGCATATAGATAGTTTTCATTGTCCAAATAGCTATTGCCGAAATTCTGTAGTTCGGTTGCTTTAGCTATAGCATTGGTTTGCTTCAATTCCTCCAGTGCGTGCAATGCTCGTGCAGTTGCTTGTTGTGCTGCTTTTTTTGATTCAAAAGCATCTTTTCTTTGCCCCCAGGCAATAATTGTAAGTACGATCATAATAACTGATACTATGATCATTATTACGATCCAGGTGATCGTATTTCTTTTCTTTCTGTTTTTCCCCCGCAATATAGCCTTACGGCTCTCATTGATTAATGCACGTTCGTCAATGTTGATGTTTATTTTTGGGATATAAGGAAGAATAAAGTTGATTTGTTTTTCGGTAAATAACTCCCTTGCATCCTTACTCATACTCAGTTGGTTACCGATAAGCCTTTTTACTTCAAGTAGTGCTATGTCTTCATCACTTCGTTTTGCCGCTATTTGTTTTGCTAAAGTGTCATGCGCTATCTCATATATCCCATTGTCTGAGTACCGTAGTATCCTGCTATTCACGAAAGAGGTAACAATTTCGCCTATAAGATGTAAATCGTTTTCTAGAATTTCTTCCGGGAGTTTCTCACTCAGTTTATCTATGGTTAATGGTTCTTTTGTACCATCAATTGTTACGAATGGAGAGAGTATTTTCCAGATATAGTCCACGTTTACCTGCTTGTATGTTGCGCTCATTGTCAAGGCAATTACCTTTACTTGCTCTTCAAGAAAATCTCGGAGCACATCTCCTATATTACCCATGCGGGCAATTGTCGCTGCAGAAAATACTGCGTCGGCCTCATGGGTTGGGTCGTGTGTTGTCTCATCATAAAGTTTGTCAAGAAATACCTGCAAATAGGGTAGTTGTATAGTAAGGGTTTTGTCCCTGTCTTTCACTTTATCAAAAATTCCTTCAGCTATTGCCTGTTCTTCCCCCTCTTTTAGACTAATGTTAGTTCCTTTGAAATTAGCGATACCATGTATTACTTGCCTTACTTTGTCTAAGTTCATTGGTTCCACGCGCAGTTTTTTACGCATCAATTGTGGGATGGCCTTTTCAAATTCATATAAATGCCCAAGGTATTCCTCTCTTATACTGAAGATAATTTTTATAGGTTGTTCCATGTTCAGTATTTCCTGTACTGTAGCAATAAATTCTTTCTGCTCATTCTTTGTTCCTATAATGAACAACTCTTCAAACTGGTCAAAAATGAGATATATTGGCCGGAAATAATTGAGGTGTATGGCTTTGAATGTTTTTGCTAGTGGTGATAATTGTACCAGTGTGTCGGTTTGTTTTCCGTCTTCATCGGACATAATATCCGAAAAGTCCATGTCATCGTCCGTGTGATCTTCCTTGCTGCTGTACTCTTCTAATACTTTTGCAAGTGATTTGTTGATATTGTCTCCTCTCCGAATATAAAGTGATAGCCAATCGTGAGCTTGAAATTTGCTGGCAAGGCCGCATTGTATAAGGCTGGTTTTACCCGTACCGGAAGCCCCATATACCAGCAAAATATTTGCCTGGAATATCATCTGGTACATATCAGCGATTTCCTCTTCCCTGCCAAAAAAAACATTGGTGTCATTTTTGCCATAGGCATCCAGAAACTTGAATGGATAGATTTTACTCATTAGTAGTCACTTAAGTCTATTTCAATTGTGCCAAGAATAGTTTTTTTAGCTTCCCTGAATTGGAGGTAGACACTGTCTAACTTTATTTTTTTTCTTTTCTGTTTGTCTTCCAGCATATCGTTTAGATGTGTATCCGGTTTTAATGTGTCAGAGTAAGTGATAGTTTCGATACTATTGTCCTCAAGGAAGCGAAATTTCATGCTGTTGTCATCCATGTCCATGCAACTATAAAAACAAATTTTAACACCTCCCTCAAATGTGAGCGCATTGAGGTCTATAATAAAAGGGAACAGGTTAATGCTGTT
>JBGAJU010000107.1:0-8157 GCA_044224775.1 Flavipsychrobacter sp.
GATCGGTTACGGCAGATAGCCACTTCATCACTTCATCACTTGTCATGCGCGTTCTCGTTTTTATTTAGAAAATGGTTATTAGCCATGATGCTACCATCTGCCGACTTTGATATAACGAGGGTATTGGCCGAACGTAACAACAGTTCATCCAAAGCTATATAAGTGGGCTTAGGTATATTCACAAGTTTGAATCGCACGGCACTTACGTTGTTATACATCCAGAAATACCTGGATGCCCTCACCCACATACCATAATTATCTACACTTTTTGTACTTAGCGCATCGTACTCTTTCACAATTACACCGTTCGCATCAAGCATCTGCAACGTAATATACGGCGAACGATAATCTTCTTTTCCAAGCAGGAACCAACACGAGAATTCATACAACTCCTTATCTTTTGGCGTTTTTACAGGCACGATGGCCAGAACGGCACTATCCTTGTCAATAGCGCTCACACTACCACCACCAAAAAGATGCGGCGCGGTACTTATTCCATCGAAATGATTGACATAGAATGTAGTGCTATCGTTGCTGTTGACCACCGTATCTGCTTGTTTCATGAACGGCAGTATCGCCAACACGCTGTCTCTGTACTTCTTATCGTTGGCCGCAATAATTTTCGGGTAACAGGCATAGACATGACATTGTGAAATATGCCCAAGATATTCAGCCCCCTGCAGCAGGTATTTCTGATCGATATTCAAAGAATCTTCCTCGAAATGAAGCAACAGGAAAGGCTTCTCTGTTTTAATATCCCGCAAAATGGGTTTATCCGTAAAAGGCCCGCCATCTATCTTCACCTGCCCCATTGCCTGCGACCACGAAGAGCGTGACATCATTACATCCACTATTGGCAGATGTAGTTGCAATGCGGCCTTGCTCGATAACATTATCTTCCAATCAGGGTCGCCAACCCACAGCTTTTCCGTGCCCACATGAAAGAAAGGAATGCTGAGTATAGCCTGGAAATCGCTGCCTTTATATTTATGTTCACGCAAAAAATGCTCCCAGCCCTGTTCTTCGGGTGTATAGACCACGCCATAATAGTAAACACCTTTATCCGCAAGATCATGGGCATATTTTACATAACCCGAAACTTCATAGCTCCACAATCCTGCAGACAGCAACAGTATCGGATAACCAATAAGGAATTTCTTTTTACCTGTGAGACCGGAGCAGAAATGATAAATGACCACTACCGCATAAATAGTAATAATATAGTAGAACAACCAACTGAAGCGCCCCAACGAACGGAATTGCTTGAATACAGACAAATGCTGCATCAATCCATCCATACCCCAGATGAACGGCACACCCATGCCCAGCAGCAACGTGCACAATGCAAGGAACAGCCATATACCACCAAAGCCACTTTTTGAACCAACAATACTCAGCTTTTTCTGCTTGATGCTCTTTACCACCATAACAACCAAACAAATGCTGATAATCAGTGTCACAACAACACCCAGATAAGCATACCCCTCTCCCCCATCGCTTACCATATAGTATTTATCAGAGTCTTTAAACCGCTCCCATACGGGGGAATGGGTTGAAGTGACGAGCTGCTTTAACCTTGTACATGTATCATATAAAGTATTAAATGGGGTTACCGGCCTGTCCTTAACAGGGTCTGTCAGCTTCATAACAACTCCTACCGTTCCCAAAACCAGGATCACTGATGAGAACAACCATATTGCATGCTTCACTTTATGCAACAGCTCAGCTTTTGCGAAAATAAAGTAACCCACCAGGTAAAACACTACCCACATGAGCATTAGCGCCACATAATAAGGATGAATGAACGCGGCTACGCAACCGGTAATGAAAAAATAAAGGCAATAACTCCGATGCCCTTTTTCGTGATAGCGAATCGTCCAATAGAATAACATTGGTACAATAGAGGTGTATGCCAGGGCATAATGCCCTTTCAGGCGTAATATCTGGGGTGTAAAAATGCAGATCAATCCGGCAAATATCATTGCCCAGAAAGGATGCACCTTAAAATGCACCAGTATCTTATAGACATAAATGATGGATAACACATAACTCGCGCCCAGAAGCAGCCAAAACACTGCAAGCGCCTTTTCAGGCGTTATTCCATCCATATGCGCCAGCAACACGGAAATGACCGGCTGTCCATCCGTATACACAATATGCTCGCCATAAGGATAGTTCATACCCTCAAACCAATAGCCCTTGCCAAAGACACTATGATAAACATAAGTGAACGTATTCTTAATGGCATCACCGCCCAGCTCGGGTATCACATGTGCAGGGTCGGTAACCATATGAGAAAGCGCCAGTATTACCAGGGCTACTGCAAAAATGGTAACTACTACAAGCCAGGTTATGCTTCGCAGTTTACTCATGTATTCTATTTGAACAGCAATCTCGCAAAGTTCAGCATTTCGGGCAATAAGATACGATAATCCATTTTACGGAAACGGACATTTTCCTTCAAAGCTATGGGAATGGCTTTGATCCTGAACTTTTTACTTTTAAAGCTATTGCGCACAAATTCCAGGTCGAACAAATACCTGTCGATGGTCGTCTTAAGAAATATATCGGCAACCGGTTTTTTGAAGCCCTTCAGACCGCATTGGGTATCAGTTATGGGCAAGGATAAGAATACGCTGGTGAGCATCCTTAAAAAACGGGAAATAAGCCTACGTAAAAGCGGAACATGTGCATAATATTGTTCATTCTTAACCCCCACACCAAAGTCATATTCATTCTTGTTAAGCCCATCATACACAGCCAGCACACTTTCCATTGTGTAGGGGAAGTCAATATCGGTATAAATGATTATGTCGCCTATGGCAATGCTTACCCCCTGTCGCAGTGCATAACCTTTGCCACGATTCACATCATATTTTACGACTCTTAATGCTGTGATCTTTTGTTGCAGGTTAGCAATCCCATCAGTGCCGTCTTTACCGGCCACGCCATCCATCACTATTATTAACTCTGCCTTTATCCCCACCTTTTCACAAAAGGTATGATAGGCCGAATCAACAACCTGCTCCCATCCGGGTGGTGGATTATAGCAGGGTAACACAAGTGAAATGGCCATTCAATGAAGTTAAAGATAAATACAGGGAATTAAGAGGTTTGTTACCACTCCATGCCCGGGTAAGCCCGTTGCATAAACTGGAGTTCGGCAAGTATATAACCCAAGTGCTCAGAATGTCGGCCATCCTTGCCTCCCTGTTGCATCCATGTAGCTTGCGGCAGGGTAACATTAGCTTCGCCAAAAACATTATTAACACAATCCATCCATGGTTGTTTCAACGACACAACATCAACGCCGATACCTTGCTGCGCCATCATATTGTCAGTATCGTTTGCTATGAACATTTCGCCACTATAGCTCCATAATTCATTTACTGCTTTTTGCATACGGGCATTGCTTTCGTCAGTACCGTCGCCAAGACGCACTACCCATTCGCTGCTCCAGCGCAGGTGATAAGTCACCTCCTTCAAAGACTTTTCAGCTATAGCTGACAAAGTTGTGTCCTTGCTCTTTACCAGTTCGGTAAAGAAGAAATAATTAAAAGCGTCGTAAAAAAATGCCCGTGCAATGGTATATGCCCAATCGTTATTGGGCTGCTCAACCAATAAAATATTCCTGAAATCCCAGCCATCACGCAGGTAAGCAAGATCGTCCTCATCAACATTCGCGCCCGTATTCAGCACTTGCTGCAAGGCAACCGAGGTAAAAATGTCTTTCTTTTTATCAGCGGCAAGCCCATTGAATTGCTCTGCTGCATATTGATATAAACTACGTGCACGACCAAGGTGATCGAGAGAAGTATTGGTCAGCGCAATATCCTGTTCCAGTATTGGGCCATGGCCACACCACTCGCTCAGCCTGTGCCCTATTATCAGGGCATCATCGGCAAGCCGAAGGGTATAATCCAATAATGCGATTTGGGAATTTAACTCCATGAAAATTTTGTTTAGATCACATGTACTCTACCTCATCAGGCAGGTTGTAAAATGTAGGGTGGCGGTATATTTTATCATTAGCAGGATCGTAAAGCGAGCTTGCTTCACCCGGGTCGGTAGCGTGAATATGTTTGCTTTCAACTACCCAAATACTCACACCTTCCATGCGGCGCGTATATACATCCCTGGCATTTTCTATTGCCATTTGGGCATCAGCGGCATGAAGGCTACCTGCATGCTTATGATCAAGCCCCGCCTTGCTGCGGATAAATACTTCCCATAAGGGCCATTCACTTTTATTCATTTCCTTTTCCATATTGATCTATGATACTATGCTGCCTTCGCAGTTTTTGCTTTTCTTTTTTCAGCATGTGCCATGGCTGCGTCGCGCACCCACTGACCATTCTCCCATGCATTTTTACGCGCTTCCAGCCGCTGCTTATTGCAAGGGCCATTACCCTTCACTACGTTCCAGAACTCATCCCAGTTAATAGCGCCAAAGTCATAATGCCCCCGCTCCTCGTTCCACTTCAGATCTTTGTCCGGCATATCCAGGCCAAGCACTTTTGCCTGCTCGGTGGTAACATCTACGAATTTTTGCCTCAACTCATCATTAGTGAACCGCTTGATACGCCACCTTACACTCTGCTCTGTATGCGGGCTCTCAGCATCAGGTGGGCCAAACATCATGAGCGATGGCCACCACCAGCGGTTGAAAGCATCCTGTGCCATTTTCTTTTGCACAGCCGTACCTTTCGCTAATGTCAGCATGATCTCAAAACCCTGCCTTTGGTGAAAGCTCTCCTCCTTGCATACGCGCACCATAGCTCGCGCATACGGTCCGTAGGACGTGCGGCACAAAGGCACCTGGTTCATGATGGCAGCACCATCCACCAGCCAGCCAATTGCACCCATATCAGCCCAGGTAAGTGTGGGATAATTAAATATTGAGGAATATTTTGCTTTGCCCGTATGCAACTGATCGTACAACTCATCGCGGGTAACACCCAATGTTTCCGCCGCACTATATAGATATAGCCCGTGACCTGCTTCATCCTGTACCTTTGCCAGCAAAACAGATTTACGGCGCAGGCTTGGGGCCCGGGTTATCCAGTTGCCCTCTGGCAACATGCCTATTATCTCGCTATGTGCGTGCTGCGATATTTGCCTGATGAGCGTTTTCCGGTAATCATCCGGCATCCAGTCACGCGGCTCAATGGTTACATCTTTATATATCAGCGCATCAAAATGCTCTTGCTGAGTTTGACCCATTTATTAAAAAATTTATAGCTACAAATATACGATAATCCAACTTAATGGCGCCAGGCGAAACGCTCATCCAATCACTTCTTCTTATATAATATCACCCTCGCCGCAGGTGAAGTATAAACTTTTGAATATTCTTCGTTCAATTGTTCATAAAATTTATGAAAATCGTCATTTTGTAATGCGACGTCATCATAGCACCACATCAGAATATAGTCAATATTCAAGCCCGTTTTTTGTTTGTAGGCAACAATATCTCCATGCGGGGGCAGGTCCTCCAATTTGCCGAAATACAAATACGGGCTAACGCCATCTTTCCATTTGATTGGAAAATACCCGGTATTGGCCTCATAATTGTCCAGCACTATCAGCGGTTTTCCGACACCAATGTATTGAGCGGCATGCCTGAACGGAGTATTCCAATCCGCTATAGCCTTCCCGTCAACGGTATTCCCTGCCAAAGAAAAAATAAGCGGTAACACAATTGTACGCGGTGGTATGTACTTGCCAACAGACATCAGTTCCTTTTCAGCCGAAGAAATAGAGATCATCCGATCAATACGCAACCAGGATAAAACAAGAAAACATCCGAACAACACAAACATGCCAAATTTCTTCAGGTTTGTTTCGGGTACCCTAATCGCAATTACCAGCATAAAAAGCGCCAACACATATAGCTGCATACGGGCTGCCATATCCATGGCCCGGCCGAACAGATCGTCCGGGAGCGTTATATATAAAATGAAAGTCAATACTAATGAATAGACAAGCCCGTCATATTTATGCACTTTCAACAGCAATTTTGCTTTCAATACCAGCCAACAGGCCAAGACTAATAACGTAGCACCGGCTATTGTTGTAAAAAACGGTTCAGCGCTGGCATAGTTGACGAGGTGTTTACATTGCACCAGCTCAACGATACGGTATAAGTGGAGCTCAGTTCTCACCTGTAGCCCGCCTTCTTTCTGCATGAACCATCCCATCAAAAAAAGAAAGGGCACCTGGAACAAGAACAACACAGCCACGGACATAGAAAAAGAACGCAATACGCTCCAACCCTGCCCGTTCCTTTGTGCTACCGAAAAAGACAGCGCAAGCATGATACAGGTCAGTGCTGCCAGGCCAAATGCCAGCAAGTGGGTAAAAAATGTTAGTGCAACGAACAAAAGGAACAGTACGCCATTCCTGAAGTTCTTTCTTTCCATGAAAGACAGCCAGGCCCAAACAACCCAAAAATAAAATGCTATACTGAATGAGAAATTGTAGAAACCTTTCGTCAATGTGCTGGTAAATATCAGGATAAAAAATGCAGGCAACCAGCCGCGATGTTCTACGTTTAGCTTCTTCAGCAATGCATAGACGCCCCCTATGTACGCGCCTGCATAAACAGTCAGAAATATCTTTTCTGCAATTACCCCCTTTGCAACAAACAGCAACAAGGCGATAGCAACCGTAGTGAACCAGTTAGGATTAGGCTGATGCAACACTTCAAAATAACGCAAATAGAAATCGGTGTTTTTCCCGGCCCAGAGATCATGCAGAATTTGCGCATTATACACATGGCAGGGCCCATCTCCTGTCAAGTAATACCCAGGTAACCATATCATTGCCAGGCATGCTGCAATGCCAACATAGAACAGGGTATTGAATATTTTAAAAGAACCCAACTGATGGTATTTACATGTAAAATACAGCAAAACTTCGGCAAATCACCTACTGCGCAAACAGGAACCTAAGCGTTACTCCGGCACGTGTTGTGGTAGAGGGATACGAGTTGGACACATAAGGAATGGTCTGCTGGCGGTCGTAATAGAAATGCAGGGTCAGTTTCTGCGAAACCGAATAATCGATTGTCGGCGATATGCGTATCACCTTCTGCCCACGAGACACTACACTGATATTGTTAGCCAGGAATGTATTGCTCGACTTATCATCACGTATACCTATATCCATTTTGCAGATAAGCTCGTTTTTCAGGCGCTTCACACCCAGCACTTTAAATGGCAGTTTTATTCCCTTCTTGCGGAAGCCAAATCCAAAAACATATTCTGTGCTCATGTTCTCGCTTATCTGGTAATCTATAAGGCTAAGGCTTTGCATTTTCGATTTACGGATATCAAACTTTGCTGTAACATTACTCTTGAACGCTACATCAAACCCGATCAAAGGATTGAACGCCTGCGACATAGTAACATTGGGCACCTGGTAGAACGGCACATAGTTGTGCGAGTTCGAATCAAGGAATGACGGGAAACCTAATCCATAAAGGTCATTAAACAGCAAGTTTGAATTAAATGAGTTCATCGACATCGTACCTGTATAAGAATGGTTCAGGATGAAGTTGGAGAATATCTTTGAGAACAACGGCAATTTACTCAGTCCATTATATGTAACCTTCCAGTTTGGCAGCGGCGTAAAATACCTGAACGGATTGTCTGTCATTTTGTTATGCTTATAGTCCAGCAGCGGAGCACTTTCAGCGCTCTTTCCTGAGTAGGCAGCAATAAATGCGGGTATCAATACATCCTGCGAGAACGGACCGTAGCCTTTGTAATAACCGGGATTCGACGGATCGGGCACACCTTTTGTATAAGGATTGCTGAATCCAAGCCTACGCGAAATGATCGCTCGGTTCGACAGGAATTCATTATAGGTCGGCGAGTTCACTGCTGTATTCTTGAACATTGTCTTCACAGTTACATTCGAAATATTGAACGACCCACCCTCATATGGATTCAGGTGATAGAAATCGCCGCCCTTGCGATAGTTGGTATCGGCATACAGTTCATTATGGGTCTTGCTGAATGTTTGTGTCAGCGTCAGGTCTATGCGCAGGTCTCTATGTGGTATCACGGAGGCAGTTGCATTAAGGTTGCTCGAATAGCTCTGCTGAAACTGCGAGTTAAAGAATGTATCCCTCGAAAGCCATTCTGCCGAAGC
>JBGAJU010000108.1:0-7376 GCA_044224775.1 Flavipsychrobacter sp.
AATCACCTTCTTCCAGTTTAGGTATGAATTCCCCTCCAAGAAAACTCATAACCACAGCGCCAACACCTATAAGTGCAAGTGCACCAAAAATTACCGCCTTCGGGTACCTGAGTGTTTTAGCCAGTAACGGTTGGTATCCTGACTGCAACCTTTCCACTAGTCGGTCTGCGAAATTTTTCTTTCCGCTAATTTTCTTATTTAAAACAAGGCCACTCATCATAGGCACATATGTAAGCGAGAGAATAAATGCGCCCATTAAGGCAAATGCCACTGTAAGCGCCATGGGTTTGAACATCTTGCCCTCTATACCCTGTAAAGTGAAGATCGGGATATAGACGATGAATATTATTATTTCACCAAAAACAGCGGCAGTAAGCATTCTGCTTGATGTCTCAGAAACGAGACTATCCATTTCGGGCGATGTATAAAAATACTTGTTCTTCTGGTGCATTTGGTGCAGTACAGCTTCAACAATAATAACAGTGCCATCAACCAGCAACCCGAAATCAATCGCGCCCAGGCTCATAAGGTTACCGCTCACACCAAATGTATTCATCATTATCACCGCGAATAACATGGAAAGAGGAATAACAGACGCTACCAGAAGTCCGGCACGAAAATTACCCAGGAAAATAACAAGTACGAACAGTACTATCAAGGCCCCTTCGAGTAAATTCTTTTCTACTGTGCCGATAGCATTGTCCACCATTTTGGTACGGTCCAGGAAAGGCTCAATAACAACGCCTTCGGGCAGTGTCTTCTTTATATGCTCGATACGATCTTTTACATTTTTTATTACCTCTTTGCTGTTCGCACCCTTAAGCATCATTACCACGGCACCAGCCACTTCCCGCTCCCCGTTGTAACTCATGGCACCATAACGAGTAGCATGGCCTGTTTGTACTGTTGCTACATCACGCAACAATACCGGTATGCCATTATCCAATGCCCGAACCGGGATCTTCTCGATATCCTCAATTCTATTCACCAACCCTTCCGTGCGAATGAATAAGACAGTTGGCCCTTTTTCAATATAAGCCCCACCTGTATTTTCATTGTTGTTCTCTACCGCTTTAAACACATCACCTATCGTGATATTATAGGATTTCAGTTTGTCGGGGTTCACAGCTATTTCGTATTGCTTCAGGTAACCACCAAAACTACTTACATCTGCTACCCCCCTTACATCTCTAAGCTGACGCCTTACTATCCAATCCTGGATAGTACGCAGCTCCATTGTGCTGTACTTACCTTCATATCCTTTTTTTGCCCGCACAACATATTGATATATTTCGCCCAGCCCCGTGGTCACGGGAGCAAGCGTCGGGGTTCCTAATCCTTTGGGTATTTGTTCCTGCGCCTCCCGTAGCCTTTCAGTTACCTGCTGTCTCGCCCAATACACATCAACATCATCGTCAAACACTATTGTCACAACCGAAAGCCCGAAACGGGAGAAGCTGCGGATCTGCTTGAGTCCCGGGATGTTACTGTTTACCTGCTCTATGGGGAAAGTTATCAACCGCTCCACATCCGGGGCACCCAATGACGGGGTTATGGTGATTACCTGCACCTGGTTGTCGGTGATGTCCGGCACTGCATCTATGGGCAGGCGCGTCAGTTCATACACGCCATAGCCCAACAGCCCAACGAGAAGCAGGCCAACAATTAATTTGTTCTTTATGGAGAACTGGATGATCTTATCCAACATGATCGTAATTATTTTAAATCCGAAGGCTTTGTAATAGAAATCAGGGGAAAATTATGCTAACGGCGGGCGCATTGCATACCTTTAATAGAAGCAATGCAAATCGCAAACGCGTATAGCTGTACATCTATGCCACCACAGGCGGAGCACGCAGGGATCTGAGGGAAAAGAGACGAGTAGAAAGGTAAGGATAATGCCGCGACTCATATCGACAATCAGGCGGCGAATTCTTCGGTGAAATGACAAGGTCAACTGGAGTAGGCAGATCGGCATCTATTAACGGGAATACCTTGGCATCCGAAACCGAAAGAACTTCAGTCTTAATGATTCCGTTGCCAAACTCAGCAGAATGCTTAAGGTAAGGTATATCGGAATGAGCGTTTTTATTTGAGTGGCGATGTTTATGGCTGTCACCATGAAAAGGATTATTATGGTCGTGATGCAAGGCACCTTTTTCATCATCATCATGGTGATGGGGTATCATGTTATGCGCCTGGAAAAGAACGAAAGCGCAGAATAGAACAACAAATATGCCTATGCGTCTAAACACGTAGCAAAGTTACCAAATTAATATTACATATACTCAGCTACACTACTTTTTAAAACATATATGTTGATCAGTTGTCTACTGGCAGCATACATGAAAAACTCATTGCATTGATCGGTATAATGTAACAAAGTCTGCAACAGACAGTTGTTCTGCCCGCTTATCCATATAGGGGCCGGTTAACAATTCCGCCGGCACCGTACTTTTCAAAGCATTGCGCAACGTCTTCCGACGCTGGTTGAAGGCTGCTTTTACCAATATTATGAAACGCTTCTTATTAGCTATCTCGTAAGAATTGTGCGTGTTGATACATCGCAATACCCCACTCTTCACTTTAGGCGGCGGTGTGAAACAATTCTCATGCACGTCAAACAGGTATTCCACTTTAAAAAAGGCTTGCATCAACACACTTAATATTCCGTAACTCTTCGAGCCCGGTCCCGACGCCACACGCTGCGCCACTTCCTTCTGAAACATCCCGATAACCTCATCTACATTTGGTTCCCAATCCAGCACTTTGAATAATATAGGTGATGATATATTGTATGGAAAATTGCCGATCACAGAGAAATGATCCTCAAAAGGCATTTCGGCCTTCAATATGTCTTGTAATATTATTTTGCCTTTTATTGTAGCATAGGTCCTGTCCAGGTAAGATGCCTTTTCTTCATCTATCTCTATTGCCTTGTAGTTCACATCATTCCACTTCAACAAATACTTAGTGAGCGCACCCCCTCCCGGTCCAACCTCAAGCAGGTTCATGTCCCGTTTGCGGGTCAGTTGCTCTGTTATTTTGTGGCACATATTTTCATCGTGCAGAAAATGCTGCCCGAGGCTTTTCTTCAGCCTGCCATACGAATTGTCTCCGGTCATCTCAGCCATTATCAGCGCAAAGGTATGTGATAGTTTTTTGCTATGCTTACGCCTTTTTGAATTCTTCTTTGTGTACCTTCGCACCTTGTTTACTAATAATAGGGCATGGAATTCAAAATACAGCAAAAAAGTACCGAAAAACAAAACCATATCTATATAATAGATGATGCGAAAAAAATAAGCAGCATCCCCAACCTCACCAACGAAGAGGCTGTATACGCCGATGGCGTCTTAAAAGGGGATAAAAATCTGGTAACTGTTAACAAGTACAAGCAGTTCGTTTTTATCTGCCTGGTGAAAGCCAAAAGCAATGACTGGCAGACACGTGATGCCTGCCGCAAAACAGGAGCTGAATTACAGGGATTAAGCAATAACTACAAAATTTCCGAAGTTACCATCAGCAATCTTTCAGGGGTTGCTTATGCTGCTACCGCGTTGGCCGAAGGTATGGCGCTGGCTAATTACCAGTTCCTCAAATACCGCACAGATACAAAAAAACTTATTCATACATTACGCACCATTTATTTTGTCAAAGATGCTGCGACAGTGAAAGAAGTAGCGCAACTAAACATCATTGTTACTGCTATATACCATGCACGCACACTGGTTAATGAACCGCTGAATTTCCTTTCAGCCGTCCAGTTATCAAAAGAGATTGCAACTTTAGGCAAGCAGGCTGGCTTTAAAGTTACCGTAATGAACAAAGCCCAGATGGAGAAGGAAAAAATGGGCGGCATACTTTCCGTTAACCGCGGCAGTATACAACCTCCTACCTTCACCATAATGGAATATGCCCCCAAGAAAGCGTTGAATAAGAAACCTATAGTGTTGGTTGGTAAGGGTGTAGTTTATGATACAGGTGGGTTATCACTGAAACCAACACCCAACTCAATGGATCGCATGAAAAGCGATATGAGCGGCGCCGCGTTGGTAAGCTGCGCGATGTATGCCATAGCTAAGCTGCAGTTACCATTGCATGTAATAGCGCTTGTGCCCGCAACAGATAATCGCCCCGGAGAAGATGCATACGTACCGGGCGATGTCATCACTATGTACAGCGGCAAAACTGTTGAAGTATTGAACACAGATGCTGAGGGCAGGATGCTACTGGGCGATGCACTGCATTGGGCTAAGCGTTATAAGCCTGAACTAGTGCTTGATTTTGCTACCCTCACAGGCGCCGCATCAGCGGCGGTAGGCGAACATGGCATTGTGTGTATGGGCACAGCAGATGAAAAAACAAAGCAAGCCTTCCGACAGAGCGGTTTTAACCAATACGAACGCCTCGTAGAATACCCCTTATGGGATGAATACGGCGAACAGATAAAATCGGATGTGGCAGATATAAAAAACGTGGGCGGTGCAACAGGCGGAGCTATAACAGCAGGTAAATTCCTGGAACATTTCACCGATTATCCGTGGATGCACTTTGACATTGCCGGCGTATCTTTCAATACATCGAAGAAGGGCTATATGCCATCAGGCGGAACAGCATACGGGTTGCGCATGCTGCTCGATTTCTTAATTCATTACGGTAAAGCATAAACACATTTAAATACATGCAACAAACTACCCACAAACCGGTAATTGGTATTACCACAGGAGACCTGAACGGCATTGGCCTGGAAGTGATCATAAAAACATTTGCAGACAGCCGTATGCTCGACCTGTGCACACCCGTAATATTTGCATCTAATAAAGTGATCAATTATTACAGGCGCATCGTAACAGAGCACCAGGTGAACTTCAACAGCACGAAAGATCTTACCAAACTCAACCCAAAGCAGATCAACATCTTCAACTGCTGGGATGACGAGGTAGCGATTCAGCCGGGCGTACTGACTGATGTTGCAGGCAAGTATGCCATAAGGTCACTGAACGTTGCTGCACAGTGCTTAAAGGATGGACAACTAGACGGTATTGTTACGGCACCCATTCATAAAAGTAACACCAACATCCCCGACTTCCCCTACACAGGTCATACTCCTTTCTTTAAAGATAAATTCGCAGCTAAGGATGTGGTGATGATCCTGTATAGCCACAACCTGCGTGTTGCGCTGGCTACAGAGCATATACCTGTTTCTAAGATCGCTTCAACCATTACCAAAGAATTGCTTCAATCAAAGCTGAATATAATACGCGACTCGCTGATAAAAGACTTTGGTGTTGACAAGCCCAAAATAGCTGTGCTTGGTTTAAATCCGCATGCGGGAGATGAAGGTCAGATAGGCACCGAAGAGCAAACCATTATCAAACCCGTAATAGATCAATACAGGCAGAACAATCACCTCGTATTTGGCCCATACAGCGCAGACTCTTTCTTTGCCCGCGGACAATATACAGAATTTGATGCCGTACTCGCCATGTACCACGATCAGGGCCTCGTAGCTTTCAAAACACTTGCAGTGGGCGAAGGTGTTAATTATACCGCAGGCCTGCCGGTGATACGCACCTCGCCTGATCATGGCACAGCGTTCGATATAGCGGGTAAAAACCTGGCAGAACCGGATTCTTTCCGCGAGGCGGTGTACAGTTGTATAGATCTCTTTAACCAGCGCAACGGCTATGCTGCCAACACAGCAAACCCGCTGAGAAGAGGCAGAATAGAAAAAGAAAAAGAAGGCGAAGGTGAAAAAGTAGAAGCGTGAGTTGACAAAAAGTAAAGAAATAACGCAGTACAGTGATTACCTGAAGAACACGCTAAATTCAACAGACATATAAAAGAAGAACGGCTGCAATATCTGCAGCCGTTCTTCTTTTATTAATGATAATTTCAAATCAATTCGCCTGCTTCACCAACTTCTCTGTTTTCACCAGTTCGCCATTGGTGTCGTATAATTTTATGAGGTAAATACCGTCAGCAATGCCGCTCAGGTCTACATCTACGGCATTGGCTTGGTCTATTACGGTCTTACCGTCCATACCTACCATTACCAGGCGTAGTGCCTCTGCCGATTCTACATGCAGCAGCTGGTTTGCCGGGTTAGGGAATACCTTGATCTCACCGCTTGGTATGGTGTTATCAGCAGGGTCTCCGGGTTTAGGCCTGAAGTAGGTAACTATATATGCCGGCGATACCGACATACAACCGTGCAGGTCTGTTACACGCACCGTATAGCTGCCCAGGCCGGTATTGTGGCAGTTTGCTGTTGTAGCGCCACCACCGCTGATGGCTATCAGGTTCTTATACCATTGGTAAGTAATAAATGATACGCCTGTGTGCAGGTAGATGCCATCGTAAGTTATGATCGGGTTAGGCAGTGGCCATTCTGTTACCGTTGTAACAAGGCTTGTAATTGTGCATGGTGTACCTGAAGTTGGGCCAACGGTGATAGTGCAGGAATAAGCCCCCGACGCTGTGGCCACATAGCTGGCAGTTGTTGCACCCGGTATATTAACACCACTTTCTTTCCATTGGTAATTTACTGTGCCTGCTGCGGCGATAACCGAAGCATATAGCGTCACACTGCCACCCCAGCAGAAGCTGGTTGCTGACATCGGCGATATTACGGGTGCCGGCACCACTGTAACGGTTTGCGCCGCCGATGTAGCACTACAGCCTGCACCTGTAGTAGTAGTTAGCTTCACTGTGTAAGAACCGGTTGTGGTAGCTGTATAAGATGCACTTGTAGCACCTGTTATAGCTACACCACCTCTGTACCATACATAAGTGTATGGGCCAAGAGGCGCATCCAGTATCACGCTGCCACCTGCACATATCAATGTAGTGCCTGCAGGGATAATAACTGCTGGTGGAGCTGCTGTAACAGTGGTCACTATTGCGCTTGAAGTTGTTGCGCAGCCAACAGTATTAGTTATCCTTATTGTATAGCTGCCGGCCGCCGTCGCCACATAGGTAGAATTGGTTGCACCTGCTATAGGCAGGCCACCGAGTCTCCACTGGTAGGTATAGCCTGCCCCGGTCGATGAAGTGAGCAATACGCTGCTGCCTGAGCAGAACGTTAATGGGCCTCCCGCAGTGATCGTAGCAGTTGGCGAAGGGGTAAGCGTGAAGATTGCTGTCGGCGATATTCCGCTGCAGCCAAATCCGTTGGTTACGCGCACCGAATAAGTACCGGCAACTGTAGGCAAATAAGTTGCCGCAGTTGCACCTATGATCGGAGTTGTGCTTCCTGCGGGTCCAAACAACCATTGATAAGTAACAGGTCCACCAGGAGTTGCATTCAGCGTAGGCACAGAGCTTGCACATACGGTCATAGCGCCTGAAGGCGATATACCTGCGGTAACGGG
>JBGAJU010000109.1:0-7329 GCA_044224775.1 Flavipsychrobacter sp.
CGATGTTCATCTTGCGTCAGACCAGCCACATTTTGTATATATCGACACTGACGATGTGCCATACACTTTTATAGAGAAGTTAAAGCAATACCCTAAGGCAGTTTTGGTGATACACAGCACGAACGATCATGTAATGGCATCATTGAGGAGGTTTATGATAGAGCTGATGGTGCGTGGTGCAAAATGCCCTGTGATATTGCTGTCGGAAAGCATTGGAAAAACGGTAGACAAGCAACTGATAGAGTATGCCACTAATACCGGCGGACTGTTGCTGGATGGTTTTGGTGACGGTATATGGCTGATGAATAGCCCGGAACAACTTGAGAACAAGAAGATAAGCGGGCGAACTTACCTTGAGGTAAAGAGCAATGAGCAATTTCTTAATAATACGGCCTTTTACATACTGCAGGCCACACGTACGCGCATCAGCAAAACTGAATATATAAGCTGCCCTAGTTGCGGGCGCACGCTTTTTGACCTGCAGGAAACCACTGCTAAAATACGTGCCGCCACCAACCACCTGAAAGGTGTGAAGATCGCTATAATGGGGTGTATAGTAAATGGCCCCGGCGAGATGGCTGATGCTGATTTTGGTTATGTAGGCAGCGGCCCCGGTAAGATAACGTTGTACAAAGGCAAGGACGTAATGAAGCGAGGAGTGCCCAGTGAAGTAGCGGTTGATGAGTTGATAGGGTTGTTGAAGGAGCATGGCGCGTGGGTTGAGGCAAGCAATTAGTAAAAAATATCTTGCAGAAAATTTTCTTTCAATAGCCCTGCATTTTTCGCTTTTTCGAAAAGAGTGAAAATCGCTTTACGCCCGATCTCTCCGAGGTCTGTTGTGTAGTTGTTGACATAGAGGTTGATGTGTTTGCGCATTACTTCTTCTTCCATTTCCTGGGCGTTGTTTTTTACGAATGGGGAGAGTTGAGGGTAATGTTGCCAGGAATAGGCAAGGCTTTGTTTGATGATGCTATCTACTGTGGCGCACAGCTGTTTATCAAAATTGCGGCGTATGACTATGCCGCCGAGAGGGATGGCTGCATTAGTTTCCTGCTGCCACCAGTCGCCGAGGTCTATGAGTTTGGTGAGGCCTTTTTGCTGGTATGTAAAGCGGCTTTCGTGAATGATGAGGCCGGCATCGTATTCGCCATTTAGTACTGCAGCTTCTATTTCGCTGAATACAAGCTCTGTTTTGTTCTTTGCCCGGGGTAATGCAAGTGTGAGTAAAAGATTGGCAGTAGTGTTGAAACCTGGGATGGCAATTTTGTAAGTATCTATTTTAGTAAGATCAATCGGTTGCTTTGCTATGAGCAAAGGGCCAACACCTTCGCCCAATGCACTGCCGCTATGCAGCAGGGCATATTTATCAACCGTATGTAAAAACGTATTGAAGCTTAGTTTTGTAATATCCAGTTTACCTTGCTCTGCCCATTTGTTAAGGGTTTCAACATCTTCCATCACATAATCGAACGAGATACCGTGCGTATCTATCTTGCCATTTACCATGGCATCGAAAATGAAGGTGTCGTTAGGACATGGACTGAAGCCGAGTGTTAGTTTCATTGGTTAATTTGAAAATTTGAAAATACTTGCATTGGGCATTATAGAGTGTTTATAAAATCAGTTAACCAGTTATTCAGGTTGATAACAGCCTCTTTCATTTTCCATTGACTTTTATCTCGCGGGATAACATAATTGGATATGGCACGCACCTGTGCGAAGGGTGTGTTCTCAAGCAGGCAAACTTCATGAAAAGCGGCACCTTCCATACTTTCTATCATGGCATTGTATCGCTCGTTGCGCATTTTTATTGTTTGCGCGTTGCCGCTTACTGTGTTTACCGTGATACCACTGACGCGCGGTAGTTTTAAATTATCGTGGAGTTGAGACAGCGGGTTCATCAATTTACCATTGCTGAACGGGAAGGCATTTTTATCCTGCAAGCCCATGTCGAAAATATCGAGGTATTTATCATGGTCCTCGGCGCCAAAGTCGGCATAGCGGTCTTCGGTGATGAAGACAACATCGCCTAGCGCCAATTCTTTATAGAAACTCCCGGCGACACCCACCTGCATAATTAGGTTATATTTATTATGTTGAATATGTTTGGTCAATGCATAGGTTGTAGCTACCATGCCAACCCCGGTGATGAGCACGTTTATGTTCCAATCGCCCCTTTTTGCGGGAAAGGGGCGCCTGATCTCTCCATCTGTGGCGGCTACTAATAGCAGGTTCATAATGCAAATAACCGCTTTTTTGTGAAAACCACCTGTTAGCGGTAATTTTGCAGTTCAAATTGAGAAAATGGTTTATCTGACTAGGGTTGAGCATTTTAATGCTGCCCATAAACTGGAGAATAAAAGCTGGACAGATGCCCAGAACAAAGAGGTATTCGGGAAATGTGCTAATGAGAACTGGCATGGCCATAATTATGAGCTTCATGTGACGATAAAGGGCAACCCGGATCCGGAGACAGGTTTTATATTTAATGCGAAAACACTGGGCGACCTGATAAAGGATGTAATTGTGGAGCGGGTGGACCACCGCAACCTGAACCTGGATGTGGACTTTATGAAGGGCAAATTTACCAGCGCAGAGAATTTTGCGATAGGTATATGGCATGAACTGAAGCCGCACATAGAGCAAGGGGGCGTGTTGCTGCACCGCGTGAAACTGGTGGAGACTCCAAAGATATACGTGGAGTATTACGGATAATAAATTTTGATGGGCGTATTGGTAATTGATAAATGTCGATACACTTATCTCTGCTAATATTGTATCTCTAAATAAAGCATTTTGGCGTACCATAAGAAGGAAACATACGACGAGCAAACGACTAACGACCTTAAGAGTTACTACAGGTCTATACTGGAGGGGCTGGGGGAAGACCCGGAGCGCGAAGGCTTGGTGAAAACGCCTGAGCGAGTAGCAAAGGCGATGCAGTTCGTGACGCAGGGATATACCATGGATGCGGCAGCGATACTTAATTCGGCAAAGTTTCATGAGGCTTATAGTGAGATGGTGCTGGTGAAGAATATTGAATTGTATTCGTTGTGTGAGCACCATATGCTGCCGTTCTTTGGTAAGGCGCATATTGCCTACATACCTAATGGTGTTATTACGGGCCTCAGTAAGATAGCGCACGTGGTAGAATGTTTCTCGCGGAGGCTGCAGGTGCAGGAGCGGATGACACACCAAATACTGGATGTGATACAGGAGACGTTGAACCCACTTGGGGTAGGCGTGGTGATAGAAGCCCAACACCTGTGCATGATGATGCGCGGGGTGCAGAAGCAGAACAGTGTGACCACCACATCGGCGTTCAGCGGGGAGTTTATGAAGAATGAGACACGGTCGGAGTTTTTGAAGCTTATTTCTCATCAGTTGTCATAGTTATCGGTCAAATTCTAAGGGTTTTACTGTACAGCATTTTTGCACTATATTTGCCGTCCCAAATACGGGTGCGGGACGTAGCGCAGCCCGGTAGCGCACATGGCTGGGGGTCATGTGGTCGCTGGTTCGAATCCAGTCGTCCCGACTAAAATGAGAGCGGAGAAACAGAGCGGAGAGCGGTTTCTCCGCTTTTTGTTTGCAGGTAACCATTGCTCACTCTTTTTTTTATTTTGGTATAAAATCTTTAAACGGTTCAGCGTCAATTCTTTAGGGTCAAAATCGTTGCTCACTTCTTTCTCACTTTTGCTCATTTGTTGCGCATTTCCTGCTCATTTGCCGCACATTGGAGTTGATCGGCGAGGGTATAATTTCGGGGATAGTCTTGTTTTTCTACATTTGGATTTTTATATATGGCCAGGGAGCGCTGTGGGTGTGTTTTATGTGTTTTATCATAAGGTGTAAGGGGGTATAAAAGGGTATAAAAAATGGGGTAAAAGGTATAAAAAACGTGGTTTTGAGTATAAAAAAACAGGTGGTATTTAGCAGATAGCCGAAAGTAGCGAGTTGTAAGTAATTGGGGTTTAAGTTTTTAAGATATTTTCCCTGTCGGCGGGGTGGGGTATAATTCATGCCTTCTGTAATTTAAAGATCTTGAGCCTTGTGCTGAAAAAATAACCACCCCCGTGGCAACCTGAGGTTGAGCACGAAAGAGAGGCTACCGCTGTGGCAGGGCAGGCAGCGAAGTTCACGATGCAATATGTCAAAGAGCTTACCGGTATCTTTCGGAGGGGTTTATTCCTCTTTCGCTGCTATGGCCATTAACAATATGGCAACCGGGGCAGCAGGTACGGGGCTGGTTCTATGTAAAGTTCCGCAAGGTTTTTTTGCTGAAGAAATGAATTTTCCATGATGGTACAGTAACAGTACTATGACGGTACAGTAACTGTACCATGATGGAAAAAATGACAATTGCCTGAAATGGTTTGTGGTGGCTGGTTTGGCGCGATTGTCCATCGCGAGTTTACTTTCTTTTCAACAGCAAAAAGAAAGTAACAAAGAAAGTGCCGCCCAAAATCAAATCGCTCCGCGTGGTTTTGGGTTAGCCCTACGCTGTTATGTTGTGTTACGCAGAGCGCTAGTCGGCGACATGGCGCTGCTATTATTCCTACCCGGAACTTTGATTGAGCCGGCTGCGGTGTATGACTGCTGAACATCTACGGTGTGCCGGAATTGTCATCTACGGAAAAATAAAGGCGCCATCAAGTTCTCAGCTGTTGTGCCTTGAATGCCTTCGGAGAAGGAGTTTTATTTGAGTGTTCCGGATGAATATCCGGAACAACAGAATTTCTCAGCACTGTTACTTTGAATGCAGTCGGAGAAATAGTTTTGTAGGGTTTAAGGATGCATATCCGGAATGTTGTAGTACTTATCCTGCGCGAGGCTGTTGGTCAGAAAACAAGACCAACAGCGGCGAGAAAAGGCTAGATCCATTACGGCTAACGTTTTTGCGGCCAGCTATATCGGGCGGGAGACTTAAGGTTTATCACTACTTTCTCTTCCGCCACTTCGTCATCAAGCAACGTGTGCGCCCATTCCACATAGCTTGCTACACCATCTATGTCCTGGAAAAGCGAAAGTTCATTTACTCCCAGCCGGTCAAGTTCGTCGCGAAGATCGCCGAATACATTATAAGGTATCACCAGCTTTTTCATTTTTTCGGGCAGGTTTTTATTCCTGCTGAAAGGATTGCTTGATATAATTTTCTTTGATTTTTCGTCGTATTTGTGCACTGTGAACCAGCCGTTTTGAGATTGAATACGAACAGTAGAAATTTCCGGTTGAAAAACTTTTATGAGCGGCCCCTGATATGGACTTATGTTTTGGATCTCATCGGGCTGCAATATTTGCTGATCAAGTACATTGAACAGCCATATAACCCCATTTGCTTTTTTCACAGCCGGCCTGCATACTGCAAACCAAAGAGCCGTGAGTGGGTTTGTTGTCCAGTCGAGCAGCCGGGTTGCTAATCCATGGTGCTGTGCAACGGCCAACCATTCCCATTCATTTTGAGGTATGCGGTTAAGGTATGGCTTGCTTAACCGTTTAAAATCTTTCATTAGTTTCTTCTCCAGTTCCAGCACATCGCCGTCGCGTGATTTCAACCTTGCTAACTTTGGCTGTAATGGCCAATCTGCATTCTGTCCCCTGAACAATACAACATCTGTATCACAATTGGTTTCAACGAAGTTTAACAGGTCTGAAACCGTGCGAATCTCCGTCTGCTTTTTGGAGGGCTTTTTTTGGGTCGAATTTGCGGAAGGTTTGATCTTACGTCGAATTTTTAATGGCATAGCCGTATAATTTTCCTGAATGAAACTCTAAGATATGAAGTTAGATCATAATGTTGGTCGTATTTTTGCCATCAATGGCTACCGCTAAATACAGTTTTTCCGAGCGAATACTTTTTCCATCCACATTGCTGAATGGAAGTATGCTCAATGAAAAGCTGAAAGGTAAGATTGTGCTCATTACCGGTGCCAGCTACGGAATAGGTGAGCAGGTAGCATACATACTAGCTAAGACCGGTGCCAGGTTTTTGCTTGTGGCGAGGACAGAGGAACGATTGAAAGAAGTGAAGCATGAAGTGGAGCGAAGAGGAGGGAGTGCTGAGGTGTTTGTTGCAGACCTAACGAAGGAGGAGCAGGTGAAGACTTTGTTAGGGCAGTTGCTGCAGTTTAACATTGATGTGGTGATCAGTAATGCGGGTAAATCTATCAGGCGGCCTATCTATGAATCGCTGGACAGGTTTCATGATTTCAGCAGGCTGATGGGTGTGAATTATTTCGGGCCGGTGCAATTGCTGTTATCGCTGATACCGGTGCTGGAAAAGACCAAAGGACATGTTATTAACATATCGGCTGTTAATGTTTTGCTTGCCCCAACACCTTACTGGGCGGCGTATCAATCGTCGAAGACCGCTTTTGACCAATGGTTCAGGTGTGTGGCCCCTGAGCTGAAAGTGGCGGGGATAGCGACAACTTCCATATATTTGCCGCTTGTAAAAACCCGGATGATAGCGCCTACACCTGCTTATGACAAGATGCCTGCCATGAGCGCGACACATGCCGCAACCATTATTTGTAATAGCATAGTGAGCAGGAGCAGGAAAATTGCACCATGGTGGTTGCCGCCGGTGCAGTTGTTTTCTATGTTGTTGGGGAGATTTTGGGAAAGCGTTACAGCGCGTTATATAAAAGATAAGAAAGACCAGTAAACCGATGCTACATACCTTTAAGCAACTCTATGCAGTAAACATCCTGAAGCCTAAGGGTATTTACAAACTTGCGGCTTCTTTTTTCAAGGTGGGCATCAACCCAATGGCGCTGCTGCGGTTCTCATCGAAACTTTACCCGGAAAGTATTGCGGTGGCAGATGAGCAGGTTTCATTGACCTATAATGAGCTATATGTGCAATCGAAGCGCGTGGCTTCGGTGCTGCGGGAGAACTACAATGTACAACCCAAGCAGCGTATAGCAGTTATATGCCGCAATCATGCCTCGTTCGTGAAGACGTTGTTCTCTGTTTCGGCAACGGGGGCAGATATTTACCTGCTGAACATAGAGATGAGCAAGGCGCAGTTCAAGGCATTGCATGAGCGTTATGACTTTGACCTGGTGATACTGGATGAAGAAGCCGGAACCCTAACCGAAGGAACGGGTTATAAAGGAAGGGCAATTTACTCTTACCACCTTACAAGAAATTCTATTGAGCGGTTGTCGAAGTCAGCGCAATATCATTACGAGCGGAATAATTTTATGCAGCGTGCCGGCAACATCGTGGTGTTATCGGGCGGAACAACAGGAGTGGCAAAGGCCATCAGGCGCAGGCCGGATATACGCAGTTTCCTGAACCCCTTCTGCTCACTGCTTACGAAGG
>JBGAJU010000028.1:0-47326 GCA_044224775.1 Flavipsychrobacter sp.
ATAACAATTAATCCGGCACCTGCACCAATATTGGGTACAACAACGGTTACACCCGGTGGTTCATCAACGCTTTCTTGCGCTACCCCGGGCGGTATATGGAGCAGTTCTAACCCTGCTGTTGCAATGGTTGGTTCGTCAAGCGGAATTGTATCAGGCATTGCTTCCGGCACATGCAATATTACTTATGCCGTTGGCGGCTGCTACATCTATGTATTATTCACTGTGGGCTCAACAACTCTTTCTCCTATTACGGGTCCATCAGGCACTTGCATAGGTTCTTCTGTTACACTCGCAAACAGCACATGCTGCGGCACTTGGAGCAGCAGCCATCCCAGCATAGCTACAGTTTCTTCGTCTGGCATAGTCACAGGCATTTCAGCCGGATCAGCCATTATCACCTACACGGTAGGTTCTGTTTATGTTGTATATTCATTCACGGTTTACGGTCCCGCGGTCATCTCCGGCCCGCCTTCGGTTTGCACAGGGGTTCCGCACACACTTTCCGCTTCAGTTACAGGTGGTACGTGGAGCACTGCCGATACTGCTATTGCTTCGATCAGTTCAGCAGGAGGGTTGACCGGCATTAGTGCCGGCACTGCTACTATCACCTACTATGCCGGTGGTTGCTATGCATATTACACAGTAACCGTAAATGCAGGACCCGTTATCGCAGGTAGCAGCACACTGTGTGTCGGCTATACCTCATTGCTTACCGCCACACCGTCAGGCGGTAGTTGGACAAGCGGCTCGCCAACCGTCGCAACGGTTAGCACAACAGGCCTGGTAACGGGTGTAAGCAATGGCGTTGTGAACATCTATTATACCCAGGGTAGCTGCTATAGCTTCAAGGCAGTTACCGTTGGCACTGGTGCCACAATTACGGGCAGCAGTTCAATCTGCGTGGGCAATACCACAACATTATCTGCAACACCTGCTGGTGGTACATGGTCAAGTGGCAGCACATCTGTAGCTACAGTCGGTTCCACCGGTATTGTTGTGGGTCTCGCTGCTGGCATTGTGAACATCAGCTACACTTTTGGAGGCTGTTCGTCTTACGTAACAATTACAGTAAACAGCAGCCCGGTGATCACGGGAGATGGCCCTATCTGCACTGGCTCCTCAATAACATTGTCCAGCTCCGTATCAGGCGGCATTTGGAGCAGCAGCAACATTACTGTGGCAACAGTTTCTTCCACAGGACTAGTTACAGGTGTGGCGCCTGGCATGGTTAATATCACATATACTTCCGGCAGTTGCTATGCTTACAAAACAATAGCAGTGAGCACCTCTGCTACCGTTACCGGGCCCAACCTGGTATGCATCGGCTCTCCTGTTACCTTCACAGGCGCTCCTTCAGGAGGTACATGGAGCAGCAGTAACACGTTCCGCGCTATTGTTGACGCTGCAGGACTGGTTACGGGACTTGGTGGCGGCGCAGTAAATATCAGCTATACAACGGCCTCCTGTGCCGCCTATAAAACGGTAACGGTAACAGGCGCTCCTGTCATCATTGGCGGAGGAAGTCCCATTTGCTCCGGAGATATGTTCTCCTTCTCAGGTTCGGTTTCCGGTGGCACCTGGAGCAGCAGCAACACTGCTATCGCAACAGTTAATTCTTCCGGCACTGTTACAGGTGTTTCCGGTGGCACTGCTTATATCACATACACTGTCGGCGGATGCTTCACATATGCAATGGTTACGGTAAACACAATACCAACCATTACAGGTAGTAGCGTCGCCTGCATTGGCACAACGTTGTCATTGACCGGAAGCCCTTCAGGCGGCACATGGGCTAGCAGCAACACGTTCCGTGCTATCGTGAGCACGTCAGGAGTTGTTACCGGTCTTACCGGTGGCGTGGTTAATATCAGCTACACACTCGGCTCATGTTATGCATACAAAACCTTAACGGTAACAGGTGCGCCGATCATTACCGGTGGCAGCACCGTTTGCTCTGGCTCATCCATGCTCCTCTCTGCATCTTCCGGTGGCTCCTGGAGTACAAGTAACCCCGCTATAGCTACTGTTACTTCAACCGGCACAGTTGTTGGGGTATCTGGTGGCACCGCAACCATCACCTACGATTTAGGCGGATGCTTCTCATACAAAGCAATTACCGTTAACCCCACACCAACCATAACAGGAGGCTCGTCGGTATGCATTGGCACACCGCTTTCATTGATCGGCAGCCCGTCGAGTGGTGTGTGGTATAGTAGTAATCCCTCTGTAGCAACTGTAAATGCTATGGGCCAGGTTGTAGGAATAACAAGTGGCACAGTTACCATCACCTACACACTCAATGGCTGTTCTGCTTATCAAACTATTTCAGTCGGCATGGGTTCCACTATTAGTGGTAGCAGCTCGGTTTGCTCAGGCTCCACTGTCACGCTTACTGCGTCTATGGGTGGCGGCATATGGAGCAGCAGTAACACCTCCGTCGCTACCGTTACCGGCGGTATCGTCACAGGCGTAAGCTCAGGTATCGCTACAATTAGCTATACTATTGGTGGTGGGTGTTCTGCACTCAAATCAGTAACGGTAAATACATCTCCAACTATCACTGGTGGCTCTACAGTTTGTACAGGCACCCCGCTGTCACTCGTTGGCTCTCCCTTTGGCGGATCATGGACAAGCAGCAACCCAACAAGGGCCACAGTTAGTTCATCAGGCGTAGTTACCGGCGTCACCGTTGGCACGGTCAACATCACCTATACACTTGGTTCCTGCTTCGTTTATCGCACCATCTCTGTTAGCGGTGGTGTTACTATCAGTGGCGTTGTTCCGATATGTGAGGGTGCGTCGATAACACTTTCCGCTTCTGCAGGTGGGGGTACCTGGAGCAGTGCTGCTCCGGCAATAGCAACGGTAAGCGCATCGGGTGTTGTATCGGGTGTAAGCGCTGGTATTTCCAATATCACCTATATGCTGGGCAGTGGATGCTTTGACGTAAAACCATTAACTGTTAATTCCAGCCCCCTCCCTATCGTTGGGCCGGGTTCCGTTAGCATAGGAGGTAGTATTACACTGTCAGATCCTTCTCCTGGCGGCACATGGGTGTCATATAGTCCGTCAATAGCTTCTGTAGGTGCTTCTACGGGTGTTGTAACAGGTCTTTTTATTGGCACATCCGTTATACATTATTGGCTGGGCGGCTGTAGTGTACACAAAACAATTACAGTAACGCTCTTCCCCGGCTTCGAAACAAGCACCACCAGCACTGTTGTCTTAGCTACAGTTGCCAATACATCAACTCACGAATCAAAACCTTCAGACTCGAACCAAATCAATATCACGCTCGCAGACAAAGCTGCATCTATCACAGTTTTCCCTAACCCTACCAATGGCAACATCACTATTCAATGGCAGAATGTTACACCAGGCAATTTTGATTTAACCATTACCGATGTAGCAGGGCGCCGTGTGTACGGTTCAAACATAAGCGTTAATGAGCCCTCTATGCAAACCAATATTTCCCTCAACGAGCTGAACGATGGTATTTATTTCTTTACCATAACCGGAAGCAATAACTACTATGGCAAATTACATATACAGAAATAATTATTTAATTTTTCTTTTTAAAAATGCCCGGAATCACTCCGGGCATTTTTATTAACCAAAAATTAGTTCTATCCATAAGAAGCAATGAATGCAAGAATATATTATGTATATTATTTAATAAGTGAATAAATATCTCCACGACACACCAACGTTTTCATCAGTTCACTCGTCTATTAATTGCGCATTAAACCATACTTATATTTAAAGAAAAACGTTACTTTTAATCCTTGTTTTATTAACTACTGCCCCCAAATTTGATTTTATGAAAAAGTTCTTCTCGCTTTTGCTGTTAGGAATGGTATTCTCTGTTGCATCCCTACAAGCACAGAGTTGCATTGTTGGGCCCGAGCGTCTTTGTGTCGGCGACACGATCAATTACCATATAGACTCCACTTGCGATCCCGGAGGTATCTGGACAAGTTTCAATACAAGTGTAGCTACTATTGGCTCCACTTCGGGTAGGCTTGTAGCAATTAGCGCAGGGGTTGATACTATCAGCTATTTTCGTTTGGGCAGTGGTCCTGCATTTAAGGTTATTACAATTAATCCCACTCCTACACTCAGTGGCCCCGATACTGTTTGCATAGGCACACCAATAACGTGGGGAGCCACACCTTCTGGCGGCACATGGGTAAGTTCTTGCCCAACGGCTATTTCGGTATCCGGTGGTGTTATCACAGGCTTAAGTGCTGCATTTTGTTCGATAACTTATACAGCACCCGGCGTTGGTGGCTGCAGAACTATCAGAAACATAACATCAACTTCATGCGTTACACTCGACTCTATCACAGGCCCTTCAAGAGCATGTGTTGGCTCAGTTGTAACATTTGCCAATAGTACGAGCGGCGGCACATGGACTAGCAGTAATACTTCGGTCGCAACTATTAACCCAACCACTGGGGTAGCTTTAGCGGTTGGACCTGGCACTACAACAATAACCTATACAGTAGGGGCTTCCTCTACAAGTAAAACATTCGTTGTCGGCCCTATACCAACAATATCCGGCCCATCAACAGTATGTGTCGGTAATTCAATAACGCTCACGCATGCAGGTGCAGGCGGAGGTACGTGGCTAAGTAGTGCAACTTCTATTGCTACTGTCACTTCTGGTGGCGTAGTTACTGGTGTTTCTGCCGGTGTGGCTACAATTACCTATTACGAAACCGGTTGTGTGGCTACACATATTGTAACCGTAACAGCGGGTCCCGCAGCAATAACCGGCCCTTCTACAGTAAGCGTAGGCGGTACAATTACGCTAACTGATGCAACTGCAGGCGGCACATGGAGCAGTTCTTCAACATCTACTGCGCTTATCGGTTCCACTACCGGTGTTGTAACAGGCATTTCAACAGGGGTAGTTACCATATCTTATACAGTAGCAGGTTGCTCAGCTACAAAAACAGTAACGGTAACCTCTTCAAGCTCTATCCTGCCGATCACAGGTGCTTCATCTGTTTGTGTTAGCTCATCAACATTGTTAAGCTGCGCAACTCCCGGCGGCACATGGAGCAGCAGTAGCACGGCTGTTGCTACAGTATCTTCTACCGGCCTGGTAACTGGTGTTTCTGCAGGCACCGTTACCATCACATATACAGTTGGGGCAAGCTTTGTAACAAAAACAATAACTGTTTATTCATCAGCTACCATTGCTGGCCCGGGCACCGTTTGTGTTGGCTCAACAATAACACTTTCCGGCACTCCTTCAGGTGGCACATGGACAAGCAGTGCGCCAACCATTGCATCAGTTGGTTCTGCATCAGGTATAGTTACAGGTATTGGCACAGGTACAGCGATCATTTACTACCTGTCCGGCGGATGCAATACTTACAAAATAGTTACAGTTACCCCTCTACCTGCTGTTATCACCGGCACTGCTACTACAACAGTTGGCGGCACCAGCACATTGGCTGACGCTACAACAGGCGGCACATGGAGCAGCAGCAACACTGCTATCGCTACCATTAACCCTACCTCAGGTATCGTTACAGGGGTGGCAGTGGGCACTTGCACCATTACTTATACTTTATCAACAGGCTGCTTTAGAACAATTACATTTACCGTTACGGCTTCTACAACAGCCATCGGCCCGATCATCGGTGCTTCTTCTACTTGTGTAGGCACAACAATAACACTTTCCGACACTACAGCAGGTGGCACATGGAGCAGCAGCAACCCTTCAGTTGCAACAGTTAGCTCTACAGGTGTAGTAACCGGTATATCAGCAGGAACCACAACGATCACTTACACTGTTGGGGCAAGCTTCGTTACCAAAGTAATAACTATCACAGCCAGCGCTTCTATTTCCGGCCCATCTACGGTTTGTGTGGGTGCTTCCATCTCACTTGCAGGGTCACCTTCAGGCGGCATTTGGACATCCAGCAGCACAGCTATAGCTTCAGTTACATCAACGGGCGGCGTGGTTACCGGCATAAGTGCGGGTGTAGTTACGATTACATACTCAGCAGGTGGCTGTTTAGCTACAAAACTGGTTACTGTTGTAGCTGCTCCAGCTGCTATCACAGGAACAGCTACAACTACAATTGGCGGCACCAGTACTTTATCAGATGCTACTGCAGGTGGGACATGGACGAGCAGCAACACAGCTATTGCTACAGTTAACCCGTCAACAGGCGTTGTTACTGGCGTGGCAGCTGGCACTTGCACCATTACTTACGCCTTACCAAGCGGCTGCTTCCGCACCATCACATTCGTTGTTACCGGCAGCACTTCACTTCCTCCTATCGCCGGACCATCGGGCACATGTGTTGGATCTTCTATCACATTAACGGATAGTGTTGCAGGCGGCACATGGACAAGCAGCAATACTGCTGTCGCTACAGTTAACCCGTCTACAGGTGTGGTAACCGGCGTTTCTGCCGGCACCGTAACAATAACTTACACAGTAGGCTCTTCTTTTGTAACAAAAACAATTACCATCTCAACAACCGCAACCATCACCGGCAGTGCAAGCGTATGTATCGGTTCTTCTACAACTTTGGTAGGAACTCCTTCCGGTGGTACATGGATAACCAGCAGCACATCGATCGCTACTGTTAGCTCAACAGGCGTGGTAACAGGTATTGCAGGTGGTACAGTTAACGTTTACTATACTACCGGCGGATGCAGCACATTCCGCACTGTAACAGTGAACAGCAGCGCAGTAATTTCAGGCAGCAGCACAATATGTATCGGCTCAGGCACTACACTGACAGCTACACCGTCGGGCGGTACATGGAGCACCAGCAACCCGGCAATTGCTACTGTTAGCACGTCTGGTTTGGTTACTGCCCTAGCTACAGGTGTTGTAAACATTTACTACTCTACCGGCGGCTGCTACGCCTACAAGTCAGTTACCGTGAACGCTACCGCTACCATTACAGGAAGCAGCTCGGTTTGCGTTGGCTCTTCTATCACACTCTCTGCAACACCTTCCGGCGGAACCTGGACATGCAGCGACACATCAAAAGCATGGGTAAGTTCTTCGGGTGTGGTTTATGGCTTATCTTCAGGCACAGTGAACATTACTTATACCAACGGCGGCTGCACTGCTATTAAGACAATAACAGTAGGCTCCGGCGGAACTATAAGCGGTGGCAGCGCAGTATGTATCGGCTCTACGCTAACATTGACAGGTTCACCTTCGGGAGGTGTATGGAGCAGCAGTGCTCCAACAATGGCTTCTGTTGGTTCATCTTCAGGTGTTGTTACACCATTTAGCGTGGGCGTTGTTACTATATCATATAGCACCGGCAGCAGTTGCATTGCAACACGCGTAGTTACCATTAGTGCGGCAGCAGCCATCACAGGCAGCAGCACAGTATGCGTAGGCAGCTCAATTACGTTATCAGCAACTCCGGGCGGTGGGTCATGGATCACCAGCGACTCAACCAAGGCTATCGTCAGTGGTTCAGGCGTAGTTACCGGTCGCGCAACGGGTGTGGTTACTATTTATTACACTTCAGGCGGTTGCGCAGCATCAAGGACAGTTACAGTTACACCGGGCGCTATTATCTCAGGCGGCAGCAGTGTAATGTGTATCGGTTCAACAATGTCACTCACAGCAAGCCCTACCGGCGGAGCATGGAGCAGCGGCAACACTTCGGTTGCTACAGTTACATCTACGGGCGTCGTGGTGGCTGTCGGTGTTGGCGTTGTTAATATTTATTATGCACCAACAAGTGGTTGCGCTACTTATCGCACTGTGACCGTAAATGCAGGCGCAGCAATAAGCGGCAGCAGTACTGTTTGCATAGGTTCTTCTACAACACTTGCAGCAACTCCTTCAGGCGGCACATGGACCAGCAGCAACACATCTATCGCTACTGTAAGTTCGTCAGGAGTGGTTACCGGTGTTAGCTCAGGCGTGGTTACCATCACTTATGCTGCAGGCGGATGTGCTGCTACTAAATTGGTTACCGTAAATGCCATTTATATTGCGGGTGGCGGTAGCGGCCTTTGCATTGGCTCATCAATGAGCCTTACAGGAGGCCCGATTGGCGGCACATGGACCAGTAGCAACCCTTCAGTTGCTTCTGTAACTTCCACCGGCCTGGTTAGCGGCCTTTCATCTGGTGTTGCAACCATAACATACTATTCAGGCGGCTGCGCGGCAACACGTACAATAACCGTAAGTGCAGCAGCAACTATAACAGGCGGCAGCACGATATGCGCAGGCTCGTCACTAACATTGGTTGGCGCACCTTCGGGCGGTACATGGACCAGCAGCATTCCTACGATTGCAACGGTTTCTTCATCGGGCGTGGTTACGGGCATGGCAACAGGTGTGGTTACCATCACTTACACAGCAGGCGGCTGTAGTGCTACTAAAACTGTCACCGTTTCTGCGGGTGCGGTTATCACCGGCAGCAGCTCAATGTGCCTCAGCTCAACTATGACACTTGCAGCCACCCCAACAGGCGGCGCCTGGAGCAGCAGCAACACAGCAATTGCTATCGTTAGCTCTACCGGCGTGGTTACAGGCGTTACTACAGGCGTTGTGAACATCACCTACACGCCAACATCAGGATGCGCCGCAGTTCGCACAATAACAATAAACGGAAGTTCTGCAATAACAGGCAGTAGCGTTGCTTGTGTTGGTTCATCTACCGCACTTTCAGCAACACCGTCGGGCGGTACATGGAGCACAAGCGCTACGTCTACTGCAACCGTTACTTCATCGGGCGTTGTAACAGGTGTTACTCCGGGAGTAGTAAATATCTATTATCTGGTTGGTGGTTGCTACGCAGCTAAAACAATGACCATTACTGCTACACCGGCAATCACAGGCACAGCATCAATGTGCATAGGCAGCACAGCCGCTCTTTCCGCAACGCCATCAGGTGGTTCATGGACCAGCAGCAGCACTGCCATCGCAGGTGTTAGTGGCACAGGCGTGGTTACGGGTATGTCTGCAGGCACTGCTACAATCACTTATACAGTTGGCAGCTGCTTTGCAACACGCACAGTTACTGTTAACCCCGGTTCATCAACTATATCAGGTGGCAGCAGTGTATGTCTTGGCTCAACCCTCGTACTGACAGGCTCTCCATCAGGCGGCACATGGGCTAGCGGTTATACCGGCACAGCTACAGTAAGCTCTTCTGGTGTGGTTACAGGTGTTGGTGTTGGTATAGTTACAGTTTACTACTCAGTAGGCGGCTGTTATGCTTACAGGTCGATAACCGTTAACCCGGTTCCTGCAGCAATATCTGGTCCTAATAACGTTTGTGTTGGTTCAACCATATCATTGAGTGATGCAACAAGCGGCGGCACATGGACAAGCAGTAGTTCAGGCACTGCCTCTGTTAGCTCTACCGGTTTAGTTACAGGTGTTAGCTCCGGAACAGCAAACATCTACTACACAGTAGCAGGCTGCAGCGCAGTAAAACCGATCACAGTTAATCTTACACCTGCAGCTATTACCGGCGGTTCAACGGTTACCACCGGAGGCACACTGTCTCTAAGTTCTGCAACTTCAGGTGGCAGCTGGACCAGCACAAATCCATCAAGGGCAACAGTGCACCCAACCAGCGGCCTCGTTACCGGCATTTCCTCCGGCACCGTGAATATTAATTATTCTATTGGCGCCTGCAGCGTGTTTAAAACCATAACTGTTACCGGGGCGTTTATAGCTATGCCGATCAGCGCTCCTGAGACCAGTGGTACGTCAGAACCCGGTTCAGGTTCAGGTGCTAAAGGCACTAACGTTAACCGTACTTCAACTCTTTCTGCAGAATCTACTTTGAGCGTTTATCCTAACCCGACCTCGGGTAACATAAATATCAAGTGGGAAAATCAGGAGACCGGAACCGGCAGATTAGTAGTTTCCGACATCATCGGCCGCGAAGTATATCACACTACATTTAATGTGAACGAAACTTCAGGCGAAGCACAGGTTAACCTCTCTGAATTGAAGGAAGGTATCTATATGATCATGCTTAAATCTGAGTCTATTCATTATAGCGGCAGGCTCATAATAAACAGGTAAACTATCTACTTTTAGTTAAAAAGCCCCCCGATATCCGGGGGGCTTTTTATTATCGCAATAAAATAAATACTTTCGGCCTGCTAACGTATCTACAGCATGGCTCGTCATATTATACGCAGCAAAACAACTGCACATTAAAAATTTTTAAACACAGTCTATGAAAAAATTGTTTACGCTAAGCATTTTAGCAATGATGCTCTCCTATGCATCCTACGCGCTTTCCCCGTTCGTTCCTTCAACGGGCACTGTTTGTATCGGCTCAAGCCTTTATCTGGTCGACAGCCTTGATCCCGGCGGCAGCTGGACAAGCAGCAACCCTTCCATCGCAACCGTGTCTTCCGTCTCTTCGGCTTCCGCAATGCTCACGGGAGTTTCTACCGGAGTTGTTACAGTTACCTATACATTAGGATCTGCTTCTGTTTATGGCACATTCACAGTTAATCCATCTCCCGGCACCATCTCCGGCGGCACTTCTCCTATTTGTGTAAGCTCTTCTACCACCCTCACATCTTCAACTTCAGGCGGCTACTGGACTTCAGGATCAAGCTACGTAGCTACTGTAGGCTCTTCTACGGGCGTAGTAACCGGCGCTCATGCCGGCACTACTTCAATCATGTATCACCTGGGTGGTTGCACGGTATACAAAACCGTTACTGTTGTTGCTACAACTACCGGCAGCATTGTAGGCCCGACATCGGTTTGTGCAGGCTCAACCATTACACTCGCAGATTCATCCGGTGCATCAGGAGTTTGGAGCAGCAGCAACCCGAGTATTGCTACTGTTGGCTCTTCTTCAGGCATCGTTACAGGTGTTGCAGCAGGTACCGTTACCATTTCGCTCACTGTTACTGGCGCTTGCGGAACAGCTACGCTTACAAGGGTAATAACTGTCTCAGCTACAACTACTCCCGGCACAATAACCGGTGCTTCTTCAGTTATGGTAGGTAGTACAATATCACTCTCGGCAACTCCTTCAGGTGGTTCCTGGACAAGCGGATCTACTTCAATTGCAACAATATCATCAGGCGGTGTGGTTACAGGTATTGCCACAGGCACATCAGTTATCACCTACACCATTACCGGCTGCAGCGGCCCCGCTTCATCTTACACAACAGTTACCGTTACTCCATTCGATGGCATCTCCGGCCACGTATTGTTCGGCAGCGGTTCATACTGGGGCAACGTTAAAGTTTGGCTCATCACCTACAACACATCTACACACATGCTTGCAGCTAACGATTCTGTTACTGTATCGTGCAGCGGCACCAGCGCTTACTACCAGTTCCTCAGCAAACCAACAGACTCTTACCGTGTAAAAGCTGCCATTACTGATACCTTCTTCTCAGGCACAGGCTACATACCAACTTACCACGATAACGACTTCTACTGGTACAATGCTACAGTCATACCACACGTATCTGGCACAGCCGACATCAACAAAGACATCAATATGGCTACTGGCACAACAACATCAGGCCCGGGCTTCATAGCAGGCGACGTATTTACAGGCGCAAACAAAGGCACATCCGGCTCTATACCTGCTGAGAACTTGCACGTATGCGTAGTTAACGCTACCAGCGGTCAGATAGTTCAGCAAACCTATACCGATGCGGCAGGCCACTACTCTTTCAACAACCTGCCTGTTGGAGCTACATACTATGTTTTCCCTGATTCTCTTAACTACCTCACAACTGCTTACACCAGCATCAACCTTACCACTGCTGCACCTTCTATGTCTATCGCGCACTTCACCATGCACACGTTGTCTAAGACCATCACGCCGCATACTCAGGGCGTTAACCCTTTAACTCCGGTTAGTTCATCTGTTGCTGCGTTCCCTAACCCTGCAAACGACAAACTGTTCGTTAAATGGGAAGAGAAAACAGCTGAAGTTGCCAACATCGTGATCACCAACATCACCGGCCGCGAGTTATACAACAGCACTGTAGACATGAATGAAGGCACAGGCATCAAAACCATCGATATGTCTTCCTTCGCAAACGGCATATATGTTATAACAGTAAAAACAGCTACCATCAGCTACACCAACAAGCTGCAGGTACAACACTAGTTTCCTTCTTGTGCTTTAAATAGAGAGAAAGGGGCGTTTTCGCCCCTTTCTCATTTTATATCCTTTGCACTACCATAAATTATTGATAGCCAACATACATACCTTCCACTCCAATGAACTTCCTCATTTCATCATCCCTTCTTATCTTCGGGAGCTTATGCCAAGTATAGAGATCATAGTATTCTTAATGGTGGTCATCATTGCCCTCTCTGCCATCGTGGAACGGCTTAAAGTGCCACAGGCTATTATGCTGGTATTTGCGGGGCTCATCATCGGGTTCACACCCCAGCTACCCGATATGATACTCCAACCCGATGCAGTATTCCTCGTATTCCTGCCACCATTGTTATACACTGCCGCATGGCGCCTCTCCTGGCACGACTTCAAAGCAGAGCAACGCTCGGTCATCTCTCTGGCAACAGGCCTGGTGTTCTTCACGGTGATATCCATAGCCGTGGTGGCGCATTATATCATCCCTGGATTCACCTGGCAGTTAAGTTTTTTACTGGGTGCGGTCATATCCCCACCCGATGCCGTGGCTGCTACATCTGTTACCCGTGGCCTCAACATGAATAAGCGCGTGGTCTCCATACTCGAGGGCGAAAGCCTCGTGAACGATGCCTCCGCGCTCGTCGCATACCGCTATGCCATCGCCAGCATTGTCACCGGCTCTTTCGTTCTCTGGGAGGCCAGCCTGCAATTCGTTTGGGTTGCAGCCGGGGGCATCGGCATCGGCCTTGCGCTGGGCTGGGTGCTGCAACACGGCCACAACCGTATCAAGAACAACGCCACCATTGAAGTTGCCCTTACACTCCTTACACCCTATGTAGCCTACCTGCTGGCAGAGCATTTTAAATTTTCCGGCGTCCTCGCAGTGGTTTCCGCCGGGCTATACCTCTCACACCGTTCCCACGATTCCCTCACCTACCAGACCCGCATGCAGGCCACCTCATTCTGGATCACCATCGAATTCCTGCTCAATGGCTTTGTGTTCATACTTATAGGCATGCAGCTACCGTCTATTCTGAGAACGATAGAGGCTGGCTCACTCCTCCAGGCTTTTGGATATGGAATACTCATTACCACTGTAGCTATTTTAGTGCGCATACTCTGGGTCTTCCCCGGTGCTTACCTCCCCCTTTGGATAGCCAATCTCCGTAAAAAACATAAAGAAAAGATCGACTGGCGTTACGTGCTCATCATATCCTGGGCGGGTATGCGTGGCGTGGTATCGCTGGCAGCAGCTTTGGCAATACCGCTCACCCTGGCCGATGGCAGAGCCTTCCCACAGCGCGATATGATCCTTTTCATCACCTTCTGCGTCATCTTCCTCACACTGGTCGTACACGGGCTGTCATTAAGGATACTCATCAGGATGCTGAAGATAAAACCCGACCTCGCCAAAGCCCGCGAGGAAGAGAACGAGATACGCAAGCACATAGGCACACAGGCAGTCGCATTCATAGACGAACACATTGCCGATGGCAAATTCGAGGACGAAGTTGTCCGCCGCCTGCGCAGCAAATACGAGATCAACCTCAGGCTCGTAAGCGAGCAGGGAGATGAAGATAAACCTCTTGGCCACAAGGCAAACATGACCCTGATGGAATACGCTAAAGCGCAGAAACATGTATTGGACTTTGAGCGCCAGATCATCATTAAGCTGCACAAGGAAGCCGCCATGACCAGCGATGTTCTGAAAAAACTGGAACACGAGCTGGATATTGAAGAAAGCAGGTTGAGCGAGCAGTTGAAGCGTATGAAATCCGACGAAGTAGGTGGGTATCGCGGCTGATCACTTGGCAGACTATTAAGTATTTTTAAGAATTCTTCATCGGATTAAGATGACTTTTTCTCTAACTTAGCTAAATACTGATCATCATTTTATGGCTATGACAAACGCTATCAGTTGGTTCGAGATACCAACAACAGACCTCAACAGGGCGCAGAAATTCTACGAAACGATTTTCGGCATTCAAATGATCCCTATGGACACACCGCAAATTCAAATGCGTATGTTCCCGTTGGAAAATATGATGACTAATGTAGGAGGCGCGCTCGTTCGCACCGAAGGCTTCCATATCCCTTCCGCTACAGACGGACCGCTTATCTATCTCAATGCCAACCCAGATGTACAGATCGTATTGGACAGGATTGAAGCTGCAGGCGGTAAGGTAGTTGTCCCCAAAACTCAGATATCGCCCGAATACGGCTACATGGCTGTATTTATTGACTGCGAAGGCAATCGGGTTGCACTGCATTCGGTGCCGCAATAGTGCGGGTATTCAATTCAATCAACGTTATATTCTGGCAACTCAGACAACTCATGGTAAATGGCAACCAGCCATTCCCGTTGACGCTCACGATTCCCGCCATGCGCAGTTTCATCATCATATCGCTGCTGAAACCTCTTGCACTCTGCATTTAATTGAACGTATATATTGTTGGCCTCTTGCAAATTGTCAGCAGTAATATTTTCTTCTATAAATGCTTTCTGCAGCTTGCGGGCGAATATCTCCGTAATATCAAAGTGCGCCTGCTCATGCGCCAGTGTATATGCGTCACCTGCATGGGTTTGCCTTATCCAGCTCTTGTAGCAATGAAACTTACAGAATACTTGCAACTTGCCCCTGCTCACTTCATAGCCAAACCTGCCGAATGTTAATGCCGCCATCTCTGCCGGATGGCTTGCCTGCGGCGTATCTTTGAAGTCGGCAAAAGTTAGCTTCCTCGGACCATGCCATAATATTTCCTTTACATACTTTTGCGGGTCAGGCACCTTATAAGCAACTGCTGTTATGCGGTAACAAGTACTCCATACATCAGGCGGCTTCACCGTTTTTAACTTCATCAGGTTACCACCTCTTTTCCTGCATTGAAAAGTAAGGTTACTCATGGCATCAAACCTGGTGCACTTGGCTTTAAAGCCATTCTCAGTGAATTTAATAACACCAAGATCTTCTCCATCAATACGAGCACCATCGCTAATAGCTACAACCAATATGTCGTTAAAGTAAACATTAGTATTATCCTGGCCTGCACAGCTAAATGCGGCAACGCAAGCTAAAATAAATATCAGGGAATATCTCACTCCTGGATTGAATTAATGTTCCAGTGCCCCCAGGTAGCGCTCCGCATCCAGTGCAGCCATACAGCCGCTTCCTGCTGCACTCACCGCCTGCCGGTATATCTTATCCTGCACATCACCTGCAGCAAATACACCCGCTATGTTGGTCCTCGTAGACCCGGGCTGCGTTATCAGGTAGCCCTGGTCATCCATATCCAGCATACCTTTAAAAAGCTTGGAGTTGGGCTCGTGCCCTATCGCAACAAAGAACGCTTTCAGCGGAATAACACTTTCTTCGCCGCTTACATTATTGCGCACCTTCACACTGTCCACCACACGGTCACCCATCACTTCCACAGTATCAGTGTTCCAGTAAACTTTTATGTTGGCGGTCTTCAGCACCCTGTCCTGCATCACCTTGCTGGCACGCATCTCACCTTTGCGCACAAACATATGTACCGTGCTGCACAGCTTCGATAAGTAAAGCGCTTCCTCACAGGCAGTGTCACCCGCACCTACTATTGCTACCTCCTGCCCCTTAAAAAAGAAACCATCGCACACTGCACAGGCCGAAACACCGTGCCCGTTCAGACGTTGCTCCGACTCCAGCCCCAGCCACTTGGCCGATGCTCCCGTAGCTATGATAACAGAATCAGCTTCTATCCACGACTCCTCATCCACCTCAACTTTAAACGGCCTCACCGAAAAGTCAACTTTTGTGATCATGCCCCAGCGTATATCGGCACCCATACGTTGTGCCTGCTGCTCAAAGTCAATCATCATCTGCGGCCCCATGATACCATTCGGGTAGCCGGGATAGTTCTCCACCTCGGTAGTAATGGTCAGCTGTCCACCGGGTTGCAGCCCCTGATATAATACCGGTTTCAGATTTGCACGTGCTGCATATATAGCTGCGGTATATCCCGCAGGCCCCGAACCTATGATCAGGCAATGTACTTTTTCAATATCACTCATAATCCTTTTACCCTTACTGTTTTAAGGGATTAATTAAGCAATAAAGGTGCGAAAGAATTGCCGATGTATCAAATTCTGGCAGCTACTATTCACATTACAAAGATTATGTTGTGGAATACCCTCTATTTCACTACCAATGTCATCTCAGTACTGCCATACCCCGCCCATATACCAAGCGCTCCGTTGGTCATATTCGTCTGCAAATTAATAGGAGATGCAAACGGGTTGCCCAATGCATTTCGTGCATACGCAAAGGAGTTCCAGAAATTATAAACTTTTTTATCTATCGCCGACCACTTCAGGGTAACCGTATCCCCTTTATAGAAGTAACGGAGAGAATCAGCATTCACCGCCTCACCATAATTCGGAAAACCGGCATACAGCGGAATATTGGTCAGCGGTGCGCCATTCACCACTTCATCATTGAATTGGTCCGATGCGAAGAAGTCTTCACTGTTACGCTTGGTATAGTACCGCACATAATTACCCGGAGTGTCCGGGTCTGTAAAATTGGCAAAAAGTTGCTTAGCACTGTCGGGTGTGCGGGGTGTCTTAAATAACGGCTCTGCAAACCACATGGAATCAATTGCTTTGGGCGTGGGTATCTTGGTGATAGATGTATAGGTTTTGCCATCGTACGTTATAGAAAGTGTATAGAATTTGCTGGGCTCACCTATCATAAAGCCCGGCAAGTTGGCTGTATCTATAGTATAAATGTAGAATTTCGCCACCGTGCCTGTATCAAAGGAGTATTCCCTCAGTGGGATCGTTCTGCTACCGTCCGACACAGTAATTACCGCACCATGAATAAAGCTCTTTTCCAGCGTGCTCAGGTCCACAGTTGCAAAAAAGTTGATAGTGGAGGTGAGGAACACATAAGGCGGCAGGCCGGTCTCTACCCCACCCTGCACCACTATTTGGCTGGGCGAGGAACTCATACTGATATGCACTTCCTTCTCGCAGGAAATAAGGGTAATGATCAGCAATAACACAAATGCCAAACCAATAGAACGCATAGGTGCACAAAGGTAGGGAGGATTCTTGGATTTGAACTCAGTTAGCATACCTGCCATCCGGGCTATACATCACCGGCAGCAACTTATGGTATTTCTCAAAGTAGTCATACCCAACCTTCAGGTCTGCCCAGAACTGCTGCTTAACCGGATCTCCGGGAAATTCACTTTTTAGATAGTTCATACCACTCCTGTTCAGCTTGGTCGGGAAAATGTGTACAGGTATAAATTCCTGCCCGTTCATTTTAGCGCTCAGGCATACGGTATACAATTCTTTTATGCCATCATCCGTCATCGGCATACAGCCTATTGTCACGCAACCTCCATGTATGTATATATCACCGCCAATATTACTTCCCGTTCCGTTGATACGATCGGTATAGTTAGGGTAATTCAGCAGCATAGACAGGTGGTATTCACTCTTAGGGTTAAATTCTTCTATAAAATAGTAGCCCTCGGGCACCTGCCTGTCACCCTGCGTGCGCTTTGGGCCAAGTTTGCCCGATATGGCGCAAATGGAATAGGTCTTCACCAGTTTATATTCGCCGGCTTCATTGTTGCGCGCCCATAACTCCATCACATTCTGCGACTTAAAGGCGCGTATGTAAATATCCTTTGGCGGGTAGGCCATCCCTTTCTTTCTGAATTCAGCGGCAATTGTATCGTTATACCTCTTATACGCGTCATTTACACGCCCTGACGAGAACTGGGTATTGCGGAAATTATCGCCTTCATTTTGGGCAACGGCACAACAGCACGAAAGGAAAGCAACAATAAAACCCAATATACCTCTCGCCATGCTTTGCGTTGTAGAATTTGATGATACACAAATATACGGGATAGCAATTACAACCCGGCAATATGCTCCTTCAACAACTACTTTCTATCCCTATCGCCGGGCACATCTAAAATACCGTTTTTTAACGGTTGCCGCCGCACAATAATAAACTTATCTTTATTTCAAATTATCGTTTATGCCTTATACTAACGAACAGAAACTGGAATTCGAATGCCAGAAGCTGGAGAAGGAAGTAGAAAAATTAAAAGTAGAGGTGCAGAACATCAAACGCCCTTTCTTTTTGCAGCCATCTACGCTCTGGGGCGCTATACCGGTGCTCATTTCTATGGCCATCACCTTTCAGCAATGCTCTAAGACCAGGAATGCAGAAGAATTGGCTAAGATCGATTTCGCCCGCACTAAGCTGGATATAGAATTGGCAAAGCATGAGAGGGACACAACTGCAGGGTGTGCAGGACAGCATTACCGTAGCCAGCACACAGATAAACGAACTGGCTACCCGGCTTGCTTCATCCTCGGCCACAACGCAAACAAAAGAAGCAATTACAGACATTCAGCAAACCGTAAGCAACATCAATCAGGTCAGCAAATATGCCGTCGCCAATATCGATATGAAAAGCAGTTCCTTCAAAATATCGGCATATAAGAACGAGGCATCTGCAAAACAATACGAACAGGAAGGCTACAAAGCGCTCATAGATGGCGACATCGAAAAAGCAATAAGTGCATTCACTGCTTCAGAGAATGCATACAATGGCTACCACCAGGTGTATGAGCTGGCCCGGTACCTGCGCACAAATACCGCGCAGTTTGCAGTGCCCGATGGCAGGAAAGATATGATAGGCGTGGTACTCGGCAAATTCTCAGGTTATGCCTCACCCGACATTAAGGCTTCGCTGAAGAACTCCATAAGCAAACAATAGAACGGCAGGACAATTTTCCACAGGCGTAACACACCATAAAAAACCGTCACTAAAACACCCGAAACTCATCCTAACCAGGCGGTAAAACCAACTATTTTCCATGATGGTACTATTACTGTACTGTCATGGTACTGTTACTGTACCATCATGGAAAATCTATTTTTTTGCGTCAGTAATTGATGCGAACTTTACTTCGTTATCACTCGGGCTAACAAAAGTTCTTTGAAGGCGGGAGGCAAATCAGGGCAAACTTTGTGAAGTTTCCCATGGCATTTGTGGTTAGCTGATTAAGTGAGCAGTAGCTGTGAGCAGCGAATGAGCAATAAGTGAGCAATAATTTTATCACAACTGGCTGATTATATGGTAGTTAACAAAAAACAGGTTTATTTTTAAAAAAGTGAGCAACAATGAAAAATTATATCTGCATATTTCTCCTTGTCTTTTCTTTAAACGCGGTCGCACAAAACGCAGATGGGCCACACATTGTAGTATTGGGCGTAGCACAGGATGGCGGCTATCCGCATATGGGCTGCACCAGGCAATGTTGTGCCCGCACCTGGAAAGATGAAAAGCTGCGCCGCTATGTTGTGTCACTCGCACTCGTTAACCCCGCAACAAAACAATGGTGGCTCTTCGAAGCCACACCCGACATTAAAGAGCAGTTGCAGTATTTCAAACAACTCACCAATGGCAAATACGATTTCCTGCCAGATGGCATCTTCATCACCCATGCCCACATGGGCCACTACACAGGCCTTATGCACCTGGGCAAAGAAGTGATGAGCACCCACGAAGTGCCGGTATACACCCTCCCCAAACTAAAAAAATACCTCGAGACCAACGGCCCCTGGAGCCAGCTCGTGAACATACATAATATACAGCCCATAGAAATCGAAGAATACAAACATGGGGTAAATAACGATGCTGCAGTAAGCCTCGGCAGCGGCATCAAGGTATTTGCTTACCACGTGCCACATCGCGATGAGTACTCCGAAACAGCCGGCTTCCGGATTGAGACCCCCAACAAAAAATACCTCTTCATCCCCGATATCAATAAATGGGCGCTTTTGGGAAACCGGCATCATAGAGGTAACCAAAAGTGTAGACATAGCCTTGGTTGATGCCACCTTCTACGACCAGAACGATCTCCCGGCCCGCAATCTCGCCAATGTACCCCACCCGTTGGTAACAGAGACTATGCAGCTCTTCGAAAAAGAAACCGCAGAAACAAAAGCCAAAGTACACCTCATCCACTTCAACCACACCAATCCATTACTATGGGATAAGACAAAACAAAGAACAGTAAAAGACGCAGGCTTCAACTATGCACAGCAGGGAGAGAAAATATAGACAACGGAATGATAGTTTGGATTCCCTAAAATGTTTTCAGCATCCACAGGTCACAACCAAAGTGCCCGGAGTTGCCAAGCGGCCCCTTCAGATATTCAAAGCCGCAACGCTCATACAGGCCCATCGCGTTTTTAAGCTCCGGCATTGTTTCCAGGTACACTTGCCTGTAGCCAAAATTTGTCGCGCTTGCATAGCATTGCTCTATCAGCCTCTTTCCCAAACCCTTGCCACGCACTTCAGGCAGTATATAGAGCTTCACCAATTCACAACAACCTTCAGGCAACCCCTCTGTTGGATAAATCCCTGACCCACCAACTACTTTCCCATCAACCTCAAGCACCCAATACTCAGCATTGGACACCTGAAACAATTTATACAGATCATCGGTAGTAGGATCGTAGTAAACAGTACCCGGTTTTGCCGCATTGAATTCGGTAAGCACCGCGCGGATTATGGCAGCTATAGTTGGGTTATCATCTTGTCTCAGCAAGCGTATCGCAGATTGCATGAGCGCAAAATAAGCAATGTTCCTCCCTTCTCATAGCCCGCCGCTCTACACATTCCCCCGGCGAATAACACCTAACAGGAAAGAAACAATTGCAAGTACTAATAAGATATAAATCAAATTACCCGCGCCCCATGCAAACGCGCCTAACGCCCATCCGATCAGCAGGATTACAGCGATAATATACAATAGTGATCTCATGACTAATAATTTTTTAGTTATCCAACAATTAATAATACTGTGCCAACGGCAGGCACATAAATCACAAAATTGGCAGGTACCACATTGGCACGATTTATTATTATATCATTCCGAATTGATTATAAAAAATATAAAAAACATGAGAAACTTGTCATTGATCATTATGTCGTTACTACTAACATTAAGTAGTTGTCAGGTTGTAGAAGGCATATTTAAAGCAGGCTGTGGGTTGGTATATTGTTAGTAGTGGGTATCGTTGGGCTTATTTTCTTCCTGCTGTCAATAGCTAGTGGCAAATAGCTCACCTGGTGAACATTAAAAAAGTGCGCAGTATTATTTCGTCATTTTCAGCAACCCCTCCATCACCGTATAAGATATAGGACATACCGTAGTATTCTTCAATGTAAGCTGTGTGCGTTTCAGGAAAACGTCTTCATCTGTATACGGATAACGAGCACAGTCGCTGGGTCGGTCCTCGTATATATTGCAGGTATTATCCTCCGCAAGAAATGGGCAAGGTTTGGTGCGCGTTACATAATCCCCTTCATCATCAAGCTGTAAATATTGTTCAACCAGGTCCCCTTCTTTCATGCGCAGGCGTTTGGCTATACGTTTTATATCGGGTTGCTTAAACCGTGGGGAATGGTTCTTGCAGCAATTGGCACATTGCAGGCAGTCTATTTTGGCAAAGACCTCCTCATGCAGATCGGGCAGTACTTTCAGCATTTTATTGAAGTTCCCTTTCTCCAGCAGGCGCTTGTATTCCTTTTGGTGTTCTTTGGCATTTTTAAGAAGGGAATCGTAGATCATGAGCGTTACAACTTCATCTTATCCATGATGCGCTCCAGGTCCTCATCATTGTAGAACTCAATGGTAATATTGCCTTTACCATTTTTCTTGCGGTCAAGCTTTACCCTTGTCGAAAAATGCGAAGCCATGCTGTCCTCAATGCGTTTATATGCCGGAGGTAATTTCACGCCGGTGACTTTACCGGGGACAGGTGACTTTTCAGCCGCCATGTCTTTTACCAGTTGCTCTACCTGCCTTACGGAAAGCCCACGCTGCATCGTCTCGCGAAACACATACAGCTGTTGCTCCACGTGCTCCAGTCCTATTATTGCGCGCGCATGCCCCATGCTTATCTGGTTATCGCGCACAGCTTTTTGTATATCCGGCGGCAATTTCAATAAGCGCAAATAGTTAGTAACCGTGCTGCGTTCCTTCTTCATCCTGTCTGCTACCTGCTCTTGCGTCAGGCCACATTCATCCATCAACTGCCTGTAGCTTAATGCTATTTCAATCGCATTCAGGTTCTCTCGCTGCAGGTTCTCCAGCAGTGCCATTTCCAGCATGCCTTGACCATCTGCAGTGCGTATGTAGGCAGGTATATCTTTAAGCCCTGCCATCTTAGATGCGCGCACCCGGCGCTCACCACTGATAAGCTGGTATTTATTTGTTGCAGTTTTTACAACCGTAATCGGTTGTATAATATCGTGCAGCTTTATGCTTTCAGAAAGTTCTACAAGCGCAGCCTCATCAAAATCATGGCGCGGTTGGCTCGGGTTAACTTCGATCAGGTCGAGCGGTATACGCGATGTTGCAGGAGCTGAATTAGCATTTTCTTTCTGGCCCGAAACAGCAGGCACGCCTTCCTTTGGCGTGTTTATCTCGTCGTCTATGGTATCAAGCAGTGCGCGGATACCCTTGCCCAACCCCTGTTTCTTATTGATCTGCGCCATGCTCATCGGTTTCTAGTATTTTATCCTCGTTCTTTATTTTGGTCATGTTGTTCTTCTGCAGTATTTCCTTCGCCAGGTTCAGGTAGTTGATCGCCCCTGTGCTTTCGGCATCATACAGCAGTGCAGGCATACCAAAACTGGGCGCCTCACCTAATCTTGTATTGCGATGCAAAATGGTATTGAACACGAGGTCTCCAAAATGGTTTTTAATTTCTTCAACAACCTGGTTACTCAGGCGCAGACGGCCATCATACATGGTCATCAGTATACCTTCTATCTTCAGGTTAGAATTAATGCGCGTCTGAACTATTTTTATCGTGTTCAGCAGCTTACCCAACCCTTCCAACGCAAAGTATTCGCACTGCACAGGTATCACCACACTGTCGGCTATCGCCAATGCGTTAACAGTAATAAGGCCTAAAGACGGCGAGCAATCTATAATGACGAAATCGTAATTAGCCAGCTCAGGCTCTAATGCCTTACGCAATACAAACTCCCTGTTTGGATGATTGATCAGTTCTATTTCCGCACCCACCAGGTCCAGGTGACTCGGCACCAGGTTCAGGTTAGGTGTTTGTGTTTCCAGTACCACCTGTGAAATTGGTGTTTCATTCACCATACAGTCATACAAGCTTATTTGTATGTTCTTCAGGTCAAAACCATTGCCCGTTGTACTGTTTGCCTGGGGGTCTGCATCTACCAGCAATGTTTTGTACTCAAGCACAGCAAGGCTTGCTGCAAGATTGATTGCTGTTGTGGTCTTCCCCACTCCTCCTTTTTGATTCGCAATTGCTATAACTTTAGCCATACCCAAACCCCGAATGGGGCTGTCCTTATTTTAAAACTGTTTGTTATAAATCAGATTACAAGGTAATCGTTTCTCCTATTTTTGGCAATATTAGTTCTTTGCCTGCATCCCTGAATTTTTTCTTTGCTGCCTCGTGGTCAATTTTTATATAGCCAAAGGTGTCAAAGTGTATCCCAATAACCCTATCACATTTAATAAATTCTGCAGCCATCAAGGCATCATCCACGTCCATCGTAAAGTTACCACCCACCGGAAGGATCGCAAAATCAAGTTTTGCATACTTGGGGATAAGTTGCATATCAAGCATCACGCATGTATCACCGCTATAGTAAAAATTTCCTTCAGCTGCCTGCACAACAAAACCACCCGGGTTGCCGCCGTAACTGCCATCAGGCAGGCAGCTGCTGTGCCATGCCGGAACGAACCGCAGCTTCCCAAAGTCAAAATTATACGGTCCAAAGTTCATGGGATGAATATTTGATATCCCGTTCCGCTCTGCCCAACTCACTACTTCATACGCCCCTATCACTTTTGCCCCTGTCCTTTTGGCTATATCCAGCAGATCGCCAACGTGGTCGCCATGTCCGTGAGAGACAAGAATTGAATCGGCCTCAATTTTCTGCGGGTCAACTACGCCTTTCGCCAGCTCATTACCCGAGATAAAGGGATCAAATAATATTTTTTTACCTCCTGTTTCTATAGCGAAACAAGCATGACCGTAAAACGCAAACTTCATCAAAGAAAAATTATTATTATACTGCAAATTTACGCAAATTGGCGGGCCAACTGGTGGCGGGTTAAATATTATTCTTTGCAACCCGTAATAAATATTTAAAAAAAACTTAACTCACCGTGGAATACTTTTTCTGTAGCTATATAATGTAGCAGCAATAACTTATTTTTATCAAAATTTTCATTTTATGAACGCAACTATTGGTGTATATGACAACCACGACCTTGCAGTGGATGCTGTGGCAAAATTAAAAGATGGCGGATACCCTGTATCTCATTTATCAATAATGGGTCTTGCTGAGACCGAAGAAATAGACGACAAAATGCACATTATGCCCAAAAGTCCGATAAAGTCTGCGGGTATAGGTGCGGGTACAATTTTAGGAACTACGTTAGGGATTCTGACAGGTGTAGGCATGTTCGCTATACCTGGCGTAGGTGTGCTTTATGGTGCCGGCGCACTGGTAGGCGCTATCGCTGGTTTCGATATTGGCCTCATAGGTGGGGGGCTTGCTTCTGCATTGGCCACTATTGGCATAAAAGATGGGAATGAAAAGAAATATCATGATGCGCTGGTGGCAGGTAAATACCTTGTCATAGCACACGGCAGCAAGGATATAGTGGAGAAAGCTCAAAACATGCTGCACGAACACGGCACCCACGAAGAAATTCATTCACATTAAGCGCCCCAACCCTCTAAAGGGGCTTAATTCTGATAAGTGAGTAAACATAAAGTCAACCAGTCTTCTATACAACAGCAGGCAAATGGGAAATCTATGCCTGCTCACAATAGTACAGGAGGAGGATTTAGGATACCCAACCCTTTTATCCTGTTGGTTATCGCTGTGCTTGTAGTTTATTTCCCTGCCTTTTCATTTGATTTGACCGAACTTGATGACTCCATTTTCATCCGCGATTTCGCCTCTTATAATGAAGACCTGGGCAACTTAATTACATCCTTTCAGCGCGGCCTGTTCGACCCCGTTAAAGACCCATATTATCGTCCGCTATTCATGGATACAATGATATTGAATTACCATATCAGCGATCACGGACAAAATATAGCCAGCTATCACATAATCAATGTATTGCTGCATCTTGGGTCTGTATTGCTGTTATTCAGGTTATTCCGTAAGCTTAACATTAAGGATACTGTCAATTTTATCCTGTGCCTCATCTTTGCGGTGCATCCTGTGTTATCCCAGGCCGTGGCGTGGATACCCGGCAGAAACGATACGATGCTCGCCATTTTCATTTTATCCTTCCTGCTGCATACTATAAACTATTCCAATGAAGGCAAACCCGTTTCGCTTGTCCTGGGTACCCTGTTTTTGCTGCTGGCGTTTTTCACAAAAGAAACTGCCGTTTTCGCCGCTCCCGTTGCTTTTGTATTGTTGGTATTAGTGCTACAAAAGAACTGGCTGGACAAGCGCAACCTCATCCAATATGCTGTATGGGTAGGCTGTTTTGCCATCTGGTTTGCAGTTAGGGCAAGCGCTACAGTCCAAACTAACATATCACCCGCACAAATAGCACACGACTTCATCCCAAGGTTACCGCTCATCATTCAATACATAGGCAAGGTGCTGCTGCCGTTTAACCTGAGTGTTTTCCCAACACAGGCAGACACTGTTTATTATTATGGCATTGCTGCAATAGCAATATTTATAGCCATCATATTACTCAATAAGCAACGTAACCTGAAGATAGTCTTAAGCGGGCTGCTTATCTTTTTATTATTCTTGCTTCCGGTACTATTTGTACCGAGCAACCTGAATGAGCAATCTTTCGAGCATCGCCTCTATCTTCCTATGATCGGCATTTTGTTGTTGCTCTCACAAACCGTGTTACTTCGTAACAAACTTGCCGAAAAGCAATTGTTTGTCGGTGGAGTGGCTGTGGCCTGCATTTTTGCGGTCATGAATTTCATGCACCAGAAGAATTTCGAAAATAAACTCACCTTCTGGGCAAGCGCAGCCGAAACATCGCCTAATTCTGCATACGCCAATATGATGCTTGCCGCCCGGCTCGATGACGAGAAGCAGTCTTATGTTCTGTTCCGCAAAGCATATAAGCTAAACCCCAATGAGAAATACCTGAACTTCTATTATGGCGTAATGCTACAGAAGCAGGATTCGGTAATGCAATCAGAACAATACCTGCTTAAGGAAAAAAACAAAAGTGGGTATTTCGAATGTGACTTTTACCTGGCACGCGTTGCTATGGAGAAAAAGGATTTCAATGGCGCGATCTCTTACCTGAAAACATACCTTAAAACAGATCCGGTAAATAGTATTGCGAATAACAACCTTTTGCTTTTGTACCTCGACACAAAACAAATCGACGCCGCAAGGGAACATGCTAAAGCCATGATACAAAATCATGTTGATGTGCCGCAACAACTCAGGCAACAACTAGGTGTTTAACACTATAGTTTCGTTTTTATCCCCCTGTTAAAGATCGCTGATTACAACTCAATTTGCACCTTTCAAAGGGTTGGCATAGTTTTTACTCTTTATGCTGTGTGAAAGAGAATATTAGCATGTTCAAGAAGCAAATAACAAACCTTGCAATAGTAAGTGTGAAGTTTTTTCTGGATATAGACCCGACCTTTTGCGCCTATACATTTTTAATGGCAGCTCTGGTAATAAACCAATGCAGGCAATTACCTGCGAAACCGGAGGAAGCATTGTATAAAGGGATACATACTGTAAAACAAGACTTCCGGCATATTAAACGTTATGTACACTATGCCGCAATAAGGCTAAGATAATGGCGTGATAAATTCATTCAAATGAGCCACCGCATAATCAAGCATTAACTTCACCGTAGGGTCATTATATTTCGCAAATCGCTCATCGATTCCTTCAAATTCCTTTAGTTCATCATATAGCTGGGCAAACTCTTCAACGGTATTTGGCTTACTCAGCAATTCTCGGTTAAGTACATAAACTTTCAATACATCATCCAGCACGCGGGCCATTTCATCAGCCCCTATTTTATACAACTGCTCTATCATAGACGGCAGCATCCCAATATATCCGTTCTCTATAAACTGTATAAAGCCGCCCTGCCCTACCTGCATACGTGCATAGTCATATGACAACAGTAATTGCTGCCCGTCTGATAACTCATCCAGGAAATCGAAAGATTTGCGGCGGTACAGTTCTTCATGCAACGGCTGCGCCAAAAGGTCATATAGCTCATTCACATCGGCCAACCCTTTGGCCTTGTTAATGGCTGCTACACTTACTTTAGGCAAATAACTGCTGTTCATAACATTCAAAAATAATAAAGTAATTTTTATGGGCTTTATTCTAAATAACTAATTCCGCAATTTTATACTATAAAAACAGTCCACGACAACCCGGCATTAAACTCCGGGTAACCGGAAACAGCTATAAAACTCCGCCTATGTTGTTGGCCTGATTTTGACTAATATCATCGCACAACTATCCTGAATATCATTAAACGCTTATGTTCCGGTCATGCGTTGCAAAAATAAATCTTTATCCACCCAACCCGCAACCAAAGCGGCTTTCAAAAAGCAACCACACCATGATGGTACTGTTACTGTACCATCATGCAAAATAGATTTGGATACCCCTACCCTCATTTCGTAACTTTACTTAGTAACACCCCGGAAATACCGGGTAAGCTCTTTGACAGATTGTATCATGAACTTCAACTCTTTTGGCACCCTTCCGGGGTTGCCAATGGGTTGTGATTTTCTCTCCCCACCCTAAAAAGCAGGGTATAAATTATACCCAAAACCACGTTTTTTATACCTTTTACCCCGTTTTTTATACCCGTTTATACCCCTTTATACCTTAAAAGAAAATGCATAAGATGACCCCACAAAGCATTTCAACTAGACCAATTAAAAATTATTAACCGCAAACAAGCCCTTGCCCGAAATTATACCTTCATCGGCCCCGTTATTCAAAAAATAAATTTGCTTAGGGTAACAGATTGCGGCCTTTAAAGAGAGCATATTTGTAGGCAGCAATGACGCTTTGATCTGTTTCATTTGGGGGCATTTATACCGAACCGTTTTATTTTTGTAATTTAACCCCATGGAAATGAAGCAACGTGCCCCTGTATATTATGGCGAGTATCTCCAACTGGACAAATTACTAACAGCACAACACCCCGAAAGTGAAAAAGAGGGTATACGGGCTGATGATGAAATGCTGTTCATTATCATTCACCAGTCTTATGAATTGTGGTTCAAACAGATCATACATGAATTGTCGATAGTACGAGAAGTCTTCAAGCAGCCCAATATCCACAATAATGCACCCGATATCTATAATAGCGTGCATCGCCTGAAACGTATTTGCAGTATTCTGGAAGTGGCAGTGCAGCAAATGGGCATACTGGAAACCATGACACCACTCGATTTCTTGGATTTCAGGGACCTGTTACGCCCTGCATCAGGATTTCAAAGCATACAATTCAAGATCATAGAAGCATCCCTCGGACTTAAGTATAACCAAAGGCATGGGCAGGATTATTACACGAAATTCCTTAACGACGGAGATAAAGAAAAAGTAAAACAGGCTGAAAGTGAAAAATCACTCCTCGTCCTCATCAACCAATGGCTGGAACGCATGCCTTTTATAAAGAACAAAATGTATTGGGCAGAGAGCGGCACAGACTTTTGGGTCGGGTACAGGGATGCTTATGACAGAAGCTTATCCGAGATGGAGCGAGCAAACCTCGGGGCATTTGACACGCTGTTTATTGATGAAGCACAATACCCGGCAAATCGTTCATTTAGCGCCGATGCTAATCGGAATGCGCTTTTTATTATGCTTTACAGGGATCATCCGTTATTGCAGTTACCCTACGAATTACTCAATACATTGCTTGAAATTGACGAGATGCTCTCCATGTGGCGACACAGGCACATCCACCTGGTCAGCGCACAATAGGCAAGCGCGTGGGCACGGGTGGCAGTAGCGGCGCAGAGTACTTGCGGGGTGCGGCAGACAGCCATTATATTTTCAGGGAGTTGGCAGAACTAACGTCATTCCTGTTACCAAGGCAGTTATTACCAAAATTGCCCGAAAAGCTCGTACGCGACCTTAGCTATCCCGAATAATTGCAACTACCCCTCAGGATGTCATACGCCATCGAGATAAAAGATATTCACAAGAACTACAAAGGCGCATGGACACCTGCGTTAAACGGCTTTTCATTTTATGTTGAAAAGAACAGGATAGTTGGGCTACTAGGCCCTAACGGTGCGGGAAAGACAACATGCTTCAATATCCTGTGCGGCATTGTAAAGGCCGATAGCGGCATCGCCCAAATAGCCGGCAAAGATTGTGCTAAAGACCTTACGGCCATTGGCAGTGTTATGGGCATGGTGCCACAACAAATAGCTCTTTTTGGCAACCTTACGGCGAATGAGAATTTTGATTACATAGGCAGGCTTTATGGACTTGACCGTAATACTATTGCGAGCAGGAAACAACACCTGCTTGAGCGCCTTGGCCTCGATAAGCACGCCGGCAAAAGGGTCAATGCCTATAGCGGTGGCATGAAGCGCAGGGCTAATATTATTGCTTCGCTGCTACACGACCCTGACTTACTGCTGCTTGATGAGCCTACTGCCGGTGTTGACGTACAGTCGCGCGCCATGATACTTGACTTCCTGAAAGAGTATCGCAACAGGGGCAAAACCATTCTTTACACTTCTCACCTCATGGACGAAGCCGAACAAATTTGTGACGAGGTAGTGATAATAGACGCAGGCAAGTACGTAACCCGGGGAACACCAAAAGACCTTATTTCAAAAACAACTGGCTGTCAAAGACTGGAAGATGTATTTCTTCATTATACCGGGCATTCAGTAAGGGATTAACAATGAGAAAGATAACAGCAACCATACTAAAAGAATGGCAACTGATGCGGCGGGACGTATCCGGGCTGCTTTTGTTACTGGTCATGCCTGCAGCACTCATCATCGTAATGGCACTCATACAGGATGCCCCTTTCAAAGACTACCAGGAATTAAAATTCGACCTGCTACTTGTAGACAATGACAACGGGAGTGTTGCAAAACAAATTGCAACAGGCCTAAAACAAAGCAGGAATTTCCACGTCATAGACTCTCTCGATGGCAAACCCTTATCTAACGAACAGTTGAAAGACCTTTTGAATACTGGTAAATACAAAATTGGCGTAATCATCCCAAAAGGAACAACCGCTGAGATCGTTAACTCGGCTAATATTGTCGTCAACGACATAGCTACGAAAACCGGGCTAAGTGCAAATCTCCCGGCAAGAGAAATGCGGGACAAAGTCAACATTCAACTATTCTTCGATCCCGTTTCAAAACCAACATTCCGCAATGCCATAACCACAGCTCTCGACAAATACATAACTTATTCCTGCTCCAATATCCTGATGAACCGGCTTACCGCTTTAAACAAAGAACCCGCGCAAGATAATGACACAGCAAATATGGACAAGCTAAAGAATATCATGCAGGGAATAGGCATAAAACAGGAACCACTTAACAACGAAAAGCAATACACCCTGCACATGAACTCAGTGCAGCACAATGTACCGGCGTGGGCAATATTTGGCATGTTCTTCATTGTCATCCCTATAGCCGGCCATATTATCAAAGAACGCGAAGATGGCAGCGCTCTTAGAATAGGGTTGATTCCCAACGCGCATGGCTATGTAACGTTCGGCAAGATCATTTTTTACACACTTATATGTGCTTTACAATTCTGGCTGATGTTATGTATCGGCCGATGGGCTATACCATTACTGGGACTTCCAGCCCTTGATACGGGCACACATTCATGGATATTACTGCCGGTATCATTATGCATAGGATTTGCGGCAACATCTTTTGGTTTTTTTGTGGGCACTTTGTTCAAAACAGTAAATCAGGCGCTCCCTTTCGGCTCTGTATCAATTGTTATTTTATCGGCCATGGGTGGCATTTGGGTACCAATAGAGATACTACCACCTGGCATGCAGGCAATGGCTGATATTTCACCGCTCCACTGGTCGTTGGATGCTGTAAACCAGGTTATACTGCGCAATGGCGACATTTCTTCGGTGCTCTTCCCTATGTCCGTTCTTCTGGCTACAGGAGGGATCCTGTGGGCCACAGGCATATTACTGAATAAACGCGTACAATAAAAAAGGAGCCCAGGAAATTTCCAGGGCTCCTTTTTATAATTATTCTTATAATTATCTTCTGGGCATTGCGCTATACTTTGTGTATTGCGCAGGCGTTAATGCGGTCTCGAACCTTTTGTCTAAACCCATTTGCATTTGCATTGCCTGCCCGGGGCCGGGACCTCCGGCTTCCTTAGCTGCCTTTTCTTGCTGATAGTAATCAAGTAAAGCCTGATATATCGGAGTATATTGTTCTGTGGTAAGCGTCAGATCCTTCTTTAATTGCTTTGCACGCGCTTCTGCCAGTTGTTCAGGCGTTGAAGTAGATGCAACAGTGGAGGTTGCCCTTCCCGAAGGATGAGACGACTGTGCAAATGATACCATCGTGCCAAATGAAGCCAATGCACAGGTAATGATCAACTTTTTCATATTTACAAATTTTTGTGGTTTAGAATTCGATGTCTAAATTAAATCAATTATTGCAAAAAAAAGCTAAAGTAATCATATTTTTTGGCCAGCCCGGCCAGCACTGTCTGAAAGCCAATACAGGCATATAATACAAGGCTTTTAATCAAAAGTGCTAAAACAGAAATTTCAATTTTCGGTTAATATAATATGCAAACGAGCAAAAGATAATGCTAGCTAAAAATCGTCATAAAGCAGGTATTTTTTTCGCGTTTTATTAAATGCATCAATATCCTTCTGCCATGTTTTTTTGATTGCAGCCTCGCTCCTACCACCTTTTATATCCTCTTGTAGTTTTGCTGTGCCGCAGAGCTTAACAAAAAAAGAATTAAAGAATTTATCCTTGGCTGGATATGCATTATACGCCCTAACTAACCAACTCAATCTGAAACTGTTACTTACCTTTTGCAACACTTCCGTTTCATCTTTCCCAACAACCTCACCGTAACAGATCTTATTCTCATACGGCGGGCTTTTTGCGCCCACCATACTTTGCGGCATAAAACTGTATGCATACTTTCCGTCAAACTCAGGGCATCCATACTGCTGAAAAGGCATACTCGTACCACGACCAACACTCACAATTGTCCCCTCGAACAAGCAAAGCGATGGATATGCATATACTGCAGCCATTGTTTTCAGATTGGGTGATGGCGCAACAGGAAGCTTATATTTTTTCCTATGAGTATAGTTAATACACTTGATTACGCTCAGGTTGAGGTCAGAAGCCTTGTTAAACCATTTTTCCCCTACAAGCATTTTCGCATACTCACCTGCGGTCATACCATACACTATTGGTATTGCCTGCATTCCCACAAACGACTTATTTTCTGTTTCAAGCACTGGACCATCCACATAAAATCCGTTAGGATTCGGTCGGTCAAGCACAATAAACTGCTTGCCATTCTCCGCACATGCTTCCATACAATACTCCAGGGTAGAAATATAGGTATAGAATCGCACGCCTACGTCCTGAAGGTCATACACCAACACATCAATATCTTTAAGATCATCTGCCGTTGGCTTTTTATGTTTCCCGTAAAGCGAAACTACCGGTAAACCCGTAGCACTATCAACACTATTATCAACTTTAGCGCCCGCATCTTCCCTTCCCCTAAAACCATGCTCCGGTACGAATATCTTCGTAACATTCACCTGCTTTGCCAGTAGCACATCAAGCAAAGAAGCATCCCCGACCATAGAAGTTTGATTAATGACCAGTCCAACCCGTTTATGCTGCAGCAGTGATACATACTTATCCGGCTGTGAGGCTGCTGCTTTGATCGTGGTATCATAATTAAACTTCCCCGCTGCTGCAAATACCTGGATCACGAGTAAGAACGACAACAAAAACTTCATACTATTTGGTTTTTCTATAAAGATATACTGATGCATCCTTTTGATTATGATATCGTTTAACGTTTTAACATTATTATTTTAAGATTCCAACCCAAAACACCGATATATTCATGTAACTTGCATGCTTTATTAATTTTTAAAACAACAATATGCAACAAGCACAGAAGGGAAACAAAGTAAGTGTTCATTATCATGGCAGGCTTCAGGATGGTTCTACATTTGATAGCAGCGAAGGTCGCGAACCGCTGCAATTCACTGTAGGATCAGCACAGGTTATCAAAGGTTTTGATGATGCCGTGGTTAATATGACTGTGGGCGAAAAGAAAACGATCAATATCCCGGTTGCTGATGCTTATGGTGAGCGCAATGATGACATGATGATCGAATACCCGATAACTGAATTCCCTGCCGACATGAAACCGGAAGTAGGAATGGAATTGCAAATGGGCGATAATGCCGGCAACGTATTTCCTGTTGTTATTACTCAAGTAACTGATAATTCGGTTACACTGGATGCAAACCATCCGCTTGCAGGGAAAGACCTGATATTTGATATTGAACTCGTTTCAATAGGATAAAAAAAGAGGCGGTAATCACCGCCTCTTTTTTTATCTATAACTTGATGACTTATTCTTTTACAACTTTCAGCATAGCTTTTCTGCTGCCTGTATTGTCAGATACCTGAACAAAATAAATTCCTGCCGGGATGTTGTTCACTACCAAATTTACAGAACCAGTTTTATTATTTTCCACAGCGGTGGTGATCAACCTGCCCGTAATGTCGTAAACAGAAACATTATCTGACTCGCTTAGGCCCGCAACAACAATGCGATCATTGAACGGATTAGGATAAGCTTCAATTCGAGTCGCTGCATTTACACCGTTAACAACTGTGGTAGAATATGTTTTGCGTATGCGGTTATTGTTGGCATCAGCAATATATATGCTACCCGAGGCATCTACGGCCACACCATAAGGGTTTTTGAAGTTAGCGCCTGTAACATATCCCAGGTCGCCACCAAAACCATATGAACCATTGCCCGCAACAGTTGTAATGATACCGAACGTATCTACCTTACGTATCACATTGTTCGATGCATCTGCAAAATAAAGGCTGTTGGCATTATCCACACACATACCCCGAGGGGCATTAATGAGTGCTGCAGTGGCCGGGCCACTATCGCCTGTGTACCCAAACACATTTAACGTGCCTGTCAGTGTAGATATCATCTTTGTAGTGCCGTCTACTTTGCGAATAACATTGTTGTTAAAGTCGTTTATGTACAAATTACCTTTGTGATCAACTGCTACTGCATACGGCGAATCCAGTTGCGCCATTACGGCAAGTCCCCCGTCACCAAAGTATCCAGCACCAAGTGTAGCATCTCCGGCAACCGTACTTACAAAACCAAATGTGTCAATTTTACGAATCACGTGATTGCCAGCATCGGCTATGTACAAATTGCCTGTATCGTCTACACAAATTCCATGTGGGTTCTTAAACCTCGCAGTATCAGCTTTGCCGCCATCACCACTATAACCTGTCTGACTGCCGGTAGTGCCGCCACCTGCGTATTTGAATATCTTTCCTAAAGAATTGATCCTGCGGATGACATCGTTACTTTCATCTGAAAAGAAGACATTATAGCGATGGTCAACAGCCATACCGCGTGCAAAGATATCGGCACTTGTAGCGATAGAGCCATTGCCGGTATTGCCGGGTGTGCCCGTGCCCGCAAGCGTTGTAATGAGGCCAAGGGTGTTTACTTTACGTATGCGGTAATTGTTGTAATCGTTTATATATACGTTACCCGATTTATCCAGCCCCACTTCGATCGGCCCCCATAATTGGGCACCCGAAGCATTGAAACCGTCACCGGTAAATCCGGCAGTACCATTCCCGGCAAGGGTATTGATCTTTTGCTGCGCGAAAACCGGCGCAGTAACGACCATCGCGAAAATGGATAGTAAAAATTTACATTTCATACTTAATCTTTGGTTCAAATATAACATAATTTCTTTTTCCGCGAAAGCTTTGCAAAACCATGTGCATTTCAAATCTTAGTTACCAACACAAAAATTTTGCCTTTTATAAAAAGTAGAAACCGTTACACCAAACAACAAATTCTTTTTGAAAAACAGGCAGCGGGGGTATAATTTCGGGATATGCCTTGTTTTGGGTTAATAATTCCTAGTGGGCGTCTGCGAAATGCGCCATGGGCAATCATCTTGATTTTTATTTTAAGGTATAAAGGGGTATAAAAGGGTATAATTATACCCCAAAAAGGTATATTTATACCCTGTTTAGGTATAATTATACCCTGTTCAGGTATATTTTATACCGTGCATTTCCGGTACTTTGGAGCATATAAACACCCATTCGGCAAACTCTGAATGAGGCCGAAAGGATGGAAGTGAAAGGTGCAATCTGTCAAAGAACTTACCCGGTATTTTAGGGGGTATGCAGTAAAGTTACGAAACGAGCATAGGGGTATCCAAATCTATTTTGCATGATGGTACAGTAACAGTACCATGATGGTGCTGTGACCTTTTGAAAGCTGCCATGGCGGCGGGCTTGACTGATCAATATTTGTTTTTACAACTCATGATCAATATCCAAGGATTTGCGGAATTATCGCTTGGAATAACGATGAACTTTAACCAAAACCTATTGCAAGCCGGCCTGTATTTTTTTAGGCAGCTTAGACCGTATCAAATCGTAGGATCGGCGGATGTAGTGTTGCCATTCTTTGGGCTTAAGTTTGTTGTATCCCTGAACTGTGACCCAATTACTGCGTGCCAGGTGGGAGTTAGGCACAATGCCATCTTTTTCAATCAATTCCTCCACCTCATCAGGACTCGCCTTAAAGCTAACCCTATCATCGCCTGTAATCACAAATAGCTTCTCTGCCACCATAAAGCAGATATGTTCTTCCCATTTTATGCCTTCAGTAGTGCCTGGAAAAGACATGCAGAGTGTGCGGAGTTTATCGAGATCCATTACAACTTACTTTTTGAGTGATCCAGCAACAATGCCAGCCAATCTATCGGCCCAGACTGCATATTCTTTCGATGACGGATGCAACTTATCTTCAACTATATACTCAGGGTTTGGGCCATTCCGGCGAGTACTTTCTGTGATCTCTATATATTGACATTTATGCGCCAATGCTATTTCCTTACATGCAGCATTGTACTCATCTATCTCTTTAGCTATTTTTTGCCTGTCGCGGCCTTCTGCAAAAGGCGTAACGCCCCAATCGGGTATAGACAATACAATTACACGGGCAGGCTTATTGCCGGCATACGCTATAGCCTGGTTTAGCAACGCTAAAAACTCTTCGCGGTAGTTCTCTATGCTACGTCCCCGGTATTGATTGTTTACACCTATAAGCAGCGTAACGAATGAAAAAGTTTCCCTGATATTGTGCTCACGGATAGAAGCAGCCAGTTCATCTGTTGTCCAACCCGTAGTGGCAATAATTACAGGATCAGCCACATCTATATGCTGCCCACGCAATAGCTTTACGGCCTGGTGGGGGAAATTATCGTGCATAGGCACCTGTTCACCTATCGTATATGAATCTCCCAGGGCTAAATATGTATACATAGGCTTCTTTACTTTTTGTGCAGAAATAAACAGCAACAATATAATAATGCCAACAGAATATTTCCTCATTTTATGAATACGGTCTTGATATTCACAAACTCCCGTATCCCAAAAATACCCAATTCCCGACCATATCCGCTCTGCTTTATACCGCCGAACGGCAGGCGTTGGTCTGAATGGACAAAATCATTCACAAAGCAACTGCCAGCCTGCAATTCAATGGCCGCCAACTTCTCAGCTTTTTTCCTGTTTTTAGATATTATGCCACCTCCAAGACCATAAATACTGCTATTAGCGATCCGTATGGCATCCTGTTCATCCCTGGCTTCAATAATAGCAGCCACAGGGCCAAATAACTCTTCATCGCAGGCAGGCATGCCCTTCTTCACATTAGTAAGCACGGTTGCCGGATAGTAGGCACCGGGGCCGTCAGGGATAAAACCACCACAAAGCAGTTTTGCCCCTTGCTCTATACTCTTAAGCACTTGTTCATGAAGCTGATCTCTAAGATCTTTTCTTGCCATCGGCCCCATCCTGTTCGCTTCGTTCATCGGATCGCCATAAGTAACCGCTTTCATCTTATCCAGGTACTTCGAGACAAACTCCTTCTTTACCTTTTTATCAACAACAAAACGTTTGGCTGCAATGCAGCTCTGTCCGCTGTTCACCAGTCTGCCTCTCACAGCTATTTCTACAGCAGTTTCCATATTTGCATCAGCAAGTATTACGTATGGGTCACTGCCGCCAAGCTCAAGCACTACCTTCTTTAGGTTTCTTCCCGCTGCCTCAGCTACTTTACGACCTGCCTCCGTGCTGCCTGTAAGGGTTACTGCTGCTATTCTATGATCATCAATAAGACTATTTACCCTTGACGATGGCAACAGTAAAGTCTGCAATAGTCCTTTAGGAGCCCCGGCCTTTAATATCAGTCGCTCAATAGCTAATGCACAACCACTTACATTCGACGCATGTTTTAACACCACTACATTGCCTGCCATAACAGCCGGTGCCATTGCCCTGAACACCTGCCAGTAGGGAAAATTCCACGGCATAATAGCCAATATAGTACCTAAGGGTTGAAATGACACATAACTCTTTACAGCATCAGTTTTCACTACCTCATTTGCCAGGAATTTTGCACCTTCCTTTGCATAAAACTCCAGTGTAGAAGCGCATTTCTCCACTTCATAATAGCCTTGCTGAATAGGCTTGCCCATCTCTTTAGCAGCCAGTTTCACCAGATCATCTTTCTCTTTACGTATCTGTTTGGCAATATTCTTTAATACCGCTGCCCGCTTGCTGAAGGGTAGCTGGCGCCACTCTTCAAACGTTTTAACCGACTGTTGCAAAGCCTTTTCCACCTTCTTTTCATCATGAACATCATATGAAGCCAGCGTTTTTCCTGTGGCGGGGTCAATGGATTCTAATTGTTCGGGCATGGAATAATATTTTCGGTAAAATTAAATAACCCTTTCCAATCGAAACGTTTCCTAAATTTGCGTTTCACAATAATTAACTTTTACATCAGAAGATGACCACTGAAAAAATAAAATTCGGAACAGATGGATGGCGTGCCATTATCGCACAGGATTTTACCGTTTATAATGTGAGCCGTGTAAGCAAGGGCCTGGCCGACTGGCTTTTACAAAGAACAGAAAAACCGATTGTGGTCATCGGGCATGATTATCGTTTTGGCGGGCAACTGTTTACAGAAGCCAGTGCTAAAATATTGTGCGCCAACGGGGTAAAGGTTTTAATGGATAAAGGCTATATAAGCACACCTATGATATCGCTTGGTGTACTGAAACTAAACGCGCACCAGGGCGTAGTAATAACAGCATCTCATAATCCACCATCATATAATGGCTACAAACTGAAGGGTGCACACGGTGGGCCGTCAAGCCCAAAAGACATTGCTGCCGTAGAGGAATTGATACCGGATGAAGTCGACCTACCATCTCAGCCGCTTTCTCATTGGGAAGAAAAAGGGTTGTTGGAGTATATCAACCTCGAAGACCTGTATGTTGACTACCTCAAAGAAAAGTTTGACTTTGAAGCGCTGAACAAATCCCCCTTTAAAATGGCTTATGACGCCATGTTTGGTGCCGGACAAAACGTGATACGCAGATTATTACCAGGTGCGGTATTGATCCACTGCGACAACAACCCCGGGTTTCACGGGCAAGCGCCTGAACCACTGGATAAAAACCTGAAGGAACTTGCAAAAACAGTAGCCACAACACCCGAAATAAAAATAGGCCTGGCGACCGACGGCGATGCCGATCGCATTGGCCTTTATGACGGTGACGGCAATTTTGTGGATGCGCACAACATCATCCTGCTACTCATACATTACCTGCACAAGTACAAGAACATGAATGGCAAGGTGGTGATAGCGTTCTCAGTTACCGACCGCGTAAAGAAATTGTGCGAGCATTATGGCCTGAATGTAGAAGTAACGGCAATTGGCTTCAAATACATCAGTGAGATAATGGTACACGATGATGTGCTTGTAGGCGGCGAAGAAAGTGGCGGCATTGCGGTAAAAGGCCACATCCCCGAACGCGATGGCATATACGACGGACTTGCCATATACGAGTTCATGACCAAAACCGGCAAAACATTGAAGGAGCTTTGCGAAGAGGTTTATGCCATTGTAGGCCATTTCTACTATGACCGCCACGATCTGCACATAGAGAACGACAAGAAAAATGCCATCATTAAAAAAGCGGGAGACAATGGCTATTCAAAATTTGGCAAATACAGCTTCAATCGTATAGAAACTATAGATGGTGTAAAATATCACCTCGACAATGGCGGATGGATCATGTTGCGTGCGTCTGGCACAGAACCATTATTACGTGTGTATGGTGAAGGCAATAGTAAAGCAGAAACAGCCGATATACTGGAAGATGTAAAACAGACAATTTTGTAACGCGCACTCAGGATACAAAATACATTTTGAGTAAACCTTTATTCTTTGCTTCTATCTCTCCGCGATACAAGCAGGAGAATTCGGTCTTTATAAGTTCGTAGGTAGTCTCCGAAATATTTATTCTTCCCGGTTCGCTTTGCTGCTGCATGCGGGCCGCTGTATTTACGGTATCGCCCCATATATCGTAGGCAAACTTTTTGACACCAACTATACCGGCAATAACACTGCCGCTGTGGACTCCGACACGAACTTCGAACGTACGATCTCCGAACTTCTTGTGCCTGTCCTCCATAAATCTTCTTATTTGCACCGCCGCCCTAACAATATTTATCGCATGATTTGTGTCTGCCTTCGGCAGTCCTGAAACTGCCAGGTATGCGTCGCCTATGGTCTTTATTTTTTCCACTCCATTACTACTGATAATTTCGTCAAATGCTTTAAAACACGCATCCAACTCATCGATCAGTTCCTGGTGTGGCATTCTTTCACTGGCTTCGGTAAAATTCACAAAGTCAGTGAACAAGACCGTTACGTCATCGTAGTATTTTGCCGCAGCACTCCCCTTATTCTTCAATTCTTCCGCAACTTCAGCAGGCAGGATGTTCAGCAATAGATCTTCACTCCTTTGTTTCTCTATCGTTAAAAGCTCATTAGACCTTCTTTGTGTCCTGTAGCTCCTCCAAACGACCACAATAATCAGTAATAGAAGAATAATACCGCTTATGTAAAATACGCGCTCGTTGCGTTTTTTTTCTACCGCTAACTTATCGATCTCTATTTGTTTGTCTTTTAACTCCAGTTGCCTTTTCGTCTCCAGGTTAGTTATCTTCAACTTTGCTTCGCCACTAAAAATCGAATCCCTGAGCACTATAAACTGCTCATAGGCTTTCAATGCCTCTTGATGATCACCGAGCATTGTATCTATAATATACAGATGCTCAAACAATACCTGTTGTGTAAACATATTGCCGATCTTCGTCTCCATATCTATGGCAGCAGTTGTATATTCCTTTGCTTTACTCAGTATAGCGGTCTTGCCTTTGGGTAAAAGGGAATGAGACATATTAACACCGGAATAAAATTCCACCGACACAATGGTATCATTATTTATAGCGGTATCTGTTACTATGCCCAGATAACTTTCACCTATACCACCCAATAACATTGCCTGTGCATTGGCGTCATTATTTTGCTTAGCTATTTCAAGGGCGCGAAACATGAACAAAATAGCTTGCGAGTGATTATGTAGTTCAGAATACGTCTGTCCTATATTACCCAGCACTATCGCCATGCCGGTCCCATAGCCCAGTTCCTCGTATATTTTGAGGGCTTTGAAAAAATTCTCTAACGCTTCCTGTCTTTTTTCCTGCGCACTGTAAACGCTGCCTATATTCGAATAATTCCCTGCAATTGCATTTTTTCTGCCCAGTGCTTCATTAATCTCCAGCGCCTTATGATAATACTCCAGGGCTTTAAGGAAGTTCTTTTGCTGAATATATATACTGCCAATGGTACCATAATTAGCAGCCATGCCACTCTTACTACCAACCTCCTCATTCATCTTCAGGGCTTTGAAGGTATAATCCAGCGCATTGGAATGTTCTGCCTTATTCAGATACAAACTACCTATGTTACCCAGTGTATTGGCAATACCCGGCTTATCAGCTATTTCATTGAATATTGTTAATGCCTTAAGGTTATGGTCCAATGCTTTTGCAAGGTCGCCGCTTAGTGTATAGCAATAGCCTATATTACTTATCGCGGCAGCCATACCTTTCTTATTCCCAATCTTCTCGCATATTTTCAGCGACTTATTGTAATACTCCTGTGCCGTATCGTAGGCAGATCTATATTGGTAATTAACCGCAATAGCATTATAGGCCATCCCAACTCCTTTCTCCCACTTTATTTTCTCAGCTAGCTTAAGACACTCATAACCATACTTTAGTCCTGAATTGGGATCAACACTGTAATGCAACATTGTCAAACGCTCCAAAAGCCTTACTTTATTCGTGTCCTCCTGCCTGAACCTATCGGACGCAAGTTCCCTGACCAATGAGTCAATGACTACTTGCGTACGATTCTGCGCACCCACACGAAAACACAGGTTCATCAGCAACACGAGCAATAAAAAGATTTTAGAAGATCGGATCATTGATTCTAAAAATACAAATAAAAACAAATATCAGTTTACAAGATAGGAACAATTATTCACCATTCTAGTACCCAAGCAATTTTTAGGCATAAAAAAAAACGGGAAGCATATGCTCCCCGTTTTTTTTACTCAGATATTATTATTGCTCAACCACCACATGGAATATTTTGCTTTCGCCTCCTGAACGGAAGTTCAGCATATACATGCCATTTGCTATTGCTTTGTCAAGCTGAACAGTTTCATTAACCACACCATTGTGAACTTTTACCTTGCCGGTATGGATAACCTGACCAAGCATATTGGTCACCTCGATGGTAGCATCCTGGTCAATAGTAGTACCTAAAGAACCCTTAATGGTGAATATACCTTTGTTCGGGTTTGGTACCAGTGTAAGGTCAATAGCGCCGGTTGTAACATTTGTCACACCTACATTGGTTGATGTAACTACAACCATATCATTTGCAGAGAGCAATCCGCAGGCATTTAGCTTGCTTACTGTTACACTAACCGCATCGTTATGATTAAGTGTGCCAACAATGTAAGTTGCGTTTGTTGCGCCTGTTATCGCCATACCGTTTATAGACCACTGATATTGCGGGTTAAGACCGGCATGAGTAGTTACTGCAGTAAGTGTGTCATTATACAGAACAGTCCCAACGTTAGCACCGGAGTTAACCATGATAGAAACTGTTGGTGCTGTGCTCTCATCTACGTGCATTGCAATGTTATTGCTCAACACAGCTGCTGTTGATGTTACACAAGCGTAGCTGCTCACCATGCTGCAGAATACCACATCACCATCAAGCGGTGCATACGAGTAAGTAGAACCTGTTGCCCTGTTTGAACCATTCACATACCAAGTGTATATCGGTGTAGTTCCACCCCATGTGGCTGTAGGAGTAAAGGTCACTACAACGCCCTGACATACAGTATTGCCTGGCAACACGCTGATAGACACAGCAGGTGTAACGTTTGCTTTCACTGTCATTGTCTTCGTACTGCTTACAGTTGCCGGGATCGCACATGTTGCAGAGCTGGTCATTGTAACACTCACTATATTACCGTTTGTAGGTATGTATGTGTACGAGCTACCTGTGCCAACAGACACACCATTTACAAACCACTCGAACGCTGGTAAACCACCACCATTAACAGCAAGTGCAGTGAAGGTGACCGACGTACCGGCACAAACTGTATCGCCAACGCCTGTAGTAATGCTCACTGATGGAACAACAGATGGCAGCAATGTTACAGTAACACTTCCGGTCATGCTATTCATACAGCCCGTGCTTGTGTTTGTAGCCATAACCGTGTACGTACCTGCTGGTTGCAAACCGAAGCTAAGTGGTAAACCGGTGCCTGCAACAGGGCCACCTACTGTAGATGAGCCGCTATAGAGTTGATAATTAACACCCAGGTCTGAGTTGCTCAAGCTAACTGTAACACCAGGAACGCTTGCGCAATAGTTACCACCACCTGTTACAGTATAAGCTGTTGGCAGAGTGCTGATAGTTACAATGGCACTGCCTGTCATTGTATTTGTACAACCTGTAGTAGTATTGGTAGCTTCAACAGTATAGGTACCTGCTGTAGTTTGCAGGCCAAAGCTTATTGCACTACCGGTACCAGCAACCGGCGAGCCAACCGCACCTGTACCTGCCAGCATCAACTGGTATGTAACACCTGTAGCAGAACCTGCAAGACCGATCACAACACCTGTACCGCCTACGCAGTAGTTACCGCCGCCTGTCATTGCAAACGCAGCAGGCAGTGCTGTGATAGACACAGATGCAGAACCACTCATTGTGCTTGTGCAGCCTGTAGTTGGATTTGTTGCAACAACAGTATAAGAACCTGCAGCTGTTTGTGGACCAAAGTTCAGCGAAGTACCTGTGCCTGGTATTGGGCTACCTACCGTAGCCAGACCGAGCATTAACTGGTAAGAAACGCCTACTTGTGAGTTATTGATACCGATATGAACACCAGTACCACCAGCGCAGTAGCTACCACCACCAACTACAAAGTAAACTGTAGGCAGAGCATTAACAGTTATCACCGCGCTGCTCAGCATTACGTTCTGGCAACTTGTGGTAGCATTAGAAGCTTCAACAGTATAAGTGCCGCCGCCTGTTACAGAACCGAAGTCAAGTGAGTAGCCAGTGCCTGCCATTGGAGCACCTACAGAAGTGGAGCCATTCTTCAATTGGTAGTTAACGCCAATTTCAGATCCACTGAGGAAAATATGAACACCAGCACCACCTGCACAGTAGCTGCCGCCACCCGTTACAGTATAAGCAGTAGGTAGTGGGTTGATCGTTATTGAAGGTGTACCTGTCATATTGTTCACACAGCCGGTAGTAACGTCTGTAGCAACAACTGAATAGGTACCCGGATTTGTATGTAAACCGAAGTTAAGCGGGAAACCTGTTCCTGCCATCGGGCTGCCAACCATAACAGTGCCGTTCCTGTACAACTGGTACTGAACTCCTGTAGCGGAACCACTCAGTGTAACAGTAACCCCAGTGCCACCGAAGCAATAACCACTCGCACTAGTAGCAACAGTATATGCAGTTGGCAATGCACTTATGTTCACCGAAGCGCTGCCCCACATGTTAATAGTGCAGCCTGTTGCAGTATTAGTAGCAACTACAAAGTATGTACCTGTTATAGTTTGTGAACCAAAGTCAAGGCCAGAGCCTGTACCCGCCAATGGCGCACCAATCATTGTAGTACCACGCATTAGTTGATAGTTGATTCCGATAGTAGAACCGGTGAGGCCAACGTGTACGCCAGCACCACCCGGGCAATAGCTACCGCCACCGGACACTGAATCAACATTAGGCAATGGATTAACAACTACTGTCACAGCACCCGACATGTTGCTTACACAACCTGTTGAAGCATTAGTTGCTATTACAGTATAAACACCACCTGTAGTTTTCATTCCAAAGCTAAGAGCAGAACCCGTACCTGCCATTGGCAATCCGTCGTTAACGCCGTCACGTTGTAATTGATAGTTGATGCCTGTGTTAGAACCCGTTGTACCAACATTTAGGCCTGCACCACCTGCGCAGTAGCTGCCACCACCTGTCATAGCGTAAACAGTTGGCAACGGATCTATTACTATAGTAGCACCACCTGTCATGTTGCTCATACAACCTGTTGTTGCATCAGTTGCAGATACCGTATAAGTACCCACAGCTGTCAGCAGTCCAAAGTCAAGCATCGAACCTGTACCTGCCACTGTGCCACCTACGGTTGTGCTTCCGTTGTATAATTGGTAGTTGATGCCTGCATCAGAAGTGCTCAGGTAAACATGCACACCTGTACCACCTGCACAGTAGTTTCCACCACCGGTCACGTTGTAAACAAGAGGCAGCGGGTTGATAATTACCGATGCACTACCTGTCATATTATCCATACAAGATGTAACAGTGTTTGTTGCAACTATTGTGTAAAGACCAACTACTGTCTGCAAGCCATAACTTATAGCACCGCCTGTACCTGCCAGCGGAGTGCCGATGGCTATACCATCGCGATATAATTGGTAGCTGATCGTAACATCAGAACTGCTCAGTCCAACAGCAACACCTGTACCACCAGCGCAGTAACCGCCACCGCCAGTTACGTTATAAGCAACAGGCAATGGATTGAGCGATACAGTTACACTTCCAGCCATATTATTTGAACACGTAGTAGTAACATCTGTGGCAACTACAGTATACGCACCAACAGCAGATTGTGGCCCGAAGTTGATCAGCGAACCAGTACCCAGTATAGATGGGCCTGTTGCAACACCTGCAAGATATAACTGGTAAGTCACCCCTGTAGAAGAGCTGCTCAGCATCACATCAGCACCGGTACCGCCTACGCAGTAGCCACCACCGCCAGTTACTGTATATACCGTCGGCAGAGCATGCAGTGCTACAACTGCAACACCTGTCATAGTGCTCCAGCAAGCTGTGGTTGCATCAATTGCACGTACTGTATAAGTACCTACTGCTGTTTGTAAACCGAAACTTATCGGGGCACCTGTACCGGCTACCAGGCTACCTACCGGAGAAGCACCAAGCATCAGTTGGTAATTCACTCCCAGGTCTGAGCCACCAAGGCCGATCATTACACCTGCACCACCCGGGCAGTAGTTGCCACCGCCGCTAACAGTATATGTTCCCGGCAATGGGTTAATGCTAACAACCGCGCTGCCTGTCATCATTGTCCAGCAACCGGTAGTAGTATTTGTTGCACGTACAGAATAAGTACCTGCAATAGTTACCCAGCCAAAGTCGATATCGGAACCGGTACCCGCTACAGCAACACCTACTGGAGTCGCGCCATTATATAATTGGTAATCTATGCCTGCATCAGAGTTACTAACCCCAATGTGAACACCTGTTCCACCAGCGCAGTAACCACCACCGCCGGTAACTGCATACACATTCGGCAATGGATCTATTGACACCACTACTGAGCCGGTCATGTTGCTTGTGCAACCTGTTAAAGTATTTGTGCCTACAACAGTGTAAGTACCTGCTGTTGTAAACAGTCCGAAGTCCATTGCCGTACCTGTACCTGCAATTGGGCTGCCAACCAGCACACCGTCAACATAGGTCTGGTAGCTGATACCTGTTACAGAACCTCCGATACCTACATGTACTCCTGATCCGCCGGCGCAATAGCTGCCGCCACCCGTAACCGTATAAACAGCAGGCAGCGGATTTACTACCACAACTGCACTACCGGTCATCAGTTGGTTACAACCCGTTGCTATTATGGTTGCCCTTACAGTATATGTACCCGGAATAGTTACTCCGGTAAATGTTATAGTTGAACCTGTTCCCAGCATCGCAATACCAGTTGGCACACCGCCTACCAACAATTGGTAGCTCGTACCTGTAGTTGAGCCACTGAGAGAAACAGTAACACCTGCACCTCCCGAGCAATAGCTACCACCACCGGAAACGGTCCATGCTGTCGGCAACGGATTAGGCGTAACCAATGCATTGCTCGACATAGTTGCAGAACATGTTGTCAGCGGGTTAGTAGCCACTACAGTATAAGTACCACCTGTTGTAAACACGCCAAAGTTCAGAACACCACCTGTACCTGCAAGTGGAGCACCTACAGCCGTACCACCTAACCATAATTGGTAGTTGATACCTGCATCAGAACCGGACAGGCCTATTGCAACACCTGTACTACCTACACAGTAAGGACCACCACCTGTTACACTAAACAGGTTTGGCAGAGGATTAATAATAACGATTGCGCTACCAGTCATATTGATAACACAGCCGGCAGCGTTTGTAGCTGTAACAGTATAAATACCTGCTGTCAATTGCGGACCGAATCCTATTGCAGCACCGGTACCCGAAACTGTACCCACAAGGGTAGTTCCCCCCCTGTACAGGCGATAAACAGTGCC
>JBGAJU010000110.1:0-7153 GCA_044224775.1 Flavipsychrobacter sp.
GTATATTGGCTGTTCTTAACTAGCAGGTATATTAAAGGCAGAGCGATCAATGAACCGATATACACCAAAATATCATTACGCAATATTTTTTCTCGAGACAATTTGCCTTCCATTGGCGGTAAACCGATTGGCCCAAGCGTACGTTTGGTGAACACAAATATGAGCAGCCCTAGTATCATGCCTATACCTGCAAGTCCAAAGGCGAGATTCCACGAATATTGTTTTGCTACAATAATGCATATTGCCCCGCCAAGCAAAGCGCCAAGATTGATACCTGAATAAAATAAGCCAAAACCTGCATCCCGTCTCGGGTCACCTTCTTTATATAAACTACCCACCATGCTTGAAATGTTAGGTTTGAAGAACCCAGTACCTATAATAGTGAAGCTAATGCCTATGTAGTAAAAGTCCTTGGGTGAAGCAGCGAGGGTAAAACTGCCGATGATCATTAACAATCCACCCCAGAATATAGATTTGCGAAAGCCTAGCAGTTTGTCAGCAAATAGCCCACCAATAAAGGTCATAGCATAAATGAACGCCTGTATGCCACCATATTTCAATTGAGCCTCGTCATCAGGCATAAGCATCTGCTTGGTCATGAAGTATACGAGCATACCCCGCATACCATAAAAGGCAAAACGTTCCCACATCTCCGAAAAGAACAGGTACCATAGGCGCTTAGGATATTTACCCTCAAAGGTTTGTATTTGCTCAAGGGTCAATGATCTGCCTTCATCTGCTGCTGTCATTTCAATCGTATTTTAAGGATTTAAAGTTCCAAAATAATATTTAATTTTTAGTACCCCGGTTTTTCACCCAATAAAAAAGCGGGAATACCTTCCCGCTTTTTTATAAAGACTTATAACTACTACCAACTAGTGCACCCCATGCATCATCTTCTGCAGCTTGCGGCACAGGAAGAATAATATTACGGCAGCTGCACCAGAGAAGCCTACGAATATCATAAAGTAAGTGTACAAACCATCTATTTCCATACCCAGGAATTTAGGGTGTACGGGTGATGCCGGATCGGGGTACAGTGCACTCATCGTACCCGCCAGTTTATTACCGGTAGCAACAGCAAGGAACCATATACCCATCATCAGCGATGTGAACCTGCCCGGGGTCAGTTTATTTACCATCGAAAGGCCAATCGGGCTAAGGAACAGTTCACCTACTGTATGCAGGAAGTAAAGGCCTGTCAGCCATATCATACTTGCGCCTGCTGCCGGAATATTTTTAGCACCCATAGCTATGAAAAGATAACCGAATGCAAGAAACGCAAGGCCTAAAGACTGCTTGTAAGGCGCAACGGGCTCAAAACCTTTTTTAGCAAAACGCACCCACATTGCGCTGATGATAGGCGCTAACAATACAATGAAACCTGCATTAAAGCTTTGGAAATAGGCCGCAGGCATTGACCAACCGAAGATCACTCGGTCGGTTTGGTTAGCTGCAAAAGCTGTAAGCGAAGCACCTGCCTGCTCAAAACACATCCAGAAGAAGATAACAAATATCATGATCACGATAATAACCCATAACCTGTCTTTCTCTACTTTGGTAAGAGATGGATCTGTGATAATAACAAAAGGGGCAACAGCGGTCATCCCGTAGATCAGTGAACCCCATATATCCACCTCAAATACAAAATGTATGATAGAGAACATACCAACAATACCACCTATCAATATGCCCAACTGCTGGCCGCTGAACGCACTATCACTTTTGGGCTTATTATTCAGAGTCTCAGTTAGTAAACCTGTTTCCTCATCTCCGCTTACAACGCCTGCAGGTGGCGCAGCATCCATCAGTTTGTTTGGGCCAACACCCAGTTGGCGGCCATCCGGACCAACCACATACTTATCTTTGGTCAGATAGAAGATCAATAGGCTCACCAGCATACCTACACCGGCTGCCAGGAAACCCCATTTAAAGTCAACTTTTTCGCCCAGGTAACCACACACAAGCGGTGCAAGGAACGCGCCCGCATTGATACCCATATAGAATATAGTATAAGCAGCATCTTTACGCTTGTCGCCGTCTTTGTATAACTGGCCAACCATTGTAGAGATATTAGGTTTGAAGAAACCGTTACCGAATATCAGCAGCGCCAGGCCAGACCACATCAACGTAATAGCCGTAGCCTTATTTGTATGTGCAGTTGCTGCAGAAAAGAACATAAAGAATTGACCTATTGCCATTAGGAAGCCACCAACGAATATTGATTTCCTGTTGCCCCAGTACCTGTCTGCAACATAACCTCCGATAAGGGGGGTAAGATATACAAGGCCCGTATAACTACCGTAAACATTGGCCGCTTGCGAGATACCTGCCTGGTCGCCGCCAAATAGCATGGTTGTCATGTAAAGGAAGAAGATGGCCCTCATTCCATAGTAGCTGAACCTTTCCCAGAATTCCGTGGCAAAAAGTACATATAGCCCCTTGGGGTGGCCTTTTTCTGATACATCCGTATTCATCGACATGTTTGGTAGTTAAGTGGTTATGTAAAAAAAATGATTTCTGAATAGTCTTGACTGCCAAAATAAAAATAAAATTGGCAGAGAAGCGCTTTTTTTTTGCTTTTTTTGCAGATTATCAGTTAATATGAAAAATATTATTCTTTTAGGTTCTGGTGGTCGCGAATGTACGTTAGCTTGGAAATTGAAAATAAGCCCTCTACTGGGTGATTTCTATATCGCCCCCGGCAATGCAGGTACTTCAGAATACGGTACAAATTTACCTTTTGGTTACAATGACTTCGACGCAATAAAGAAAGCATGCATTGACTATAAAATAGATATTTTAATCCCCGGTCCTGAAGAACCACTGGTTTTAGGTATATATGATTTTATCAAAAATGACCCTTCATTAAAACACATAATAGTAGCTGGCCCTTCTAAAGAAGGTGCGCAACTGGAGGGAAGCAAGGCATTTTCTAAAAAATTCATGGAGCGGCATAATATACCTACTGCTGCATACAGGGAGTTTACTAAAGATAGTTTTGAAGAAGGGGTAGCTTATCTAGAGCAAAGCAGTTTGCCTATAGTAATAAAAGCTGATGGGCTGGCTGCAGGAAAGGGTGTGGTAATTGCACAAACTAACGATGAAGCAGTTGCAGCATTTTCCGCTATGGTTAATGACAGACAGTTCGGCAAGTCCGGAGATAAGGTAGTGATTGAGCAATTCCTTGATGGTATTGAGCTTTCTGTTTTCGTGCTTACTGATGGTAGTAATTATGCTTTACTACCCGAGGCAAAGGACTACAAACGTATTGGCGAGGGAGATAAAGGGCTGAATACCGGCGGCATGGGTTCTATTTCTCCTGTGCCATTTGCAGACGCCGCATTTATGCAAAAAGTAACAGAACGTATCATTAAACCTACCGTCGATGGTCTTAAGAGTGAAGGCATTACCTATAAAGGCTTTATTTTCTTTGGCCTTATAAAAGTAAATGGAGACCCTTATGTAATAGAGTACAACTGTCGCATGGGCGATCCCGAGACCGAGGTCGTAATGCCCCGCCTGGACAACGACCTGGTGGAACTGATCATGAAAATGGAAGAGGGCAAGCTAAACGAGGTGCAGGTGCAGCACAGCACGAGGGCAGCAGGAGCTGTAATGCTGGTATCAGAAGGTTATCCCGGCGACTACCAGAAAGGCACAGTGATGACCGGATTTGAGAATGCCAAGGGCAGTATGTTGTTTCATGCAGGCACCGCTGTTAAAGATGGCGCGGTCGTCACCAATGGCGGCCGTGTGCTTGCAGTTACCTCGTATGGCGATGATATAACGCAGGCCCTTGGAAAAAGCTATGAAAATGCCGAACGTATCAATTACACCGGCAGATACTACCGCAGGGATATAGGTTGGGAATTCATAAAATAGCTGTGTGCCAATAAGCATTTTGCGTTTATTTTTGTTCCATCAGCAACAGTACTTCCATATTAGAGTCCCCCATAGAATTTCTCAAAGGCGTTGGTCCGCAACGCGGCGAACTGCTGCGCCAGGAACTGGATATCAGTACGTTCGAGGATCTGTTGCACCATTATCCTTATCGATATTTCGACCGCACACAGGTAATGCGGATCAACGATATCAATAATACCACCGAGTATACGCAGATAGCCGGAACACTTATAAATGTGTCGGAAGAAGGTGTAGGGCGTGGCAAAAGGCTGGTAGCAACACTTTACGATGAATCAGGCCGCATACAGTTGCTCTGGTTCCAGGGTGCGCAATGGATGAAAAAGTCACTGAGGGAGGGGGAGCAGTACATTGTTTTCGGCAAGGTGAGTGTATTCAATGGGTACTTTAATATCGCCCATCCGGAAATTGAATTGTGGAATGCCGATACTGCAATTGCAGGCAGGCAGCCCGTTTACTCCACTACCGAGAAACTGCGGATAAAAGGCATATCCAACCGCTCTTTTGCGAAACTCACCACAGCACTTTTTGAAAAACTTCGCCCGGCAGATATCCCGGAGCTTTTCCCTGACCAGTTGCTGAAACAGTACAATCTCTGTAATCGTTACACAGCCATCCGTGGGGTTCACTTCCCGGAAAGTGATGCGCACGAACAAGCTGCACGCTACCGGCTGAAATGGGAAGAACTGTTCATTTCTCAATTGATGATAGCCCGCCTGCGGCAGCAACATACCGCACAGCAGGGCTGGAAATTTGAGAAGGTCGGTGACACTTTCAATGACTTCTTCAAGCTACATCTCCCATTCGAACTGACAGGCGCTCAGAAACGTGTGCTTAAAGAAATAAGGCAGGACACCGGCAGCGGCAAGCAAATGAACCGCCTGTTGCAGGGCGATGTGGGTAGCGGTAAAACAATTGTTGCAGTGATGTCTATGCTGTTGGCACTCGACAATGGTTTTCAGGCCTGCATCATGGCGCCAACCGAGATATTGGCGCAGCAGCACTTTTTCAGCATCTCCGAACTATTGGGTGATATGGGGATAAGTGTAAAACTGCTCACGGGTACGGTGAAAGGAAAGGCCCGCAAAGAGATATTGCAAGAGCTCGCAGATGGTACGCTGCAAATCGCAGTGGGTACTCATGCGCTTATAGAGGAAAGTGTACAGTTCAAAAACCTGGGACTCGCGGTTATAGACGAGCAGCACCGTTTTGGCGTAGGACAGCGTGCCCGCCTGTGGAAAAAGAATGATATACCGCCACATGTGCTGGTAATGACCGCTACTCCCATCCCCCGCACATTGGCAATGACCCTGTATGGCGATCTTGATGTGTCCAATCTTGATGAACTGCCACCTGGCCGTAAAGAAATAAAAACTGTTCACCGCCGCGATGCCGCACGTGCAGGCGTAATGGAGTTTCTGCGGAAAGAAGTAGATATTGGTAGGCAGGTCTATATAGTCTATCCTCTAATAGAGGAATCAGAGAAGATGGACTACGAAAGCTTGATGGCAGGTTACGAACAGGTGAAGATATGGTTCAATGAGAATAAGTACCGTATAGCCATGGTGCATGGCCGGCAGGAAGCTAATGAGCGCGAACGCAACATGCAGCGCTTTGTAAAAGGCGAGGCAGATGTGCTCGTCGCTACAACCGTGATAGAGGTGGGTGTGAATGTCCCCAATGCCAGCGTTATGCTCATAGAAAGTGCCGAGCGCTTTGGCTTATCGCAGTTGCACCAGTTAAGGGGCAGGGTAGGCCGTGGTGCAGATCAGTCTTATTGTATTTTGCTAACCGGCAACAAAGTTTCTGATGAAAGCTATAAGCGAATACAGATAATGGTCTCCACAACCGACGGATTTAAGATAGCAGAACAAGACCTCGCCATGCGTGGCCCCGGTGATATCTACGGCACCCGCCAAAGCGGCGAGTTCAAATTCAAACTCGCAGACATTGTTCAGGATGCAGCTATATTGGAGCAAACACGCCATGCTGCACTGCAACTCATAGCGCAAGACCCCGGGCTTACAATGCCTCAGCACTACGGTATAAAGTCAATGCTGAAACAACAGAACCGGCAAAGCCATTGGGGCAAAATAAGTTAAGGAAAACAGGACACTTGGTCTTGCGTCCGGTGATTTTTATGATAATCCTTACTATTTTTACTTTTAACCTATACGATGACCACAGAAGGTAAAAGCATGTCCAGCATCAAGATATCCAACAAGGCACTTGTTCTAATCCTTGTGCTCATATCTCTTTTGGTTTATCTGAATACCCTCAGAAATGGGTTTGTACTCGATGATCATCTTGCTATTGGCGACAACAATATTGTTAAGAAAGGGCTGGATGGCATATCCGAACTGATACTGACGCCCTACCACTACGGCTGGACGAGCTACGGTGTAGATAATATTTACCGCCCTGTTTCCCTCGTGTTTTTTGCCATAGTCTATCATTTCTTCGGGCTCGATCCATTGCCGTTTCATGTGCTGAATATCCTGCTGTTTGCCGCGTGTGTCGTATTGTTGTTTACTTTTCTCAACAAGCTCTTTGAGGGTAAAAGGGTGTTTGTTGCTTTTATAGCCTCAGCACTGTTTGCATTGCATCCTATACATACCGAAGTGGTGGCAAATATCAAGAGCTGCGATGAACTGCTGTGTTTCCTGTTTGTTTTCTCCGGCCTCATACTGTTCATAAATTATGTCAATAGTGGTAAGCTTTACCAGGTAGCTGCTGGTGGGTTGTGTTTTATTTTGGCCCTGTTGTCGAAGGAGTCTGCCATAACCTTTACCGTATTGATTCCTGTCATTTTCTTTTTGTATAAGAGCGACAGCAAGGCGCGGTCTGTTCAGATCACCATTTGTGTTGTTGCTGTGGTGGCTCTTTACCTGCTGTTGAGGCAGCATGTGCTTACGCAATACCATGCTACCGGCGGAGCAATCAATATGATAGAAAATGCCCTTGCCAAAGAAGATCTGCCTTTTGATACAAGGCTGGCAACTGCCATATGGATATTGGGCTATTACATAAGGCTGCTGTTCGTTCCATACCCGCTGGTGAGTGATTATTCCTTTAACAGTATTCCTTACGTTCATTTTGGTAACATTTGGGTGATTGTTTCGTTGCTAGTGTATCTATTCCTTGCAGGGTTTAGTATCGTGCGACTGTTGCAGCGGCGCAAAGACCCATATGCATTGGGTATATTGTTCTTTTTGGTAACCATCGCTTT
>JBGAJU010000111.1:0-6845 GCA_044224775.1 Flavipsychrobacter sp.
TACAGTAAACGTATCGGGTGGAGGCGGGGGCGGGGGCGGCTCGGGTGCCGGCGGTGGTGCAGCAGCGTCTTCCGGTGCGGCACCATCTGCCGGCGGTGCCGCCGGCTTGGGAGCAGGCTTTGCTGCCGCCTTGGGTGGCGGACTTTTTACGATCACAACTTCAAAGCCGTTATGTTCTAACAACTGCTTCAAAAAATCGGAACGCTCCGGCGTACAATTCTTTTCTACAATGGCACATTTTACTTCGCCAAGATCTTCAAATGCATGATTAGGATTAAGTGCCATTTCCGGACAATTATCTTGTTACAGTACTTATATACTCAAATAAACCACTTGCAAAACCAGTTACCACAACACCAACAAAACATATAGCCAATGCTATTTTCATCGATCCGCTACCATTCAATTTCTCTATTGGCTGCTCATTAGTATCTATAAAAATTGCTTTCACTACGCGCAGATAGTAGAACAGGGAAATGACCATATTCAAAGCAGCAATAGAGATAAGCCAATAATTACCTTTTGCCGCGCCTGCAGTTACCAGGAACATTTTGCCGAAGAACCCTGCTGTGGGCGGAATACCACCCAGCGAGAACAGGCATATTGCCATTACCCACGCCAGAGCTTTATTGTTGTTATAAAAGCCTTTGTAGTCACTGATATTTTCCTTCCCTGTTTTTGCTGCTACCAATGAGATAACACCAAACGCACCCAGGTTGGAAAATGTATAAACAACGAGGAAGAAAATGGCAGAGGAAGCGCCAATTGAGTTGCCTGATGATATACCCAGCAATATATAGCCTACTTGCGAGATAGAAGAAAAAGCAAGGAAACGCTTGATATTGTCTTGCCGGATGGCAAACAAGTTACCGATAGTAATAGTGAGCAGTATTGATAAGTACAGCATATTATACCAGATTGTTCCATAATTGGCAAACAACTGGAACAATGCAGTTATGAAAATAAAAACAATAGAGCCTTTGGATATAACAGAAAGATAAGCAGTAACAGGCACCGGTGCCCCTTCATATACATCTGCCGTCCAAAGATGGAACGGAACGGAAGACAGTTTAAATGCAAACCCTGTAAAGGCAAAGATGAAGGCCATTATCTGCAGTTTACTCGTACCCAATAGCGGCGCCATTTCCTTAAAGTCAAGAGTGCCGGTAGTGCCGTAAAGCAGTGATATACCAAACAGAAGTATACAAGAAGCAAATGCCGAGGATAAGATCATTTTCACTGCAGATTCTGAAGACTTTACTTTGTGCAGATCGTAATTGCACAACGCGGCAAGAGGTATAGTAGATAACTCCAGACCCAGGTAGAACATCAGGAAGTTACCACTGGAGATCATAAAGTCCATGCCGAGTAAAGTGCACAGAAGCAGTATGTAGAACTCAAGCAAATGTTTGTGCTCTTTCAGCCAGTCAAATGCAAAGAGAGAAATAATAAAAGTACCGAGGTTTAGAATATTCTTTTCAAGAAACAAAGTAGCGTTGGTATGGAACATTCCATTGAACAGTTCACCATCTTTATTCAGGAAGAATCCTGCAATAAGATTTGCGAACAGCAAGAAGTTTGTGATATGCAGCAAGGCAGTGTTCGACTTTACCCCTTCCCAAATTTTCAGGAAAAGCAGGATAAAGATGATAAGCGTAAGTATCATCTCTGCCTTCATTATTAATAAAAACTCTGTACCCATTATTAAGTTTCTTTATTTGCCAACCACACCCCTTGAAATATTGTCCATTATTATCTGTGTATCCGGAGATACCAGGTCGTTCAGCCAGAATGGTGCAATACCTATTGCCAGTATGCTCAACAGCAGTGTCACCGATGCCAGTTTTTCATTCCACGTCGCATCGCCAAAATGCCGGAACTCCTCATTTTTTATTGGACCCATAGCTGTTGAGCCTACCGCTCTCAAGATGTATACAGCTGTTACAACAATGGATGCACATGCTAATACCGTTGATACACGATAGAATGTATCAGCACGCTGCCACGAACCAACAAATACGGTCATTTCGGCAACGAAACCACTTAGCCCCGGCAAACCAAGAGAACATAAGCCCGCAAGTACAAACACTGTAATAATAAACGGGATAGTTTTCAGCAAACCTCCAAGCTGCGATACCTGCCTGGTATGTGCGCGCTCATAGATCATACCAATAGCAGCGAAGAAAAGAGCTGTCATCAACCCATGCGATACCATTTGCATTACCGCCCCGGTTATTGCAGTTTTTGTAAGCATACCTATACCAAAGATCACAAAACCACAATGGCTTACCGAGGAGTAAGCATTGATGTACTTAAGGTCGGTTTGCATGAGGGTGGCAAATGCACCATATATAATGGCTATGGTAGAAAGCAGGATGATCACCCATGAATAATGATGCGCAGCCTCTGGCATCAGGTAAGCAGCCACACGTAAACAACCGTAACCACCGAGCTTCATGGATATTCCCGCAAGGAACATAGACGCTGCCGTAGGTGCAGATGAGTGCCCATCAGGCGCCCAGGTATGAAATGGAAACATAGCAGTGAACACACCAAAGCCCACGAACATGAGCGGGAAGATGAATTTCTGTGCCTCAATGGGTATGTGCATCCTTGATATCCGCAACAGATCGAATGTATGATAACTCTGCGCAGCACCTGGATCAAATACCTGCGTATTAAAATAAAGACAAAGTAACCCGATCAGCACAAGCGCCGAGCCTCCCATCAGCATCAGCGCCAGTTTCATGGCACTATATTCTTTCTTACCACTGCCCCAAATACCGATCAGCAGGAATTTAGGTATCACAGCAACCTCAAGGAAGAAGAACATCGTGAATAGGTCCAAAGAAATGAAGAAGCCGTAAGCGCCCAGGCTAAGCAAGACTATTAAAAAGAAAAACTCTTTTGTGAGTTTCGCAACATTCCACGATATAAGTATGCCTGTCATCACAACCACAGCAGTAAGCATGATCATTGCTACCGATATGCCATCTACCCCCACATAATATTCAATATTCAGCCCTTTGAACCATGTATGCCTGCTCTCATACAACATCTGTGCATGATTACCTGCCGCACGCTGGCCCATGTAGTCAAACATTAATACCGATGCATAACCCAATTGCACTATAGACCCAAGCAGAGCCATAAAACGCACCTGGGCGGCATTACTACACAGCAGCACTGCCAGCGCCGTAACCAAAGGAATCACTAAAAGGACTGATAAGTTGATCATTACAATTATTTACGTCCACCAATAAATAAATACCAGCACAAACCCTATCACCCCAACAAAAAAGTATGCCGCATAATGCTGCGTTTTACCCGATTGCATCTTTTTTATAGCAAAAGATATTTGCTCAGTCACCTTAGCCAGCAGGTTCATGAACCCATCCACAATATTCCGGTCTATCCATGCAGCCGGCTGTCCCACCAATGGGAAAAGCACCTTTTTAGTAACAAAAAGGTAAAGCTCATCAATATAAAATTTATTGTATGCCCCCCGGTAGAACCCTTTTACACCATTAGCTATACGCTGTGGGGTAGTGCTTTCTTTTTTGTAAAAAGACAATGCAATAACAATTCCCAGAGTTGCCAACAATACCGGCGCAATTGAAAAAGTAAGATGAAACTCCGTTGGCAACACCTTTCCATCAGACGTAACTAAATGTCCGAAAGGAATAAAACCAGCCCCAACAGACAACAAACCCAATATTATCAGTGGCAATAACATCACACCCGGCGCTTCTCCGTGATGGTGTTCGTCATGTCCTTCGCCATGTGTATGGTATTCCTTATTCCAGAAGATACTGAAATACAACCTGAACATGTAAAATGCAGTAATTGCGGCTGTAACAATGGCCAGCACAAAAATCATTTTGTTAGAATGCCAGGCCGCCTGTAAGATTTCCTCTTTACTAAAGAAACCCGCAAATGGCGGAATGCCTGCAATCGCCAAACATGCGATAAGAAATGTAACATGCGTTACCGGCATTTTTTTTCTTAAACCACCCATATCTCCCATCTCGTTGCTATGCACATAATGGATCACCGCGCCGGCACCAAGGAACAACAACGCCTTGAACATGGCATGTGTGAACAAGTGGAACATAGACGCCATATAACCCAGGCCATGCTCGCCACCATAGCGCGCCAGGCCAAGAGAGAACATCATATACCCTATCTGCGACATGGTAGAATAAGCCAATACACGTTTAATGTCTGTTTGTGTACAAGCTATAACAGCAGCTATCAACGATGAGCTTACGCCTACCCACATAACAATATCCAATGCCGTACCAGATATGGAGAACACTGGGAATAACCTGGCAACAAGAAATACACCTGCAACCACCATGGTAGCGGCATGGATAAGCGCTGATACCGGCGTTGGGCCTTCCATAGCATCAGGCAGCCATATGTGCAAGGGGAACATAGCCGACTTACCGGCCCCACCAATAAACACCAGAAGCAAGCCCCAGGTAAGTGCAGAAACGCCCATGAACGATGCGGCTGCTATGCTATGAAACTCCGCAGTATTGGTTGTTAGCTTAGTTATCATTGTCTGAAAATCCAGCGTACCAGAGTAATAAGAAAGTACCAATATCCCTATCAGGAAACCCAAGTCAGCAAAGCGGGTAACAATGAATGCTTTTTTAGCAGCAGCCACAGCTGAAGGCCTGTCGAAATAATAACCTATCAACAAATAGGATGATACACCCACCAATTCCCAGAATATATATATCTGAAAGATATTGGATGAAAGCACTAGGCCGAGCATGGAGAATGTGAACAAGCCGAGGAAAGAATAGAATGCTGCATACCGCTCCTCACCTTTCATATAGCCAAGGCTGTATAAATGCACCATCAATGATACCAGCGTAACTACTACCAGCATCATCACCGAGATCGGATCAAGTAATATACCTATATCTATTGAGGCAGTAGGCGTGAATTGTAGCCAGTTAACTTTCAACGGCACCAGTTGTTGATAAGCATCCCCCACCTTTCCTACAACAAAGAAATAATCATACGCCACAGTAGCCGATAAAATAAAAGCCACCAACAAACACAATGTACCCAATACCCCACACAACGAAGGAAAATACCTCTTTCCCACTAATGCTATCAGCACAAAACTGATAACAGGCAGCAGGGGTATCAATGCTATTAACGACGTACTAAGCATAATTAATATTTCATTGTATTTACATCTTCCACATCTATAGTTTTATAGTTGCGGTAAAGATTAATAATTATGGCGATAGCCACAGCGGCCTCGGCAGCGGCAATGGTTATAATAAATAAAGTAAAGAAAATCCCTTCCAGCTTATCCGCAAACAAAAATTTATTGAATGCCACAAAGTTGATGTTCACACTATTCAGTATTAGTTCGATGGACATGAGCATAGTGATCATGTTCCGGCGCGTAAGAAAACCATACACCCCAATAAAGAACAGCGCGCAGCTAACAAACAAAAAATGGAATAACCCTATTTGCATTTTATTTTTTTATACTTCTTCCGTTTTTAATTCTTCAACCACAGCCATTACCTCAGCATTCTCATCCTCTTTGGTCTCCGGCAACACTTTATGCGGCGGTATCTTCACTTTAATAGCTATCACAATACACCCTATCATTGCCGCCAAAAGCAGCATACTCACCACTTCAAAGGGTAATATATACCCATGTTCTGTGGTGCTTAGCATCTGGGCACCTATGTTACCGGCACTCGGTTCCATTGCAGGCTTACCCGAACCTGTGAATGTTTGCTGGCTGATAAGATACATGGTGAACATGCATCCAAAAATGGCTGCAAGAGCAGAAAAGACAGCCCGCCCCAATGCCGGACGCTTCATATCCTCGCCGGAGCCATGGGTAAGAAAAATTGAAAAAATGATCAATACCACTATACCGCCAACATAAACCACGACCTGTACAGCTGCAATAAATTCCTGGTCGAGGAAAAAATAGAATCCAGCAATACCGATAAGCGAAAATAGCAGATACACCGCCGAACGGAATATCTTGCGGCAGGTAACAGCCATCATGCCGCCACCTATTACCGTAGCTGCAAGCAGGTAGAATATGATAGTCCTTATATCCATTACTCTACGCCCTCCATTATTTTAGAACCCGGTTTATTCAGCACTTTCTTCAATTGCTTTTTGTCATACACACTATGTTCAAAGGTCTGCGCCATCACAATAGCATCTGACGGACAGGCCACAACACACATATTACACATGGTACACAACTCCAGGTGATAAACAAATGTATCTATCGCCTTTTTCTTTTTACCATCTGGCTGCAGTTCCTGCTTGGTGATAATTTTAATTGTACCATTCGGACAGGCTATCTCACATGCCTGGCAACCCGTGCAACGATGTTCATTATGCTCATCATGCGGCATCACCACTTCCCCTTTGAACCTGTCGAACATCTGTAATGTACCACGGTTATCAGGATATTCTTCGGTCTGTATTTCTTTCGGATGGGTAAAGTAATAACCCGTGAGTTTCATGCCCTTCAGCAATGACCGCACAGATCTGAATATCGTCCCGAAATACTCTTTTAAAAACATCGTTACATTTTAAATTATAAATGCCATCCAAAAATCGCCATCATTGTTACAATTATCACATTTACCATGCTTATGGGCAACAAATATTTCCACTCCAAAGTCAATAGCTGGTCTACACGCAGGCGTGGGAATGTCCACCTGAACTGCATAATGATAAATATTATAAGAAACGTCTTACCCATGAACCACAACGAACCCGGAATATAATCCATCACATTGTTAAAGAAACTCCAGTTGCCTAAATGGAACGGCATCCAT
>JBGAJU010000112.1:0-6827 GCA_044224775.1 Flavipsychrobacter sp.
GTTTTCAATCGCGAGCTGAAAACCTTTGATGGCGCTATCGTTACCTCCGACTATTGGAAGCAACGGGAGAGCGCGCCTAAAGAAGATGAGTGGTATTGGAAAAAGTAGTTCTCCCGTTTGCTAAATATCATTGTTGATATTGATGACGGTCATTATGCCTTGGCTGCGGGGAGCATACATTTGCGTCAAATTCAATACTATGGATACGCAAGCCCCACGCACAACTATCTATAACGACCGCAGAAGAATAAGAACCGGGACGTCGAGTGGTATTTACTTTCTGGCTTTCTTAGGGTCTGCAGTCTATTATTTGCAGCACGCTGCTACCTTTGGGGCGGGCGTCATTGGTTTTCTCAAAGCTATGGTTTGGCCGGCGTTCCTCGTTTATGAGGTTATGAAGTACCTGAATATGTAAAGGAGCTTAAACCTCGTGTTTTACCCAGTCTTTCTTTCCTTCATCGTAACGTTTTATCACTTTGGCAGGGTTGCCCGCTACAATCGAGAAAGGTGGGACGTCTTTAGTGACTACTGAGCCAGCGGCAACCACACAATGTTTGCCTACGGTTACTCCGGCAGTAATTACCGAATTAGCTGCTATCCAGCAATCATCCTCAATAGTTATAGGTGCAGTGGTTACTTTCTGCTCCCTGATGGGAATGTTTATATCTCTGTATTCGTGGTTCAGGCCGCTCATTACTATGTTTTGGGCAAGTATCACATTGTTGCCAATAGTCACGGGGCCTATAAGCACATTGCCCATACCAACAAGGGTGTTGTTGCCAATGATGAGGTCGCCAACGCCGTTGTTGATGGTGCAAAAATCTTCTATTACTGAGCCTTCGCCCAGAAAGAACTTATTAAACGGGAGCACATCCAGCCGAACCCTGTCGCGGATAATAGATTTTTTACCTTTTTTGTGCATAATAGGGTTCACAAATATTTTTACCCACCCTCTTGGCCTTGCTTCATTTCTCGGAATTAACAGTCTATGAACGAGCTTCTTTATTTTGGGATTATTTTTAATAATACTCGCTACCGACATATTGTCTTTTTCTTTTAATGGGCACGATAAAAATACTGCTATTTGCTCATTTAACTTACATTAAAAAAGATATTCACATTATTAAATAAAATTTGCAATATTAATGCATTGTAAATCAATAATTTAACATAGCTGTGGATAACTTTGTGAACAACGTAGGCAATATACACACTAATTTTAAAGGATATAGTAATGTAATTATATCTCTGATGATATATAGGTATACTTTCCTCACTTTGTTTTGTTTATCACTAAGTTTTTGTCATGCCCAGGAATCTATGTTGCCGGACGTATCGGCTGAGTACCTGGAAAAGTTAATAGCAACCGCCAAAGCCAACTACCCTAAAATGAAGGCTTGGGATCACGCAATAAAGATATCTGAGCTGAAAGTGAATAATGCCAAATTAGATTGGCTGAACCTTGTTTCATTTATATATCTCGTTAACCCTGCTGCAGCCGGGGCCAGTGCCGTAGGTGGATTCCAGACCGGTGTTTCGGTAAGTATAGGTTCAATACTGCAAAAGCCGGGCCAGGTGAAAGCGACAAAAGAAGAGCGGTCAATCACAAACCTTGGAAAAGACGAGTATAATTTGAGCATTGAAGCGCAGGTAAAGCAACGTTATTACCAGTACGTAAAAACATTGGCTGTGCTCAATTGGAAAAATAAGGACCTGGGGAACCTGGAAAGCACCGTAAGGGACGTTAAATACAAATTTGAAAAAGCAGAATTGCCGTTTGAGGATTATAACAAAGCGCTTACGGCCTACTCTTCCGGTGTGCAAGGTAGAATAGAGGCAGAAAGTGCACTTCTGATTGCAAAAAGCAACCTGGAAGAATTACTTGGGGCAAAACTTGAAACCATCAAATAATGGAGTTTACCAAATTCTTAAAGATCCTCAAAAAGCATAAGTATAGATTAGTGCTATTGCCTGTTGTGGCAATGGCTATTACTTTTTTCTTTGCCAAGAGACAGCCGAGCATGTATTATTCCCAGTCCAGGTTGTCGGCTGGCCTGACAGCCGGGTCTGGAACCCAACTGGCCCAACAAATACTGAGTGGTGAGGCGAGTGGTGGCGAAGCCAGGATCAACCAGACATTCAGCAACGTAACACAGATCATGCAGTTGAAGATCGTATTCGACCAGGTGTCTTATCAGCTGATCCTTCATGATCTTACCACAGGTACCCCTTTCAGGACGCCGAGCAAATTATATAATGATGTAGTTTCTAATCCAAGCGCAAAGCAGCATGCAATAGATGTTTATACAAAAATGTATAATGCCAAACAGTCGCTTGTGCTGACAGATGATGATCAGAATGGGCTTAATGAGCTACTGAAATCAATGAAGTATAATCATGAATCTTTGCGCGATAAAGTAAGGGTGTACCGAGTTGAAGCAAGTGACTTTATTGACGTTTATTATGAATCTGATAATGCTAATTTGTCGGCTTTTGTAGTTAATACACTCTGTAAAGAATTTATCAGCTATTATTCTTTTGTTACGCAGCAAAATAAAGTAAAAGCGACAGAATTTCTGCACGAACTGATGCTCAAGAAAAAAGACAGCCTCGGAGTAAAATTAGATAGCCTTAAGAATTATAAGATACAGAACAGGGTGTTGAACATCGGCGACCAGGCGAAAAGTTTATATAGCCAGATCGCCAGTTTTGAAACAAGTCTTGAAATGGCTGAAAAAGAAGTGGCGTCTAACGAAGGCGCTATTAAGGCGATCGATGCGAAGTTCACGGAGCAGGAACGGCAGTACATGGAAGCAAAGCTGACCCAGATAAATCAGGATATTACGACCACGCAGCAGCAACTGAATATACTTAACGACCAATATATAAAGAGCAATTTTGATCCCGCGTTAAAAGCAAGGCTGGATGCAATGAAGGAGTTGCTGGCGCAAAAAATAAACCAGTCAACGGATAAGTACATTGTAAACCCGCTTAATACAAAAGAAACGCTTATTGCGCAGCGGCTGAAGTTGGAGATGGATAAGGAATTGGCTAAAGCCAGTATCCGCTCTTACAAAAATTCCATCGGCAGCCTTAATTACAAGTTGCAGTCGCTTGCGCCGAACGAAGCAGCGATACACTCTATGGAGGCTGATATTGAGGTTGCAGGCAAGGAATATCTCGACCTGTTGAATCGGTATAACCAGAGTACAATGCAATTGAGTACCACCGTGCCTATAAAGGTTATTGAGCAGGCATTACCCGGTACTAAGCTCCCATCTAAAAAAATAATTCTGGTTGCGTTGAGTGGTGTTGTTAGTTTTATTCTGTATCTGCTTGTTCTCTTCGTATTGTTCTACCTCGATGATTCGATCCAGGCGCCGAATGATCTTGTCAATAAAACTGAGGTGCGGGTGCTGGGCGCATTGCCGCGTATAAAAACGTCTTTGCTTGATGTGCAACGGATGTGGACCATAGATACGTCTAACCCGATCAATGCAGACTTTAAAAAAATGATCGGTACTGCCAAGTCTGAAATTCACGCACTTACTGCGCCGACACCTGTGGCGCCTGTAAATACAGAATTCAAGAAAATGATACGCGCCACGCGTTTCGAGATCAACATGGCACTTATGGGCGGTCGGAACCTGGTAATAACCAGTCTGGAAGAGGGAGAAGGAAAAACACTTATTTGTCTGAGCATGGTGAGCGCGTTCCAGGTAATGAATAAAAAAGTGCTGCTTATAGATGGCAACTTCCTTAACCCAGGTATCACTACTATGACCCAACCCAGGTATTATATTGAGGATTACCTGATGGGCAGGATATCGCTCGACCAGATATCGGCTGATGGTAATGTGAACGTACTTGGGAATAAAGGGATGGATGTGTCGTTGTTCGAAATAAATACGGAAGCTGAGATTGAACAGAAGATTTTGGAACTGAAAGACGTGTACGATATTGTTTTTATAGAAGCCTCTGCTCTTTCGACACTCAACCAATCAAAGGAATGGATAGTGGTGGGCGATAGGGTATTAAGTGTGTATGAGGCTAATACCAGCATTACCAATGAGATGAAAGAACAAATTCTCTATCTCAAGTCATTGGAAAGCAAATTTATCGGCTGGATATTAAATAAAACAACGAGCTAGGCGCTGGCGTGGTGTTTTAAGAGAGAGCAAAAGAGCTTATGACTGCGGCAATTCTAAATGGCATTTGGGTTTTTCTTCAAATACTGATCGGGTATAACCTCGTATTGCCGTTAGTGTTATTTTTGTTATATATTGTTTTTAAGAGCGGCAATAAGATTGCCGGTACTGTAAAAGAGTATGACTATGCGATTATTGTAACCGCCTATGAGCAGACAGATTTTTTGCCAATGGTGGTTGCTTCCATTCAACAGCTCAGGTACAGTAATTATGTCATTTATATCGTTGCTGATAAATGCGATGTCTCAAACCTGAAATTTGCAGATGATAGGGTAGTAGTACTGCGACCGCCGGAAACACTTGGTAGTAATACGCGGTCGCACTTTTATGCTATCCGTAATTTTAGAAGGCAGCATGAGCTATTGACCATAATTGATTCGGATAATCTCCTTGATCCTGATTATCTGAACGAGCTCAATAAATATTTTGATAAAGGCTTTTCAGCAGTTCAGGGTATAAGAAAGGCCAAGAACCTGGATACAATATATGCGTGCCTGGATGCTGCGAGGGATATGTACTATCATTTTTATGACGGGGAAGTATTGTTCAGGTTGGGTTCGTCGGCTACGTTGGCTGGTTCAGGCATGGCGTTCAAGGTTTCACTATACCGCGAAAGCCTAGAACAGCTGGATGTTGTTGGCGCGGGGTTTGACAAAGTATTGCAATATGAGATAGTGAAAAGAGGGTATCGTATTGCCTTCACTGATAGAGCGATTGTTTACGACGAGAAAACTGCTGCGTCTGATCAGTTGGTGAACCAACGCGCCCGCTGGATAAACACATGGTTCCGCTACTTTAAATTTGGTTTCTCGCTTGTGTTCAAGGGGATAGTAACATTGAACTGGAACCGACTGTTATTTGGAGTTATACTGCTGCGGCCACCGTTGTTTATTTTTTTAATTTTGTCGGTGGTGTTCATGGTTGCAAATTTATTCATCAGTATACCTGTGATGATGATTTGGCTGGTCGCATTTGCCTGTTTCGTAGCGGGGTTTATTATTGCGTTGATAGACGCAAAACCCGAGAAGGTTATTTATCAATCGTTGTGGGGCATACCCAGATTCGTTTTTTACCAGGTATTGTCGTTGTTAAGGGTGAGAAAAGCAAACAAAATATCCGTGGCAACAAAACACAATTATTCTAAACAAGGAAAGAATGGATAGTACAGAGTTTAGAAATAATGAAAAACGAGAAAGAGCTTTGCGAAAGCAAAAGCGTGTTGAGGAGGTAACGAGAATAGTTGCTTTGGTTGTGGCCTTTATCAGTGTATTTATTTTTTTTATAAAACTGCTGTTTTTGTAAGTGAAGAGCGATTTCGTAATACCTGTAACGTCGGGAAGAAGACCTACTTTAAAGGATGAGCTGCGAAAGTTCTTCCTAATAGATAAGTTGAGTGGGGCCATTGGCTTTGTGTTGTTGCTGTTGGTGATGGCGGCTATAGGGATGGGCATTGCTTTGTATGGTCTTAAATTCGGGATAATAATACTTATTGCGTTTGTGGCTATGCCCGCAGTATACACCATTGTCGCATACCCGCGCATAGGGATCTTTGTGTACTTAACCCTTGCTTATCTTATAATGTGGTTTTTACGCTTAGGTGCGAATTTTCCATTAGGTACGGTTATGGATGGACTAAATGGGTTATTCATTCTGAGTATATTCATTAACCAGAAAAAGAAGAAGGACTGGTCTATGTTCAAGGGACCGGTTACAGTAATGATCCTTACATGGATGGCTTACAACTTTGTGGAAATAGCCAATCCATCAGCCGAGTCGCGTGCAGCCTGGATGTACACGGTAAGGACAGTCGCAATTGTGATGTTCTCCTATTTTGTGTTCTTATATTACATTAATACGAAAGAATACATCAGGATGATCCTCAAGCTATGGCTGGCTTTGGCACTTTTCGGTGCAATATATGCCATAAAGCAAGAACATATTGGATTCTTTGCGTTTGAAGATGCCTTCCTGCACTCAGATCCGGTAATTCAGTCGTTACTGTTTATTGGTGGTGTTTGGCGTAAATTCTCCATTTTCTCTGATCCTGTTGCATTCTCATACAATATGGTCATTGTCATTTTGTTATGTATCGGGTTGCTTACGGGTAAAGTCTCGAAACTAAAACGGATAATATTAGCTGGGATGATACTCCTATTCCTCATGGCTATGTTGTACTCGGGCACCAGGGGGGCATATGTACTGCTACCTGCAGCATTATTTTTTCTTGCAATACTGAAATACAGTACCAGGATATTAATGGCCATGATAGCACTGGGCGTATTTGCCGCAGTGCTCATTTTTATCCCCACGTCAAATCAAACTTTGTACCGGTTCCAGTCTGCATTTAAGCCTTCCGATGACGCTTCGTTCAATGTCAGGAGTATTAACCAAAAAAGAATTCAGCCATATATACAGTCGCACCCGTTGGGTGGCGGGTTAGGTGCAACTGGTGTTTGGGGTAAAAGGTTTGCCCCAAATTCTTACCTGGCAAATTTTCCGCCTGACAGTGGCTATGTACGCGTTGCTGTTGAGATGGGATGGGTAGGCCTGCTGATATTTTGTATCTTGATGTTCACTGTGCTGCGAACAGGAATAAATAACTATTACTCCATTAAAGAT
>JBGAJU010000029.1:0-44763 GCA_044224775.1 Flavipsychrobacter sp.
TAAGCCGGGTGTATATGAAATAGATATGACCATTACTGTAGAAGAATTTATTTACAGTGATGAATATTGTGGTGGTATAAGAAACGGTAAAAAATTAAAGGCTTGTATACCCGGCGGTTCATCTGTGCCGATACTGCCTGCTAACCTGCTGCTGAAAACAGCAAAGGGCGAGGCAAGGTATATGAATTATGAGAGCATGAGTGATGGTGGCTTTGTATCAGGCTCTATGATAGGTTCAGGTGGTTTTGAGGTGCTGGATGAAGACCAGTGCGTTGTGAAACACACTATGACACTAGCACGCTTTTACAACCACGAAAGCTGCGGACAGTGCAGCCCTTGCCGTGAAGGTACCGGCTGGATGTATAAGATACTGAAGAACCTTGAATACGGAAAAGGTAAAATGAGTGATATAGACCTGTTGTGGGATATCCAGCGTAAGATAGAAGGTAATACTATCTGTCCGCTGGGCGATGCAGCAGCATGGCCGGTGGCGGCTGCCATACGCCACTTCCGTGATGAGTTTGAATGGCACGTATTAAATCCTGATGAGTCGCAGAAAAGGAATTATGGTCTGGCGCATTATGCCGACCCTATCCATGTTGCGGCATCAGCATAAAGTAATTGGAATTAGATTATGTCTGAGACACCAAAATTTAAAGTAACGATCGACAACATTGGTATAGAGGTGCCTGCGGGTACAACTATACTGAATGCGGCGCGTATGATAGGTGGTGATGTTACTCCGCCTGCTATGTGCTACTATAGCAAGCTGAAAGACAGTGGCGGTAAATGCCGCACCTGCCTGGTAGAGGTGAGCAAGGGTTCTGAAAAAGATCCACGCCCTATGCCAAAGCTTGTAGCCAGCTGCCGCACTACTGTGATGGACGGCATGGAGGTGAAAAACATCACCTCTGAGAAAGTGATAGATGCGCGTAAAGGAGTTGTGGAGTTCTTGTTACTCAACCATCCGCTTGACTGCCCTGTATGTGACCAGGCCGGAGAGTGTGACCTGCAAGATCTGAGCTATGAGCATGGCAATGAGGGTACGAGGTATGAGTTCAAGCGCCGAACATTTGAGAAAGAAGATATAGGCCCATACATATCGCTGCACATGAACAGGTGTATCATGTGTTTCCGTTGTGTATTTGCGGCAGACCAGCTTACAGAAAAACGTGAACACGGAATATTGGAAAGGGGCGACCATGCGCAGATAAGCACTTACCTGAGCAAAGCGCTTGATAATGATTTTATAGGCAATGTTATAGATGTTTGCCCTGTGGGTGCGCTAACCGACAGGACATTCCGCTTCAAGAACAGGGTATGGTTCACTAAACCTATGGATGCACACAGGAATTGCAGCAATCCTAAATGCTGTGGTAGTGTGCGTTTGTGGATGAGGGGCGATGAGGTGTTCCGTGTAACAGCCCGCAAGGACGAGTGGAATGAAGTGGAGAACACACCTGATGGCAAACCGGGATGGATATGCAATGAGTGCCGCTTTGAGAAAAAAGAAACTAAGGATTGGGTAATAGAAGGGCCATCGCATATACGCAGAAGCAGTGTGATATCTCAGGGGCATTATGTGGGCACAGAAAAAACTCCAGTGCTGATAGACAAGGTGATGGGAAGAAAACCCCAATACACTATAGATATACATACTGTAAGCGATGTGAACAGGCCGGAGATAGAACTGTCGAAGATAGACGGGCCGGCACACTCTGATGATTTTAAGCAGGGACCAAATGACAAAGGATTGAAAAAGTGGACCGATAAGCTGGGCAAGGGATAATATTTAAAACGAAAACTATTTTTGCAACATTATGCTGTTACTACAAATTGATACAGCGTTTATCATAGAAAAAGGTCTTTTGATCACAGCCATACTTTTAGGCTCACTGGGCATAGCTATGTATGCTACCTGGGGCGAGCGTAAGGTTGCGGCTATTATGCAAGACCGTATAGGCCCAAACCGTGCCGGGCCATTTGGCTTGCTGCAGCCACTGGCTGACGGATTGAAACTTTTCTTTAAAGAAGAAATTATACCAGACCGGTCTACAAGGCTCATATTCATTCTTGGGCCAAGCTTAGCAATGCTTACTGCAACCATGACCAGTGCCGTGATACCATGGGCGCCTGATTATACAACAGAGAGCGGACACGTATTCTCCTTCCAGGTGGCAGATATTAATATTGGTATCCTGTTCATTTTTGGTGTAGTGAGCCTTGGTGTGTATGGCGTAATGCTGGGTGGATGGGCTTCCAATAATAAATTCTCGTTGTTAAGTAGCATACGTGCAGCATCCCAGGCTATCTCTTATGAACTGGCTATGGGTATCAGCCTTATTGCGCTTTTAATGATGACAGAATCACTGAGCCTGCGTGATATTGTGCAGCAGCAGCATGGCTTCTGGGCTGATAATTATTTTACCTGGAATTTCTTTAAACAGCCATTGGGCTTTATCATATTCCTCACCTGTGCTTTTGCAGAACTGAACCGCGCACCATTTGACCTGCCGGAATGTGAAAGTGAGTTGAACATGGGTTACCACCAGGAATATTCATCTATGAAGCTAGGCTTTTACCTGTTTGCTGAATATGTAAACCTGTTCATCAGCTCAGTGCTTATCAGTACACTTTATTTTGGCGGGTACAACTTCCCGTTCATGGACCAGGTGGCAGCAAATGTGAATCCTATGTTGTATTCGATCATTTGCCTGATGGTGTTAATGACAAAAGCAGTGCTGGTGATACTATTTGTGATGGCAGTAAGGTGGACATTGCCTCGTTTCCGTTATGACCAATTGATGAAACTGGGATGGAAATCGCTGATACCATTGGCATTGGTGAATATGCTGATAACCGGGGGAGTGATATTGTGGGCTTTAAATAAGTAAAGAAGAAATGGAAAAATTAACTAACAGGTCGGTACAGGTGAACCGCAGCCCCATGAACTTCATGGAGAAGGCTTACCTGCCTGCCCTAGCCAAAGGGTTGACCATCACCCTTGGCCATATATTTAAAAAGAAGGCCACGGTTAGCTATCCCGAAGAGAAGCGTCCGTTCAGCCCTGTATTTCGTGGGTTGCACATATTGAACCGTGATGAGCAGGGAGCAGAGCGTTGCACTGCATGTGGGCTGTGTGCTTTAGCATGTCCTGCAGAGGCAATCACCATGGAGGCTGCAGAGCGCAAACCGGGAGAGGAACATTTGTACCGCGAGGAGAAGTATGCTGCTAAATATGAAATAAATATGCTGCGTTGTATCTTCTGTGGTTATTGCGAAGAGGCTTGCCCTAAAGACGCTATATACCTCAGCGAAACAGTAATGCCTTCTAATTATACCCGTGAAAGTTTTATTTATAAAAAAGAAGACCTACTGATACCCGACCCTAAAAAAAAGGAAAGTAAATAATTATGGAGTTATACGATATTTTATTTTGGGTATTGTCTGCTATTGCGGTTAGTTGCGCGCTGGGGGTTATTCTTAGCCGCAATCCTGTGAATAGCGTACTGTTCCTGATACTTACGTTTTTTGCTATATCAGGTCATTATGTACTGATGAATGCACAGTTCCTGGCTATTGTTAATATTATAGTATATGCCGGTGCGATAATGGTATTGTTCCTTTTTGTAATAATGCTGATGAACCTTAATGCCGATGTGGAACCGCAAAAGGGGCAATTGGTTCAGCTAGCCGGAGTAATATCCGGGGGCATATTGTTCCTGGTGGTATTAGCATCAATTAAAACAGCAAAAGCGGAAATAATAGAAAAGACATCTACTGATATTGGCCTTATTTCAAATTTGGGCAAAGTGCTTTTCAAAGAATATGTGCTGCCTTTTGAGATAAGCAGCGTATTGTTCCTGAGTGCGATGATAGGTGCAATTGTAATTGGTAAAAAAGAAGAAGTGAAATCAGCTACCACCACTAAAATGGAACAGGTAAGCGAATAATTTATAAAGTATGCCGGTAAATTCGACACATTATTTATTCTTAAGCCTTCTGTTATTCTCTATAGGAGTAATGGGGGCGTTGATGCGCCGCAATGCCATCATCATCTTTATGTGCATTGAGCTGATGCTGAATGCCGTGAACCTGCTATTAGTTGCCTTTTCAAAAATATATGCTGATGCCAACGCACAGCTATTTGTATTTTTTATAATGGTTGTAGCGGCTGCAGAGGTAGCTGTGGGGCTGGCAATAATAGTGATGATGTATCGTAAGGTGCATTCGGTGGATATAAATATTTTAAACAGGTTAAAACATTAATAGCCCCCCAGGGGATTTAGCATATATGGCTAATTTAGTTTACTTAGTTCCGTTGTTCCCATTGATCGGTTTCCTGATCAATGGTATTTTCTGGAAGCGGATGCCTAAAACGCTTGGCGGTGTTATCGGCTGTGTAGCAATTCTGGCTTCCTTCATTATTTCATTGGGTATTTTCTTTGAAGTTAAAAGTGCTTCTTTCCAAGGGCCGGTGGTTGTTAAGCTGTTTGATTTCATCCAGTCAGGCAACCTGAATATTCATTTTGACTTCCAGGTTGATTCGCTTTCGTCTTTGTTCCTGCTTATTATCACCGGCATTGGTTTCCTGATACATGTGTATTCGACCTCTTATATGGGGCACGACGAGGGCATGGTGAAGTATTTTGCCTACCTGAACCTTTTCGTGTTCTCGATGCTGCTGCTTGTATTGGGGGCTAATTATCTTATTATGTTCATTGGCTGGGAAGGAGTGGGTTTATGCTCTTACCTGCTTATTGGGTTCTGGTTCAAGAACAGGGATTATACCAATGCGGCTAAAAAGGCTTTTGTAATGAACCGTATAGGTGACCTTGGCTTTCTTGTAGGGATGCTGCTTATCCTTTTCAACTATGGTACACTTGCTTACCAGGATTTCTTTGCCAAACTGCCTGCGGCCCATACAGAAACATCTTCGATGTATAACTGGATAGCGCTTTGCCTGTTCATAGGTGCTATGGGTAAGAGTGCACAGATACCATTATATACATGGCTGCCCGATGCAATGGCCGGCCCTACCCCGGTATCTGCACTTATCCACGCGGCTACGATGGTGACTGCGGGTATATACATGATAGCCCGCAGCCATGCACTGTATGACCTTGCGCCGATGGCTCTTAACCTTGTTGCCGTAATAGGCCTTGCAACTGCATTGTTGGCAGCTACTATTGCGCTTTATCAAAATGACATTAAGAAAGTACTTGCTTATTCTACAGTCAGCCAACTAGGATTTATGTTTCTTGCATTGGGTGTTGGCGCTTATACCACCGGTGTTTTCCATGTGATGACACACGCTTTCTTCAAGGCCTTGTTATTCCTTGGTGCAGGATCGGTGATACACGCTATGGGTGGCGAGCAGGATATTAAGAATATGGGTGGATTACGAAAGAAACTTCCTATCACCTATATCACTTTCCTTATTGGTGTGCTGGCAATTGCCGGTTTCCCATTCACATCCGGTTTTGTATCTAAGGACGAGATATTATTGGCTGTTTATGAGCATAATAAAGTATTCTTCTACTTTGCTGCTTTTGCTGCCGTACTTACTGCGATTTATATGTTCCGCCTGCTGATGCTGGTATTTGCGGGTAGCTTCCGCGGTACACATGAGCAGGAACATCATCTGCATGAATCGCCTGCTGCTATAACAATACCACTTATTATATTGGCTGTTCTTTCCCTGGCAGGAGGTTTTGTACAGCTACCTCACCTTTTTGGCGGGCATGATTATCTAAACCAATTCCTGGGCAAGGCAGGTGTTCCTGCTATTATTCATGAAGGTCCGGGCCTGGAAATGAAAGAATGGACATTGTTTGGCGCTACTTGTTTAGGTCTGCTTATCATCTTCTTTGCAACTAAGAAACTATTTGCGGTTAGCCAGTTTGACGGCAATTATACCGGCTTTAAAAATGTATTGGCTAATAAATGGTATGTAGACGAACTGTATGATGCGGTTATAGTAAAACCGATAGGCTCATTGTCGCGCTTAATGGACAAGTTTGTAGAGAAAGCCGGCATTGATGGAATAGTGAATGGCGTTGGCAAAACCGTAAGGTGGGGTGGTGACAGAATGCGCCTGCTGCAAACCGGACAGGTGGGATTTTACATTTTTATTATGGTGCTTGGGATGGTGGCGTTGTTTACGCTTGGTTTTTTCTGGATAAAATAAAATAAGCCCCTTCAGGGGTTTGGAGTTATGATCTTAATATTACTAATACTGATTCCTTTTTTAACGGGCATTATCTCTTTCACAACAAAAGGAGATAGCGCTAAGTCGTTAGGCTTAATAAGCTCGATGCTCACATTGGCTGTTGCTGCATACGTGAGCGGGGCTAATTTTGCTGCACCTATTTCATTCACTAAACCATGGATACCAATCCTGGGTACGCAGTTCAGCCTGATGGCAGATGGTATGAGCAGTATGCTGTGCCTGCTTACAGGTATTGTATCGCTGGTGGTAATGATCATGAATGTGAACAAACCTGTTGAAAGGGCTGGTGCGTTCTACGGCTTTCTCTTATTATCGCAGGCAGGCCTTATGGGTGTTTTCCTGGCTTCTGATGCACTGCTGTTCTATGTGTTCTGGGAACTGGCGTTGATACCCGTTTACTTCCTGTGTTCGCAATGGGGCGGTGAAAAGCGTATCCCGGTTACGTTCAAGTTCTTCATCTATACATTCGTAGGCAGCCTTATGATGCTTGCCGGACTCATCTACCTATCCCTGCAAACACCGGGGGTTACCAGCTATTCTTGGAGCGATATAGTTCGTGCGGGTTCATCATTACCTGCCGATCAGCAAATGTGGTTGTTTTGGCTCATATTTATTGCCTTTGCTATAAAAATGCCGGTGTTCCCATTCCACACCTGGCAGCCTGATACTTATGAGCAGTCGCCGACACCTGTTACTATTATTCTTAGTGCATTGATGGTGAAGATGGGCCTATTTGCAGTTCTGCGCTGGTTGCTACCCGTATTACCTGCAGGCGTATCTTATTGGTCTGAGACGGTAGTTATCCTTTCGGTTGTTGGTATAGTTTACGCATCCTGCCTGGCTATTGTGCAAACAGACATTAAACGCCTCATTGCCTATTCATCTATTGCCCACATGGGACTGATGTGTGCAGCAGCATTCACACATTCGTCGGTAGGTATGCATGGTATCATGGTGCAGATGTTCAACCACGGTATCAATATTACCGGCATGTGGATAATGGTGAACATGATAGAGCAACGCTATGGCACACGCGATATGACCAAACTTGGCGGCATGGCGTCTGCAGCGCCTACGATGGCCATTGCATTAGTGATCATCTCACTTGCCAATATTGCTCTACCTCTTACCAATGGTTTTGTGGGTGAGTTCATGTTGTTCAACGGCATATTCAGGGCTGATACGGCAGGACACATTATTATAATGGTTGTAGCGGGACTTGGTATCATACTGGGTGCAGTTTACACCCTGAACATGATACAAAGAACTGCTTACGGCGAAGGGTCGGGAATAGCGGTAAAAGACCTGGCAGTAAATGAGTATTTGGGAATAGCTATAATCATCAGCCTGATATTATTCCTCGGTGTTTATCCGAAACCACTTTTGGATCTGACAGCGGGAGTGGCGGGAATGATTGTGCGATAACATTGGAATTAGGAATTCGAGGTGTTGGAATTTGGGATTTGATTTTTTTGATCTTTTAGTAGTTATATGAAAGCAATTATTGCTACAACAGTTTTTGGAGTTATTATGATGTTTGCCGGGTTATGGGTAAACGATAAAAAGAGCATTGCCGGGCTAGCCGCTTTTCTGTTCGCTGCCTTGTTGGGTGTGAATATATGGGACCTTACTACTACATCGGTTAATAACCCGCAGCCTTTGTTTAATGATATGCTCCGTTCTGAGCATTATTCATTGTGGTTCAACACTATTATGACCGGCTGCTCGCTGTTGTATGTTTTGCTGATGGGCAAAGAGGTGCAAAAGGTGGGCAAGTATGTTTCTGAATATTTTGCGCTTTTATTCTTTATTCTTTGCGGGCTGTACTTGCTATCTATGTACAATAACCTGCTGATGATGTTCATAGGTATTGAGATACTGTCTATACCCCAATACATATTGGCAGGCAGCGATAAGCGAAACCTCAAAAGCAGCGAGGCATCGCTTAAATACTTCCTGATGGGGGCATTCTCTACCGGCATTCTCCTTATGGGTATTACATTATTGTATGGTGCTGCCCGTACGTTCAACCTTACAGAAATGGTGACGATGTTGCATAGCGATGCCCTCAATCCATTGGCACTGGCGGGCATACTATTCATCATGGTAGCATTGTCCTTCAAAGTTTCGGCAGCCCCAATGCACATGTGGACACCAGATGTTTATGATGGTTCTCCTACCGTTTTCACAGCATTTATGGCTACAGTTGTAAAAGCTGCGGCATTCTTTGCATTCCTGCGCCTTTTCCAGGTATCTTTCAATTCGCTCAGCGAACATTGGGTAATGGTACTGGCCATTATTACAGCGGCTACGCTGCTTGTTGGTAACGTAACTGCAGTATTCCAACAGAGCGTGAAGCGTATGCTTGCTTATTCATCTATTGCACAGGCCGGCTTCATGCTGTTTGCTGTACTGGCGGTGAATGCAGTGGCATGGCAGGGTATTATAATTTATGCTGTTGCCTACAGTGTTGCTACTATTGGCATATTTGCTGTGTTGGTGAAGCTTAAAGATTATACTTACGATGGCTTTAATGGCCTGGCACAAAGGGAACCTTTACTGGCATTTGTGACCACAATATTCCTTTTTTCGTTGGCGGGCATACCGCTCACAGGTGGGTTTATGGCCAAATACTATGTTCTGCTGGCAGTAGTGCAGCAAGGGCAGTTGATGTGGCTGGTGATATTTGCGCTGCTGATGGCGGCGATAAGTGTTTACTATTACTTCCGCGTTATTATCGCTATGTACTTCAAGCAAGGGACACCTGAAATAAGTTCACCTGTTACCGGAGGTGATAAATTTATGCTGGTGGTAACGTGTGTATTGGTAATACTGTTAGGTGTGGTACCGCAGTTGTTCCTGACAAAAGTTTAGTGCTGTTACTGATCGTTCAGTAAAAACTCTATGGCGCGGGGAAAATAAAAATGCTCCAGCTTGTGTATTCTCTTAGCTAACTCATTAGCTCCATCGGTTGATTCTACCTTGCATCTTGCCTGCACAATAACATCACCTTCGTCATAATGCTCATTCACGTAGTGGATAGTAATACCTGATTCCTTTTCTTTAGCATCGATCACTGCATTGTGCACATTGTGCCCGTACATACCCTTGCCGCCATAGGATGGCAAAAGCGCGGGATGGATGTTTATTATCTTACCGGGGAACGCATGAATAAGGGCGTCAGGTATTTTCCACAGAAAGCCAGCCAAGACTATTAGTGATGGTTTATACGAGCTTAACTGCTCGAGGAGTAATGTTTCATGAAAGGTTTTCCTGTCAACGATAAGGAATGGTATCTCCTCTCTCCTTGCTATATCCAGTACACCTGCATCTGCTTTGTTGCTCACTATCAGCGATACTTTTGCCTTGCCATTCTTTTTGAAATACTCAATAATAGCGTTGGCATTAGTGCCTGTGCCCGAAGCAAATATGATGAGTGAATGCATAAATCTATAAGAGGATTACAGCGTAAAAGTAAGGAAAGATGAACAGCTACGGTAGCGTGCCGTTATTTATCTCGTTCAGCCGTTTACGGGCTTCCTGCACATAGGTGCTGCCTATGTAGTCTATAATGAGCTGTTCGTAATACTTTTTTGCCTCATCGATCTTGTTGAAATGATACTGGTATAGTTCAGCCATTTTAAATACGGCATCATCGCCCAATACATCCTCGCCGTACTTCTCCTTTATCTTTTTGAGGTACTCCAATTCCTTATCGTACTGAAGGTGCTTTTTGGCCATCTCGGCACGTGTCATCAGAATATCATCATTCAAGGCATGATCGGGGAAGGCTTTGTTGATACTGTCCAGCAAAGCTTCAGCCTCTGCATCCTTGTTCTGGAACAGCAATAGTCCTGCATAGGCAAAACGTTGTAATGGCACGTAATCGCTGTCCTGCACATTCTCTGTTATCAATACGGAAAGATAAATGGCATCATTAGAGATAAGCTGAGAAGTTGCCGACTTCAGAATGTTCAACTGTCGCTGCGCCCACTCAAAATCTCCGCGGTAGTATGCCAGCTTTGCATTTCGGAAACGGGCCTCCTCGCCAAGGGCATCCTGCTTGAAGTCTTTATCTACCTGGCTGTAAGTAAGCGATGCCTCCCATATTTTCCCTACAAGAGCTAAATAATCGCCCATCTGCAATTTGAACTTACCCACCATATCCTTGCGGGCATCTACTTCATTGATCCCCTTTTTAAGCACGGTTATTGCACGCGGTACATTGTTGGCATATTGTGCCAGCAGCAATGCAAAATCTGATGCCGACTGCATGCCATAATGCTTGGGAAATTCGATAAAGAAGCTATCATATAAAGCTACCAGGTTGTTCACTTCCTCAGGCTTCACTTCCGGACTGTTCTTTATTTTACCCAGGCCGGTAGCCAGCCGCTCGCTTCTTGCAAGGAAATAATAGGGTGACTCTTTTCCCTTCAATATAATATCATCATATGCCCTTTCAGCAACATCAAATTGTTTTGCCCCAACGGCGCTACGGGCAAAACCCATCAGGTGAACGCCGTTTTCCCGGTTGCGCTCATCAATAGCTTCCATTTGTATCAAGGCTCCTTCCCAATCATTCTTCTGCGTGTAGATCCAGGTAAGCAACTCTACATACCATATTGCATCAGGTTGCTCATTTATCTTTTTCACAAGTACTTTCTGCATCTGTTGTAGCTTGTCCTGGTCGTTATTGAGCAGTTCGAGTAAAGTATTTTTTACTTCCTCTACATTTAATCCCATGCCCGGTATGGGAATCAGCAACACATCTATTGCCTTTTCCAGGCTGCCCATCTTTACATACAGCGCAGCCAACGGCTGTTTAAAATAATAAGGCGCATTGATGATACTGCCGCCCTTCTCATACGCCTGTATGGCGTAATCATCCTTTTTTGCATTTGTGAATTCTTTGGCAACACGCTCAGTAAGCATGATATCGCCGTTGATCATCTTCAGTATTTTGTCGTACTGTTCTTTGGCTTTATCACTTTTCCCATCTGCCTCATATACAAGGCCTAGATCGATCTGCAAGAACGGATTATCCCTGATGGTCATTTGCTTTTGCACTAACTGCTCGGCCTGTTTGAATTTCTTAGCAGCAATCAATGTGTTGAGATACTCTGCATAAACGGAATCGGGTGAGCGGCCGTAAACTTCTGCATAGACCTCGATGGCTTTGTCTAATTTCTTAGCGGCAACAAGCTGCCTGGCATTTGCCGCAGTTGCCTGCGCAAATACGTTACTGCCGGATGCCATAAATAGCATAACCAGCAATACCAAAACAACATTATTCAGCCTATTTTGCATAAAATTATTAACTCAAATGTAGGTTATATTATTCTTTAGAATTCTTAGGGAAAACATAATGTTGCACGGAGAAAATAGTAACAAATTATTAATTTCTTAAAGGTTTTCCAGTCGTCAAAATACTTTGTATTCTCTCCAGTGTCTTCCGTTGTCCGCATAGGCTGAGGAAAGCCTCACGCTCCAGATCCAGGAGGTATTGTTCGCTAACGAGTGTGGGTGCAGAAAGATCACCACCACACATTACGTGGGCTAGTTTTTCGGCTACGAATTTATCATAGTCGCTAATGTAATTGCCACGCCACATGCCATGTATGCCTGCCATCAACCCGCCCAGGCCACCACGGCCCTGCACCTTTACATCGGTGCGTTGCACAGGTTGTGTATAGCCACGCTCCCACATTGCCAATATATTGCGTTTTGCTTCAGCAATACGCCTGTCGGGGTTAATGGAGATATGATCGATGCCCGGACGTAGTACGAAGTTCTCAAAAGCCTCGTGTGCGGAGGTAGATACTTTGGCAGTACCTACGTTAATGAACAACTGTTGCAGGTAATTCACCTCAATATCCTCTTTAATATTGCGGTCGCTGGCGCGCACTATCATTTCTTTAGTGCCGCCGCCGCCGGGTATCACGCCAATACCTACTTCAACCAGGCCTATGTATGATTCTGCGGCTGCATGCACAGCATCAGCATGCAGGCACATCTCGCAGCCACCACCAAGCGTAAGGCCATGGGGTGCTACCACCACAGGAATACTGCTATACCGCATCCGCATAGTGGTTGCCTGGAACTGCCTTATAGCAAAATCCAGCTCGTCATACTCCTGTTCAGCGGCAAACATAAATATCAATCCCACATTGGCACCAGCGCTAAAGTTGGCGCCACCATTGGCCAATATCAGCCCTTTGTATTTTTCTTCAGCTATTGCCACACTCTTCTGCACGCCCTCCAGCACCTCGCCGCCTATGCTGTTCATTTTAGTGTTCCAGCGCAGGGCCACTACATCGTCGCCAATATCGTATAACTTACACACACTGTTCTTCCATACCACCTTTTCGTTCATATGCTCCAGCAGTATGAATGCATTGGTACCCGGTATTGGCTGGTAGCTTTGCGTGCGCACATCGTAGTACTTGCGCTGACCGTTCTCTGTTTTATAGAATGTGGTAAATCCTTTCTCCAGCATCTGTGGCACCCAGGCTGCCACCTCATACCCTGCGGCCTTCATCTTCTCCAGGGTCTTCTTTACGCCCAGTGCATCCCAGCTTTCAAAAGCACCTATCTCCCAGCCAAAGCCCGCTTTCAGCGCATCGTCTATTTTGTACAGCTCATCGCTTATCTCGGGTATGCGGTTAGATACATAGGCAAACAGCAGGTGATGGAACAACTTATAGAATTCCCCTGCTTTATCACTGCCATTGTACAACGTTTTTAGTCTTTGTGGCAGATCATCGACCTGTTTTGCGGCATCTATTGTGGCAAATTTAGGTTTCACTTTCGGACCGTATTCCAGCGTTTCCGTATTCAGGGTCAGTATGTCCGACTTGCCTTTTTCACCTTTCACCTTCTTATAAAACCCTTGCCCTGTCTTATCTCCCAGCCACTTGTTCTCCAGCATTTTCTCCAGGAAGGGCGGCATTTTGAAGATTTCTTTCGCCTCATCATCAGGCACATTCTTTGGCAATTCTTTTGCCACATGCACTAATGTATCGAGCCCCACCACATCGCCTGTGCGGAAAGTAGCCGACTTTGGCCTGCCGAAAACAGTGCCGGTAAGCGCATCTACTTCATCTACTTTCAACCCTAATTGCTGCATAGCTTTGAAAACCGCCATGAAACCAAATACGCCCACACGGTTAGCAATAAAAGCAGGTGTATCCTTACAGAGCACAGTGGTCTTACCCAGGAACCTATCGCCGTAATCCATAAGGAAATCCAACACTTCCGGCTTAGTTTTAGGACCCGGTATTACCTCAAGCAATCTTAAATAGCGTGGCGGATTGAAAAAGTGTGTGCCACAGAAATTTTGTTGAAAATCTTCGCTCCTACCTTCGCTCATCAGGTGTATGGGTATGCCTGATGTGTTGGATGTGATCAATGTTCCCGGCTTCCTGTATTTTTCTATCTTTTCAAATAGTTGCTGTTTAATATCCAGGCGCTCTATCACTACTTCTATTATCCAGTCACAATCTGTTATTCTATGCAGGTCGTCGTCGATGTTACCTGTTTGTATAAGTTTTGCAACAGCTTTGGTGTAAACAGCAGAAGGTTTGCTCTTTAAAGTTGCCTGTAGTGCGTCGTTCACTATGCGGTTGCGCACCTGTTTACTTTCTACGGTAAGGCCTTTAGCTTTCTCTGCATCTGTTAATGCCGGTGGCGCAATATCCAGCAGCAATACCTGCACTCCAACACCCGCAAAATGGCATGCAATGCGCGATCCCATCACCCCGCTGCCAATAACTGCAACCTTCCTGATACTTCTGTTCATATGCACCGTTTAAAACAACACAAGTTATTGAAAAACCCCCTTATAGCAAACGTGCCGCACCTATTAGGGCACGGCACGTTTTTGATCACCGAAATAAGCTTATTTCTTAGCCACCTCTGAAGCCGGCGTGTACCTGATAACAGTATTCTGCTGCGCGGGTAAAGCCATTAGATATTTATAAATGGCAGAAAGGTCTTCTTTTGTCATACCGCAATAGCTGGTCCATGGCATTACAGTATTATATTGTCCAGGGGCGATGGCAGGAGAGACATAGCTGGAATCGGCATATGCCTTGAATTTCTGTATGAACATTTCCTCTGTCCATGCACCTATACCGGTTGTTTTGTCGGGTGTAATATTGGGAGTGCGCAGTATAGAGCCGTCGGGCATTTTAAATTCACGCCCACCGCTGAATGCAAGCTCGGGTATTATCTGCCCATGATTCTCTCTCGTGTGGCATTCTATACAGCCCGAAGCATTAACCATATATGCACTATATTCTTTTGATGATGGGTCGGGGCGTTTACCCGGTGTTGGTTTTTTAGGAATAGTATTCAAAATAATGTTCATCGGAAAATCTGATACAGACTCCGGTATATCCTTCTTTTTGGGTGTAAGCGTGCGCAAATAGGCTATAATGGAATAAACATCTTCGGGATCCATGGCGCCGTAGTGGTTATACGGCATCAATGGGAATAACGCCTTGCCATCCTTATTTACACCGGCCGTAATAGCACGAAACAGTTCTCCGTCGGTATACCTGCTCACCCCCTCAGGTGTGAGGTTTTTAGAGTAATAAGCACCGGGCATGCCTACTTTCTGGTCGAAGAGTTCGCCGCCCTCACCTTCTGTACCCGGCACAACAGGGCCTGCAAACTTTGTCCAATCACGTTCAGAATGGCAGTTGATACACATTGATACGTGATTGGCCAGATACTTGCCCCGCTCTATGCGTTCAGGCGTACGTTCAATAGTAAGTACCGGAGGCTCACCAACATTGGGTAGCGCTACCTTTACATAAGTAATGAGACCACCAACCGCTATCACAACTACCAGGAGTGTGTAACCGAGAATTTTGAACAGCTTTTTCATTTTGTGTGTGTTTAGTGTAGTTAATCGATAAGGTTAAAAATATAAAAACAATCGATCATTTACTAGCGGTTAACAAAACTCCATTGCTGCAATATTAGCTGCTGTGGTCGCAGACAATGACCCACTGATCTTTTATCTTCCTTACCAGCAGGGTGTAACTACCACTTAAATCACCTGCTTTGCGTTCCAATGCCCATTTGCCCACTATAAAGTAATATTCGGGCGACAACCGCTCCATGCTGACCACCGTAGTCTTGAGCTTACCCATATGGTCGGTATCGGGGTAGGCTTTTTTGTAATTGCTCAATGTATTTTGATACCCGTATCTCGGACCTTTTGAGCCGATGAACAGCAGGCTGTCGCTTTCCCAATAGCCATGCATATAGCCATCAATATTGCCTTTGTTCCATTCCTGCACCTGCAGGAGGAGGAGCTTGCGGATAGCCATAATGTCTTTATCAACCTGGGCGAAAAGGCTGCCGGCAATGCAACTGAGCAGCAATAAAAGGAATAATCGTTTCATATAACAAGGATACGGAATTATTAACATTTTTGCTACCTGTTATTTTCGTAATTTTGCAGCAGTTCTTTGATAGTTCTATCTATCCGAAACCGGGGCCGACTGGTTTCGACAGCATAGGGCAGGGTATGTAAGCGTGTCGTGCGTTGTGTAATTAGCACGTAAATCAGAATACTCAACAATTATACGGCGAATATTCTTACGCCATGGCTGCCTAATCAGTGATTAAGCACCCTTTATAGCCGCCGGGAAGGCCGCCTGTTGCCGTCCCCGCCGCCGAATCAACAAATAGCGGGATAGGCCCATGTTCGCTGCGCACATGAGATGAAAACTAAAGCAGATAAGGAAATGGTTGGTTCGTCCTGTTCCGGCCGGTTCCCGACAATCAATGCAGGAATACACACGTAGAAAGCTTATCGGGCATATGTTTGGACGCGGGTTCGACTCCCGCCGGCTCCACTTTATTGAGTATCAAAAGATGTCAAAAGCTCTGAAACCATTGGTATCAGGGCTTTTTTCATTTTCACCCTGTATCAAAACTTTCAATTTTGCCCAAAGTGCTGGTGAGTAATTCGAGAGTAAAAATTATTTTAGAAATTTACTCACCAGAATGTTCATAACTAATTGATTATGAACATGTTTAACTACTAAACATCTTGTCTGCGAAAGGCTGCAAATCTAATTTTGTAACCATTAAATCGTAGGTATGTTAGAGACAAGTTTTAGTATTCTGTTTTATTTGAAAAAACCCAAGGGATATACAAAGGGTGACGTACCTGTGTATATGCGCATCACTGTGAATGGCGCTCGGAAAGAAATTGGAACCAAACATTCGTTCGACCCTGATCGTTGGAACAGTGATGCACAACGAGCCAAAGGCACAAATGAGTCAAGTAAAACAATCAATGCGTACTTAGATACGCTTGAAAGAAAGGTGCATGACGGGCGGTTAAAGTTGCTGGAAAATAATAAACCTGTTACGGCTGAGGCCTTAGTTAAAATACTTACCGGCCAAGAAGAAAAACCGCTCATGCTGTTAGAGATATTTGTGCATCATAACGAACAGATGGCAGCGCTTGAAAATACAGAATATGCACCTGCAACAGTGAAAAGATATGACACTACGCTAGAGCATACACGTTCCTTTATTGCCTGGAAGTACAACCTGACTGACATTGAAATTAAAAACCTGTCGTTTGATTTTGTAAGTGATATGGAGTTTTGGCTTAAAAGTGTAAGGAAATGCAATCACAATAGTTCGATTAAATACATAGGCAATATGCGCAAGATTGTAAACTATTGCCTTAAAACTGGATGGTTACAACGAGACCCTTTCTTTGGTTTTAAGATGGCGAAACGAGAGGTAGTGCGTGAATTTCTTAGTGATGATGAGTTACAGGCATTGGCAGCAAAACGGTTCGTAATAGATCGGTTATCTCAGGTGCGGGATATATTCCTTTTTAGCTGTTACACCGGCCTTGCGTTTATAGATGTCTTCCAGCTTACCCCTGCAAGTATCGCAAAAGGGGTTGATGGCAAGCAATGGATTTTTACCTGTAGGCAGAAAACGGATACGCCTACACGGATTCCGTTGTTGCCACAAGCACAGGAGATTTTAAATACATACAAAGATCATCCCAGGTGCATCAATGGAGGTAAAGTGTTGCCTATTCTGAGCAATCAGAAAATGAATGCCTATTTAAAAGAAATTGCTGATGTCTGCGGAATAATTAAAACGTTAACCTTCCATATTGCTCGGCATACGTTTGCTACAACAGTGACGCTGAATAACGATGTGCCTATCGAAAGCGTAAGTAAAATGTTGGGGCATAAGAGCATTAAGATTACTCAGCATTATGCAAAGATTCTGGATAAGAAAGTAAGTGAGGATATGCGCTTATTAAGTCAGAAGTTAAATAACGCAAAACCATCATTGGTGACTATTTGAGTTTGAATCCGGATTGGATTCGAGATACAATCCTAACTGCTTGAAAATGAATTACTTATTTTTTGGGTCGATTAATTTCAGGATTTTCTTAGTTCTCTACTTCCTTTTACTTAGGTTTAACTATCGTTACAAAGGTACCGAAATTCAATTAGAATTTCCTTAGCAAAATGCACATTAGCTGGAAGCTGATCTTAGTTCAATGTACACATCCAGAATATCTTGTTTTCGGGTACTGTTGAGTATTTTGTCGTAGAGTCTACATTTTCAATCTCAGCCGTTACCGCTGCTTTACGAGCTTCGTTTAGACTGGCGAATTTTGGAACATTACCTACCCACCGATTTTTTGAAGGGGATACCCCGTATGCTTCAATATACTGGTCTTCTGCTTCCCGAATATTGATAAATGGGCGTACTTCTCCAATGAAGGACCTGAAACAGTTTAATTTACACTCCCGAATTGACAAGCCGACAACGGCCATAGAAAATGCGATTGCTGTGCCAATAGGAATTCCTTTCTGTACCAAAACCTGTACTGCAGGGAGTACACCTGCGGCATTGCTATACATTGGCACTCCTACCAGTACGGCAATAGGCACGGCTAGTGGGTTGTCTTTAGTGATATATGCCTCGAAAAACCCTGTGAGGAAAAAGCCATGCATCAATCCGCCAATGGCTATACCTACTAGAATGTATATTGAGACACCTTTTACAATCCCGAAAGCCTCCTCAGCGATACCGGGTATACGTTTACTGAACGGTAACTTTTCTTCTTCGTATGTATTTGTCGTTGCAGTCTTACATATAAATCACCTTAACACTAACTGACTTGTTTTCTTTTAACTCAAAACTTGCTTTTGAAAAGTTAGGTCTGTTTGTCAAACCAATTGATTGAAAATTTGAGAACCCAATACCTTCAATCGGTAAAATATATCCTTTGTCTATTTTACCATTTTTGTTTTCATCGTGTAAAATGTTAACTGCATATTTTCCTAATGGAATATTTTTAAAAGTAATTGTTGATGAACCATTCACAATTTCACCTTTTCCTATTTTGTAATAATTTTCATAATCTTCATCAGGAATCGAGCCGTCTTTATTATACAATGCAAATTGAACTATTCCTTTTGCATTCCGCAAATTCTTAACCTCTATGGTTAAGGAATAAGTATCTGCATTGGGATTCGCAAATGAATAGAGTTTAAGTGATAATGCAAATGAGATTAGTGTTATGATTGTTATTTTCATTTCAATTATTTTTTACGATTTATTTTTTCTTTCGCTGTGTCAACTAAATAGTAGACCATCGGAACTAAAAACACGGTCAAAATTAGTGAGGAAAGAAGTCCACCAATGATTACCCAAGCAAGACCGTTTTTCCATTCTGCGGCTGTTCCTGTTGCCATTGCGATAGGGAGCATACCGACAACCATTGAAATCGTTGTCATTAGAATTGGTCTCATGCGACCTCTTCCGGCAATTATTAAAGCTTCTTTAAAATGTTTGCCTTCTGCTTTCAATTGATTGGTAAAATCCACAATTAGAATAGCATTTTTTACTACTAAACCCATTAGCATTATTAGACCAAGCAAGGCGAATAAACTCAAATTGCTTAGGGACAAATTCAATGCAAGGAATGCACCAATTGCCGCTACTGGAATAGAAAACAAAACTACAAATGGATAAACAAAACTATCATAAAGTGCCACCATAATCAGGTAAATCAGCAAAAATGAAATCAGCAACACGGAACCTAAAGCTCCAAAACTATCGTTCTGTCTTTTGATGTCGCTACCCCAGGTCATTTGTATACCACTAGGTAGTGGATTATCCTTGAGATAGGCTACTACTTCATCTGCTACAGTCCCTGAAGGTCTTCCCAATGCGTCAGAAGTTAGTGTAACTGCTGGTTGGCGGTCTTTCCTTTCTAAAAGAGATGGAGAATTGTCTTGCTCAACATTTGCAAATTGTGAAACTTCCACAGGCAGCCCCATAGGGTTGATGATGGAAAGTTGATGAACATCGTCAAAATTTTGTCGAGAGAATTTATCTAACCAAATTCTTACGGGATATTCTATGCCATTTTCTGTTAATGTTGCATCGTCATTACCAGTAAACGCTGTTCTTAGGTTCATTCCAACATAAGCAGTTGTTAAACCCAGTCGTTGCATTTTATCCTTGTCGGGAATTATTTTGTATTCCGGACTGCCAGCTTCTACAGATAGGCGAACATTATCAGCACCTGGTATTTTTTCAATTATGGTTTTTAGTTCTTCACCGGTTTTCATCACCAAGTTCAAATTACTTCCGCTTAATGTAATTTCTATGGGTGCTGATCGAGGTATTAAACCTAAAGCGGCCATTGAATAATTTATACTCGGAAATTTCGAATTTAAGTCGTCTCTTAGTTTTTTCATAAATGTTTCTGTCGGCACATTTTTGCGTTCTTTTTTGGACTTTAATTGAATGGTAAATTCTGTTTTATTTGCAGAACCTACACCCAAACTTCCTATTCCTGTGCTTGGTCCACCAATGTTGCTGAATACCGTTGCTACTTCGGGTTGTTGAATAATGTATGTTTCAATTTTTTGAGCAATGTTATTGTTTCGCTGAATAGAAGTTGATTTGTCAAATTCCAAAGCCATTTTGAATTTTCCCTGGTCGCCTGTTGAGATCAGTTCTTTTCCAATAATTCCTTGCTTCATAATTCCTAATGTCATTACAAAAAGCAACAAAACAACTCCTGTAAAAATGAGTTTATGACTCAAAACCCATTCTAATTGCCTGCCGTACCAATTGGTGAAAGTTTCTAATTGATGCTCAAACCCAAGCAAGAAACGATTGAAAATGTTAGTTGGCTGTAAATCTTCTTTCTTACCAATACGCGATGCCAGCCAAGGTGTAAGCGTAAAACCTACCAATAAACTGGTAAGAGTAGAAGTCACTACAACTACTGAAAACTGTTTGAGCATGTCGGCAACAAACACTTGCAAAAAAAGAATTGGCAAAAACACGACAACATCAACCAATGTGATAGATATTGCAGCATAGCCTATTTCTGTTCGTCCATCCATGGCTGCAACTCGTTTGTCTTTTCCTTTGTCTAAGTGCTTTTGAATGTTCTCCAATACTACCACAGCATCATCCACCAAAATGCCTATGATTAATGACATTGCAAGCAAGGTCATAAGGTTGAGCGTGTAACCCAGCAGCCACATCACTGCAAATGCTGTAACTAAAGAAGTTGGGATGGCTACAATTACAATTAATGAATTTCTGAAACTTCTTAGAAATAAAAGCATTACCAATGAAACCAATAAAACTGCTAATATCAAATCAAATACGACAGAATCTACTGCAGCAATGGTGTTGTCTGTGCTATCGTCTGCTATTATAAATTTCACACCAGATATAGAATTTTGCTGTTCGATGTATTTAAATCTTTCTCTAACTAATTTTGAAACATCAACGGCATTAGCATCACCTTGTTTTTTCAGCATTAAACCAATGCCGTTTTTGCCATTATAGCGACTAATAGAAGTTGTTTCTTTTATGCCATCAATAACCTCTGCTACATCTTTCACATAAACTGGACTGCCTAAAACAGGCATTCCCACCTGAACATTTTTAATGTCGTCTAATGATTTGAATTTTCCAGTCAAACGAACTGAATTATTTTCATTTTCAGTTTGTACTTTGCCGGCAGGTAAATCTATGCCTGATCGATTAATGGCGTCAACAACCTGAACCATTGAAATTTTGTATATTTTCAGTTTGTCCTGATTTATTTTCACTTGAACTTCTCTTTCTTCTCCTCCTAATATTGTGATCTCCGCAACGCCCTTTATTTGTTGGATTTGTGGCAGATAATCATCTTTTAATTTTTGATAAAACTCTGTGGCAGACAAATTACTTGTTGCACTTATAGACATTATCGGCAAATCATTTGGGGAAACTTTACTCATCACAGGGCTTAAAATGTCCTGTGGTAAATCTTTGCGTATATTATCGATGTAGCGTTGGGCATCTTGCATTGTTTTATCTAAATCCGTACCGTATTTCAGATTTGCAATGATGATAGATGCATTAGGTAGTGATTTTGTTACCAGGTAATCAACCCCTTCCAAGTTGGATAATGCATCTTCTATTTTTCGTGAAACTGATGTTTCTACTTCATTGGGTTCGGCACCTGGATATACTGTTTTAATTACCACTACTGGTTGATTAAAGTCAGGCATTAATTCGTAACTCAGATTTTTATACCCTATAAAACCCAACAAAGTAAATACGCTGAACAGAACTATTATCAGCGACGGGCGTTTAATTGAAATTTCTGTAATATTCATTTTTTGCTTTGATTTTATTTAACTGATACACTTGCACCGTCAAAAAGATTTATAAATCCATCTGTGACAATTACATCACCTTCATTTAATCCGCTTAATACAACTACTTTATTCTGTATCCTTTTCGAAATAGTGATACTATACAATATAGACTTGCCGTTTTTAATCAAATAGATTTGTGGTTGATCTGCCGATCCTACTATTGCTGATGCAGGGATAATTATGCCCTTTTCCTGGGTGGTATTTTTCAAATTCACTTTACCAAACATCCCTGATTTTATTTTCAAATCTGGTGTATTATTTACCGTAAACTGAATTTGAAAGCTATTACCCATATTTGCTTTACTGCCTATCATGGTTGCCTTTCCGGTTAATAGGATATCAGAATATGCGTCTACTATTAGAGAATAGCTTTGGTTTATTTTGAATTTGCTCAACTCATTTTCGGGAACATTTACTGTGAATTTTAAAATTTTGATGTCCGTGATTTGGAGTAATGGAACCCCGGGAGCAGCGAATGCTCCCTCTTCACTTAATTTTGCAGTAACTACACCGTCAAAAGGTGCTTTAACAGTGGTTTTGTTTATTTGTTCAAGCAATGTGGCTCTTTGTACTTTTGCAGATCTTAATCCTAATTCTGTTTTCTCTAACTGAACACCTAGTATGGCATCGGCTTTCGCTAAAATTGTATATCGATTTAAATCAGCCTCCAAGCCTTCAATTTGCACTTCAATAGTTTGTAGTTGCAGTTTCAATAGTGTATTATCTAATCGCACTAATGATTGTCCTTTGTTTACCACACTTCCTACATCTACTAATACCTCTTTTAGTTTTCCCTGTAACTCTGCACTTATTTTCGTTTCCTTGTTAGGTTCAAATGTTCCTGAATAAGCAGATTCAACATTCACATTTTCTATTTGCAGCGTGTCCGCCTGAACATTGATAGCTTGTGCTTTATCGTACTGATAAACTTTGCTTTGCGTAGTTTCTTTGTTGTTTTTTAATTTGATTACTATCAAGGCAATAAATGCCAGTGGTATTATAAAGTATAGTGATTTCCTGAGGATCGATGTTTTCGTATTCATTGTAATATTTATTTAGATGTTGAAATATTGCCAGTTAGTTTTTTAAGCTCTAAATCTGCTTTTAGATAATCGATTACTGCTGATAAGTAGGTTTGTTGTGCTTCTCTCAATGCATTATCTGCAAGCACAATATCAGTTAAGCTTGCTACTCCTTGTTTTTGTTGAAGTTCCGTTTGCTCATAAATTGCTTGAGCCAGCTGGATTTGTTCTAAAGTAGTTACTACTAATTTTTGGGCAACCATGCTTTGCAGTTTTGCGTTTTCAACCTGCATATTATTTTGTTCGGTAAGTATGCCAGATTGAAGTTCGCTGTTTTGAAGCTCAAGTTTTTTCTGACTGATTTTTCGTTGTGTAACAGTTCCGTTGAACAATGGATAGGATAATTGAATACCTGCAAAGCCAATGGGATAAAAGTTCAAAAAAGAGTTTGGCAATCCATCATATCCAAATCCTGAAGTGCCATAAGTACCGATAAGATTAAGCGAAGGCAAAAACCTTGATTTGTTTAGTGTGCTTAATTCACTTGACAATAATTGGTTTTGCGCTTTTATTATTCGAATGTCCAAAATGGATGAAGGTGTATATTCATTTGTGTTTTGATACTGAATGTTCGCTTCAATTTGAAGTTTTTGGTCAATGGAAATACCCACTGCAAATTTCAAAGCATTTAGAACTTGTTCATGTTTACTTCTTATATTCTCCTTTTGTGTGGCTAGTTGTGATACTTGCAATTTTACCTTGCTTACATCTGTCCCTTTAGCAAGCAATTGTTCATGGAGCAGTTGAATGTTTTTTAATAGCCTTTCAGCATTTATAAGGTTACTGTCAATAAAAGCCATTTGATGTTGCAAAATTTGAGCATTGAAGTACAGGTTGGAAATTTCAAAATAGATTTGTTCTTCGGTCTTTTGGTATTGCAATTCTGTTATTTCCGATAAGATTTTTGTGGTTTGAATGGCTCCGTAAACTTGCGGATTGTAAACAGGCATTGACAACTGTAAATTGGCGTTGATGTTGTGCGGAACACCAAATTGAGCTTCTTTAAACTGTCCTTCAGGTGCTGTTGGGCTAAATGTTGACAGAGGCATTAACTGATATGGAAGGTTTGTGAAATATTTGTAGTCGGCATTCACAGTTACCTTCGGAACTAAATTGGCTTTTGCTTCTTTCGCTTTTTGCTCACCAATGGCAATGCTATTTCTACTCATTTGCAGATTTTTATTTCGAACCTGTGCCGTATCAATACACTGTTGCAATGTCCATACCTGGGCTTGCGCTCTATAAACTCCTATTAAAAGCAACAGCAGTAGCAATGCCTGTTTGTGAATGTTTACTAACTTCATTAGTCAATTTTTTTTACTTAATGAGCAATAATTGGCTTTCAATCGTTCCTTCTACCCAATGTTTTACCATTGGCGCAATGTTTACATAGTCTCCCGGCATTAGTGTAACTTTTAAGCCATTTTCACTTTCAAAAATCACCTCTCCTTCCATACATATCAGAAGCGCTGGTGTTTTTGTTATGTGTTCTTTTAATATCCCGCCTCGCAAAATTTGTATGGCGGTTGCATTGCCCAGTTCACTTTTAAAAAGAGCAATTGCTGAAACTGGTTTTTCTTGTGTATGTAGTTCTTTTATGTTCATTGGAAATATTGATTAAATGTTGTGAATGAAATCTGGATGTTGTCAAATTGCTTTGATGCTTCGGTGTCGTCTTTGGCTTCTGAAAGTTCATTTACCATATCAATGTAGGGCAACAGCCATTTGTGTAGTTCATCGTGGGCCTGGCCTTCCATTGTACAATTGGAAGTAAGTATTTCGATGTTGGATTGCAACTTTTCGGCTAGTGATTTGTAGTCTTTTTGTTGAGCTTTAGAGAAAGAAATGACATCATTTTCCATATTACGGATATGAGTTATCATATTTGCATCTACCTTCCATTTTTCTCCATTGTTAAGTTCAATGGTTTGTATTTCAGCTTTATGCTCATGTTCTTCGTGAGTAGCGGGTTCGGTTTGCTCGTTTGATTTTTCGTTTGGGGTATTACCACAACTGAAAAGAAAAAAACTGAGCGCAGCAAGTAAAATTGTTATCTTCTTCATGATTTCTTTTTTGTTATTGTGAAATGTGCAATGATTGCAAATACAAGGGTTACAGAAATTCTAAACACCATCGCTTTTATTGTTTTTGCTTCGTATATACCACCAGAATTGGCGTGAAATAGAAGCCCGACAAAAGCCGATACTAGAATAAGCGTTGAGATTCCTAAGAGCGCAGCTGTCCATTTTTTGCCTTTGACATACCCATACGCAGCGAAAAAATATATGATGCTACTGATGAAATTTGACCAAACCACAAACAAAACGTAATTGCCTTCTTTGGCTCTAATACCAAACAAATCAAATATTACAGACGTGCTTAGGAATAAAGTAAGCAATCCAAACCCTGTCAGGAGTACTGCTAATGTGTATGGAATGTATTTTTTCACTCTATTGGGTTTTTACTTTTTCAATTGGTAGCGGCTTAGTGCAGAAGAACCAGTCATAACAAGTCATTTCCTCAGTATTCTCCATTCTCTCTTTTGCAACGCCACAAGAGCCTGCCGTTGGTACTATTACGTCATCACCGGGTTGCCAATCAGCCGGTGTAGCAATACTATAGGTGTCGGCTGTTTGCATTGCAACAAGTGCTCTCTTCAATTCATCAAAATTTCTGCCCATAGAAAGTGGATAATAAATGATAGCACGGATCATTCCCTTTGGATCAATAAAGAATACAGCTCTTACTGCTTTAGTTGAGCTTTCGCCTGGCTGTATCATGCCGTATTTTTTTGCAACATTCATGGTGATATCTTCGATTAAAGGAAATTTCACTTCAATATTTTTCATTCCCTTGAATTCAATCTTTTCTTTGATTGTTCTCAGCCATGCAATGTGACTATATAAACCGTCAATGGATAAGCCAACTAATTGACAATTCAGGGCATTGAATTCAGGTTCTCTTTTTGCAAAAGTCATAAACTCCGATGTGCAAACAGGAGTAAAGTCAGCTGGATGGCTGAAGAGTATCACCCATTTATCTTTGTAATCAGCAGGGAAATTAATTTCTCCTTGTGTTGTTATGGCTTTAAATTCCGGTGCTTTGTCGCCAATTCGTGGCATAGCAATTATTTCTTCTGTATTTTCCATTTTATATTTTGTTTAAAATTTATTGTTCAATAATTATTTTTTGTGTTGCCTTCTCATAAGTTGTTTCAATAGTGATATAATAAGCACCTCCATTGATTATATTTTTAATCTTCTTTGAATAAGTGTTTTCGCCAACTTGTAAATTATTTAGAATAACATTTTCTACTAGCTTACTATTTGCATCGCGAATTATTATTTTCACATCTGAACTGTTTTTGAGATTAAATTTCACTATAAAATCCCCTCCATTTGGATTAGGACATACTTGCATTTGTAATGTTCCTGTGCTTTGTGAGTTAAGTTCATGTATTCCAGCACTAGAATTATTTATAACAAATACTTTAAATATTTGACTGTTCGCAGTACTTTGAGTTCCTGTGTTTGTAAAAAATATATTTGCGGCGGTACTGCTAATTCCTCCATATATATATCCAACCAATGTAGTATCAGCCGTAAAATTGTCTAACTTAAATACTTCATTATTATATTGTGGCAATCCTTCCACGGGAATAAATTCAGATCCTGCTCCCAATAATGCAGGCATTTCGATTGGTAGTTTATATTCTGACATTAGTCCACTACTACTTCTTGTAACCCTTGCAATTGTCTTAACAAAAGGGACATTATTGTCTTGTACCAGTATTCCTAAGCTATCATAATATTGAGCTATGCCGCCAAAAAACACTGTGTGCATTTGATTGGTACTTGTGCTATAAAGCGGGATGTGGGCACAATGGTAGTGATTGTAATACTGTGCAAATGCACTATTTACAACATATCCTGTACTATCAATATTAATACAATTTAGAAATGGCAAATCAAATCCTACTTGAAACACGCCGGAAAATGCAGTAAGGCCCTCTTCCCCTGTTGGTAATATTTGAGGTACAACATTGTAGTCTCTTCGGTGAAGATTGGTAGCATCGGTCATTGGTGTTAAATGAGTAACAGACAAAGTTGTACCATCATCATTAATATTAAATTTCCGAATTGCATTTGTATATATCTGAATAAATCCCGGCCCACTGGTTGGTCCCATTGGATTATATCTGCCAATAAATTTCTGCCCTCCCGTTAGATAGTATGTATTGTTTATTTTATTCAAATATCCACCTGTAACGGCAAACATTGTGTCACTAATTTGCCTGCAATAAGAAACGAAATTAACTCCGCTTATAATCGCATTTATGACTTCCGATACTTTCACCGCACTTAGATTCGGATATGTTATATGGTCACCCGAGGAGGTACTATAACCATACCCGCCAGCTAAATATAAGTAATCGCCCTGCTGATAAAATTCCATATTAGTGGAACTGAATTGTTCTTGCATACCAACTGGTAATGAAGAAAGAGGAGCAGACCACTTTTGTTGTGCAACCGGATCGACTACAATAAACTGAGTGTTATGACCGGCTACATCAAACGCTGCGAATGGTTGTCGACGATGCAGTCCATCTAAACGACCACCAATAATCAACCATTTCCCATCATGTTGTCCCCATGCATATGCCTGCACCCCCCCTAAACCACTAATGCTCAGTGGCTCAATGACCACTTGAAAAGGTGCAGTTTGAGCATTAATTTGGGGAGTAATTGCAATTAGTAGAATCGCTAAAATCTTAATTCTGTTCATTTTAATTCTTGTTTTTTTATTAATGTCAATACTGATTGTATCATTTTGTCCCCATTTATCTTTATGTCAAATTGAAAATTTGCAACACGCCATTTGAACATTTGAAGGCGAAATGTCCCCATTACAATATGCATCAGCTCATCTGTGGTTATTTCATTAGTAAATGTTTTCTTTTCTTGCCCTTCCATTATTATCGGCATCAGGTGCTTCATCTTTACACCCATAATTTCCAATATTGTTTCATTGATCCGTTGGCTTTCTTCCATTAGTCCGTCAGAAAATACTGCAACTACATAGTGAGGGTTCTTTTCAAAAAAAGAAAATTGGCTCTGAAAAAGGGTTACAAACTTTTCTTCTGGTGTTTGTTCAGCAGAAATTGCCTTAGTGTATCGCTCGTCCATATTCCTGGCAAGATATTTAAGCAATGCAATGATGATTTCTTCCTTGCCCGTAAAATGCCTGTATATGGCACTTTCCGAGAACTTCATTTCTTTAGCCAGGTTCTTTATTGTCAAACCACTAATACCCGAAACGGTTAGTATCTTACCCGCTGCTCCTATAATTTCAAGTTGCCTGTCTGAAATTGTTGTTGTCATTTTTAATTATTTTAAGCAGTTATTTGTTTCATTTTTAAGAAGGACACACCCAACCAAATAACGGATGTAGTCATTGCTATGGCTCCTATTAGAACTAAGGCAGGAGGCAATCCTAAATACACTTCAGTCAATATACCAATTGGCATTAGTATACCCGTCAAAGACAACCAAGAGATTATCTTTATATTTCGGAGATGCGCTTTAAAATGCATGAGTAAGTATCCTACTAGTATATTTAGAAACGCAAAAAGGTTCCCATGCACATGCGCAAGTCTTGTTTCAAAATGTTTGCCAATACTATATGAATTTGCCCATTCCTCTTTGCCTGGAGCAAAATCTCGAAGGTATATGAGCAGAAACCCATACGCCATGAAAAATCCCATTGTCAAAAACCCTATTGCAATATTGTTTTTCCCTTCCATTTTGCGTTTATTTTATGTGAGTGAATATTCACTCTGCAAATGTATGCTAAATAATGACACCAAACATGACAAATATCATAATTACAGATGATGCTTATTTGGAAAGGTCTAAGAAATTTCAGTAAACCAGGAGTTACAGTGGAAAGAAACCCCACCTGTTAATGTAATGTTCGGACTTCACCTAGACACGATAGCACCATAACGATAATTATTCCTCGTTGGGAGCACCTATGTATCGCTGGTTCATTTGGCGGATTCAGAATATATTACTGACGGTTTTTTAACACAATACGGTAGACGGAAATGAACGTGCCATTGCAAGGGCACGATTATTATGTGATAAAAATATATAAAGTTATTTTTAAAACCAAAGTATGAAGGGTTATCACGAGTACCAAAAATGTATTGATGCCTGCCTTAAATGTGCATCAACCTGTAATCATTGTGCATCATCCTGCCTTTCAGAGCAAGATGTAAAAATGATGGCCAAATGTATCCAAATGGATATGGAATGTGCTGTTTTATGTTATGCTGCTGCTCAGCTAATGAGTTTAGGAAGCGTCCACGCCAAAGCAATCTGCAAGCTATGTGCTGAGGCATGTAACGCTTGCGCCGATGAATGTAAAAAGCATCAAAACGATCATTGCAATGAGTGCGCATATACCTGTAGCAAATGCGCTGAAGAGTGTTCGAAAATGTAGTAATGTGCCAATTGGTATTTTCAATCATAATGGGGATTATTAACCCGGCACTGAAATATAAAAGAGAAAATAGTCCTCAGATTTGATAAAAATTACGGTTTGCAAGATTGCATCTCGCCATGGCGATATATTATATCTTGCCTTATATGGCGAGATGCAATCTTGCGGGGAAGACTCCCCGTACCCCTCTAATTTCATACTGATTTAATGGAAATAGCACTGAATGGCTCTGATACTGTCCCATCAATCATAAGCTTCAAATACATTGAATACCGTGGCAAGTGGACAATATCATTGTCAGTAAATACTGGATAGAACTCTTTTGCTAAATACTCGGCATCACTAGCGCCAACTCTAAAGGCAATCAAAGTACCGACATTCCCGAAAATAGCCGCTCGCACTCTCTCATCAAGTTGCTCAATGTACTGATGGGCTAAAAAGAGTGACAGACCGTATTTACGGGCTTCAGCAAGAATTCCAGTGAAAGCTAATGTAACGAAACTGTGGCACTCGTCTATGTATAAATAGAAGGGTTTACGAGCGTGTTCTGGTTGACTTGCCCTGTGAAGAGCGGCAAGCTGTAACGAGTTAATTAGCATAGCTCCCAAGAGAGAAGATGCATCTTCTCCTATTTCACCCTTAGAAAGGTTTACAATTAGTATCTTGCCTGTATCAAGAACTTGCTGTAGCCGGAAACCGTTGGTTTTGTGGCCGACAATTTTCCGGAGCGGATCGCACGTAATAAACAATCCAGTCTTGTTGAGGATTGGGCTAATAACTTCCGCTCTGAGGGTCGGAGAATACTTATCGAATTCATTATGCCAAAAAGAAAGGATATGCTCATCAGTAATATATGATAGGGCTTTTGCCCGTACTTCCTTATCAGTTAACAGTGGCTGAATATCCAATAGCGTTGCATCAGGTACAAAAAGCAACGTGAGCAAGGTGAAACGAAGAATGTACTCCATTCTTGGCCCCCAACTCTCTGACCATACCTTTTTAAAGGTAGAAACGATGCCAGAGGCTACGAGGTGATGATACTTTGGATGAATGCCTTTGAGTGGATTAAAGGCAATGGGATTCTCCTGGTCTGTTGCATTGAAATATATGAGGTCTTGTTTTTTTCCTTCCGGTATGTACTTCAAAATATCCTCTGCTATGTCTCCATGGGGGTCTATGACGCACAGCCCATTGCCTCGGTCTATGTCTGAGATAGCCATATTTTCAAGCAAGGTACTTTTACCTGTTCCTGATTTGCCAATGACATAGATATGCTGCAGACGGTCTTTGTCCTTTATGCCGAAACGTTTAGCAATGTTTCTAAAGTTCGTTATGCCAATAGGTGTAATGCCGCCTTCCTCCATGAGCAAAGCGTAATAAAAATAACAATGAGAATATAGACAGGAGAAATATCTACTTATGGAGACGTGTTCATTTACGGATATTTATCCTGGCTTTATCATAAAGGTGATCTAATGAATAATTAGTTAGATGCAAAATGAAAAAAGTCTCAACCAACTTTTTGATGACTTCGTAAAAGAATGCGAATTCTCTTTGCGATTAAGTTCGGAAACAATACGAGGATATACCGAGGCATTTCGCCTTTTTGCAAAAGTAATGCCGGAGGTTACTGAATTACAGGTTCTAAATAGGGAAATGTTGACTGAGTTTTTTAAACGTCTTCAAATTCGTGAGCGTATCGTAGGAAAACACATAATAAAGTCGGGCATAAAAAATTCCACAATTAAAACTTATCGGAGCAAACTGAACTCATTTTTTGAATGGATGCAAAATAGAAATCTGATTCCAGATAATCCACTTAGGGGAATTAGATCACCGGAATTGGTATACGAGGATCAGCGTGCATTGGAGGACAATCAAATTCGAAGATTATATTCGGCTGTAACGCTACATTCAAAAAATGCACTTGCTTTGAGACGCGATACAGTAATGCTTAGCCTACTTTTGTTTTGCGGTCTCCGGCTAGGTGAATTTATATCCCTTGAAGTGAGAGATATTGATTTTGAAAGGCAACTATTGACTATCCGGGGGCAAACTTCGAAATCAAAACGAACTCGCCTTATCCCAATACATCCGACATTACTCTTTCATTTGCGAGAATATATAGCAGAGCGAAATAGACGCAAGTATACAATACATTACCTGATTGTAGCTCTCGGAGCTGATAAAGAATTGACTCGTCATGGTCTAAAGCATTGGGTAAAAAATCTCAGTAGCAAATCAGGAGTAAAATTCCATCTTCATCGCTTTCGCCATTCCTTTGCATGCAATTTGGCTAAACAGGATGTCAACGCAGTTAAGATTCAAAAGCTTCTTGGACACAGCAGCTTAAACATGACAATGCGCTATTTGCGATCAATAGCTACAGAAGATTTGCAAAATGAAATCAACAGGCTATCAATTTAGGGTTGGTATTTTATTGAAAAACTGTCATAATAGGACAGTCGGACTATTTAATAAGTTTAAAATATCGGCGCAGTGTTGTTCATTTTCAGGCGAAATGTTTGTTGATAAACAGGTCGTGCAAAGATTTCTGTTTTTATCACCAAATACCCATTTTATCTATATTTTTCAAGCCTTTTATAATAATCTACCACTAGCACTTTGTTTGCAAAGAGGAGGTCAGCGGTTCGAATCCGCTAGGGTCCACAAAAAGCATTGTAGGTTAAGGATGGTTTGAAAAATCTATAAGAAAAATGGGCCTCGGCCGACCACCTCTTGAACGAAACAGGTCGGCAGCTTCAAAACAAATTATGCTGCGTGGTATTTCCCATCCATGGACATAGACATTTTGTGCGAGAAATTCTGCGATTATGCACTCTCAATTCGAGGATACTCAAGAGATACCGTAAGAAGATACCGACACGTTATAAGTGGATTTTGCTCGTTTACGGGCATTCTAGACCTGCATCAGGTTACTGAAGAAAAGGTGCGGGGACTGTTTTACTATGGAAGAACTGAACGAAAGTGGTCAACCAATACATTTATTGTTTACCATAATACTTTAATGGTTTTCTTCCGATGGTGCATACAGCAGGGGTATATGGAAAAGAATCCTGTTACTAATATAGAGGTGCCAAGACTGGAAAAGAAGCTGCCAACAAAACTCACAAAGCAAGATGCAATGCGATTGCTTGAGACTGTGTACAATTACCCTTATGACTATAAATTCCTCAGGTATCGAAATCATGCAATATTTGCCACCTTTATGTTTGCTGGCCTTAGAAAGCAAGAATTATTGAAATTAACTTGCACAGATGTAGACATAGAAAACCTCACTTTATTTGTTCGGCAAGGAAAAGGAAACAAGGATCGAATTATACCTATTAGCTATTCTCTAGCTCAGAGTCTGAAACAATATTTAAGTGAGAGAAAACGACTAAATAAAACATGTCCGGAGTTTTTTGTCTCGCTCAACAGAAATAAAGGATATACAGATGACGGTTTAAAGAGACTGGTGGTACAAATGAGCAAGGCAATGAAGGTGAAATTTACTGTTCATAAACTCAGACATACATTTGCTACCCTCATGTTGGAAGGTGGATGCGATATCTATAGTCTTTCAAAAATGATGGGCCACAGCGACATAAAAACAACAACAATCTATTTGTCGGCTAGCGCTGAGCATTTGCGGGCGCAAATGATTAAGCATCCGATGAACGAGATTCCTACTGTAAAATATCGGTTTTAGTTTTCTCGTTGGGTGAGTATTTTATCCCTATGCGCTTTAAGGAGAGTATGAAGTTCTTTGTATACGATTGGATACATTTTCCTCAAGTTCACATTCTCAACATTTCCTCTTATTATGCATTCCATATAAAAGTCCACAAAAGACGGTAGACTCTTGTTGTTTTTTATAGAACGAAATACCTGATCAATTTTTGAAATCTCCTTTTTTACATTGTATTTCTTGACTTTTCTTCGTTTTGTTGTATTAGCCATGCGCACACATTACCTCTTTATAGGAATTTGTCAAGCATACTATTCGGATGGTTCGTTGAACATCTAACTGTATAATAGATAGGTAACAATTTAGAAGATTAGTAATACCCAAAAGCAAATATTCTCACAGAATGCGGGGGTTCTTTTTAAAGTAAATATCCCACTTTCAACAGGTATCCATTAATGGATATTTTACCTGCCTTACTACCACTTACTGTGACTGATATTGTTTATGTATGGCTCCCAGATCAACATCAATTGGATTTCGACTTCGCAAACAGCGCGGGTTGATGGGATATTCAATTCGGCAAGCAGCAGAGTATATTGGTGTTGCTCCGATTCGCCTATCACATTGGGAGCGTGATATTAGAAGACCAAGCGTCGAAAATCTCGTAAAACTTGCAGTTCTCTATCGAGTAATGATTGATGAATTATGCAGTGAGCTTAGAAAAGAAACGGTGCAGTCCATGGATAACTGTTTCAGAAAAGCAAATGACGAGAACTATAAACCAATAAAAGAAAAACCACGTTAGATAAGGCGATGATTTACTCCTGTGTTTTTGACGTGTTTTCAATTCCGAAAACAGGGTTCTTAATTGCGTTTACTCTTCATCCTTATTGTATCGCTCGCTCTTCGGTCGATTTATTTATTTAAAAATAAATAACGGTAAACGAACGATAGGAGGATTGGGGGGTATACCCCAAAGTTATCAACAAAAATATCTATTAATGAATACATCCTATGGTTATATCAAAAGAAGAAAAACTTGCTCGTGAGATAGCGGATGCACTTAATGACAATGAATCATTGGCAGTGCATGTTGGTTTCGTAAAAAAGTACTCGGAAGCCCATCTCCGAAAGGTTCTACAAAAGGTGCTTTCTATCCCTGAAGATCAAATACGCAAAACCCGTGGAGCATTATTCACCTATTTAGTTAACCAACAATATGGCAAAGGTTCTACTAGGGATTAGTCCTGGAACAAGGGTGGTGGGTCTGGCGGTTATCTTTAAAGGTGAATTGGTTGAATGGAAAGTCAAAACTTTTAAGGAAACATGGTCGAGAGATAAACGAAGAATGATACTCGCAACAATCAACAGCATATGTGAGTACCATGACATACAGGTAATCTCTTTGAAGAAAATTGACCCGTTAAAAAGTTCAATACAACTCAATAGACTTATTGTGTCTATTCGCAAACAAGCAAAGAGAAATGGAATCAAAATATACGAGTATTCCCTTACTGACCTTGAGTTTGATTTATTAACTGGGAGAAAGCAAAACAAAAAAACTTTATCGCAACAAGTTGTTGATAAGCATCCAGAACTGCGAAAAGAATATCTGCAGGAACGAAATAATCGAAAGGAATATTACACAAAAATGTTTGAGGCAATTGCAATAGCGGAGCAATACAATAAGCTGTATTCATAAGTAGATATTATTCCTGTCTTATCTGCCATATAGCCTTTTGTTATACTTAGCCAAATTATTTCCTTATGGCTACCTGGACTCGCCGACCGCAGGAGCGGGAAGGTACATATCAATTCTCTGGGACATTCTATGTAACGCATGAGGTTCTCGCCACAATCAGCCAGGAAGAAATACTTGGCATTTACCTAGACGTCCAAGTCTTAGTAAAGGAAAATGGTGGATTAGACTATTTCCAAGTCTATGTTAATGATAGCGGTGCAAAGCTCTATTTCATTGACCAATGCGACCCTCAGATGATGGAGGAAGAATCGTTTCGGAAAGAATATAATTATTGTACCCTACTCTTCGCTCATGAGTATTAAAACGAGGTTAAAAACCTCGTTTTAAATTTCTTGCAGCTGTATTTACTTATGGATATTTTTCCTGCCTTACGGATGATCCCCACATTTTCTACACTATTTCTGAAACAATTTTATTGACAACTTAAAATCAGAATATGGAAACAACAACCAACAAGCCAAATACACAGGTAGATGTGTATGCCGTTATCAATGAAAGAATCATTGAACAGCTAAACAATGGTACAGTGCCGTGGCGCAAACCGTGGACAGATGCCGGGATGCCCCAAAACCTCATTACCAAGAACTACTATCACGGCATTAATATGATGCTTCTTGCCATGGAACAGTTTGAACACAACCTTTTTCTGAGCTTTAAGCAGGTAAAGGACATTGGGGGCAAAATAAAGAAGGGCGAAAAAGGCCACATGATAGTTTACTGGAGCCAGGTGGATAACAAAAAAGATGAGGATACGGAACAAGCAGACGAAAATAAGGAAGAAAAGAAAAAGTCTATCCTACGTTATTACTACGTCTTCAATATCGCCCAATGTGAAAATATCCCGGACAAGTATTTACCCACGGTTCGTGAAACTAAGGAACTGCCATCCTGCGAAAGTATCGTAACCGGTATGCCCAACTGTCCCCCGATCAGGCACAAAGAGAACAGTGCCTTCTACAACTTCAAAGAGGACTTTGTAAACATGCCAAAGAAAAGAAGCTTTAAAAAGGATGAAAGCTACTATTCCACGCTTTTCCATGAATTAGTTCATAGTACCGGCCATGAAAGCCGACTTAAAAGGGATACTATTATGCAAATGGCTGAATTTGGCGGTGAGGTGTATTCGCTTGAAGAATTAGTAGCTGAGATAGGTACCTGCTACTTACAGTCGGTAGCGGGCATTACAAGCGAGTTTAAGCAAAGTACAGCGTATATACAGGGCTGGCTTGGGAGACTCAAAGGAGACAAGCGATTCATCTTTCAGGCATCAAAAATGGCACAAAAGGCGGTTGATTTCATTTTCAATGTTAAACCTGCAGGTGAAGAAACGGAGGTGGAATAAAGAATGTTTATTTGTCAGTCAATAAACTCTATCACGGCTCAATGAGAAATCATTGGGCTTTTTTATTTCCTTGTTTCTTTATATGGTTTATTGTTACTTTTACAGTCTAAGGACTGACATCTCCTAAACGCTATTTTAAACTATTAAAACACTTCGAGTATGGATAAATAAAGAAAAACGTAAATAAAATTTTTGCATTTCGCAAAACTATTCTTGTACCTGAAAGGTCGAAAATTCAAATGTCACAAGGAAAGTTTAGCAGATGCTCAGGTACGCCTGAGCGTTGCTCTACTTTGTGACAGGGATTCGACCCCCTCAGGTACAGGTAGATGTCAATCGCTCAGGTATTTTATTTTCTAACAATTCAAACTAAAACAAAATGAAAAAACAGATTATCATGGCAGTTTGTCTGCTACTTTCAACATTGTGCGCGCAGGGGCAAACAATCTCTACCGTTGCCGGAACTGGAACAGGTGGTTTTTCCGGTGATGGTGCTAGCGCGACTTCGGCAATGTTATCTACACCCAGAGGAGTGGCAATTGATGCCACCGACAATATCTATATTGCTGACAAGTACAATCACAGAATTAGAAAGGTAAATACTACTGGTACAATTTCAACTTTCGCTGGTTCTACTTTAGGATTTTCCGGAGACGGTGGACCTGCCACTGCTGCACAACTGTATCAACCACTTGAAGTAAAAGTAAGCGCTTCAGGAAATGTATATATTGTAGATAATGGACGGATACGCCAGATAAACTCTTTAGGTATAATTACGACCGTTGCATGCAATGGAACGTACGGATATACAGGTGATGGCGGACCAGCAACCGCTGCAGAAATAGCGATTGGTGGAATTGCGATAGATGCAATAGGTAACATATACATCGGTGCTAGTACCCGCATTCGTAAAGTAAATGCATCTGGCATTATTTCTACAATTGCCGGCACAGGGGTTGCAGGATTTAGTGGAGATGGCAGCCCCGCTACAGGTGCCCAATTTAACGACGCCAGCTCACTTGCTGTAGATGCCGCTGGAAACCTGTATATATGTGACCAAGCAAGAATCAGAAAAATCAATACCGCAGGTATCATCTCAACCATTGCAGGCACAGGTACATCAGGTTATAGCGGAGATGGTGGACCTGCCACTGCTGCTGACATATCCGTAAGTTCGACAGGTATAACAGTAGATGGTTCAGGAAACATATATTTTGCTGAAGAACTTAGCCACAGAATACGCAAAATAGATGCATCAGGTAATATCACGACATATGCCGGAACGGGAACCAGTGGCTACACAGGAGATGGTGGAGCAGCCACGGCAGCAACTCTATTTTATCCATCTAGTGCTGCCTGCAGCGGTGCTGGTGTAGTTTACATTTGCGATCAAAACAATAATGTTATTCGGAAAGCAAATGGTTCCACTGCTTCTACGCATGGGTTACATACTATGTCCTATTTCTTACAGACATTTCCAAATCCAGTGGTAGGTTCATTTTCTATCTTGCTATCTTCAACTATGCATGACGAGAAGGCAGAACTTGTGTTTAGAAACGTAATCGGTGAAAAAATGAAAGAAATTACCTTCATGACAAATAAGCCTATTGATATCCCTTTAGATTTTCCGACAGGAATATATTTTCTATCCATTACTACTGCCAACGCACAATGGTGCGAAAAAATAGTAAAAAAGTAGCTAAATACGCTGCAATTATTAGTAGAATTAAATTGAGCGCCCTGCTGTATTTCAAGCAGGGCGCTTCCTATTCAAAATGGCAAATCATCTTTGTGGGTAGGAGGCTCATCACTAGCTTTACTTCCTTTGCCAGCAACTATCTTTATGTCATTGGTATGGAATACAAGATGGGCAAAGAAATCTCCATCTCTATTCTTGTATGAGTTGATACCCACTCTACCAAAGAGGGTAACAATCATTCCTTTCTTCAAATGTTTGGCTACCGTTGTAGTTAGCCAGTATGCGCAATTAAAAAAGGTCGCTTCCTCCTTTCTTTCACCGCTCTTTGTCTTGAAGCGATCATTTATAACCACCCTAAATGCTACCAACTCCCTGTTGTCTTTGGTCTTCTTAACTTGCGCGTCTCCCGTTAATCTTCCTGTCAATTCCATTTTATGTTCATTTTATGTTTAAAAAAGGTAGTTAGGCGAATATGGTCATTTGGTTAAGTGTCGTTTGCTTTACCTCTCTTTGGCGATTAAGCCTTAGGGCGAGGTAATGAATAGTAATATCTTCATTGCTCATAATTGCCCAGGCAGCGGTCAATGATTTACTGCGGGTTTTATGTCTCGATTTTTGGATATCCCATGATAGTTTCATCAATCGGGAAAGTCTGGGTGTCGCCATATAGTTCTTGCTTTAAAGTGATGTATCTCGGCTACGCCTCAATGATGCTACCGATAGCGACCAGCCATTAGGCATGTGGAGAAAAGGAGCAAGGTTTTGCAGAAGAAAATACGACCACGAGAGATCCGCAGTCCTTAGTCGTTAGTGGTGGAGATTATCGCCTGCAAATCAACAAACGAAGCAAAAGCGAAAGTGCTGACCTTGTCCTTTGCGGAACAGGCCAATACCTTGCTGTCGGGAACATTATTGGCTATTGATAAGTCTCAACAAGTCTATCGATAAATGCGCGAAAGGATTTAACGTTGTGAATGACAATTCTATTGCCAGTGATTTCATTTTTAAAACTATTGTGTAATTCCTGTAGAGTAGAACTATCTGTTATATTAGTTAGAAAATGAAAAACAACGTCTTTATAGCCAGGATTGAGAGCGATGAGCTTTTGTCGTGCATTAAGCAATTTCTTAAATCCATCTCTTAAATTACTAGCAGTAGTATCAGCTGGTCGGTCGGTTTTAAACATTTTCACCTCAACAATGTCTCTAACACCGCTCCTATTTTTAGAAAGGATTTGGAAATCTAATTCAATATCTTGTCCAACAATGGCGTTAGTGTGTATTTGAATTCCTTTATATTCTAAAATATTTCGCAATGCATGAAAAAGTAGCCCATCTTTTGACCTGATGTCGTTGAAGATTTCATCATTAATTTTGTATGGTGCTAGATAGAAGACCTCTTTGTTACAATTAGGGCACTTTAGTTTTATTTTGCTAGGTGTGACATTGAGCGTTACACTTCCCGAAAACGTGTTTACGGGGCAATGTACGCATTCATAATGTGCTTTATAATGACCGCCTACCAAGGCTTGTGAATCATATAAAGAGTCAAATAGTTCAAGCCTACTTTTATAGTTTTCTTTATCATAGAGAATATCAGTGTAAAATTTATTGGAAGCAATTAAACTATCAAATGTATAGTTATTATAAAAGTTCGACAGTTCATCAAAAGATTTAAAGAGATCAGTAAAATGTTCTGAATTAATTACAGTTGAAATTTCATTTTGAAAGATTTTATCGAAGGATTTTACTAATTCTTCAAAAGAGTTCAAATTTTTATCAATTACATGATACTTCTTCAAAAATTCCAACAGTCGATTTTCGGACATTAATGCAGTAGCTATCTCACTAAAGAATTTTATTTGAGCGAAATTATTGCCATTAATTTTTTTAGAAATTAATTCAATCGATTTTCCAAATTTGTCCGTAAAGTATTTCTTTATTTTTTCCTCATTAATATTTTTGGTAGTGATCGATGTTAGATTGAAGCCGGTGTCAATATTTCTATTCTGAATTCTTTGTTCAATTCTTTGAAAAGAATCTTTCCTTGTCAAAGAATTGCTTATGACGAACCGTTGATGATAATAGGATTTCTTCGTGGTCTTTAAATCTATTTCATCCTTTTCTAAAAGTTGTTCTTTATGTAATAGAAATATACTCTGGCATTGCTCGCTATTCCAAAATATATTGTAAAATTTACTTGCTGTAGACATTCTATTTATTGCTTTACGACAAATCTACGCAACAACAATATATAAGCGCCTTTTTATTGAAAATTCTATCAGCTAAAGGTAAAGGAGCCATCAGCTGTGTGGAGCCGACCATGACTGCAATATTTCATTGCGGGCATGGTGAAGCCGTGAGCCAGTAAACGGAATGAACACAGTGAATGAAGTGCGCGAGTGCCACCTTTTGGCGCGCCCTGTAAAGCCATGTAATGCCATGTAATGCCAGGGCGCACAGTGCAGGTTTTTCCGTGAGCATGTACATACGGGCAGCCTTGTGATGCAAAAACCGAAACGCAACAAGGTGGCAAGCGCAGGCGAGCACAAATATTGATAGCGTGTGAATTTTTGATGGCAGATTGATTGAAGAAAGAAGCGCGGCGTAGCGAACTGTGAAGCGTGGTATTTTTGCGCCGTAGGCAGTAAAAATACCCGGCTGGTGGCAGCCACCTGTGAAAGCAGGTAGCGAAGCAAGCGTTTTCTGAATGAAAGAAGCTAACAAAAAGACACAGTAGCTATCCAGAACGGAGATAAGAAGCAAAGCAAATACAATGACAGACTGCGATAGCACCTGACCGGAGGGAAAGGCATTGCATCTCCTTTTCATCCTTTGAAAGACATTAGACATGAAAAGGTGTTGCAAGGGTCTGGCGTTGGATTTGGTGCTCTTATCGGAGTGGCGTCCTATTTACCTGTGCAAAGGTTTAGTGGGGCAGCTTCATTTTTTTAACTGTTTCATCAACAGAGCCTTCTCCTTTAAACGTTCAGATAAAGTATATATATCGACAAGTAGTTTAATTGAATCATTACTCATCTTCTCCCTTGAACGAATTAGCTCATCAATTTGTGTGGTAGCCTCAGGGAATGACTTCTGAGTCCTTTCTTTTCTCATTTCCAAGATTGCCGATTCTGCGGATGGATATATTTGACCTTCAAGTTTTTTTACCCTGATAAAAAAATCACTACATATTGTTTCCACCTCTTCGAATTGCTCAGTTTTGTAATAATGGATAACAATACTAGAAATTGTCTTAATGTAGAGGTAAGAAATTTCAAATATCTCAACGTTCATTGCAAGACCTTTTATGTCATTGGCAATCACTAAGCATTCTTTTATATTATTGTTACTAACACAATACTTGATACACTGTTCACCGCACAATGCTTGAAAGTAAAAAACGAATTCATCATCAGGCCATAATTTGCGAAACAACATAAATTTTTCATAGCATAACACCATCAATTTATAATTATTACTTTTGCTACAGGCCATCACATATGACACAATTGATCTCATTAAGCTAAAAAAGTCTTCATCCTTTAAATCAGGTTGGCTTACTTCAAAAATAAACAACAGTTCATCTAGCAATTGTGGAAAATCGCTACATACGCGATCAATAAATATTCTAGTTTGGCTGGAATTTTGACTCCAAACTATGTTAGCAATCTCCGTCCTAATTTGTGTATCAAATAATTGATTGTGAGGTAGTCCTTTCATAGTATTAAGAACGAAGTATTCCCCAACTATATCGGGTTCAATGAATCCCAAGGATTTATTTACGGTAACCTCAAATTGGTGAGTTATATTTCCAAATAATTCGGTTGAAAACTCTTGATTGGAGGGAAGCCAGAAAATATTTTCGTCCAATATCTTTTTGATTTTTTCTTTTTTAAGACCCCTCACAATCGTTAATACTACAACTAGATACTTGTGCTTTTCTAGTAAAGCAACAGGAATTTGTAAATGCTGACATCTAATTCTCCATGCAATCTTCTCTCGATTAAAATAGTGTTCAACAAGCTTAATTGTATTCTGGGTATCTATTTGGTCCGCAACTGAAACAATAGAAATGAGAATAGCAAATAGCGGTCGGTTAAGTAGGTCTATGTTATGACATTTAGTTGCTAATTCCTCAGCATTATCAAGGGACTTATTCTTTCTTTTATAAACTTCACTGCAAATCCTGACTAAGTCATCATTGTCCAACTCTGGGAGTAGAAGCGGCTCCTGCCAAATGGTAATATTTTCGAGACTCATTTGTGTTTCAAAATGGGCCCACCAATCGCCAGAGCTGTATCTTTCAAGTAGTAAAACACGGACACGAACAGACATTTTTTTGCTTTCTAGTGTCTTTATCAGATCTAAAATTTCTTTGTAGTGCGCGCTGACATAGTCAACTATAATAAAAGTGTCTTGTCGGGGCTCCCAATTTTGCCAATCATAATTGCATAAAAAATGAACTTCTAAAAAACCTGCACAAATATTTGACTGAATAAGTTTTTCACAAAAGGTTAAAGCTAAGCGGCTTTTTCCAGCTCCACCTGGCCCAAGAATAATCCACCAACTAAATTGCTGTTTGTCGTTATAAAAGCGTTTCAATAGGTTTAATTCATTTTCACGACCGACAAACGGAATGTATTTTGACTTAAAGTTAATCTCTGAGGTATACCTTTTCTCATCGAAGGTGGTTAAAAATGGGAGTGATTTCTCGCCTTGTTTTCTAATAATTAGTTCTTCTTCTCTGAAACCAAATTGTTCAAGGACAGCAAACCAACTATTGTTGAATGCATAGTAACAAATGAGATTAGGTAGATTTCGCTCATCCTTTAGAAAAATTCCCTTTCCATCTTTTTTATTAAAAAATCGTTGAATTGAGTCCACTGAAGGAAAATTATCGGCAAAGCTGAAATAGCTTAGGCATTCAGCGAGCGAAGAATCTTTAATAGCCTTTTTGGAGGAACTACGAATATAGACACCCAAGGCCGTTCTAAAGCCAGAGAACGTAAACCTTTTGCCACCTTTACAATAGGTGCTCTTTATTTCCTCAAGTACAGTTTCAGGAACTTGAATTCGAATTGCATCCATTTAAACGTTATAAAAAAAAGTTAGGCATGCCTAGGCGTGCTTAAAAAATAGTTCCCAACCATTCCATCTTTGTACACAAAATACAAAAAATGGAATATAATTCTGGTTTTACATAAAAAAGTGAGGCGCCCCGAATTCCAGTTCGGATGCGCCTCGAGTGTTCCCAGCTATATTGGAAACACAGGTATACAATCGCATATTGCATGTTTTTTGTCAAGTATTGCTACTTGCCTTTGTTTTGAAGATAGCTGGAAACCGGACATCGTAAGGTGTACCGGATAAACGTATTTCTAACAATTAAAAACAAAGTCAAATGAAAAAACAGGAACTGATGGTGACCAACGTACAATACTTGGATACCGAGTACGAAAAAATGCTAAAGGAATGGATGGGCGACGTGATAGTAATGGCTGAATCGCAAGGCAAACAGCATGGGTTACAGAACACTCCAAGAACGCTAGAAGAGTATTATTCCCTTGTTCTTAACGGTGTTGAAATTGAAATCCAGAAAGCCATTAATCTGAACCAACAGAGATTTCTACCTATTAGTGGAATGGTAGTAGTGCGATTGATTGAAGAGGAAGCTGCCACAAAAAAGAGCGAATTGCAGAGGGAGATAAATGATGTTAAACGAACATTAAGCATTGCCGAGCGTCAGGCAAAGAAACTGCAGCCCGATGTAAAAAGGATGCTAATTCGAAAATTTGTCTTTATAGGACTGGGATTCCTTGGATTCACTGAAGGATTTCTTTCATATCCTGCATTTCGCCACACAGGATTTCAAATAATTCCTGCATTTCTTGGAAGCATAGCAGTTGCTTTTGGCGTAGGTGTGGGTTCTCATTTTCTAGGAGGATATATCAAAGCAGCACAGAGTAACATTCAAAGGTTCCGGAGGTATTTAATAGCTCTAATTCCGGCAGTTATAGGGTTTTCAGTACTTGGTATTATGAGGACAAACGTCTACCAACATGTAACGAACTTGGAACCCGATGCACTTCCTCAAGACTCGTCGCCGCAGGCCGCAACCATAGCATCGGCAGTTGCTGTATTTAGCATACTACTGTATTGGCTAGCAGTTTACATTTCCTCGAAATTCTTCAGAACTAAGGAAGAACGTTTGCAAGAGCATGCCTATGAGGAAAAATGTGACGAAGTCAGAGGTCTTCAAAAGGAAATAAAGGCCATGGAAAAGGAAATTGAAAGTATAACGGAGAGAAAAATGAAAGAGATAAATATGGCTGGAAGGATATTCGAGTATGCCAGGTATATGGAGCAACAACTAATCAACTTCGCACAAGAAGTCGTCGAAGCATACAAGCAAAAGAACAGGAATTTCAGAACAGACGGATGTCCTACATTTTTCCACCAAAAACCAATATTCCGATTTGAAAGGTTTTTTAACAATCTAAAAATAACTAAAAATGAAACAGCTTAAATTAATACTAACGGCTACTATCATTGCAGCCTCGTGCAACAAAAACGTCATATCAAATGCTGACCAAGATATTATTGTTACAGTCGTTGGAGATATCACGGATTCTCTGGCGTGTGTACCAACCGCCAGTCCTATCCTAAAACTGTTTGATTTCCAGACCAACATGAACCATTCCGGCAC
>JBGAJU010000001.1:0-192211 GCA_044224775.1 Flavipsychrobacter sp.
TGTGCCACAGGATATGGGTGTGTATTATTACATTCTGAAATATGATTGTGGAGGCAAGGCTATGGAAGCGAAGGGAGATGTGACACTTATACGATAAAACTGATCAGAGCAGATACGAACGCTACCATATAGGTAGCGTTCGTTATTATATAACATTTATTCCGTCTACATCAACGTGTTTCTATGTCTAGAAAGGAAGTTTTTAACCAAGCCTTATATCATTTAAAACTCTATAATAAATTATTTTGTGATTACATATATAAATAAACTTAAAAAATAGTATATTTTTTTAAAAATACCCATCCTTGCAGGGTCATTTAGCTGTCTTAAATGATGCGGGTTAAATGTTTCCGCATAAATAATAACTAGTGTAACAGCGAAAAAAAACCTATATTTATACGGTTTTTTTGGTGGTGTGGGAAGAACTTTTGGATGGACCATTTAATACAAACAGTATGAAGTACCGTTATCTTTTTTTATTTCTTTTAGTTAGCGTTAGCCTTGGCTATAAGCACAATGCATCAGCTCAAATTGTTGGTGGTTCTGTTTTTATGCAGGGGCGTTGGTTAGAAGCCGGTGTTTGCCCCAATGGAGCATGGGGTAATAATGCAGTACCTCCTGCAGGGTATCACTACGGTGGTAGTGCTGGTGCAGCTACAGCGGGTTATCCCGGTACTCCTCCGGGCACACGCGGTTTGGATTTTTCGTACGATGCTAACCATGATGGTTGGGCAGTTGCAGGAGCAGGATCTGAAATATACTACGGTTGCTATTTTCTTCCCGGCACACCTTTCAATGGTTGGCAGGTTGAGATAGATGATACAATGGCTAGTGCGTTTTATTCAACGGGTCGTTTGGATACTGCAGAGGGCGGTAATTTCACCGGTGCTGTAAGCGCCTATTATGGCCCTACCTGCTGGCATCCGCATCGTGCGGCAACTGGCGTTTGGGAAGGTAGGTATGGGTTGAAAAGGCCATGGCTGAGGCAAGCATTGCGTATTGAACAGGTTAATGAAATTGACACCAATGCCTCATGGTGCATAGTTACTACCAAATTCTACAACACATCAGATTCTGTTCTCAGAGGTGTGTATTATCATGCTACCGGCGATCCGGATAATGATCAACCATGGCCTGGTGGCAGCTTTCCAACGCATAATCATATATCGTTTCAGGGTGGCGCCCTCGATCGTCACGTCGTTAGGGCAAAGCCGCCAACCTCTCACCAGGATGCGTTTTCCGGTCTGGGTGCGCAGGATTGTCGCGCCAAAGTGTTGATATATGCAAGTTGGCCACCGACCATCGTTCCTGGAAATAATCTAAACCGGGTTTGGGCTGGCACTACAACTTCGATGGGTGCGACGTATTATACACTTGGCTCCACAACTTTCAGTCAGGATATTGCGTATGGTATTGTGTACAATCTCGGAGACATACCACCTCATGATAGTACCTCGATCTGCTTTGGCTGGTTATTTTCGGATACTACCGCAGTTGATAGTTTGTATACACAGGTTCCCCAATTATCAACGCTCGGTAACCAAATATATTCTGGTCAGCGTGACAGTGTTATCGGCTGCGACCTTACGGGGTGTGACGTTTTGGGCCCAGAATTGTTCACTGCGCGGGTTATTAATGGTGAATACAGGAAATGGGCGCTCAGCAAATGGACATGGTCACCGTCTATCGGTCTATCATCTACTTTGGGAACGAGTGTGAACGTTGATATTAGTGCCTTGTCCGGGCCTGTCACGTATACTATTACAGGTACGCCGGATATGGTGCATGGAAGTTGTAATCAACCATCGCCCGTTACTTTTTATCTATACGTGCGACCGTGCTTTGATGCAACTAACAATGGACCGATTTGTTTTTCAGATACTTTACGTCTGTTTGCAAATGGCGATTCAACTGGTGCAACTTACCGGTGGTGGGGTCCGGGGGGCTATACCGCATTTACTCAATATGCTAAAAGAAATCCTTTATTGTCGTGGGCTGACACCGGCTTGTATACAGTTGTAAGATATGTTGGTACTGCAACTGATACAGCATGGACTCGTGTGATGTTGAAGCCATTGCCAACTGTTACAGCTACCAGCAATGCACCGATTTGTTCTGGTCCGCCAAACACGCTGAATCTTTTCGCAACAGCATTTGACCCTGCTGTAACATATTCATGGAGCGGTCCTGTAGCGTTTGCATCTACTTTGCAAAATCCTTCTAGAATAGATCCACCGGTTTCTTTCAGTGGTGTGTACAAAGTGATCACGCAATTGAACGGGTGTTTTGACAGCGGTTTTGTAACGGTGATTATTGATACAACACCTGCCGTGCCTACTCTCGGCAGTAACTCGCCTGTATGTTCGGGGCATAGAGATACGTTAAAGTTCACTGCTACTGATGTCACTCCGTTTGTAAGCTATGCATGGAGTGGTCCTGGGGGATTCAGTGCGCTGGCACAAAATCCTATGATACCAAGTCCTCATGTACCTGCGTCAGGCACATATACAGTAACTGTTTCGAGAACAGCCGATGGTATTACTTGTAGGAATTCGAATACAATTACCGTTGTTGTCGATTCCACACCCTATTTGCCTGCAATGACGAGCAACGGGCCTATATGTTCCGGCAATACACTGAACCTTACTGCAACAAGTACTACAGGTTCAACATACAGTTGGACTGGTCCGAACGGATTTACTTCAGCATTGCAAAACCCTTCCATTACGTCAGCCATTACAGCAGCAACGGGAACTTACTCCGTAAGTGCTACTATTGCTTATCCTGGACACAGTTGTACTTCTGATACTGCAACATTGTATGCAGTTGTAGACTCTACGCCAGAAGTCCCAATTGCAAGCAGCAACTCGCCTGGCCCGCCAAGCATATGCGAGAGCGACACTTTGACGTTGTTTGCCGACGATGCTACTGCGGGTGTAACTTATAGTTGGGCAGGTCCTGCGTCATTCACATCAACGCAGCAAAACCCGATAATCTATAATGTTAACCCTTCAGCGACCGGTGCATATACCGTGACAGCAATCTTAGGTAGCTGTTCAGCATCAACCGTGATAACAGTCAGCATTACACCTACGCCTATACTGATCGTCACGAATAATAACCCGGTGTGTACGGGTGTAGGAGATACACTTTTCCTCCAGGCGACCAGTAACCCCGGTGCTACTTTCCATTGGGAAGGGCCGCTCGTATTCGTATCAAATGCTCAGAACCCATATCGCACGCCGGTGATTATGGAAATGGCAGGTGTATATGAAGTGAGGTCGTTCCTGAATGGTTGCGCATCCCTACCAGTGTATGATACAATTGTGATAAGGAAAAGGCCAAATCCGCCAATGTTGAGGAACCAGGTATTCTGCCAGCACTTTGATGCACCTTATCTCGATGCGTATGGAGATAGTATATTGTGGTACCCAAGTGGTGTTGCTATTGGAGGGACATTGACGCCGCCCAAACCACCTACTGCAGTAGATACTGTTATGTGGTACTATGTTACACAGACAATCATGTCTTGTACCAGCGCTCTTGATTCATTCAAGGTTACGGTTAACCCGAGCCCAGACCTAAGTTTACCGGAATCAATAGAGATTTGTCCGCATGATTCAGTACTTATGGTGGCTACTTCTACGTCGGATCCGCTCACTTACTACCACTGGAGGCCTGCATTCTATTTAGATGATACATTGAGTGCAGGAGTAGTGGCTCGTCCCGTAAGCAATATGACTTACACCGTGGTTGCAGGAAACAAATATGGCTGCCAGGATACGAACAGCGTAACAATAATTGTGAAACCTGGAGCGGTATTATTCATCGGTGATTCGGTGAAGTTATATCCGGGTGAATCAATCCAGCTGAATACTCAGGGTAACTGTTCAGACTTTACATGGTTCCCGCCTGCTGGTTTGGATAATTACCGTATCTCAAACCCTGTTGCGTCTCCGCAAATCAGCACGATGTATAAAGTTTACGGTGAGACCAGCTGGGGATGTAAAGCAGTTGATTCTATATCGATATACGTAGATCCTGAAACAGAACTAGTAATGGCTAACGCATTTACACCTGGAAGTGAACCTAACGGAACCTTCAAGGTCATTAAGCGGGGAATAGCGCAACTAAATTACTTCAGGATCTGGGATAGATGGGGTGTTAAAGTGTTTGAGACAACTAATATTGATGAAGGTTGGGATGGAACCTATAAAGGAAAGGCGCAACCGTTTGGTGTGTATGTTTACGAAGTAAGTGCTGTAAGCTCTACCGGGCGCCAATACAAAAAACACGGCAATGTGACACTAATCCGGTAAGGATATAAAAGAAGCGTTAATAATAGCCTCGTAAAAGAGGCTATTATTATTTTTAAAGAGTTTTGAGCTAATTTAGCTGCATGATGAGATTGTTTATTTTAAGCATTTTGTTTAGCCTGGGTGCCATTGAACTGTTGGCGCAAACGAAGAATTATCCGCCACCACCAAATCTGGAGGAATGGGCTAAAGACAGCATTAAGCCTTACCAGAAGAACCCCGTGTTGCCGGCATTCAATATTATGCTGAAGGATAGTGCTACGATATTTAATACCTACAATATTCCCTTGGGTAAGGTGACTGCGTTGGTTTTCTTTGACCCTAACTGCAAACATTGTAAATGGAGCGTTGAAGGATTAACGAAAGGAATGGACTCGGTGAAGAATGTGCAGTTCTATTTCTTTACACTGATCAACGATTACCGTGAGATACGGAACTTTTATGAGACCTACCATTTAGGCGATCACCCTAACATAAAAGTTGTTGGTCGTGACTATGAGTTCTTTTTCATAGACCACTACCGCGTGAGGAGTATGCCCGGTGTGGCATTATATGACGAGAACAAGAAACTGGTAACATTGCTTGAAGGAGATTTTACTGCAACTAAGATCTACAACGCAATACACGAAAAGAAGAAATAGGAATCAGCGGTCTTTCTTTTTTTCCTTTTCTTCTTTTTCGACTATTTCTTTTACCTCGTATTTGTAGGTGAATATTTTCTCGTCTTTGGTGTACATTTTTACTACGTAGAGCCCGGGGTCGAGTTCTTCGGTGTTTATTTTGCAACTGCTCTTTTTGCATTTTACGTCCATCTCGTATTCTTTGCCAGTGGCATCTACCATGAGGCAGTAGGAGAGATCGGGCATGGTGACGGTGAAGTATTTACCGTTCTTTGAACGCTCCAGTGCTACGGTTGTATTCTCTGCAAGTAATCTATTGGTGACGGTTTCTTCATACCGGCCTATGCGGCACATGATGTTCTTTGTAGAGTCGTCTTCGTAAACAACATAGATGTGGCCACCACCAAGCGCAACGTCGGGGGACTGGAATACACCCTTAGCTACAATTGTATATTTTTCGGGCAGGCCGGTAGTGATGTCGTTAGTGAAGTGGAGGCATACCTGCATATTGATACCTATGGACTGCACCCATGTTATAGCGGTAGCATTGCCGGAATTGGCAATGCGAGGTGAGTTCTGGCTAGTGAGGCCGGGGAATTTACCGGTGAGCGGCTGATATTTTATGCCCTGTGTGGTAAGCGATACTTTGCTGAGATAAATAAGTGCACTATCGCCGTTGCCGCTGCCGTATACAGCGTATAATGTGTCTGCTATGATAGTGCCATGTGGTGGTTCTGCCGGGCAGTTGCGGGAGTACCAGTTGGTGGAATCTATCTGCAGGCCTTTATCGAATGACACCGCGCGGTTCTTTGAGATGCCGGCCCATATATTGCGATAGCCATTGAAATCATCGCGGAAGAGGATGACCGTTGCGTTGCCTGACTCAACCACTGTAGCGGGGCAGCAATCTGATATCTTGCCACCGGAGTAATTTTTTACCACAGCTTCGCCGGCAATGTTCTCGCCAAAGTCCTGCGATTTGGCTACTACATGGCGTGGGTTCTGGTAATCGGGGTCGTATTTCAGATAGGAGATGAGCGGGTGGCCGTAGGGATTCATCGCCACTTTGGGAAAGCGGGATATAAGTGCGTCGCTGTCATCTACCTGTGTTTCGATGGAGAAGTTTTTGCCGCCATCGTAAGAGTGCAATACCTGGACGTGGTTCTTTTCTTCGGGTATCTCTTTATAAACAATATAGACAGTATCGCCACGGCTTGCAATCTCGGGGCCGGCCCAGGGCTCAACGAATGCCAGCTTGCCGGGAGGGTTGATGCGCACCGGCTCTGCAAAGCCTTTACCAGCCCAGCGTGCGAGGAACACTCTGCCTGTTTCATCGCCCCATAGGACCATGGGGTTATTATTCTGATCGAGCGCGACACGGGGGTGCTGGTAGCCAAAGGTCTTATCTGTAACGGTGATGGGATCGTACCAAATAACTTTATCTTCTGCCTGTTTGTCTTGCGCGTGGCAGCAGATATGCAGCAGTAAGAGAGTGGTTAGTAAGCTGATGCGCATATAATGCAAACAAAAGTAATGAATTGTAGTGTATTGCTCATTTTTCGGAAAAAAATGCTGTTTGCACACGTTAGTGTTGTGGATCAATTGGTTATGTTGTTTTACGTTGCTCATTTCTTGCTCACTTTTGCTCATTTCCTGTCAGTTTCCTGCTCACTTCATCTACACTATTATTTGGCACTGTTCTGCTTGGCCCCGGCTAAAACAGGTATATGCGATGATAATGCCCTGACGGTTGCAATTTTTTGATCGCCGAAACGCCGGGGCACAAAAATCTTCGGGTAACCTTCGCGTCCGGAGCCTTTATGATGCAAAGTTCTGCCAGGTATAGTTGCTGAAAAAATTTAATTTCCATGATGGTACAGTAACAGTACTATGATGGTACAGTAACAGTACCATCATGGAAAAAACTTGTCGCTGTGGGTGCGGGTTTGGGCTGATTTTGGGGTTAAAAAAAACAGGGGTGTGGTTTTTTGTACTTTTTATAATGACTTTTTAGACTGTTGGTTGCGTATTATGTTTTCGGATAAGGATTTTTATTGTGTGTTTCGAATGGATATACGGGATAACTATGGCTGTTGTGTTCATTACTTCAACTTCTGATCCCTGATGCACCCGAGCCCTCGCGCATACACCTAATTTACGCTTCAGAGAGACTTCGGATATATCATCCCAGACGCAGTCTTGCTTTTTATTTGTGATTTAAGTGAAACACTTAAACCAGAGGGTATTATGCCTTTGGAGAATAGGTTTTATTGTGTTACGGATGGATAGCCGGAACAACGGTAAGTTAAAGTGTCACATTTTTGTTTTGCCTTTTCATTCCTCTTCTTGCCCGAATCGTAAAGAATAAAACTATAATTATTGTGCTGCCCATTACTAGGAGTATTATACCTGGGAGTGTATCGTCATTTTCTTTATTGCAGTAATCAGTGAGTGAAAGGTAAACATATCTTTTGCTGCGGAGTGCATAGACGTCAACAGCAACAAAGGTTGATGGATATCCTTCTATATTATCTTTATAGTCCTGTGCTGCTACTTCCATTGTAACGGTATCGCCCGGATATAAATCATCACGTAGTGGTACCCATTTTGTAGCATCTAAGGCTGCTGAACCTATTAAAAATGTACAGCGGGGATACTCATTTAGCAGTAACCTAGCGCCGGTACTTCTTCCATAAGCATGAACCTCCGGTTTTTCGGTGAGTGTTCCTGAAACAGTTGCAACAGGCAGTGTTCCAGGCGAAACATCGGGACCGAATAATGCCAAAATACCAGAGAAGGTTATTAGAAGTGAGCCTAAAATAGCAACAGTAAAAGCTATTGACCTACCTATTGTTGATAACATACGTTTGAGAGAGGGCATATATCAAAAATACGAAACGTATGTTGGAATATTATTTTGGCTGCAGAATATATCATCCCAGACGCAGTCTTACTTTTTATTTTTGATTTAAGTGAAACACTTAAATCAGCGAGGAGGTAAGCCGCCCAGTGCTACCTGCGAGTAAATAAACCGATTTGGCTGTCTCCTAACCCTCAGCAATCCTTCGAAGCTCATGATGACAAAATCTATAACCAAGGTGAAAACATAGTTAAAATATTAGTTAGTTCTGCCAATACGTTTCATTCCGCTTATATTTGTTGGGTGAGTTTTTTATATCCGATATTCCTGGTAGCGGGGCTTTCTTTGGCTATACCTATCCTGATACATCTTTTTAACCTGAGGAAGTATAAGACAGTACTATTTCCGCATACCCGTTTCCTGAAGACCATACAGCTCAACTCGCGCAAACAGAGCCAGGTGCGGTATAAATGGCTGCTTGCCATGCGGCTGCTTTTTCTGGCATGCCTGGTGCTGGCGTTCGCACAGCCATTCTTTAATAAGAATACGGCAACAAATACCGGTAACAAACTGCAGATCATTTACCTGGACAACAGCTACAGCATGAGTGTGAAGAAGGGTGCGCAAAGCATGCTGGATATTGCAAGGGTGGCAGCGCGCAGGCAGGTGCAGCATGCACCACCGGGTACACGGTTCGTATTGCTGACGAATGACCGACCGCACAGTTACCGGAGCGAGCCGGCAGATAAGGTATTTGCCGAGATAAATGCAACAGATATTTCCGCATCTACAAAGACGGTGAACCAGGTGCTTGCAACGGGGCAAAGCATTATGGAAAACGAGGGTGTGCATGGTGCAGACCTGTATTATTATTCAGACTTTCAGCAGACCGCTTTCCCGGCGCAGCCTGACGCATCGCTGATGAAGAACATCACATTCCATGCGTTGCCAGTGCAGGCCGAGGATGCGCAGGATATTTATATAGATACGGCATACCTGACCACGCCTGTATTGCAGACGGGCAGCAATAATTACCTGGTGGTGCATACCCGCATAACGGGCGCAGCACCCAAAGAAAACCCGGTGCTGAACCTGATGATAAACGGGCAGGTGAAGAGTGCGGCATCGCTGAACCTTACCGATAAAAAAGAAAGCATAGATACGCTAAGTTTCCAGGTGAATGACGGCAGGTGGCAGGAAATAGAACTGCGGGTGAACGATATGGGCATGCGGTATGATGATACCTTCAGGATAACTGCGAGGAGCACGCCTAACCTATCGGTACTGGTATTGAATGAAGGCCAACCAAATCCGTATATACAGGCGGCGTTCCGGGCGTATAATGGTTTCAGGCTGAACCAGGCAGATATGGCTGCGGCACCAAAGGACTGGAAGGAATATAACCTGGTGATACTGAATGGCGTGAGCCGGATAGACGCAGGGCTTGGCCGGATGCTGAACGAATCGCTGCAAATGGGGCAGAGCATCTGCATTTTCCCGGGCAGGACGGACAACCTGCAAGCACTGAATGACGGTTTGAGGCAGGTAGGGGATATAAGCATAACCGGAATAGATACCACGGCCCAAACGGCAAGCGCCCTGCAGCAGGGCAGCAGCCTGATAAGGGACCTGTTTGAGAAAATACCCGAGAATGTGCAACTGCCGGTGGCCAACTGGCACTACATTATTAATGCAGGGCTGAGCGCCAACCAGCAATCGGTATTGAGTTTCAGGAACGGGGACCCGTTGCTGGCATTGTATACGCCATCGAGGGGGCAATTGTATATCTGCGCGACGGCGGCAGACCTGCAATCGGGCAACTTCCCGGGCAGCTATTTCTTTACTCCCTTTTTGTACCAGATGGCCATGCAGAGCAGCAGCAGTAGTATCTATGCCATTACGCTGGGGGCGCAGCAGGCTGTGTACCTGCCTTTATCGAACGTGGCGGAGCGCAACACTATGCATATTTATGGTGCCGGGCTGGACATTATACCCCCGCAACGGCCCAATGGCGCCGGGCTGGATGTATTTGCAGACCAGGTATTGCAGCAACCCGGTTTTTACAGCCTTGCGGTACCGGGGGCAGATACTACCCGGCTGGCGCTAAACCAGGATAAAAAGGAATCTCAGCTTGATTTCAGGGATATTGATGCCCTGAAGAAGGAGTGGAAGGGCGACAACATAAAATGGCTGAGCATAGCTGATGGTGGCAGCATTAATACACGGGAAACCGGGAATTTCCCGCTTTGGAAAGTTTGTGTAATTTTAGCACTTGTAATGCTGGCTGCTGAAACTTTCCTGCTTGCCCGTCCGAAGTTGGCGGTAGCGTAGCAAAAGGTAGCGGCCCTTGCTAAAAAACATTATCGGCATAGATGCAGATCCTTATTCGCAAGGCAAAGGTAATTGATCCCCAATCTGGTTTTCATGATAAGGTAGTTGACCTATTGATAGAAGATGGCATTATCAAAAATGTTGCCGTAGGTATTAAAGCAAAAGCAGATAAGGTAATTGAGGCGAAAGGCCTGTGCGTGAGCCCCGGTTGGGTGGATGCATTTGCCGACTACCGAGAACCGGGCTTTGAACAAAAAGAAACTATACAGAGCGGCCTGGCATGTGCTGCAGCGGGAGGTTTTACCGATGTGCTGCTGGCGCCGAATACGAATCCTGTACTGAGTACAAAATCAGCTATTCAATATGTTGCGGGCAAAGCGCGAGGTAATGCTGTGCGGCTGCACCCGATAGGCGCTGCATCGCAGAATGCTGAAGGCAAGGACCTTGCCGAGATGCTGGATATGCGTGCCAATGGCGCTATAGCTTTCTCTGACGGCTGGAAGCCGTTGCAGAACGCCAACCTGATGATGAAGGCGCTGGAATATGTGAAAGTGTTTCAAGGTACCATCATACAGATACCTATGGATGCATCGCTATCGGCAGGAGGGCTGATGCATGAAGGGATAGTATCTACAGGTTTAGGTATGGCTGGGATACCTGCACTTGCTGAAACGGTAATGGTGTACCGCGACCTGGAACTACTGCGCTACACGAATTCAAAACTACATTTTACCGGTATATCAACTGCGGGTGCGGTGGCGATGATCAGGAAGGCGAAGGCTGAAGGGCTTGGCGTGACCTGTTCTGTGACGCCCTACCACCTGGCGCTTACCGACCTGTTCCTTGCGGATTATGACAGTGTATATAAGGTGAGTCCGCCGCTGCGGGGGGAAGTCGACAGGCAGGCGCTGATAGCGGGCCTGAAAGATGGTACGATAGACTGTATCGCTTCTTTTCACCGACCGCAGGAGTGGGATGCAAAAGCCAAAGAGTTTGAATATGCATCGGATGGTATGGCTATACAGGAGGTTGCGTTCAATGTGCTGTGGCATGCCTTGAAAGGAGAGATAAGCATAGACAGACTTATTGAGGCAATGACCATAATACCAAGGGACATATTTGGTATGGAGATGAGAGAGATAAAGAAAGGAGCAATGGCATCGCTTACCTTATTTACAGATGCAGGCAACAGCACAGTTGCTGAGGCTGATGTGGTTTCAGCAAGCAGGAACAACCCATTTATTGGCGAGAAGCTGAACGGCAAAGTGCTGGGCATTATTAATGAACATCAACTACACTTAAATAAATAAATATGGAACAGAAGAAACAAACGCATATCCAGTATGGTTTTATAACCGGGATGATCATGGCTGTTGTCAGTATTGCAATATACCTAGCGGGTTGGTCATTCAAACCGGGTATGTCGTGGTTGCCGTACCTGCCATTCCTTATCGGTATCATGATGAACGGCATGGCCTATTCTAAAGCAAACGACGGCTACATCACTTTTGGTAATGCTTATGGGAGCTGCATCAAAATGAGCATGATCGTTGCGCTGGTGATGATAGCGTGGTCGTTGATATGCATATTTGTTTTCCCGGAGATGAAGGAGAAGGGTATTGAATATGCGCGTGCAGAAATGGCGAAGAACCCGAAGATGACGGATGAAATGATGGATACTGCAATAGGGATGACCCAGAAATTCTGGAATGCGATATTGATAGCTACTGCCATATTCGGGACCATGTTGTACGGTGCTATCTTTTCATTGATAGGCGCGTTGGTGGCCAAGAAGAAAGACCCTTCAGTAATGCCGTTCCAGAATAACTAATTGTTTATAAAGGACGCCAGCATTGTTAAAATTCATTTTATTTAACGTGTACAGCGGGGCTATTGTATAACAAAATCATGTATTTTAGCACCCGATGTTAGATATATCCATCGTCATACCCCTTTATAATGAGGAAGAGTCGCTGCCGGAACTGGTGGAGTGGATAGACCATGTATGCAGGGAGCATAAATACGTCTACGAGGTTGTGATGATAGATGATGGCAGCCGGGACAATAGCTGGGAGGTAGTGAAACAGCTTTCGGCGAAGTACCCCGCGATCAAGGCAATAAAATTTCAGCGCAATTATGGTAAGAGCCCTGCATTGTACGAGGGCTTCAAGGCTGCATCTGGCAAGGTGGTGATCACCATGGATGCTGACCTGCAGGACAGCCCCGATGAGATACCGGAACTGTATCGGATGGTGACTGAAGAAGGATGGGACCTTGTTAGTGGCTGGAAGAAAGTGCGCTATGATAATGCGGTTACCAAGAACCTGCCGTCAAAATTGTATAATGCTGTGAACAGGCGTATCAGCGGGATAAAGCTGCATGATATGAACTGCGGCCTGAAAGCATATAAGCGCAAAGTGATAAAAAGTATTGAAGTGTATGGCGAGATGCACCGTTTTATACCCGTACTGGCCAAACATGCCGGCTTTAATAGGATAGGTGAGAAGGTTGTGCAGCACAGGGCGCGGAAATATGGTGTTTCGAAGTTTGGTTGGGAGCGCTTCATTAATGGTTTTCTTGACCTGCTTTCGGTGCAGTTTGTGAGCAGGTTTGGAAAAAAGCCTATGCACCTGTTTGGCATGCTGGGTTCTTTTATCTTTTTGCTAGGGTTTGTACTGATCGCGTTTCTTGTTATTGACAAATTGAACAATAACATACCACTTACGAATAAGCCGACCTTTTATATATCGCTGACCATTATGGTGCTGGGCACTATGTGCTTTTTGACCGGTTTTGTGGCAGAGCTGGTGGTGCGGAATGCTGCTGACAGAAATGCCTACCTTACTGAGGAAAAGATAGGGCTGTAAGGCGATATCATGCATTTTTAAGGATTGCCGTATTAACAATATTTTATCGGTTTAAAGGGTGAATCTCCCTTATTTCTTACCACATTTGCGCTTATTTTTAACACTTTTATGCAAATATCCAGGTGCTTACTGCTGATGCTGTTTTTGTGTGGGATGGCGAAGGCACATGCTCAAACCGACAAACCAACTACCGGAAGTGTATCGGGCAAGGTTACTGACAGTAAAAATAATCCCCTCAGTTATGCAACCGTTACTCTGTTGAAGATGGATTCATCGGTAGTGAATGGTGATCTTACAAAGGATGACGGCACATTCATGATCTCGCCAACGGGTACGGGCAATTTTCTGTTGCGGATAGAGTCGATAGGGTTTACGAAGAAAGTAGTTAGCGTTGAGATACCGGGCACTGACCCTGAAAAAAAACTGGGCAAGATAAAATTGAGTGAAACTGAGAATACACTTAAAGAAGTGAGCGTAGTTGGTGAGAAAAATGTGATGGAGCTGAGGGTGGACAAGAAAGTTTTTAATGTAGATAAGAACATTACTACGGCAGGGGGTAGTGCAACAGATGTGTTGCAAAATGTGCCTGCTGTTTCTGTGGGGGCGGATGGTACTGTGAGCCTGCGCGGGAAAAGTGATGTGACGATATTGATAGATGGTAAGCCATCGACCTTATTGGGGACTGATGTTACATCTGCACTGCAGAGCCTGCCTGCCGGAAGTATAGAGAGTGTAGAAGTGATCACTAACCCATCTGCAAAGTATGATGCGCAGGGAACTACTGGTATCATCAACATCGTTACCAAGAAAGACGGGCGGATGGGGATGAACGGGAACGTGACGTTGGGTGCAGGAACGAATGAAAAATATAACGGCAACCTGGGCCTGAATTTGCGCAAAGGCAAATGGAATACGTTTGTGAACGGCAGTTTCCGTATCAATAATACCTACAATAACATCAGCACAGACAGGCAGGACAAAGATGCCGCAGCGCGCAATTATTTTACGTACGAGCATTCGCCGCGTGCGCACAACGGTACCTTTAACTCGTTTGGGGTTACGTATGACCCGGATAAGTACAACTCCATAACCATTACGGAGAACATCAATAAGATGGCGTTTGGCTACACTGATGAGTCGGACTATTATGTGATGGACAATAACTATGTGAGACAATCGCACCAGGACCGTTTTACAGATTTTGAGGTGAATATTTTCTCATCGTCAACGGCGATAGACTACAAACGCAAATTCAAAAAGAAAGACGAGGAACTGAGTATAGACGCGACATATGCACACAATGATGTAAGCAGGAAGCAATTTTTCAGGACCATTGACAGCCCGGCATCTATCAGCAGGGGCAATCCTACTATTTCTAGTGCTCCCGCAAATGGCTTTAACAACAGTGTGAATGTTTGGGCTGATTATACGGACCCACTGTTTACCAAGAACGGCAAATTGGGTTTAGGGTTCAAGTCGCAATTGTTTTGGTTCAGCAGCCATTGCGACCAGCCAACGCTTCAGTACGGGAATGACGCGCCGGGCACCCACCGGATCGATTCAGGTTTGCTTACGAATTTTGATTACAGCCAGCAAACCCATGCAGCGTACATAAACTGGAATGACCAGCTGGGTAAATTTTCGTACCAGGCAGGATTGCGGTTTGAAGATGCTATTTATGATGGCAAGGCGAAAGTGCCTACGGATACAACTTTCCACAACGAGTTTGCGAATTTGTTCCCTTCGGCTTTTATATCTTACCAATTAGACAACCAACAAAGTGTATACCTCAACTACAGCCGCAGGGTGAACCGGCCGGGATTTATGCAGATGATGCCGTTCAAAGATTATTCGAATCCGGGTACGGTGAGCATGGGTAATCCTAAGCTGATACCGGAGTTTGTGAATGCGTTTGAGTTCAGCTACAACAGATCGGATAACAAGGGTAACAATATTATACTGAGCGCATATTACAATCAAACCGAAAACATTACACAGCGGGTGCCGAGAGTGATAACAGCCAATGATGCAGAAATTGGGTTGATAAATGATACCGGCAAGTTGCTGTCGCAACCGGTAAATATCACATCGGGGACCACTTATGGCCTGGAAGCGACCGGGCACCTGCAGATACTGCCTTTTTGGGATGCGACGATCAACCTGAACTTTTTCCAGAATGAGTTGAAGATCGGCAACATAGATACGGCATATAGGAGGTACATGACCGATAACAGCGGCAACAGCTACTTTGGCAAGGTGAATACTACAGTGAAGCTACCCAAGAATTTCTCGATACAGGTTAATGCCAATTATGAATCGCCGAAAGTTGTAGCACAGGGTAGCCTGAAAGAAAGTTATTGGGTTGATGTTGCCATAAAGAAAAATATTCTGAAGAATAAAGCTACTATAACGCTTAACTGTTCGGATGTGTTCAACCAGCGAGTGTTTGTTAACTACTATGATCTTACCTCATACTCCGGCACCGTTAACAGGGAGAAAGAAACACGGATACTGAATCTTAGTTTTAATTACCGTTTTGGCAAGCAGGACGTAGGGAAGAGCGCCTCGAAAGCTCCGAGACCTGAAAAATCGATGGAGAAAAAGAACAGGATAGACAAGCCATCGGGCGAGGACAGGGAGAAAAACCTGAAAGACGGCGATGATAATGACCAGGGTGGTGGTGGCGGCCAGGGTGGCCAGGGCGGCGGCCAAAGAAGAGAAGGCCGTAGTTCCTAACAATTTTTTGGCAATTTTTTGGAATAATTGGCATTATCTTTGAACTAAGGAGATAAACACCCAATTATGACAAACTTCAAGAAAGGAATACTTACTGTATTTATTGTTACTGCAGTATCGTCTGTTGCAAACGCGCAGCTGTTGAAGGACTATATTAACAGCGCTGACCGTGTAGTGAAGGGTGTAAAGGGTAAAACCGGTGGCGGAAGCGGGTCGCTTTCACAATCTGAGATAGCTGCCGGCCTTAAAGAAGCATTGTCGGTAGGGGCTAAAAACACCACCAATCAGCTATCGGCTATAAACGGTTTTTTCGGTAATGCACTCATCAAGATATTGATGCCGCCCGAAGCCAAGAAAGTAGAGAATACGCTGAGGCAGCTTGGTTTCAATAAGCAGGTGGACGATGCAATCTTATCGATGAACCGTGCTGCAGAAGACGCCTCGAAGAAAGCCCTGGAAATCTTTATTAACGCGATAAAAGGCATGAGCATACAGGATGGGTTGGCCATTCTGAGGGGCGGCAATAATGCTGCTACCAACTACCTGAAAGATAAGACTACCACGACATTGACAAATGCCTTCCGCCCGGTGATACAGGAGTCGTTGGATAAGGTGGATGCTACCAAATACTGGTCTATTGTGTTTACCACTTATAATAAGCTGCCTACCACGTTCAATAGGATAAACCCAGACCTGCCTGCTTATGTAACAGAGCGTGCGCTGAACGGTGTGTTCTACTACATAGCCGAAGAAGAAGCAAAGATCAGGCAGAATCCGGCAGCGCGTGTTACGGATCTGCTGAAGAAAGTATTCGGATAAGCATAATAATATAAGAAATTTGAATGGCGATGCCGGTGAAATGAGCCGGGGTCGCCTTTTTGATTTAACGGATGATAAAATATTCATAATTAGCGGATCGAACGTGCCGTTATGATGCATTAACGCACTTGCAGATTGGGGATATTAGCAATATTTTTTATCTTGCGATAGGTTATAAAAAGACCGGAACCCAATAAACTAATATATGTTGCAGGAACAGAGTACAGAGCTTGCCAGCTGGTGGAATGGACAGATGTTTGCAGGAAAGGAATTGTTTGACCTGAAAGAATCGGGAGAGATCGTATTGCAGGCCAATAATAACATAAAGGAAAGAGTAATCGCAACCATAGGCGATGAAAACAAGGACGTGGTTGTAAAGAACCTCATCGCGAAGTTTGAAGCCCTTGAGGCCAAGGTTAAGGAACTAGAAGTTGAATGGCTTGCCACAGAGGACAAAACAAAACTGGCGGATAAGGTAGCTCAGCTTAAAGAACATTTATATACAGCTGATGCATTGGGAGACATTTCAAAGCCGTTCTTATTAGTGTTGAGCTGGGAACATGCTATCCACAACCTAACACAAGAAATATATTCAGCCAAGCTGAAACTTGCCGAACTGGCGGAAAGCCTTGCTAACAGCGACCAGTGGAAGGATACAGCACAGGCCTTCCGCGACATTGCAGACCAGTGGAAACAAACAGGCCATATAGACAGAAACAGGAATGATAAGTTATGGAACAGGATAGAAGCCGCGCGGAAAGCATTCACGGAGCGCAAACGCCTGCACCATGAAGATGAGGAAAAAGATATGCTTGCCAACATGGACCTGAAAATAGAAGTTGTGGAGCAGGCAGAGTCGTTAGCGGCATCGGAAGAGTGGAAGAAGACCGCTGAAACTTTTACACGCCTGACAGAGGAATGGAAAAAGATAGGCCCGACGCATCATAAAAAGAACGAGGAACTATGGCAGCGTTTTATCACAGCCAAGACTGCATTCTTTGACCGCAAACGGGAACATTCTGAGAAGATACACCAGGAGCATGAGGTAAATTATGCAGTAAAGCTGGCGCTGGTGGAGAAAGCTGAAGCACTTAAAGACAGCAGGAACTGGAATGCAACTGCCCAGGCATTTGCATCGCTGATGGAGGAATGGAAGAAGACCGGCAGGACATCGCAGGACAAGGGAGATGAGTTGTGGAAAAGGTTCAACGATGCACAAAGCCACTTTTTTGAAGCCAAGAAAACCCACTTTAAAGAGATAAAAGATAACCTGGAAGAAAACTACCAGCGCAAGAAAGAACTGTATGACCGTGCAGAGCAAATAAAGAACTCTACACGCTGGCGTGAGACCACAGATGAAATGATAGAGCTGATGGAAGAGTGGAAAAAGATAGGCCCTATTCCCCGCTCGTATGGCGACCAGATGTGGGAAGATTTCAATGCGGCGCGCAAACATTTCTTTGCACGCAAAGACGCCAGCAGGCAGGAACAGAAACAGTATTTTGAGGAGCAAAAAGCTTACCGGGCAGCGAAGGCAAAAGGCCTTGTGGGAGAACTGGAGCTGGAAATAAAAGAAGAAGAAGCGAAAATAGCAGACTTCAGGAACGGGTTAGAAAATATTACCCCCGGCAAGAAAGCGGAAGAATTGCGTGCACACCTGCAACATTTGATAGTTGAATGTGGTGAAAACATAAAAAAGCTCCAAAAGAAACTGGAACAGGCGAGAAACGATATTAAAGGTCAGAGCGGAGCAGCTGATAGTGTTAATACGTCTGGCAACGAATCTTAGTTTGCTGCTATTTATCGGAAGGATCTGTTTGGCCGTTTTTCATAGTGCGGTATCTAAGGTAAGTCAACACATCATTTAATTGTGTGGGATGCATTTGTATAGCTACCGCGTGGCTGGTAGGGTCTTGCATGAGGAAGCGGTTTGAGTATTTCTGTATCTGCTTTTCAGAAAAATCGGGGACACCATCTTTTCCTTTGGCAAAAATACCGTGGCAGCCGGTGCAATTTTCTTTATACACAAGTATGCCCCTCTCTATAGAACTCCTGAGCTCATCCTTCATCTCAACGGGATATGATTCCGGTATTATGTAGTCCTTTTTTTTCTTGTGCAGGATACAGCAAGAAAGTATCACGGGCATAGATAAAAGAATAAGTGGCTTTAATTTCATTATTGTGGCGTTGCTGCGAATGAAATTAGCTCATTTTTCTATTTTAATGCCGGATAATTATTATACTATTTAACTAAGAATTAAATTTTTAGATATTTGATACATATTATTATTTATATGCATTGAAAATGCGCGTTAAATTTGTAGATTTGATTCAAATACAATACAATGAAAAATATATTTACCTTGATCCTCTCGGTATTGCTATTTGCGTCCCCATGCAAAATATTTATGTCTTCGGTTTCGGCCCAAGGTTGGCAGTGGGGACGAGTCGGTTCCGGTGCCGGTTGCGACGCCTATGCAGTAGCGACGGATCCGACAGGAAATGTTTTTGGAGCGGGATGGCTGTTCACTAATGCTATTGCTGACTTTGGCGGAGGCGTAACTATTCCTGCATATCCCGGTGCGTCGTTCCCTACGTACAGATCTATGTGGGTGAAGTATGATAATACCGGGGTTCCATTGTGGGCCGGTGCTACGGATACGGGAAATACAAACCTTAACAACATATGCACCGACCCTTCGGGAAATTTGATCGTTTACGGTGCGTTCAGTTCGGCGTTTATGACCTTGGGTAGCTATCACCTTACCAACTCATACGGTTCGGGTTACGGGCAATATTTTCTTGCCAAGATCAGCCCCACAGGTACGGTGCTTTGGGCCATAAAAGACGGTAATACAGTACCAAGCTACTTAAGCATACTGGGCAGTTATATTCTTACACCCGGTGGTGTGGCAACTGATGCGGCAGGTAATATCTACATCACTTCCGGCTTCAAGCAAGCAAGTATGAGTATTGGTTCTACAACATTGACCAATACAAGCACTACAGGAGCCACGTATGATATTTATGTGGCTAAATATGATCCTTCGGGAACACCGATATGGGCGAGCGCTGTTGGTGGTGCGGGTAATGATTACGGCTTCGGAATAACTGTAGCAACAACCGGGTATGTATACGTCACAGGCGTATTTAATTCGTTAAGCATGACGGTTGGTGGAAGCACTATCAGTAATCCTTTTTCAATAGTGTCAACAACAGGTGCCGATACGCCAATCGCCTACATAGCAAAATTTAATGCAACCACAGGTGCTCCTGTTTGGGCGCAACAAGCCGGCGAAACCGGCGGCACGCGTGGTGCGTTTGGTGTTGGCCTTGCGCATGATAACGCAGGCAACGTATACATGACAGGAGGGTTTTGCAATCCAACCATAACTTTCGGATCAACGACACTAACGCGCCCGCATCCTTCTGCGACGGGAAACCGTACCTCATTATATCTTGTGCAGTACACGCCTTCGGATGCTGTCTCGTGGAACAAGGTAATTTCCTCGGATGCAACTAATGTGTTCGGGTATTCAATTGCGCTTGCTTCCTGTGGGCAGGTGTGGGTGAGTGGTAATTACTCCAGCCCGGCATATATAGATGCTGACACCCTTGTTGTTCCCGGGGGCAGCGGCGGAGACCCAATATTTATTGCCGGTTATAACCTGACCGGTGGTGTAGTTGGGTATGCAGGGTTAAGATCGGGAGGTGACGACCAGAATGGTATTGCATGCGATGCTTCGGGTAACGTATTTATGTGCTCTGACCTTATAGGTACCATGACCGTGGGACCCGATGTTATCTCGGCTTCAGCCGGCGCCAGCGAGGCATTTTTTGTTGCGAAATATGCGAACTCGATAGCTGTGCCTGATACCATTGCAACAAGGCATGATACCGTGATGTGTGATATTGGCGGCATTACACTGACAGCGCCATCGGGCTATTCTTCTTATTATTGGGACGATGGCTCGGGCGATACATTGCGAACCATTACTGCTACGGGCACATATTGGGTGTATGGCACCACTTGTGGCGTGGATGTTGCTTTGGATTCGTTTGTGGTTAACTTCTCTCCTTCTGATACAACGTATATGCGCACTGACACGAGTGCGTGTGCCAACCTGGCGTCGGTAACGCTTGGTTCGCCGGGAGGGTATCCATCACATTTATGGAGTACGGGGGCAACTACATCAACTATTTCGGTAACTACAGGGGGTAGTTATATACTGACAGCCTATGGTGGTTGTAACCTGTTGGTAGACACATTCAACCTCACACTGACCCCGGTAGATACGAGCATCAACAATATAGACACTAGTGTTTGCAGCTCTACTACATCTATTATGCTGACCGCGCCAACGGGTTACACAGCATACCGATGGAGTTCAGGCAGCACGGCCACATTTATCACTGTCTCAGCATCGGGAACTTACTGGATGCGGGCTACTGCAGGCTGTAATATGCTTATCGATACTTTTGATGTGACATTCTTACCTATACCTACGGTTGCCTTGGGACCAGACACTGCATTCTGTGTGGGTCATACATTGACATTGTCCTCTCCCCAGCCACCCGGCAGTACGTATGCATGGAGTACGGGAAGCTCGGCAAGCTCTATTGTTGTATCAACGTCAGGGGTGTACTCGCTTACCGTGACCTATGCCAACGGTTGCTCGACAACAGATTCGAGAGATGTTACCATCTCTCCGTACCCAATTGTAGATCTTGGACCGGATACGGCAATATGTGATGGTACTTCGCCTGTTTTGATGTCGTCAGTTACTTATCCTACCGGAAGTACTTATCTATGGAATACCGGAAGTACAGCCTCATCTATCGTGGTATCTACATTGGGCGTTTATTGGCTGAACGTAACGGTAGCAGGGTGCTCTTTCGCTGATACAATGGAAGTGAAGAATATATGGGATACGCTGCACTTTGAGATGATCGATACCGCGATATGCCTGGGCGATCCGCCAATAAAGGTGAGAGCGACAGGAACACCTGGTATGACCTACCAGTGGCTGCCTACAACAGGTATCGGGTCATCAACAATAGTTGATCCTTACATCAATGCGGATACATCTGCATTGTATACGATCAGGGCGTCTATTTCCACTTGCCCGGATATACTGAAGTCGTTCTACATAGATGTGCAGCCAAAACCAACTGTGGACATTGGTGGTAAACAAGGTGTATGTAGCAACGACTCGCTGCATTTGCATGCGCTGGTCAGTCCACGTTGGTACACCAATTATATTTACAGGTGGACACCCGGGGCTAATCTGCATGATTCGACACAATCGTCTGTGATCTTTACGCCTGGGAGCGATATGAAGATGACGCTTATTGTTACGACGCCTGCAGGGTGTATGGGTATGGATTCGGTTCTGTTGAAGGTGTATACGGGTGATTTTGCTCAACTTGATGCACAGTTTCATGTGTGCCCGCATGAGTCTGTAACACTGGAGCCGAAATCTACCGACCCTAAAACGACATATGTATGGCACCCGGGCAGGTATTTGAATGATAGTACTGTTGCGAACCCGATAGTTACGCCAATAACACCACAAGATTATTACGCTATTGCTACCAACAGCTATGGCTGTAAGGATACTATACATGCAAATGTAGATGTGAGCGCCAACGGTGTTATAGAGGTGGGCGATTCTGTGACCATATTCCCTGGTGAATCTTATGAGATACCTACAAAAACAAACTGTGTAACTTTTAATTGGTTCCCGCCATCGGGGCTGGATAATGCTAAGGTTGCAGCACCGGTGGCTTCACCGCAAATAAGCACCAGGTATATTGTGCAGGCGGTTACACAATGGGGTTGTAAAATAACAGACACGCTGAGCATTTATGTGGACAACGAATCGACGATAGCAGTGCCTAATGCATTCACGCCGGGTGGAGCATCGGGCCCTAATAATACGTTCAAGCTGGTGAAGAAAGGCCAGGCTACACTGCAGTCTTTCCGGATCTTCAACCGTTGGGGCAACGTTGTTTTTGAAACCTCTGATATTGATGAAGGCTGGGATGGCAGCTATAAAGGCAAACCCCAACCATTTGGTGTATATGTGTACCAGGTGGAGGCAACAACCCGTTCGGGAGTGCCGTTCAAGAAAAAAGGAAATGTAACGTTGATACGATAAATTGAAATAAGAGAGGGGCGATCATCGCTCCTCTCTTATTTTATACCTTTTATAGTAACGAGATAATCAACAATCTTCTTGCCCGTTATGGAATCTATTGGCGCTTTATATTTCACCACCATTTTGGTTAATTCTGCTTCCCAGGTTTTGCGTGGGAAATCGGGTTGCGCGGTTATGTAGCGCAGAGAGTGGCACATAGCGCAGTAAGAAACAAACTCAGCTTTGCCTTCATGATCGGGGAATTCGGTTACCTCGGGCGATATCTTCATTTCGCGGATGCTCCCATTCACAGAAAAAGAGTGTTCGGGCTTTTTTGTAACAGGTTGTTGTTGCACCTCTTCCCTGCATGAGTAAACGAGGCAAGTGACACCCGCGATACCTAATAGAATATGTTTTGTTTTGCCTACCATTAGTTTACGGTTACATCCAGTTGCTCAATAAAGCCACGTGCATAGCCGCTGCGGTTCCATTGTTTGGTTACTTGTGTGTGCCCGTTGTTGTCTGTTGCACGCACTTTAATGTGGTTGTCGCCTTTGTTTGCCGGTGTCCATTCAAATTTCCACCTGCGCCATGAATACTTGCCCAGATCAGGGTTGAGTTTTGTTTCCACCCATGTTTTACCATCGTCAAATGATAGTTCTACTTTTTTTATGCCGGTACCATCATCAAAAGCCAGACCTTCTACAGTACAGGCTTTACCAACCGTAACATGCTCACCGGACTCGGGCGAGACAAAAATTGAGTGCAGGTTAATTTTGGAAATGGGTACTGTGTTCTTAGCAAGGCTATCCGGTGATTCATTATGCGAACCATCTTTGTTAACAAGGTATGCTTTTGTCATCCAGAATCCGTTGAAACTATCAGTCAATACGTTTATCTCATTAAGAGAGCCTACCCAGTAAGTGGCATACCAGCCAGGCACTATCAATTTAAGCGGATAGCCATTAAGCATAGGTATAGGTTTCCCGTTCATTTCGTAGGCCACCATCACTTCGCCATCCGTTGCATGGTTTATGTTGAGCGACTTGATGAAAGCTGGAGTTTGTGGCAGTGGTGGCCTGTCCATACCCTGAAACGTAACATCTATGGCATTTTTTTTAACTCCTGCTGCTGCAAGTATGTCTTTCAGTCTCACTCCTTTCCATTTTGCGTTGCCCATGCCGCCGTTGCGCCACTGGCTACCCGGAACCTTTGGATTGAAAGTACTGCGGGAATTACCTGCGCAAACTGCAAGCGCGACTATCGAATCCTGTGGAAATTTTGTTTTAAGGTCTTCTATTGATAGTGTAAGGGGTTTATTGACAGCGCCACGTATGTATAATTTGAAGGTGTCTATATCAATCTTCGTCAGGATCCTGGATAAATGCCAACGCACAAAAAAATACTCATTAGGAGTAAAGTCCTCTTTAAACACTTTGAGTGGGGTTTCCAGTTGTGGCGGCCAGTCGGTGAGTAGGCGCATTTCTCCTTTTTCGGGATAAATAACCATATCGCCGATAGGTTTTTTTTCTTGTGGTGTGGACTGATCGTTACAGGACAGCAGAAAGGAGCTAATACCGGTGAGCAGCGCAAAGAAAAAGCATATGATGCCCAATTGCAGTATAGCTAGTTTGCTTTTCAAGTGTAGTAGTACTTTCGAATTTGTCTAAATTTAGTTATTTATTTTGTTTTATTTTACATCGCAAAAATCCAATTACAATGAGCAAGCGTTACCTGGCAGCTATCGTCGCTATGGTGTTTTTATATTCCTGTGGCAATTCTACTAATGAACCACAGCAACCAAACTTTAAATCGGACGCGGTAGCAGATGCTCCGCCATCGGGTGAAGATATTTATAAGAAAACCTGTATTGCCTGCCACCAGGCGACTGGAGAAGGCGTGACGGGTGCTTTTCCGCCGCTGGCAAAATCGGATTACCTGGCGGCAGATAAGGAGCGTGCTATAAAACAAGTATTGAAAGGCAGCTCGGGTGAGATAACCGTAAATGGTAAAACATACAACAATGTAATGCCCCCTCAACCGCTTAATGATGCAGAATGTGCAGCGGTGCTTACCTACGTGTACTGCAGTTTTGGAAACAATGCGTGTACAATTACGCCAGATGAGGTGAAGCAGGTGAGGGCTAAACTGTAGTGTCAAAATTTCAACAAACTTACTTTTCCACCCGAACCGGCAATAACAACAAGATTGCCGGTTCTGCTTTTTTTAACAACATGGTATCCTTTTTCATCAGAAAAAGGTTGCCAGTTAGCACCACCGTCGTAAGAAATGTCTGTACCGGATGGGCCTGTTGCAAGAACAATAATAGAGTTCACATATAGCACACATTCCCTGTAGCCTCGAGTGGGTGTCACGGGGTCGAACCAGTTCTTGCCCCCGTCGGGGGTGTGAAAAATGTGGTCTGTTTTCAGTGTGTCTTTTTTGTAATCGCCGCCAACTATTATGCCAGTGTTATCACTGCGAAAAGCAAATGAAAAAATGCCTGTAGTGCTTTCGCCATGTATTATTGGAGGTATATTAGTTATCCAGCTGTTACCTTTGTTATTTGAAATATATAATCTTGATGTCTTTCCCCCTGTTGCAATAATGACTTTATCGGTTCCATAGCAATGAATATTGGTGCCGCTTGCGGCAAATGATGCTTCACCATCTTCTAAAACCGGGCGGCTTATTTCCGGTAATGCATGCCATGTTATGCCGCCATCCTGCGTTTTCAATATGGTCATTTGCCCCTTAATCGGGTCACCATAAATAATACCTTCTTTGTTATTCCAAAAGTCTATGCCGTCAAAAAAAGCAGCCGTATCATTATCCTGATAAGCCACTTTCCAAGTTTGTCCGCCATCACTGGTGCGCAAAATATAAGCAGGGCTTCCGGCATTGGCTATAACGGCGTTATTTGCGTCGAATGCGTACAATGAACGGAAGTCCAACTTTTCAAAATGTTTGACCTGGGCAAACGACCAGTCATGCCCACCGTTCGTGCTCCGGCCTACCCAACCTTTACTACCGCTTACCCAAACTACCTTATCATCAGCTATTGATAAGCCGCGGAAAGATGCATCTGTTTGAGGTGTGATCGACTGCCAGCGGACATCCTGGCCGTATAATTGCGTGGTGACAGTGAGCAATAAAAAAATAAGGTATTTTCTCATCATGGGAAACTAATGAGACGGAGTGATGATCTTATGGTCGTAAGCGTATTTGATAACACCTATCAAAGAATTCTTTCCAAGTTTTCTGAAGATGTTCTTTCGGTGTGTCTCCACTGTGCGCTCGCTGATGAAGAGCTTTGCGGCAATTTCTTTATTGCCCATTTCCTGTTCCATGAGTTTGATGATCTCTATCTCCCTGCCGGTGAGCACAGGCGCTGATGACGGATCTGGCGCTTTGTATTTATCCAGTTCGGCAAGTACCTCTTCGCTGAAGTAAATGCCCCCTTTCGCAATTTTATGAATAGCGGTCAGGAGCTGTTCGCGTGTGACGTTTTTGAGAATGTAACCACAGATATCTGCATCGTTGATCATCTCATTCACTATATCTCCCTGCCCGCTCATGCTTAGTGCCAATATCTTGATGTCCGGGAATTTTTTTCGTACCAGTTTTGCGAGTTCGTTGCCATTCATCTCTGGCATCACAATATCTGTGAGCAGGATGTCGGTCTGAATTTTTTCCAGCTTTTCCAGTAAATCTTTGGCAGAGGAAGTGGTTATAACGATAGAAATGCCGGGGTCATCGCCTACCAAGGACCTTATTCCATCCATAACGATGGGGTGGTCATCAATAATTGCCAGCCTGATCACTTTGTCACCCATACGGAATACTATGTATCAAAGGTAATAATTCTTACCACTGTATCACTGTTTCCCGAATTCCAGAAATTCATCGGGAGGAAGAAAGCCTGCCTGCATTTTTACAAGCGTTCCTTCAGGGCTTAAAATAATTAGCGTTGGATAACCGGTTATCTGGAATTTTTGAGCGAGCATCACACCTTCGCCATTCTCGCCGTCAAAAGATAGGTTGATATAATGAGCATTGTAGTAATCTGCGACTGATTTGTCGCTGAAAGTGTTCTTTTTTAATAATTTGCATGGGCCGCACCACGTGGCATAAATATCCAGGAAGATGGGTTTATGCTCAGCTTTGGCTTTCTGCAATGCCGCTTCCCATCCACCGTCAAAAAATTTCATACCATCTTTTCCAGCCGTTTCGCCCGAGGAGCAAGAATAAGCCAGACAAGAAATAAATATCAATAATAAAGTGAGCCCTTTCTTCATGCACCAAATTTAAGCATATTACTTTTGTAAGGCAATATTAATACACATGCTGCCCGCCATTAATGCTCAGGTTGGCACCAGTGATGTAGCTTGCCTGCGGCGATGCGAGGAAAGATACCAGGTAGGCTACTTCCTCTGTGCCACCTAAACGGCCTACGGGTATCTGGGCAATTATCTGGTTGCGCACTTCTTCTTTTACGGCCATTACCATATCTGTACCTATGTAGCCGGGAGAAATGGTATTTACCGTGATGCCTTTATTAGCAACTTCCATGGCCAGTGTTTTGGTGAAACCATGCATACCAGCTTTTGCAGCAGAATAGTTTGCCTGCCCAAACTGCCCGCGTTGCCCGTTAACGGATGATATATTGATGATGCGGCCGAAACCTTTTTCTATCATCGGGTTGATAACATGACGCGTACAATTGAAAACACTGTCGAGATTTGTAGATAATACTGCCCGCCAGTTTTCGTAGCTCATTTTACGGAATGCGCCATCTTTTGTAATGCCCGCATTATTTACCAGTACATCTATATGGCCCAGATCTTTATTTATTTGTTCCACCATTTTGCCACACGAATCGAAGTCGGCAACATCTGCATAATAAATAGCAATATCGTAGCCTTCCTTCTTTAAAGCTGCCTGCCATTCTTTTGCTTTTGCCTCGTTGCGGTAATTGGCAACAACAGTATAACCATCATCATACAATTTTTTGCACATAGCTGTGCCAAGGCCGCCCGTAGCGCCGGTAACCAATACTATTCGGTTTTCTCCTGTGCTCATAAAAATGATTTTGTCATGAAAGATAGATCTAAAAATAGAAAAACAATAGCAAGCAAGAATAATTTACCGGGAAATAACGGGAATGGGCGGTGGTTTAAAAAAGAAAAAGCATCCGATGAGGGATGCCTTTTCTATAATTAATTATCCTTGTACTATTCTTTAATGAACCGCTTCACAACAGTACCATTATCACCACGGAAAGTGACATAGTAGATAGCAGCAGGAAGTGTCCTGATGTTTACAGAAGTCTCGCCTTTTGTGAGTGGCTGTTGCAGTACCACTTGCCCGATGTTGTTGGTAATTGTCAACGAGTTGAACGAGCCTTCCATCATACTGATGGTAATCTCGCTGTGTCCAGGGTTAGGGAATATCTCCACACTTGCTTTTGAAAACTGCTGAACACCAAGGCTTGGGCAGGGCAGCGGGTTAACAGTTACATTGTAAGTAGTAGCGCAACCCGTAGGCAACGTGTAGGTAATTGTTTCAACACCTGCTACCAGTCCGGTAACAATGCCTGTAGTAAGGCCAACAGATGCTACCAGGCCGGTGCTTGTCCATGTTCCGCCTGAAGGAGTGCCTGTGAGCGTGATGCTAAACCCTGCACAAACTGTATTGGGTCCTGTAATTGCAGGTAGCGGATTTACCGTAACTGTAGCTGTTGTAAAGCAACCACCACCCAAAGAATAAGTAATAGTAGTTACACCTGCAGTTACACCTGTAACAACACCTGAAGCAGAGCCTATGGTGGCAACAGATGGCGTGCTGCTGCTCCATACACCACCCGGAGTAGCACTACTTAAAGTAATTGTGCCCAGAACGCATACTGCGCAAATTGTGCTACCGCCTCCCATGCACAAAATAGGTGCAGGTGCTGTAATAATATTAACAGACATAGACTTGAAGCAACCTGTTGGCAATGTGTAGGTAATTACTGCAGAGCCTACGGCAACGCCTGTAACCGTACCCGATGACGGGTTAACCGTAGCTATTGATGGGTTGGAGCTTGTCCATGTACCTCCGCCGGGTGTGCCAGTAAAGGTAGAGGTAGCGCTCAAGCATATGTTACTTGTACCCGAAATTGCAGGTAGCGGATTCACAGTGACTACTACTGTATTCATACAACCAGCAGGAGAAGTATAAGTTATTACTTCAGTTCCGGCATTGGTTCCGGTAACAATACCTGAAGAAAGACCAACGGTAGCATTGGTGCCAACGCTGGTCCATGTGCCGCCACCGGGAGCGCCGGTAAGTGTAGTTGTGCTTGCTACACATACAGAGAGTGTGCCGCTGATAGTTGGTATCGGGTCTACGGTAACACTGATCGTACCGGTGCAGCCTCCAGCAGTATAATTGATAGTAGTGACGCCAGCAGTAACACCTGTTACCACCCCTGTTGAACCGACCGTAGCTATACTAATATTAGAGCTGCTCCATGTGCCACCTGTAGGAGTTGCTGATAACGCTATTGTTGAGCCAACGCACACATGAGCACCACCTGTAGTACCTGCTGAAGTGGTGATGATAGGTATTGGGGTTATAGTTATGGTAGCGTTGCAGGTTGTAGTATTGCGGCAACCGGTGCTTGGGTCGAATGCAGTAACTGTATATGTTCCGGCCATTGTTTGTAAGCCCCAGCTCAATGCACTACCGGTGCCGGTAGTTGGCCCGCCCATAATTGTTAAGCCGTTATACAGGGTATAAATAACACCCACTTGTGATCCACTGAGACCTATAGGGCAGCCAGAACCACCGGCGCAATAGGAACAACTGCTGGTAACGCAATAGAGTGTTGGTGCGGGATTTACCGTTATTGTTGCAGTAGCATAGCAACCGGTAGGCAAAGTGTAGGTAATGGTGGTTGTACCGCCAGCGATACCGTATACCATACCAGAAGAAGAGCCTATAGTGGCCACAGAGGGTGTACTGCTTGTCCATACGCCCCCTGTAATAGAGGTTGATACTAATAAAGAGTCACCGGAACATACAATGCACATACCTGTTGAACCGCATGAAATTACCGGTACGGGATTAACAGTTACGTCCACAGTAGAAAAACTGCCGGCCATTGCATAGGTGATGGTGGCAATACCTGCCGATACGCCAAGTACATCGCCGGCTGTACCTACGCTGGCTGTACCGGGTGCAGAACTGCTCCAGGTGCCACCAGCGGGTGTGCAGGATAGGGTGGTCATGTCGCCAACACAGATACTTAACGGGGTACCTGTAATAGGTCCTGTCTGTGCAATTGATGCGAACGAAATAAGCAATGCGATTAACGCTAAGTAATGTTTCTTCATAATGCCAGATTTTAATTGTTACGAATGTATAAAACTATCTTTGATTTAAGAAGCTTTTAACTAACACTTGCAAATTGAGTGCCAAAATTTGCACCAAAGGCAAATGAATTAATTCGCATATGTAACTACCTCTTAGTTATCTTAGAATTATGGAAAAGCATATAACGTGCTGTTTCGTAAAAACCCAGGGTGCGTTCGCGCATATTGTTGGCAGTTTCACTTTTGAGGTCAACGGGCTGGTTGTCAGTGATTGAAACGATGGTTTCCTCATTATTCAGGAAGCTTCTTTGGAAAAGGTATTTATCATGCAGTGCGACGATAGTCCGCACATCATGATCTATGATGAATACAGTATTTGAAGTTGTATCGTTGAGATGGAGCAAGTCGCGGCCCATTGCGCTGTTGGAGTATGTGATACCTGCAATGCCTGCGACCGTCGGCATGACATCTACCTGAGAGCAGAGCATACTGTGCCTTGCAGGTGGAATATGGCCCGGAGCATAGAAAAGCAGTGGCACATGGAAGGCGGTAAGCGCATTGTTTACCCATGCTTTGGGGAACATGTCGCCGGAATTGCCTCGTATGCCGTGATCGCCTACGAATACGAACAGTGTATTGCTGAAGTATTTTTCTTTTTTCGCCGCTTCAATGAATTTCGCGAAACAATAATCGGTGTAGCGAAAGGCATTCAGCTCTTCATTGCTCTGGAAGCCATATTTAATAAGTGTATCACGTGGAAACGTAACGGGGTTCACTCCATCCCTGTCTTCTTTGGGTATTGTATATGGCCTGTGATTGTCTGATGTTTGTATGACAGTAAAGAAAGGTCCCGTTTTTTTACGCAGCACTTCATTGGCTTGTAAAAAGAGATTCTTATCGCTAATGCCCCAGACGTCTATCTTCTCTGCGTTGTAGCTACCTTGCTCGTGTATGGTGATGCCGTCTATGTTGTTTTCGAGCACACCTTTTATGTTGGCCCAGCTGGTGCTGCCACCTATAAAGTAATCTTTTTCGTAACCATCAAAATCATTGATAATAGAGTGCTGGTCTACTATAAGAGGGTCCCTGCTGGCGGTTTTATCCAGCAGTACATCAGGTATACAAGTTACTGTTGCCCAAACTCCACGTGCAGTGCCAAAGTGAGGTGTGAAGCATCGGTCGAAGAACACACCTTCATTGCATAGCGAATTGAAAAAAGGAGTTGTATTCAGCGGGTTGCCCCACATAGAGCTTTTATATCCGCTAAAGCTCTCGCATATCACCAGCACTACATTAAGCGGTGCTTTTTGATCTCCGGCAACATTACGTATAAAGCTGTGGTTCTTTTGATGTGCGCTATCAACATTGAGATAGGTTGCAAGCATCGGGTAATACTTTTTGCTCGCTTGTTCATCATATGAAACGTGCCTGAAACTTAGCGAGCTGAAAAAACTCTGGAACGGGTTTAGGGCCAACTGAGATAAACGACTGTCGCCAAGCCCGAAGGCGTCACTCCAGCGCAAAGGATATTGGTCTATCCTTCCGAAAATGCAGAAAGCAGCTACAAGGACAAACGCAACATGTGTAATAATAATACCTGGTTTGCCCATTGGTTTAATTTGTGTGGCAGCTCTTTTGTAGATCTTCGAAATGAAAAAGATGGTCAACCAGCTTAGTGCTGCAATCAATAACATCAACCGAATGACCGGGTATGTTTGCCACACCATACCTATAGACGTTTGCCCCTCAGGTATGAAATTCAATACGCTCGAGTTTAGCCGCTGTGCCAGGTAATCAAAATGCAGTGCATCTATCACATAAAAAGTTATTGCCGCTACCGAAAGTAAAGACAGTAGTGCCATCCAGAACTTTTTACCTGGAACTGACCTGAAGGGGTTAAGGGTAGGTATCAATGAAAACAACAACATCAGAACCGCCAATATCCCGATCTCGCGTAAGTCATACCGCAGCCCCAACCAGAATGCACCAGATAAGTTCTTATGTATACCATGTAAGTAGCCCGAAGAAAAAAGAAGAAATACCCTGTCCAGGCTCATTATTATTAAAAATAACAGGCAAGTGAGCAATATCCAGCGTATTTTTTGGTGCATAAGGTGTTTAGCGGAATTAATACATTAAAATAATTTTATATAATGCGTTGTGATTATGCTTTTTTAGGATTGATGTATTTTGGTGCAAAAGTACGAGGAGCTGCGTTATTTGTAAAAACATTTGAAATTTGATGCTATTATATTAGCAAGTTTTATGCTGATTTGATAATTCTGTATGTAAAAATGCCATATCTTTGATTCAAACAAAAAAAAACAGTATGAAAAAGGGAGTACTTTCTGCTGCACTGTTAGCGTGCGGCCTCATATTTAATGGATGTAATAAAGTTGCCAACAAACTGGCGCAAAGTATTGGTTGGGATGGTGTAGATATCACTATCGATGTGCCTCCTACTACCGCAGTTGGTTCGTATGCGACAGTTGGTACCGGAACATTTGTTTACAATTTCGATAGCCTCATCAAGGCGAAGACGAGCAACGCATTGGGTATGAGTAATATCGATGAGTTCAAATTTACATCTTGTGTGCTTACGATACTTAACCCAAGCAGTACAAACAGCTTTGGTGATTTTAGCGCGGCAAAAGCTTCATTTTCTACAAATTATAATACAACTACCGCATTGTTGGGTGAGATAACCAGTAATCCTGATGTTATGTCTTCCTCTCTCACCATTCCGGTAAATACCACTACTAACATGAGGCCTTACCTGCCTTCATCTGGTCTTGTTACAATCAATTACGACTTGAGTGGAAATATGAGAAGGGTAAGGACGACAACTACTAAAGTTAACGTTCACATTACTTACAACATACACGTAACCCCTTAATAATAGTTAAGGTATAAACATAAAAAGAGTCCGGGATATCCCGGACTCTTTTTATGTTTATGTATTTCGTAGCTCAGGCTACATTAGGATATTTCATTGTGTCAAGTTTGCTTATCCAGATAATACCATTTTTACTTTCATATTTGTCAATGTCTCCTTTTCTGTATAAATCGTTAAGCAACCGGTTTGCATCATCTTTGGAGATGTTACTCAACAACGCAAATTCTTTATTGGTCATTGTTGGGAATTGGCTAAACAGGTAATAAGGATCAGGATTGATTTCTTCTTTTGTGGCGTTAGGTATGAGCTTATAAACAATGTCCTCAAAATTCTGGTAAGGCTGGAAGCCCCGAATTGCAAATTGCTGATCCGAACCGTTGCGGAAGAATAACGTTGGGAAACTGCGCACACCCAACTGTTCTGCCAGAATAAGGTCATCCCTGAACATTTCTTTTGCTTTGCCGTCAAAGTCTCTTAATAGTCTGGCAGAATCAAGTCCCACTTCGAACGCTGCTTTCTCGAGGAAAGGCCACCTGATGATATTCTTCTTTTCGAGAAATACCATTTCTTTTATCCTTCTCAGGAACAGGATTGCTTTGTTAGTATCCTGCATTTGCGCAGCCTTGAAAGCTATTGACGGAGGATACGAAGACGGTAACGGGTCTTCTTCCCAGATGTCACCATCCAATGGCATTTCGTGAGATACGCATACTTCTTCCCAATGTTTGGCAGCATCAGAAGGTTTGCGGATCTTACCTTTGTTATAATTATCCCAGGATGGTAGTAGTCCGCCCATACGATATTCTATATGAATGTACTTGCCATATTCAAGCGATAATTTCCTGAGCAATGGCTGGATGATCCAGCAGGTAGAACAGATCGGGTCGGTAAAATAAGTTACCTGGATGAGCTTACGCTTTCCTGCTGCATAATCGTCATCTTTACTTGCAATGAGCGGCACCGGAATATCGTCATCGGTGTAACTCTGTGGATTCAGGAAAAGACTTTTCAGCTCGCGCCCCAGATTGATGTGGTTAGCAACATCGTCAGCACGTAACGAATAGTATTTTCTGAAAGCATCTTCGTAGTTGTTATAGTGCTCAAGGCTTTTTGCCAATATTTCAGCGTCAACTATCGCGTTCGTAGTACCAGCGCTGGTAAATGGCAATGCAAGATGTGCCGCATCGCCTATAAGCACCACATTATTTTTATGAAAAGAGGGTAGCAGATCAAAATCCCGTGTATTCCAAACATAAGTCGTAGTAAAATCGTTGCCCTCTATCAGATCTGTTACTACTGACGGGAATTTCTTCAACAACTTCATGCAAAAAGATTTCAACTCTTCCGGTGTACCGTGCATGAGGTCTGAAATAGCCGGATCATACTGCATGAACCATACATACTCATTACCTGAAGTAGGTATCATGCCAAAGGCAAGACCATTATTCTTATTCTGGAACTTAATGAACTCGCTTGAAGTGGTTTTTGATTTTCTTTTTGTGTTTGCAGTTACCCCTACTACTTCTTTTACACTTACCGGAGTGAATTTTACTTTACCATGTATCAGCTCTCGGACTTTTGAGTTACCACCGTCAGCGCCTACAAAAATATCCCCATACTCCACCTCGCCGTTTGAAAATACTGCAGCTACGGCTTTGCCATTGTCGTAGAGAAAGTGAGAAAATATTCTACCTTCTTTAATGACAGAAGCCGGTAATGAATTGTATAAGAAACGGATAAGGTCAATTCGTTTTATACAATGCCATGCATGCAGCTGTATGTGCTTGATTTCTGTGCCGCTAGGCCTTCTTAAACTAAAGGAATTTATTTTTTTACCCGGTAGGGGTGTTTCAAGATTGGGGTTAAGTTCTCTTAATATTGCCAGACCATCAGTATGCATAAGGAAGGCGTGGCCGCGAATAGGCATACCTACAGATCGTTCGTTAATGACTACGTCAATATTCCTTCTTCGTAAAAGAATACCGAGTGTCAAACCTGCAATCCCACCACCTATGATAACTATCTTCATAATGAGTTCATGGTACTTTTTATTCTCGAAAGTGCGTCTTCCAGCACAACCTGAGATGTTGCAAAGCTGAGCCTTATAAACCCTTCGGCACCTTCGCCAAACCATTCTTTCAGTCCGGGTACAACAGCTACCCGAGCTTTGGTCATAAGTAATTCCTGTACTTCTTTACTATTTTTTCCTGTTCCCGAAATATTTGCGAATGCCACATAACATCCCTGGGGCGCAATACATTTAAAGCCATTTACAGTATTAAGTTCACGCACACATATATCTCTCATTAACTGCAGGTGCTTTAAAAAATCCTCTAGCCAATATACACATTTATTCAAAGCTGTAGTAGCAGCTACCTGTGATACAACATTCGCACCGTGTACAGTTGAATTATGTAGCGAAGCCTCAAGCAATTTTTTATAAAGGATTGGGTCAGAAGCCATTACTGCACCAATGCGCAAACCGGCTAGTCCGAATGCTTTACTAAAGCCGGTAATCGTTATGGTTCTGTTCCTTACTTCCTCGCTGGTGGAGGCAACGCTGGTATATTGATATGGAGTGAATATTATGTCGCTCCATATTTCATCGGACAAAATTAGCAAATTATATTTTATTGCAATTTTTCCGAGTGTTTCCAACTCTTGCCTAGTGAAAACTTTACCAGTGGGATTTAGTGGGTTACAGAGACAAATTAGTTTCGTATTGTTATTTATTAATTGCTCCAGCCGTTCAAAATCAACAAAATCAGTACCGGCCGGTATGGCAAGGGACACTGCTTTGCCTCCAACAATTTCTATAGAGTACCGGAAAAGAAAATCGACAGGATCAAAGATAATTGCTTCATTTCCAGGTGCTAAGAAAGCCTTGCAGGTAATGTAGATACCAAATGCGGCACTATCCACCGGAAAAATATGACCAGGCAATGCAGGTATATTTCTTTTTCCCTGAAAGTAAGCAGCCATGCTTTCCCTGAATTCGGGCAAACCTTCGGGCGGACCATAGCAGAAATAGCGCTCTTTTACAAAACGACATACTTCATCGGCTATTTCAGGCGCACATGGGAAGTCGGGATCAGCAGCTGTAAGTGGAATAACTCCTTCAGGAACAGTTGCCCAGCGCAGGTTGTAAGCTCTTCTTTTTAGTATTTCAAAATTGACGGACCCGTTATGGAACATTATCAGGATTCAAGGTTTTCACTATGAGTTGATCACTTCAATAAATTTTTCTTTCGATAGGGGTTTAATGATAAAATCGGTTACGGCACCTATACTATTAGCGCGCTCGATATCATGGGGGGATATAGAAGAGGAGAAAATGTAGAGTTTAATTTTTTTACCCATCTTAGGTTCCAGTGTCAAATATTCTTTCAGAAACTCCCAGCCGTCCATAACGGGCATGCTGAGGTCGAGGAATATAATATCCGGCAAAGATTCTTTATTGCTGACAATCTTTTTAAGGTACTCTATTGCTACTTGCCCGTCTCCAAATTCTTTAATATCCGTGGCAAGGTTTGTCTCTTCAATGCTTTTCCTGGTAAGAAAAACAAAGAGTTTGTCATCGTCTATAATGTATATTGTTTTTACGGGTTCCATGGCATTTCTTACTGCTTTTTAAATTCTACATAAAAAGTAGAACCCACATTTGGTGTGCTTTCCACCCATATCCTTCCGTCCATAGCATCAACCTGAGTTTTGGTCATAAACAGACCAAAACCTTTGGCATTAGGATGGCGGTGAAACACTTTACCGATCTTAAAAAAATTGTCCTTATGCTTTGCAAGGTCTACTTTTTTTTGTTTCAAGCCTGATGACGGGTTTTCTATCTGGGGATTGATACTTTAAAGCGTTGCTCACTAAGTTATGAAAGATACTCGACAAATATTTAGGGGGGTAATAAATTGTAGATGCTTCGTTGAAATTAAAGCTGATATCGGCCTCAGACTTATTGATCTCCATTTTCAACGTTTCTATAATGCGGTGCAGGTGTTCGGTAAGTATTATTTTCTCTGATTTTATCTCCAGGTCCTGTTTTATCTGGATGGATTCCACCAACTCATTAAAGGTAGTATGCAGGTTCTCAAGAACAGGGTTCAGTTTGGAAATCAACTCCTTTTGCTCGCCCACATCGGTTGTTTCCTCGATAAAGTTCACCAGCATAGACATATTGACCAACGGAGCGCGTAAGTTATGAGAAACTATATTGCAGAAGTCTATGAGCTGAGTGTTTTGGGAAGAAAGCTGCTTAACCATAGCTGTCTGCTTTTCTTCCATTATTTTACGGTCAGTGATATCGAGGCCGAAGCCGATCACCATGGTCAATTGATGTTGGTCGTTGTACACAGGGAACAACCTGCGCAGGTGGGTGATAGGGTTACCTTCGGGATCCTTGATCGTATCTTCCCATCTTATTTCCTTTCCGCTAGCAACCTCGAGGAACTGCTCCCTTCTTTTTTGCGCGATGGAGACATCCCTGTTGCGATAGGCGGCATACTCAAAGTCATCCTTCCCGATGATGAACTTGCGCAGGTCTTCGTCTTTGATAGCGCCAGGGTTAACAAAAAGGTATTTATGATTCGGGTCAAATACCGCGATATCCGTAGGCAGGCTATTCAAAATATTCTCGTAAAACTCCTTTTGCTTATCAAGTTTATTGGTAGCAAATACCCGCTCGGTGATATCGCTCGCGAAATTGATGAACATTCTTTCGCCTTGTATGATGACCGGTGATATACCGAGGGCTATATCAAATTCGATATTGTTTTTACGTAGCGCTTTTGTTTCAAAAGTGTTACTAATGCCGGTAGTATCGTTATTTTTTTGATAGTTAACTATTTTCTGTATGTAGGCATCACGATACTTTTCAGGGATGAGTGTATGGCCAAAAGGTTTGCCAATAGCTTCTTCCGCTGCCCAGCCAAATATTGCTTCGGCTTTTGGATTCCATTGGGTGATGACCCTGTCGGCATCTGTTACGATCACGGCATCAATAGAGTTGTTGAAGATGGTATTCATCAACTCCTCGCTGGTTCTTGCAATTTCCTCGGTCTTTTTAAGTTGGATGATCTGCAACCTAAGTTTCAGAAGTATCACAACCTGTTTTGCGAGTATATGCAGCCCGGAGATCTGTTTGTCGTTTAGCTGCCTGGGTTTCCTGTCCATTACGCAGAGGTAACCAAGTGAATGACCCTCATCGGTTATCAGTCGCACACCGGCAAAAGAACGAACGCCGTTTTCTTGTTTTACAAACGGATTATCAGACAGGCGCCCGTCATTTTGGCAATCGGAAATGCAGGACAGGTTATTTTTTTCATCGGCGTACGCGCAAAGAGCACCTTTACGCGGAGTTTCGATCACATCGATGCCAACTTTTGCTTTAAACCAGAAACGGTCTCTGTCTTCAAATGCTATGGTTGCTATAGGAGCTTCACATATCTGGGATGCCAGCTCAACAATATCGTCAAAGTCTTCTTCCGGCGGTGTTTCCAGTATTTGCAATTGATAAAGAGCTGCAATCCGATCTTTTTCATTATCAAGAATTGAGCTCTCTTTCATTTAATGTATATAATTTACGGAATAAGTTATCGATAAGTAAAAGCAACCAGACCAGTTACTTTTTAGATAACTACTAATTCAAAGATACACAATTATAATACATTATACGGGATACAAGTAATGCATAACAAAATATTTTTAGCCAGAGTTGAGTGACTAAAAAAATAGCATATGTATTATTTCGTTTCACATATATGCGAGATCAAATATCGATCTTGGCGTACTTGGCATGTGTTTCTATGAACTCGCGGCGGGGTGGTACCTCGTCGCCCATCAGCATAGAGAAGATCCGGTCAGCTTCTGCAGAACTTTCAATACAAACACTCTTGAGTGTACGGGTTTGAGGGTTCATCGTAGTATCCCAAAGCTGTTCTGCATTCATCTCACCAAGACCTTTATAGCGCTGCACATTCACCGAGTCTTCTTTGCCGCCAGCCAGTTTTTCGACAGCTGCTTTGCGGGTTTCCTCATTCCATGCATAGATCTCTTCCTTGCCTTTCTTCACGAGGTAAAGCGGTGGCTGGGCAAGGTAAACATAACCCTGCAGCACCAACTCCTTCATATAGCGATAGAAGAAAGTGAGTATGAGTGTAGCAATGTGAGAACCATCCACATCGGCATCGGTCATGATGATGATCTTGTGGTAGCGGAGTTTTGTGAGGTTCAGCGCTTTAGGGTCCTCAGCAGTGCCAACGGTAACACCTAATGCGGTAAACATGTTCTTGATCTCCTCATTTTCGTAGATCTTATATTCCTGTGCTTTTTCTACGTTTAGTATCTTACCCCTTAGCGGCAGGATAGCCTGGTAGCTACGGTCGCGGCCTTGTTTTGCCGTACCACCCGCCGAGTCTCCCTCCACGAGGTAGAGTTCGCATTTTTCCGGGTCACGGTCAGAGCAGTCGGCAAGTTTGCCGGGCATGCCACCACCGGTAAGCACACTTTTGCGCTGCACCATTTCGCGCGCTTTTCTTGCTGCTGCGCGTGCCTGCGCGGCAAGTATCACTTTATCAATGATGAGCTTGGCTTCTTTCGGGTGTTCTTCAAGGTATGCATCCAGCACACGGCTCACGCATACATCCACCACACCCATTACGTCATTGTTACCGAGCTTGGTTTTGGTCTGACCTTCGAACTGTGGCTCGGGTACTTTTACTGATACGATGGCACTCAAACCCTCGCGGAAGTCATCGCCGGTTATTTCAACCTTAGCTTTTTCGAACAACTTGTTCTTATCGCCATAAGATTTGAATACCCGGGTTATAGCACGGCGGAAACCCGCTACGTGTGTACCTCCCTCAATAGTATTAATGTTATTTACGTAGGAGAAAATGTGCTCGTTGTATGATGTATTATAAGACAATGCAACATCAACAGATACATTGGTCTCTGCATCATGTGTTTCCACGAAGATAGGTGTAGGCAACAGTGGATCACGCTTGCCGGTGCGATCGAGCATTTGCACGAATTCCACGATACCACCTTCGCTGTAAAAATTCTCAGTGTTTGGTGTGCCGTCTTCTGCAACATCACGCTCATCAATTAGCGTGATGTATATACCCTTATTCAGGTAACTCAGCTCGCGCAGGCGGCCTGCCAGTATCTCTCGATTATAAACAGTGTCTTTGAAGATACTGCCGTCGGGGTGAAAATGCTGCAACGTACCGCGATCAGTAGATGTACCAATTTCGCGCACCGGATATTGGGGAATGCCTTTCTTATACTCCTGCTCAAATATTTTGCCTTCGCGGAAAACGGTAGTGTGCATATGGTGGCTGAGTGCGTTAACGCAACTTACGCCCACGCCGTGCAAACCACCGGACACTTTATAACTGTCTTTATCGAACTTGCCACCGGCATGCAGCACGGTCATTACAAGTTCCAAAGCTGACTTGCCCTCTTTTGTATTGATACCTGTTGGGATCCCACGGCCATCATCACGGACACTTATGGAATTATCTGTGTGTATCTTAACAGTTATTTTTTTGCAATGACCAGCAAGCGCTTCGTCAATTGAGTTGTCAACAACCTCGTATACGAGGTGATGCAGTCCCTTCACGCCAATATCGCCAATGTACATTGCCGGGCGTTTGCGCACTGCTTCCAATCCTTCCAGCACTTGAATACTATCTGCGCCGTACTCGGCGGGTATTGCCAAAACTTCGTTTTCGCTCATTCTATTTTAAACTATTACTGTTATTTTCCAGGGAATTGTTACAAAAACACCACTATGCAAACAGGTTTAGAAACCTCTTTCCGGGTCGATTTTCTAACCTTACAAAGGTAGCCAAAAAGAGGCGCTAAAACAACAAAAAACGGTTATTAATAATCTTAAATTTTGCACACTATTTTGCACATCTTAACACACATAATCGAATATTTATCATAATAACCCTCGGGGGCGTAAAACGTATTTATTCGCGGGGTATACATTGCCACAGATTTAGTTTATAGCAATAAAATAGTTATTTTGCAAGGCATACCGGGTACCGCCTATCTCCATGTTTTATAAATTTACACTTGCATATGTATAAGCTTTTTGCATTTTTATTTGTAGCTGTATTTTGCTGCTCGCCGGGCACTTTTGCGCAGGTGGATACGACCGTAAAGGATTATACTTCGTATGACACGGTATTGCCTAAAGACAATTTTGTTGATACGGTTCAGCATATTGTGCAGGATACAGTACACCACGTGAATACTGAAGACCTGAAAAAAGCGCGTGAAAGGGCTGAAATTGACAAACGTTGGATAAAAAGCCAGATACAGTATTTGTCGTCGCACTGGATGCATGGGAGGGGTTATGTGAAAGGGGGAAAAGACTCTGCTGCAAGGTACATTGTAAAGAAATTCGTTGAATTCCGGCTGAAGCAGGTGAAGGAAGGCCGCTGGTCTCAGACGTTTGGTTTCCCGGTGAATACTTTCCCCGGCAAAATGTTTTTGAGTGCTAATGGCGATTCGCTGGTGGCAGGGGTGGACTTCCTGATAGATCCATCGAGCCCTTCGTATAAGAACGAGAAAATGGAGGTGGAAGAGATAGACCTGGGCAAGGTGAACGATATCTATGCCTGGGAGAAAGTGCTTACATCGTTCAACGAGGAGCACGCATATTTGCTGGAAAATGTGGAGCATGTGTGCACCGAGGTGCTGCACATTAAAAAGCGTGAATTTGCTGCTGTATTGCCCCGTGGATGTTTTATAATACCCGAGGATGGCAAGCTTACGTGGGGTGTGAGCAGGGACACCATAAAGGCCACTGTGCTTTACATGGACAGGGAAATAATGCCTAAAAAACTGAAGAAGATAGGCATTGATGTGGAAGCAGCTTATGTGCGTGTGAGGAACGACAATGTGATGGCTTGCGTGCCGGGAGAAGTAAAGGATTCGTTCATTGTATTTTCTGCGCACTATGACCACCTGGGGATGATGGGCGATACCACCTACTTTCCGGGGGCGAGTGATAATGCAAGCGGGGTAGCGATGATGCTGTACCTTGCCAAACATTTTGCGAAGAACCCGCAACATTACACCATAGTATTTATAGCATTTGCAGGTGAAGAAGCCGCGCTGATGGGCTCTGAGTTCTTTGTTAAGAACCCGATGATACCGCTGGCTAACATCAAATTTTTGACGAACATTGATATTATGGGCGATGCCACCAATGGTGTGACGGTAGTGAATGCCACGACCTTCCCGACGCAGTTTGGGCTGCTGAAGCTGCTGAACGAAAAAGGCAGGTATGTGCCTAAGATAAACAGCAGGGGCAAGGCTGCAAACAGCGACCATTACTACTTTACAGAGGCGGGTGTGCCTTCTTTCTTTATCTACTCTGACGGTGGCCCGGGGTATTACCACGATGTGCACGACCGCGCCCTGGAGCTATCTATGAACCACGTGGTGGATTTTGGCCAGCTTATGATAAATTTTGTGAAGGAGATAAGGTAAGGTGAGGGCCGGGGAACAGAGCGACATTGCTCATTTTTGAAAAAAACATGGTGCTTTTAAGTGTTTGCTTTGCAATTGGCTGGTTTACAGCCGCATGTATTTTTTTGTGTTGCTCACTTCCTGTTATTTTGTTGCTCAGTTCCTGCACATTTGCTGCTCACTGCATTTGGTCATTTTACACTGTACTTTGCAATGCTGCGGATGCGGAGGGTATAATTTGGAGGGATGTGCCCATTTTGGGGTGAATATCTTTTTGATGTGGTTGGAATCCGCTGTGGGTGTGCTTATAGTTTTTTTGCCCAGGTATAAAAGGGTATAAAAGGGTATAAAAAACAGGGCAAAAGGTATAAGAAACGGCATAAAAGGTATAATGCCCCAACCCCTGAAGGGGCCGCTATATGGTGCGGCCCATTTATTGCTTACCGGCGGAAGAAAACATATGCCGGTATGCCTGCAAATATTGCGGGAGATAAATACGCTGTCAGTCTTTCAAAGAACTTGTGCCTTGCGCAGAAAAACAAGTTTCTCATGCGCGAGTTAACCACCCCGATCTGCTCAAACATTCGTTTTCGCAAATCGCCCGGTATTGCGTGAGGTTGCCCGCCCGGCTATTCCGTTCGGACAGGCTTCGTTCCTCGCAAAGCGGGGAGTTAGGGGGTGTTACTATGCAAAGTTCTGCAGGAAATTTTGGGTGAGGAAATTTATTTTGCATGATGGTACAGTAACAGTACCATGATGGTGTAACTGCGGTTTGAAAGCTGCTGTGGTGGCGGGTTTGAGGGATGTAAATTTATTTTTTTAACACATTACATTGCAGTACTCCAATTCCGTCGGGCCCTCGCCAGGTACGGAGTCTTACTCGAGCGTACTGCGCGAGTCTACTTTCTTTTATTCATTAGTTAATGTCTTTTTCAAAGGCATTCATGAGAGAGTTCTACAGCAAAAAGAAAGTAGCAAAGAAAGTGCCGCCCAAGATCAAATCGCTCCGCCCGCCCGAACGTACCTTTTCGGTACGGGCAGGCGTGATTTTGGGTTAGCTTTACGCTGTGGTGTTGTGTTATGCAGATCGCTACTCGGCGGCATGGCGCTGCTATTATTCCTACCCGGAACCAGATCAGGCTTAAGAGCAAGACCTCCTTTAAAGCTCCTGTAGGGTTGGGAATTAGCATCTACGGAAAAATAAAGGTGCCATCATGTTCTCGGCTTCAGTACATTGAATGCCTTCGGAGAAGGGGTTTTATTTGGTGTTCCGGATGAATATCCGGAACAACGGGGATTTTTAGGTGAGGAAATTTATTTTGCATGATGGTACAGTAACAGTACCATGATGGTGTAACTGTGTTTTGAAAGCTGTTGTGGTGGCGGGTTTGAGGGATGAAAATTTATTTTTTTAACACAATGAGGATGTTGCAAATCCCTATCCGTTTGGTTCGGGATCACAAATACGAGCAGTTAGGGACAAGGGCCATTTCTTTGTATTCAGAGATGTTTACTAACTTTAGTAATATAACAGAGATGAAGAAATGGAAGCATCAACTTTATCGCTCCGATGCCGGCGAGTCCCTCGGCAGGCGCACAACGGCTTTGTGAGGAGACTCGCCAAGGACCGAATGTAATGTTTTTTTTATGAGGGAAATTATCATTGCATTGTGTTTAGCAATTTCAATAAAAGCTGAAGCCCAAATAATAACAACTTTTGCGGGCACAGGGATTATTGGCACAACCGGTGATGGAGGTGGAGCCTCACTGGCTAAAATTTCAACACCTCATTCTATTGTAAGAGATAAATGGGGGAATTTTTATTTTACACAGTATGAGAGTAGGGGATCTGTAAGGAGAATAGATACCAATGGGATCATTACAACTATTGCAGGACCTGGTTCTATTGGCATTTTAGGGGATGGAGGGCCTGCTACAGCAGCATCGTTTAAATGGCCTGATGGGTTAGCATTCGATACCAGCGGCAATTTGTATATAGCAGATCATCAGAACTTTAGGATACGTAAGATTAATATGACTACGGGAATCATTTCAACATATGCCGGTATTGGCACAATGGGAAGTTCGGGGGACGGAGGATTTGCTACCGCGGCTCAGGTTTTCCCCGCAAACATTCAATTTGACAATAATAATAACCTGTATATTACTGATAACACGTACCATAAAATTAGAAAAGTTAACAGCGCAGGCATAATTACTACGTATGCCGGGACTGGGACAGCAGGCTTTAGCATTGATGGAACTGCTGCGACTGTGGCGCAGGTTAATGGCCCTGCGGGAATTGCTATTGACGGACAAGGGAATCTGTTTTTTAGCGATTTAAACAGGAGGGTGCGTAAAATCAATACCGCTGGTTTAATTACAACAGTTGCAGGGAATGGTATGGGTACATATAGCGGCGATGGTGTACCCGCAACAAATACAGCACTATGTGGAGGTTCATTGTCGATTGACATAAACAACAATCTTTACATTGCCGATACTAACCAACGGATAAGAATGGTAGATGCATTTGGGATTATTCACACTGTGGTTGGGACCGGTATTGCTGGTTATACCGGAGATGGAGTTAGCGCTACCTCTGTACCAATTTACAATCCCGGAGGGATGGCATTTGATATTTGCGGCAATCTCATCTTTGCAGATATAACTAATAATCGTATCCGCAAAGTAACCTATAATCTGCCCCCTTGCGATTATTTGATGGTGCATGAGCAGAATGTGCAAAAAGATATTAGTGTATACCCAAATCCCGCGAGTGATGAGTTGTACATGGATAATGTGCAGACAAATACTGTTTACCAATTGTGCAATGTAGTAGGTGCCATGGTGCAAAGCGGTGATTTAAAAACGGGTGTGCATAGTATTTCTATAAAACATTTGGCGCCCGGTATGTATATGCTGGCACTAACGGATGAAAAAGGGATGAGGACGGTGCATAAAATTGTAAAGGAGTAAAAGATGATGTTGCGTGAGGTTGCTTGGTTCGACTAATGCTCACCACGCCTCGCAATGACCTTTTTTAAGTAAAACTTTAGCATAATTTCAACTGCAGTACTCCGATTCCGCCGGGTTCTCGCTCGCCCACAGAGCACGGCGTCGGAGAGACCCGGCGGGGACGGGAAAGCTAGAACAATAATTTTTTGCGAGTAAACACACCCCTAACCCCTCTCAAGAGGGGAATTTTTTGTGTTTGCGAGATTGCTTCGCCGCGTTGGCTGTCGAGCTTTATTGAACGTATTACTTTTTTGCGGCTCGCAATGAACTTTTTAAGTAAAACTTCAGCATAATTTCAACTGTAATACTCCGATTCCGGCGAGTCCTCGCCCGCACACAAGGCACGGCTTCGGAGAGACCCGGCGGGGACGGGGGAGACCCTTCTTGCTTCCCGGTTATAGTGTCCTAAATATCAGGAAAAGGCATTATCTTTAGTGCTTTGCGGGCTAATGGTACTATTGACTATTAGCATGTATTTACTATTTTAGCGGATAATTGCTTAAAATTGCCTGTATGAAAAAATCTTTGTTGCTTTTTGTAGCGTTTGTGGCGGGCTGTATGCTGGTGTATACATCGTGTAAAAAGCCGAGCCATCCTACCAACCCTACGCCAGATGATTACAGGATGCTGAGCTATACCAAGGTGACGTCTGTTACCAACGTTATTCCGCCTACGATAGTGCCATTAATCTCTGAAAACTACCGTTTTGAATATTACCTGGACAAGATAGCCACCATCTTCTTTACATCGAACGACCAAAGCAAGGTGCTGACCGGTATGGCACACCTGAAGATACAGTTCTACTACATAAACGACTCGATATACAAAACCAGCACGGACCTGAATACGGGCACCATAAAAGAGCGTGACACCTTCCTGATCAACCCACAGGGCCAGATCATACATGCTTATTTCCCTAACGAGGTGAGGCATTTCACTTACTTTGGCAAGCTGATAGCGCGTGAGACAGTGATCTATCGTGATACCGGCACCGCAATACAGGCTGATTTTACATATACTGCAGACCAGGGCAATTTCCTGAACAGGTTGTGGAACAACACTTTAACGGTTAACTTCCCTGACAGCGGTATTGCTCCACCTACACTGCCTTACATCAGGCATGATACGGTGCTGAGCCTGCCCATAAACATTGTGTGGACGAAAACTTCGCCGGTGACCCTACCATCGATAACCGAGCACCTGAACCATAACAGCAAATCGGACCAGCTGAGTGGCGATTTTCCTTACGGAGTTACTGTAACGGGGGTGGATGTGAATGGTGTTTCGGCAAGGCCGGTCTACTTCCCGGCGGGGCACACATCGAAAGAGTTCTTTGAGTATTATGATGAGCTGGATAACAGGCCGGGCGATTATATGCAAATAGAGTCGCTTACGAGGTATGGACAGAATATCTATCCGAACGATCACCTGTTCTATTCTACCAGCTCGCCCCACAACACTACGAGGGTGGTGTATGATATAGACGCAGACAGCAAAATAACCCATATTAATGCTACCACTAAAGACAGCCTGACCAAGAACCTGCTTAATGTGCAGTATAAGCTGCAGTGGGAAACGCACTAAGATACGGATGCCGGATGGCACAATACAAAGGACCTCATACTCATGAGGTCCTTTGTGTTTTAAGGCAATAATAAGTTCGCTCAATTGGCGTATGCTTTAAATCATTGCAGCCTGAGCCGGGTTTGGTGTATTTTTGTATATCATTCGGGGGTATTATTATGGAGACAATTGTTAATAAAGTAGCAGAAAGCGGGATAATAACACTGGACCTGGCGCCATTTGTGCCGGGGGATGAAATAGCGGTGTTTGACCTGAAGCCGTTCCTGTACATGGAGATGATATTGAAGGAGAAGGACTACCGCGCTGCCCTGCAAACCCACGACTGGCAACAATATGCGGGCAAGCATGTAGCGTTGTTCTGTTCGGCAGATGCCATAGTGCCTGTATGGGCTTATATGCTTGCTACTTCTTACCTGCAGCCGGTGGCATTGTCGGTCTATTACGGGACGGCAGAGGAGTTAAGTAAGTTGCTGATGAATAGCCGGATAAATGCGTTGGACATTAATGAGTATGAAGGCAAACGTGTGGTATTAAAAGGCTGTGGCGATACGCCTGTACCCGAGATGGCGTATGTGGCGGCGACCAACCGCCTGAGGCCGGTGGTAAAATCTTTGATGTACGGAGAGCCATGCTCGACAGTGCCCATATATAAGGCTAAGTAGGCCATTATATTAATGGTTTGTTATTGACATCCTATTCCATTAATTTTTTCTATAATTTTACGTGTACTGCAAACCTTTTTGTAAGAATTGGTGTCTTACAGTATGGTTTGTGTCGCGGGAATTTTTCGGCGATGCGTGCTTACCCACAATAGTTGCACTCTTATGAAAAGAATATTTTTACTCGCGTTCCTTTTTTTATGCATCAAAGTTTCTGCGCAGCAGGATACCGAATTCTGGTTTGCTGCGCCTGAAGTGGCGCAAACAGGCGCATCGAACCTGGACAGGCCGATATTTATGCGGATGACCGCATTTGCCACGGCGGCAACGGTTACTATATCGCAGCCGGCAGCCGGGGGTATGCCGACCACTGTATTATCTATACCTGCCAACAGTACCGTGTCGCTGGATATGACGCCGTGGATAGATGTGCTGGAAAATAAACCCGCCAATACCGTATTGAATTATGGTGTGCACATTACATCTACCGCGCTCATCACCGCCTACTATCATGTGGTGAGTGGCGCCTGCCTATGTAACCCCGAGGACTTTGCACTGAAAGGAAAAAATGCAGTGGGTACGGATTTCTGGATACCGGGGCAGAACGTGCTGGATAACAGCCTGAGCTACTCGCCCACACCCCATAATGCGTTTGATATTGTAGCGACACAGAACGGCACCACTGTTACCATTACACCGGCGCAAAATGTGGTGGGACATGCCGCAGGAGTGCCTTATACCGTTGTGCTGAACCAAGGGCAAACCTACTCGGCCACAGCAGCAGGCACGGCTGCCGCACAGCACCTGGTGGGCTCGCGGGTGACATCGGACAAACCAATATCGATCAATGAAAAAGACGACCTGCTGGGATATACATCGCTTGGCGTTTTTGGTGCAGACCTTATAGGCGACCAGATAGTGCCTACGAATGTGTTGGGCACAGAATACATACCTATGTATGGCGACCTTACAACACCCGGCGACAAACTATTCATCACAGCAACGCAACCCATGACGGACATATACCTGAACGGTGTGTTCGTGACCACGATAGCTACTGCAGGCTCTACTTATACCATGGTTTGTCCTGCGCCTTCGGGTTATATAAAGACCAGCTTCCCGGTATATATATACCAGCTGAGTGGCATTCACAGCGAGGTGGGCAGTGCTTTGTTGCCGCAGATCAATTGCACGGGCAGCAGTTCGGTCTCGATACAGCAATCTGCATCTATAGATTTTAAGCTGAACCTGCTGGTGAAAACCGTAGGTACCGGCGGCTTTTTAGTGAATGGCGTGGCAGGCGTGATCACAGCGGGAATGTTTACCCCGGTGCCCGGCACGGGAGGAATCTGGTCGACAGCACAGGTGACATTGCCGGTTGCGACGTATCCAACCGGCAGCGTATTGACGGTGAGCAATCCGGCAAACTTATTTCACCTTGGCTTCCTGAGCAGCGGGCCGCCAAGCAGTGGTGCGAGCTTTGGCTACTTTACGAATTACGGAGGTATCAATCCTAACCCAACAACCACAACGCCTAACATATGCACGGGTGATTCATTAAAGCTGTTCTCTAACTTTTTCACCGGAGGAAGTTATCTGTGGACAGGCCCAGGTGGGTTCACGAGCACATTGCAGAACCCGTTCACTACGGGTGCTGCGGTTGTCGATTCGGGAGAATATAAAGTGGTTGTCAATACGCCGGGTTGTGAAGACAGCGGCAGGGTAACGGTTGCAGTGCATCCGTACCCTTCGGTGGATCTTGGTAATGATACACTGATCTGTGGCAGTGGCCCTTTGACGCTGCAGAATTATGACCCGGTATACGGAGCGATCTCTTACCTGTGGAGTACGACCGCTGCTACGCCGACAATATCTGTTATGGCTACAGGCACCTACTGGCTGGCAGTTACCAATGCCATATGCACAACACGAGATACAATAGATGTGTCTATTGTACCGTTGGTGGCACCAACAGTTAGCCCGGTAAGTTATTGCCAGTATGAAACAGCGGTGCCGCTTACTGCAACCGGGCCGAGCCTGAAGTGGTATACCGGTGCAACAGGAGGTACGGGCAGCACCACTGCGCCTACGCCAATAACCACCACACCGGGTACGACCACTTATTATGTAACATCAACGAACGGACCGTGCGAGAGTGCGCGTGTGCCGCTGACCGTTACTGTTAAACCGCTGCCGCCGCCGCCGGGTGTGGTTGCGTTAAGCCCCTATTGTCACGGGCAGCCGTTTGTGCCATTCACTGTTACGGGTAGTGGTGTATTGTGGTACAATGTAGCAGCCGGTGGTACGGGCAGCCTGAGCGCGCCGTACATCAATACGTACGCACCCGGTTCTTACACGTTCTATGCGAGCCAAACGGTGAACGGATGTGAGGGGCCGAGACAGCCAGTAACGGTTGTAGTGCTTGACAGCATAACACCTAATTTCAACTTCAGCGTTTTGTATGGCTGTAAGGGTGATACCGTTACGTTCACAAATCTTTCGCTGGGTGCAACAAATTATACCTGGGATTTCGGAGATGGGAATAGCGACACTGTAACTAACCCGAAACATGTGTACAGAACACAGGATTCATTTACTGTAAGGCTAACGGCAATCAAGGCGCAGTGCAATGATAGTATCACCAAGAAGATACAATTAATACATCCGCTAAAGGCAGACTTCTCTCTTGCGCCGATGATACTTTGCCAGGATAGTTTGGTAACGTTCACGAATGCATCGAGCGGTACGGGCTTAAGCTACAGATGGCTGTTTGGCAATGGTGCGACCAGCACGGCTGCAAGCCCAACGTATACCTACAAAAGATCGGGTGTGTATACGGTGCAACTGATAGCAACAGACTTTGTGCCCTGCAATGACACTGCGAAAGGAACTGTATATGTTGACTCGCTTTCGGCGATCAGCATCAGCCTGTCTGACACTGCACTTTGCAGGGGTAATTACCTGACGATGATAGGCAATTACACCAACATAGGCAATACAGGAGTTACCTGGAATTATGGTGATGATGACAGCATAACTAACGAGAACCCTGTGAAGCATGCGTATGACAGGCCCGGTTATTTTACTATTACGTCAACAGCTCACTTCAGGGCGTGCCGTGATGTGACGACATCGAGAAGCCTGAAAGTGTACCAGTCGCCTAACATATACCTGGGGCAGGATACCAGTATATGTCCGGGCGGTGTTGCCGTGACGATAGGAGATTGGGTAAACGCCAAGGCACCGGGTGTGTCGTGGATATGGAGCACGGGGCAGACCGGCCCGAGGATAAGCATTACGACTCCGGGCACGTATTATGCAACAGCATTTTTGGATGGTTGCCGGGCTTCGGACACTATTACGGTTGCCAGAGATTGTTATGTGAACATTCCGAATGTGTTTTCTCCTAATGGTGACGGTCTGAATGACTATTTCTTCCCAAGGCAGTTTTTGTCGAGCGGATTGATCGAATTCAGCATGAGTATCTACAACCGGTGGGGGCAGCTGATTTTTGAGACGAATAAACTGGATGGAGCCGGATGGGATGGCAAATTCAATAATGCCGAGCAGCCGGTGGGCGTGTATGTGTATGTTATGGATGCGGTTTTCAAGGACGGGCAGAAAGAGCACCACCAAGGCAACGTTACATTGCTAAGATAAATATGTAATATATCCCAACCCTTGTGAAATATTCGCCTGTCTATTATATTGCAGGGAATTTTAGTAAGTAATTTGTTTTAATGGGTTAATGGTTAAGGTGCAAAAAATTATGGTGGGTGTAACTGCCGGTTAATAATGAAAAAAATAATTTTTGAATAGTAATAAAAAACCGGTATTTTACAGAAAATCGGGTTATATTTATAACCCAAAATATTTTTTTGGCTATATAATGAGTAATATTTCAGGAGTTCAATAACAATTGCAATTATGAAAAAACTGTACTTCTTAGTTTTCATAACATTTCTTTCGGCTGTTGCGCAAACCAGTTATGCACAAATGGTTGGTGCAACATGCTTTCTGCAGGGGCGTTACACGGAGATAGGTATCCAAGGTAACAGTTCGTTCGGGCCGAATTCAGGTAGCCCTGCGGGTTATCACCCGCATAGCCCCGGAACAGGCGTTGGTGCTGCGTTAGCAGAGGTTTACGATTATGGTCATGATGGCTGGGCTGTTGGCGCTCCGCCATTTATGGGTGATTATACGTATCCGGGTTCTCCTTTCGAAGGATGGACGGTTCAGGCAAATGGTGGCCGTGTACAAGGTTACCAGGGTTCCGGTACGGGTTATACATTTTCGGGTGGTGGTACCATTGCAGGCGGCGGTATGACCGGCTATTCGAATGCACCAGGCCCTCTTGGTTATGTTGGTAATACGATCAGGGGCTTCTGGCAAGGTAATATGGTTGGTGGTACACTTCTGGTAAAAACAGAGACGCGCGTAGATACGATGGGATCAGCGGTGACCATGACCACAAAATTTTATAACACGGGTGCTTCACCAATAAATGGTATCTACTACTGGCGCTCGTGCGACCCGGATAATGACCAGACCTGGCCCGGTGGAGGGTTTCCTACCAACAACTACATAACCTGGCAAAACGACATCATTCACAGGGTTGGTGTTACGGCATATGGTAACAGTGCTACCAAGCCCCCTATTACGCTGTGTACCAAAGATTGCCGTGCGGTTGCGTGTATTTACAATTCATGGGGTTTATCTGTTGCTTCGGACCTTGCAACAGGATGGGCAATGACCTCTACTTTTGGTGGAACATCTTATTACAATGTGGGTGTTAACCATCCCGGAGATATTGGTATCGGTATCATCTTTAATGTAGGCACACTAAATCCCGGAGATAGCGATTTCGTTTCTTGTGCGTATGTGTTCAATGATACAGCAGGTATTGACAGTGTTGGCGCATTCCGTGAGCCATGTTTATTGACTGCGGGGACGTATTTTGCTGAGCCACCTGCAAGGTATCCCGGTATTGTGATCGACACTTATGATGCATGTGCCAATCCCGGCCTAACTGCAATTCCAGTTGATATTCTTTACGGAGATGAAAGGAGCTGGACATGGGGTAAATGGACATGGTCGCCAAGTACCGGCCTTGTAAGCACTACAGGTGTTCATAATACTATTATTTCGACGGTGCTACCGCCGACTATAACATATACGATAACGGGTGTTGACAGCAATACATGCCAATACCGGACAATGTATCTGACCATTGTAAGTTGTAATAACGTGCGCGCCAATGAACCCTGTGAAGGAGATACGCTTTATTTATCGCGTGTTGGTGATTCGACCGGGTGTACTTATTATTGGTATAGCTCCAGTGGTTTCACAAGTACCAATCAGTATACCTATAAATACCCTGCAACGCTTGCAGACTCTACCAAATTTTACGTAGTGCGCACACTGCTGGGTGTATCTGATACTGATAGCTTTGCGGTGAAGGTGCATATCAAGCCTTCTATTACTGTAACCAATAATGGCCCGTTGTGCCAGGGTGCATTTGATACACTGAAACTTTTTGAGACACCGGGTATGGCAGGCATGACCTATAGTTGGACGGGACCAGGTGGCTATACGGCCACATTGCAAAACCCGATACGAACGCTCTTTGATGATCCGGATACGGGTGCTTATACTGTGATAGTACGAACTGCATTTGGCTGTAAGGATACCGCAACGACAACAGCGCGGATGATACCGCGACCGCCTAAACCAATTATAACAGGCCAGGATTATTGCCAGGGGCAGCCTTTTGTTCCGTTTACTGTAACCGGTCTAAATCCGGGAGCGATAGTAAATTGGTGGACAACCGGACCTACCGGAGGAACCAGCAGCACAACACCGTCTGTGGTATCTACGTCGACACCGGGTACTTACATAGTCTGGGCAAGCCAGAAGGTGGGTAGTTGTGAAAGTTTGCGTGGAAGCGATACAGTAAGAGTTATTTCTACACCGCCGGCCCCATTGGTTACCGGGCAGATACATTATTGCCAGTTCATTGGCCCTGTATTACCATTAACTGTAACACCTTCGGATTCGACGAAGTGGTACACATCAGCCGTTGGAGGTCCATTCACATGGATACAGCCATTGCCTAACATCAATGTGCCCGGAGCTTTGAATACGTGGGTGGCCAGGATCGACTCAGGCTGTGAGAGCCCGAAGACAGCTGTTACTATGACCGTGCATCCGAAACCAGCGCCACCTGTGGTGACGCCGCAGCAATATTGTCAATTTGATATTGCACGTCCGCTTATAGCTACCCCTAGCAGTGCAGGGGATACATTGAAATGGTATGGCCCCGGTGTGACAGGTGCTATGTATATTGCACCAACACCAAGCACTTCTTTTGCACCTGATACTACGAGATACTGGGTGACAGAAACAAGCAGCTGGGGTTGTGTGAGCGACAGTGCTACAAATGACCTGATCGTTAAAAAGAAACCTGACGCACCAACTGTTGGCTCATTCAAATACTGCCTAGGCGACATTGCACGGCCACTTAATGAAGTAGTGGACAGCGACTTTGATTCGCACCTGAACTGGTTCTATAATGCGACCGCGCTGACACCAATACCTGTGCCGCCGACAACAACAGAGGGTACGACCTATTGGTATGTGAACCAAACTGTTCCTAACTCGCCGCTTGGCTGTACCAGTGACAGTGTGGCAATAAAAGTGACCGTATTGTATAAACCGATATTCAGCATTGAGGCGAGCAGCCCATGGGTGTGCCAATATGATTCTGTATTGCTGGCATACAAAGGCCCGGCTCTTGTTCAGCCTGAGTACCTGTGGACATTACCATGGGGTACCAAGCTGGTGAATCAGACAGTGCAAAGCGACTCGATGATACACGTAGAGTTTGATTCAGTGAAGATGGATAATTACATCAAACTGCGTGTAAGCAACTATAACGGGTTCTGTTTCTCTGATACTACGATACGTATAAGGGTGATACCACAGCCTACAATGATGGCATATACCAAACCTGATGTATGTCTTGGTGATACGGTTGACCTGGCATTGTACACAAGGTCGGACAATGCATATGAGTATGAGTGGTGGGTGGACAAAGACGTAATGGCTAACTCTCATGCGTTGAACATAGTATCGAGCAACTCACACAGCAGTGGTCCATATACCATATCATGGGTTGATACCGGACGCCACATCATCAAAGTATCATCCAGGACGATAGAAGGTTGTAAGTCTGAGCCTACATTCGATTCTGTATTGGTACATAACATACCTGATGCAAGTTTCCGTATCAGTTCGCCAAACGGCATGAGTATTTGCCTGGAGGATAGTGTTGAGTTTACTGCTAACGAAATAGACTGGAGGAATTCATACTACTGGACACCTGAGCATGATTTCAACAACATCAATAAGCCTGTTATCTGGGGTAAGATGCTGGAGCCTAAAGGACTGATAACACTGAAGGTGACCGATCCGTTTGGCTGTTATGCAACAAAGAGCATGGAGATAAACCCGGATGCTTGTTGTACAATATCGTTCCCGAATGCGTTTGCACCAAGCGCAGGCGGCCAGAAGGAGAATGATATCTTCAAGCCATACTTTACAGGCTACCACAGGTTCCATATGTTCCGTATCGTGAACAGGTGGGGACAAACGATCTTCGAATCGCATAACAGCAGTGTTATGGGATGGGATGGCACCTACAACGGTGTGCCACAGGATATGGGTGTTTACTACTACTTCCTGAGGTATGATTGTGGTGGCAAGACCATGGAGGCGAAAGGAGATGTGACCCTGATAAGATAACCAGATCAACTGTTGATAAAACTAAAAAGCATCCCCTTGAGGATGCTTTTTAGTTTTGTATAGTTATGGCATAAGAAATATCTTCTAAATGCAATTATTTGAAAGAATACGCCTTAAGGTATTTCATTTTAATCGTATCGAGCTTGCTACTTACTTCGAAATAGTCGTAGAAGGTAGTATCGTCGGCAAGTTTAAATCCAATGATGAAAGTGTTAGCTGCGCTGCCATTGCGGATAAGTGGCTGAAAATCCTCGCCACCTTTTGGCATGGTGAACTGGCTGGTGAGTGAGTAGGGGCCAGAGTTGGCATCAACAGTATAGACGCCTTGTTTGCCCGTGCTATCGGACAGTAATTTGATAGAAAATTTATTATTGTGGTTCTCGGCCACAGGCATTTCGGCAGTGGCGACTACAGCACCAGGTTTAGACTTCGCAGATTCTTTAGTATCCGAACACGCCGCAACGAATAATGCTAACGAAACAAGTGCAATAAGAGAGAGCTTTTTCATAGGGTGCAAAGGTAGAATATTGGGCCAATGATTTGATATAGCAATTATTACTTTTGTATTACGAGCAATATGAGAAAGATCCTACTTGTTTTATTCGTCTTATGCCGGCAACATTGCGCATCACAGGATTACCGCATTTACCATACTTATGTCAATAACGCTGAGCGGTGTTTTTTCTTAGAGAACAAGGTAGATTCTACATTCATCTATTACGATAAAGCTTTTGGAGAATTCGATTTCGCCTTTGTGCAGGATTGTTTTATGGCAGCGCAGATAGCATGTTATAAAAGGAGCAATAAGTATGAAGGTTACCTGAAGAAGGGTTTTAAGAATGGATTGCGGCCACAGCACCTGAAAGATTCACCGGTATTTGCAGCTTGTATAAAAGACAGTATCGCTTTCAGAAATAAGTTTCCCGACTATCCGGTGTTACGAGCGGCTTACCTGAAGCGCATCAATGCCAAAGTTTTAAGGCAGGTGATACAGCATGTTTCGGAAGAACAATCTGAGAAGAACCGCATTAGCGATAGATATGAATACGAAAAAAAGTTAGCGAGGCATTTACGTTTAATTGAATCAATGATCAGTACCGTCGGCTTTCCGGGCGATAAAATTATTGGTATCGCCCAGGCAGATATAATGCATGAATTGGGGTATGATAGCGTGGATTATATGGATCTATATAACCTTATTTATAAGGATCCGAAGTATGTTGTTGGCCCTGGCCAATATTATGTAGAAGAACAAGCCATGGCCCAGGATAGGATCATGCCCATGTTTTTACACCATAGATGTATATGGACATTGTTTTCTGTTTACTGGAACAGACTTATCGTTTCCGGACAGATTCATCCACGTGACGTAGCAATATTGCATGACAATATGTTCCGTTTTGATAACAAACATGCAGACATCTTTATGTGCCCGCATACACGTCCGGTCGGTTATTATGCAAATAACCCTCTGACGGACTATCGTCGACTAAATTGCGAGAGAAGGATAATTGATTCTATGCGAGTGGCACTTTTTATGGTAAAGCTTGATGTAGATTCAGCAAAGAAAGCGTACCAAAGAACAAAGGGATTTCAAACATTCTTTCGTGACGAATACTTTCCTCCGGCCATCAGAAGGTAACGCTGAGAATTTACTTATATACCTTCACAGAGAATGTGTAAGCTTCCATCTTCTTTATCTGCTCTTCGCGGCTTATGCGGGCCAGCTTGTTAGCTTTTGGCAGGTGTAAGGTATTGTCAGGAGGCAGATTTTTATGAATCAGGTCCAGCAATGCTTTAGAGGTAACTGCATAGGTGTTTGATTCTTCTGAACTGCCTATAGCGCTGAGTATACCTACTATGTTGCCGTTGTTATCCAAAACAGGAGAGCCGCTTTGTCCGTGGCCAACAGGCAACTCGAGCGTATATTGCAACTCGTTGCTTTCGTAGCCATTCTTAGAGCTGATGTAGCCTTCGTCGTAAAACAAATTATCTTTCGGGTAGCCCAATGTAAATATACGTGCACCTAAGCCGGCTTTGCCGTTTGCGAATGTGTATGGGATATCTCCTTTACTGAAACGGAAATTCTTCTTTTCTACTTTCAGTATTGCAATATCGGCAGCTTCATCAAAGGCATATTTAGATGCTTTGAAATATTCGCCATTGCTATTCTGGATGTAAACTGAATCGGCACCTTTGGTAACGTGATAGCTGGTAACAAAGTAGCCATCGTTGGTTAGTGCAAAACCGGTACCTGTATATTTTACCTGTGCAACAGGCTTGATATTCTTAAGATCTTTCTCCAGTTGCTTTTGAGAGCGCTGCAGTTGGTGTTGCGATTCTGTTATGTTATCTACCTTACGACTGATGATGTTGTATTGAGAGTCTGCATTCTTGAGTGAAGGCAGCAATATGGAGTAAGTAATAGTAGATGTGAGCAATGCTACACCTGCAGCAACGACAGCTACGCGCCAGAAGTTTGCAGGGAGGTTGATGAGTTTAGTCTTTTTAGTTACAGCCTGATTTGCATGAATATCGCGCAGCATAGAGCGGAACCGTTTTTGTTTGCCGCTACCTTCGAATGACCTGATAAGGTTACAGCTTTCGTAAAACTCGTTCGCAAAATCACTGTCGGCTTCCAACCGCTTCTTCAACTCGATAATATCAGCCTGCGGCAATGTACCTGCCAGGTAGGCTTCTGCTATCTCCCAAATGTTATTGTTCACTGACATACTACTTTATCATTTGGCCTGCATGGTGTAAAATAATTTACGCAACCGTGCGAGGCATTTATATTTTTGGTTCTTTGCATTATCGGGGTTGGTGTACCCGAAGTCTGCCGCTATTTCCTGCATGCTTTTATCGTCGTGATAATAAGCTTTCAATAAAGACCTGCAGGGTTCGCCTATCTGGTCGAGCGCGGTGTTGAGTTGATCATAGTGTGCTTCGCGCTCGTGGTGCACATTCACATCGTCTTCATACGCAACTCCAATCTCGTCTTCTTCCGTTCCAATATTTTCGTGCAGTATCTGCGGGCCCCTGCTTTGTTGCTGCAGCCGCTTGTACCATAAATGTTTGCTTACAGCAAAAAGATAAGTACCGATGCTACACGTGAGCCTGAATTCCGGCTCTTGTGCTTTGCCAAATAAAACCATCATTGCTTCCTGGAACAGGTCGGCAGCATCGACGGAGTTACCCCCGTTTTTTATTAACCAGCCATTAACTATATGATAATGTTGCCGATATATCTGCTCTGTAGCCGTTCGCTCACCTGCTGCAAGTGCAGCTAATAAGTGCTGCTCGGTATTCATTGGGCTCTGCACCAGTTAATACTTGTTTTGAGAAAAAGTAACCCGCATCAGGGATTTTTTTGCGGCTGTTAATATTTGTAAAGGTAATGAAATTTGAAGGCTCGTTATTGATAAAAAATGGAGGCAGGAATGTGGAACTACAGCGGATCGGTGTTGGAATTGTTAACCGGTATCACATAGCTAAATTGCCGTCCATATAAATTATGTTTAAAAATATGTAAAATTTATTTTTAAACTGCGGGTTACCTTTTTTTCAATCGGGTATAAACCTGCATAACCATCTAAAAAACAAAAATTATGAAATTTGTAAAATTGAGCGTTGTTGCTCTTACACTCGGTCTTTTCGTAACATCTTGCGGTAACGGTTCTAGCGAAACAACTACTACTGACACTACAGCTGCTCCAGCTGCTCCAGCTCCAGAAGCTGCTCCAGCTACACCACCACCAGCAGATACTGCTGCTGCTGCTGCTCCAGCTGCTGATACAGCTCACCACTAATCAAGGTGATGAACTTAAAATAAAAATACCCCGAAATTCGGGGTATTTTTATTTTATAGAATATGTAATAGTTTATTTGCCAATCAATTCAATAGGCATGGTTACTTCTTTCCCATTACGGGTAACGGTGATCTGGGTCTTATCGCCGGGCTTGAATTTACCTAATGCCTCCATATAGGTTTGCATGCCGGTTATTTTAATGTCTCCAAGCCTGGTGATTATATCTCCCTGCTGGATACCAGCCCTGGCGGCGGGGCGGTTCTCGCTGACACCATCTACCCTCACACCACCTTCCTGGTAGCTATAATCGGGCATAATGCCTAAAGTGACCTTGAACGAGGTTTTACCCGTAGATTTTTGTTTTGTAACCAGGTAGTGTGGTTTTTGATTTTTGGTTTCTTCGGCAGCGATAATACGTGTAACGTATTTGATGACCTTCGCTTCGCCGGGATAATTGATGAGATCGGCCTTATCGGTGGGTTTATGATAGTCTTTATGCTGCATGGTGAACATGAACAGTACAGGCAAACCAGCATTATAAAAGCTTGTGTGATCTGAGGGCCCCTGACCGGAGCTATCGAAAGTGAGCTTGAACTCATTATTTGATAATGCGGATACTTCTGCCCAGGATGGTGAAGTGCCGACACCGCCAACTTCGAGCGCATGAGTGCTATCGTTGAGCCTGCCCACCATGTCCATGTTGATCATGTAGGCGTAGTGTGTACTGTCGATGTGCTGCTCTTTTACGAATGCCTTTGAACCATAAAGCCCTAGTTCTTCGCCGGAGAAATTGAGGAATAAATAATTATAGTGCTTAGTTTTTTTCCTGTTGTTATTGATCCACTTGGCCACCTGCAGTACTGCAGCGGTGCCACTGGCATTGTCATCTGCACCATGATGAATCTGGTGCTCTTTGGATGCATTAGCGTGCAGGCTGTTGCCGTCCTCGCCATAACCAAGGTGATCGTAGTGAGCACCTATAATAACAGTGTATGGGGCTCCGTTATCTATATAGGCGGCAATATTGTTTCCGGTGCGTTCCGTTTTATTGATAGTAACATCGAGCAAAACGGGTATGCCACCTTTTGCTGACGAAGTGACTATGTGTTTCTGATAAGCTTTATAGTTTAGGTAAATAGCAGGGATACCTACGGTTTCATAAATAGACTGTTTGCTGAACGAAGGTGGCCATTTGCTACCGTAGCCGTCGTAAAAAATTACACCCGTGGCGCCTTGCTTTTCCAGCTCGCGGGCTTGCTCGTGCATATGTTTTTCGGCATCGAAGTGGGCATCGTTTGCCTGGTCCTGATCCTTATAAAGAGGCGCCAACCATATACTGCCCTGCTCGTTTACTTCGGGTATAACAACGCTGGAGACATTTTTGTTGGGACTGAAAGACAGCGGGAATGCATCCTCGGGTTTTAGCAACATGCCGCCAATACGTAATTGGGTGACCGGTGATATTTCTTTGCCGTAAACAAAATGAAAAGGGTAGAGGTACTCGCCTTTGTAGGGGTTGATGCCAATTTCGGTGTATCGCCTAATAATATAGTCGGCAGCAATGCCTTCGCCGCGAGTGCCTGTGCGCCTGCCTTCCAGATCATCTGATGCGAGGTAGCCGATATCGGTCTGCAATTCCCGAATCATTGTTTTGTCGGCTTTTTTTTGAGCCAACGATGTACCTGCAATACCGATAAAAAGAAAAGGCAAAATAAACCTGCGGAAACCCATAGAGGACATTTGAGGCAAATTTAATAAAAAATGAATGTAACCATTTGATCGTAAAGTGTTTCTTCCATAAAAAAGCCCCCGATAGTTATCGGGGGCGGGCCGTGAATTGTAATCTATTTATGAGGCTTGCCTGAGCTCGCCGACTTCGTTTACCGCTAATCCTGCAACATCTTCCGGTATTGCTTCTTCTGCACTTGTTGGCATTACTATCTGAACGTCGGTAATATCTTTCAGCTGTGGAAGCTGAGCAGGAGAGTTGATACCGAGGTAATCCATGAAATTCTTTGACGTGGTGTAGATAAGAGGCTTTCCTACCATTTCTTCGTTGCGGCCTGCAATAACAATCAATTCTTTTTCCAGCAGCTTCTGGATACTGTAGTCTGCGCTTACGCCACGTATATATTCTATTTCGCTCTTGGTTATTGGTTGCTTGTAGGCAATAATAGAAAGCGTTTCCATAGCAGCCGTAGACAGCTTTTTGATGTGCTTGTCGCCATTGAGCTGCAATACTGTTTTATGGAATTGTTTTTTGGTGAGGAACTGGTATCCGCCGCCTATCTCCCTTAACTGGAAAGGATAATATTCAGCATCATATTTTTCGAGTATAGCGTCGAGGCAGGTGGCGATACGTTCGGTTTCAATCACTGTTTCCAGTGCCTGCCCAAGTATCTCAGTCATTTCTATTTGTGTCAGCGGGCGCTCACTTGCGAAAATCAGCGCTTCTACGTGTGGCATTAATTGTTCGATATCCATTCTATCTGCTTTTTCGTTTCACATCGAAATTAGCACTCCTGCCTAATCTCTTCTTTTAAAGAAATGCACAACTGTTAATAACTCCACTAGTGCATATCCCCGGAATTGCAATGTGCAAAGATACGGGATATTATCTTAATAAAATGTTTAATAATACCTGTAAATACTGACTTTTGGGCTATATTTGTCGGTATATTCCTTACTAGTATTGCCAAACCGCAGCTCATTTAATAATGTACCGGCGCAGAACAAAACCTATACAATGGTACTGTTTTGCGGGATGTGGGTATTGCTATTTGCCCTCTATTTTCCGGCAGCCAGGGCCGGTTTTGTGACCGATTATACCGGCTGGCTTGACCAGGTGCGGCATAACAGTTTCTGGGATTTCATTAACCGGACCAATTTTAAGGCAAAGAGCCTGTACCAATTTACCCAGTTGAATACTTATGTGCTTTATAAGATACTAGGTACCCATGAGTGGCTGTGGCATATTGTGTTCATTACATTGCATGCGATCAATGCCTGGCTGCTGCTCATCTTCAGCAAACAGTTGCTGGATGATGCAGATGCGAAGAATACGACCATTACAGCAAGTGCCGGCGCTATACTGTTTTGTGTATCGCCATATATATCTGAGGTTGTTGTGTGGGAACCGGCATTCCATTTCCTGCAGGGCCTGCTGTTGATCATGCTGATATTGGTGTGCGTTCAAAAGCTTATCCGGACGCACGACACCAAGTATGCACTGTTTGCTGGTATACTGTACCTGTTATCTCTTTTCTCGCTGGAGATATTTTACATCACGCCATGGCTGGTATTGACCCTGGGGCTGTTTTATGCTGCACTTCCTTCAACAAAGGAGAATTCTTTCAGGCGTGTGGTAGTGTATTGCTTTTTACCGATGCTACTGTTGTTCGCGGTACGGTTTGCAGGATACAAAATGTATTCGGGTGATTGGGTATCGCGCATTGGCACTACTACAGTGGACATGGTAACCGTTGAGAGCTTTGGGAAACCTGCGAAGTATCTCTTCCATTTATTAGCTGTGGGCAGGTATTTACGTGAAGCCACCCGGCGCGATGTATATGCCTTTATGGACTCGATGGCAGGGATAGTGGCTTTCTATGGTATAGTAGCGCTGATATTTATGGTGGTGGCAGGGTACTATAAGAAAATGGGAGGCATAGCGAAAACAGCAATGCTGTTTTTTGTATGGCTGCTCATTGCGCTATTATTATTGGTGCCACTGTGGTTTCAGCCGGATATGCTCGTGTGGTTCGACAGGTATCTATACTTTGCGGGTGCTTTCTTCTACATGCTTATTGCTGTGCTTGTGTCGTTCATTACTGTGCGTTATGTGGGAGTTGCCCTGTTAAGTTTATTCGCATTACTGAACCTTCGTTTTGCGATACAGGCAAGCCGCTACTGGGGGAAGTCTTGTAACGTGGTTGATGGACTGCTGCACAGCATACCAGATGACCGCAGCAAGACCATGATACTGCTGAACCTGCCCGCCAACATGCATGGTGTGCCTATGATAGGCGCTGAAAAGAACAGCGAGTATAAGCTGATGCACGACCTGCTGATACCGGAAAAGCTATTGACCAATACTGTGTACGATGTGCTTGCCTATAACATGCTAACGCCGGAAGATGGCGCGCATGTAAACGTGATCAACGACAGCATGGTGAAGGTGACACTGAACCAATGGGGCACCTGGTGGTGGTTTGAGACGAAGGGCGGCTATGGCTATTGGACAACAGACTACAAACTTGACCTGAAAGATGCAGGACATTGGTATGAGCTGACGCTACGCAAACCTGCAGACCAATATATACTTCTATACAGTGTAGGCGGCCAATGGAAGCGAGTGGATATGAGCAAGCGAGAAGGCGACCAGAATTAAACCTACCTTTGCCTTGTGCAAGAGTTCTCATCTGAAATATCATTTAAAACGGCGCGTAGTGGCGGCAGCGGCGGCCAGAACGTGAACAAGGTGGAGACCATGGCAGAAGCGCTATGGCACATTACCTCATCCCGTTTCTTTACTGATGAGGAAAAGGAGCTGATACAAACAAAGCTGGCGACCAAGATCAACAAGGAAGGTTATCTGCATGTGAAAAGCAGTGCAACACGCTCGCAGCTGGAAAATAAACTGATAGCCCAAACCAAGCTGTTGGAACTGGTTGCAAGGGCACTCATCAAACCAAAGAAGCGCAAAGCTACCAAGCCATCGAAAGAGGCAAAAGAAAAGCGCCTGGATAGCAAAAAGAAAGAATCTGCGAAGAAACTAATGCGAAAAAAACCGGGAATGGATCTGTAGACCCATTCCCGGCAGTTATATTGTTTTCTACAAGCTTATTTGTTCATTGTAGCCAGGAACTCTTCGTTGCTCCTGGTGCCTTTCATCTGCTGCAGCAGGAAGTGCATTGCTTCGTCGGTATTCATGTCTGCTATATGGTTGCGCAGAAGCCACATCTTGTTCTGTACATCTTTTTCATGCAGCAGGTCGTCACGGCGGGTGGACGATGACGTAATATCGATAGCCGGGAATATGCGTTTGTTTGCCAGCTTACGGTCGAGCTGCAATTCCATGTTACCTGTGCCCTTAAATTCTTCAAAGATAACTTCGTCCATTTTAGATCCGGTATCAATAAGTGCAGTTGCAAGGATAGTTAATGAACCACCGTTCTCTATTTTACGTGCAGCGCCAAAGAATTGTTTTGGTTTCTGCATTGCATTTGCTTCCACACCACCGCTCAGCACTTTACCACTTGCAGGTGCAACAGTATTGTGTGCACGTGCAAGGCGCGTAATAGAGTCGAGTAGTATTACCACATCGTGGCCCACTTCTACAAGTCGCTTGGCTTTCTGTAATGCTATGGTAGATACTTTTACGTGTTTATCTGCCGGTTCGTCAAATGTAGACGCGATCACTTCTGCACGCACACTACGCTGCATATCGGTCACTTCCTCAGGACGCTCATCCACCAACACTATCATCAGGTAGCACTCGGGGTGGTTGGCAGCTATGGCGTTCGCTACTTCTTTCAGCAGCATTGTCTTACCCGTTTTGGGCTGTGCTACTATCAATCCGCGCTGTCCCTTTCCAATTGGTGTGAACAGGTCCATGATGCGTGTGCTGTAGTTACTGCCTGTAGAGGTAAGGCTCAGCTTCTCAAATGGGAACAGCGGTGTCAGGTAATCGAAAGGCACGCGGTCGCGAATCTCATCAGGGAGGCGGCCATTGATGGTCTCTACTTTCAGCAGTGCGAAATACTTTTCGCCTTCTTTTGGAGGACGCACATTGCCTTTAACAGTATCACCCGTTTTGAGGCCGAATAATTTTATTTGCGAGGGTGATACATAAATATCATCGGGTGAGCTCAAGTAGTTATAATCGCTACTGCGCAGGAAGCCATAGCCATCAGGCATCATCTCCAGTACGCCTTCGCTTGCCACGATGCCTTCAAACTCCAGGTTGAAATTAGATGGTTTATCCTCGCGGCGCTGATGGCGATTGAACTGCTGATGTTGCTGCTGTGGCTTTTCTGTTTCCGTCTCGGCAGATTGTTGAGGAGGCTGAACTTCGGGCGTCTCAGTAGGCATTGTGATGCCTGAATTTTGCTGCTGCTGAACGGCTGCAGGTGGAGCAACTGAAGCCTCGGCAGGTACCTGTTCATATTTCTTTGCTGGTTGCGGGTGATGGCGGTCTTTTTTTATTTCTCCCCATTGTGGGTCGGTTGTTGGTGCTGCTCTTTCGGGCATTGGGTCGGGTGCGTGAGTGTCTTTCGGTTTGCGCAGGCGTCGTTTTTTCTCACCACCTTCCTGTTCTTCCTGTTCTGTTGAGGGGGTTTCTGTTACACTATCCTCTTTGGGCTTGCGTGCACGTTTTTTCTTCGGCTCCTCACTGCCGTTCTGTGTTTCCATAATTAATGCCACAAGGGCTTGTTTATCGAGTGAACGTGTATTTTTAATTTGTAAAGCATCAGCTACATCTACAAGCTCAGGAATGAGCATATCATTTAACTGCGAAATGTCGTAAGGCATGCTTGTCTTTTTTCTGAATAAAATATTTTTAAAATAGTATCTGTTTACGCTAATTTATCTATGATCCTCAACTGAAAATATCGACTAAATACAATGGGAATTATCAGATAAACTGTATGAAAGGATGGAATACTTACTGTTTCCTTACTGCAAGTTTACAACTGTTTTTCCTAATAAAAAAATATAGGCTATTTTTTATTGTAATTTATAAAAGACCGTGCCATCGTAGCTATAGAGGCTTCCAGAGGTGTATATGCAAAACCGGGTAATGCATTTAATAACTTGTCGTTATTATAAAAACATATAGAATTTGCATTATTTACTGTTTCACGTGTAATGATAGGGTTTTTGCCGGTTATCATGCTTCTCAGCAGGCTTAGCCGCCACGCGATGCCTGTCATCCAACCGGTAGCAAGATAGCGAGCGGGTTTCTTGTTAAGTGCTTTTGCCATTTGCGCCAGCACATCCTTATAGGCAAGGTTGGCATTGCTGACAATGAAGCGCTCTCCTTCTATACCTGATGCCATAAGCTGCACCATTATTTGTACCACATCATCAGCGCCCACCCATGAGTTAACTCCTTTTGAATAGAACGGAAATTCGTGGTAGGCAAATTTCATCAGACGCGATGGAAGATCGTGACCATTGCCGGCACCAATAATAATGCCAGGGTTTATAATAACAGCGTTCAGCCCCTCGCCTATACCGCGCCACACTTCCATCTCAGCAATATATTTGCTGATACCGTAGGCGGAATTGTACCTGCTTTCGCCCCATTCTTCTTCTTCAGTTATTTCTTTACCCTGATCACCGGTTCTGCCCAGCGCTGCAATGGAGCTTACATACACCATCTTGCGCACATTCTGCAACAAAGCCTGGTTTACAATATTGGTAGTGCTCTCGGGATTAAAATGCAGTATCTCTTTTCTTTTCCCGGGGTCGAAACTGACGATCGCGGCACAGTGGTAAATATCTGTGATACCCTGCATGGCTTCTTCGATAGCAAAGACATCAAGCAGATCACACTGCACCCATTCGATGCAGGGGAGATTATTTAAATCGGCGGTGGGCGGGTGGTTGTAGTATAAGGCGCGAGTTTTCACACCGTGCGCCGATAAATAACGGACGAGATGCTGACCTAAAAAACCACTTGCTCCTGTGACGAGTACCATTGAAAAGAGCAACAAAGTTAGTTTAATTACTACTTACTTTGTTGCTCGGCTTACTTTCGTTCCATGTCCTGTCCAGTGAGGTAACTACATAGTTTGTCTGCCTGTAGCGTTTAGCGTCCGTATCTCTGAATTCTGTTTCTTGCTGTATGGAGATTATTTTATCATTGCGCTCCAGGTCGATTGGTTCATTGTTCACAAAGCGGTACACCACATATTTTAGCGGTTCTTTCTTCGGGTTGCTTTGCTCCCATCTAAGTGTTCCTGCTTCCATCTTCAATACAGGTGCGGCTGGCGCTATGCTGTCCAGCCAAACCATTGGAGGTATGAGCGCAGGATATCTGGCATGCTTGTTTTGCAGGCTGTCTTTAAATGCCGGGCGTATTTTATCGAAGCTGGACGAGTTATAAAAGCAATAGCCTGTGTTGGGGCATTGCTCGCGTATATCGCGCAGTTGCCATAGCATTTCGTGTTCGTTGGTGTAAGGGCCGGTCTTGGACTCCGCCATGCGGTAAAGCCCGAGGCCATAATACATGTGGCGGCTATAACAGTGGCCATACCACCATGGCATAAGTACACTAAACGATACCAGCCGGTGATTATGCTCCCAGTACAATTGGGGCATCAGGTAGTCTATCCATCCTTTTTGCATCCACAATAACACATCGGCATAGAGGTCGTCATAATTTGTTTGCCCGCCCTTTGTGTCCGAACCTTCAGGGTCCTTGCTTTTATTGCGCCATACTCCGAACGGGCTTATGCCCAACTTCACGGTTGGTTTAATGTGCTTGATGCTGGTGTTGAGTTGAGATATGAACAAGCTTACATTATTCCTGCGCCAGTCGTCAATGCTCATGCCATCGCCGTATTTGGCAAAGGTGCGGTGGTCACCAAACTCTTTACCCGGTGCGCGGTAGGGATAAAAATAATCATCCAGATGCACTGCATCTATATCGTAACGGCGTACCACGTCACAGATCACGTTGAGTGTGTATTCGCGTGCTTCTGGTATGCCGGGATCAAGATAAGATTTGCCCGCATAGCTGATAATCCATTCCGGGTGTTTACGTGTTATATGATTGGGCGGATTGGGATTGGTTTTGCTATCCATCAATGCACGATAGGGATTGAACCAGGCATGGAATTCCATGTTTCGCTTATGGGTTTCCTCTATCATAAAGATGAGTGGGTCGTAATAAGGGAAAGGGGCCTCTCCCTGGCGGCCTGTGAGGTATCGGCTCCAAGGCTCTATTTTTGAAGCATAGAATGCATCGCACACCGGCCTTACCTGGACAATAACCGCATTACATCCTAATTCTTTGAGCTGGTCGAGCCGGTAGATGAATTGCTGCTGTTGTTCTATTGCCGGCAACCCGGGTTTAGACGGCCAGTCGATGTTTGCCACTGTAGCGATCCACGCGCCGCGGAATTCACGTTTTGGTGAATGTGGCTGTGCAAGCATTTGCAAATAACCCAGCAAACATATAGTAACTGAAAGAAACCTCATTGGTGATCAATTGTGTGTGAAAGTTAAATGTATACGGGCATCCCGCAAAGAAACATGCCAAAAAGTTTTCAAAACTTTTTGGCATGCATACTACACTATATTGGCAAAGCCTCTTTAATCTATCTCATTGCAACTGTTTCTGTCTTTACTTTGACACCTGTCATTTTAGCTACTTTTTCTTCTTTACGTTCTGCTTTGCGCATTTTTCTTGCTACTTTCCTGTACACGCATTTTGACACTTCTTTGTATTTGTTCTTTGTAGAACTTGGGTAGAAGCCTGAGTATGCGCCTACTTTTTCTACATTGATATCGGCAGTAAGGTCTAATGATTTGTCTTCGCATACGACAACATTATTCTGATCGCTTGGGGTGGCCAGTGATACACGGTAGGTCTGTGCAACAGATTCTACTGTTTTGCTGGAGCTTAGCAGCAAAGGTGCTGAAGCATTAGGTTCCCTCAAGTCGGCAAACTCAGGATCAAGTGCGCCTTTGCGTTTCATTTTGTAGTAGATATAAGTTCCTTCGGTAGTTGTTTTAGTGGTGCCGTTGCCACCTACAGTTATTTCTTTGGTAGTTCCGGTCAAGGTAACAGGTACATTAAAACATGGTGTGGTTTGAGCAGTTGCAGGTTTAGATGCAGAGAACCCGTTACCACATTTTGAAAGAATATGCAATGAGGATCCGGTAGGAGATGTTATTTTCCATGCAGGAATGCCATCGCCGCCGTTGCCGTCAGCCATTAATTTTACGTAGTGGCTGTTGTAGTTACCATCACCCATATTGCCCATTGTTCCGGCAGGGAGCACCTCTTTGTTTACATTAGCTGCGGTAACGTCTTTGCCGCCATTAGCGAAGCCTATGCTCTGAAGCATACTGTTAAGTTCTGTGCCATCCGGACGTGTTGAATGTCTCCTGATGGCAGATGCAACCTGTTCAGATGTCGAGAGATTCCTCAAATATGGGAACTCAGGATTGGCGCCCAGCGAATATACTTCTTTTGGTGCGCCGGTTTGATTATCCGTCCTGAACAGGGCGTTGGATTGGGCGTAGCCCGATATTGTAGCTGTAAATAATGCGGAAATTAAAATTATTCGTTTCATAGCAATTTTGTTTTAGTTTTTTAATGTGCTTCTGATATTTTGTTCCGCTATACGCTTTAAAAATACAGTGCCAACAAGTGCTTGCAGGTTAGTTAAAAATAGCAAGGAGTATGGCTGGCAGGATTTTTGCACCACTCTATTCGTAATATTGTAGGGATATTTCATTTTGAGTATCATTGCTAAAAGCTGTGTATTGTTCATTTTAAGGGGTTTCATATCGTTTTTGTTATTACAGGTAATGTTTTCGATGGCTGCTTTTGGCCAGGGAAAGATACCCGACAGCATCAACTTCAAAAAACTTCATTTTACTCAAAATAAGTTCGTCAACAATATTTTTCAGCAAGCAGTTAACTCCGTTAAAAGGACACCAGAGTCGGATGACAGCTACCTGAATGGTAAAAGTGAGGACCCTTATCTCCCTTACCAGGGCAAGATCATCAGGCACATATATATAGAGCCATATGGCTTCAATCGTTCATTCAAGGATACCAGCAAGCTGGATAATAGCTGGGCTGCCCGTACAGGTGATAAACTTCACATTACCACCAGGAAATTTGTTATAAAAGATAACTTATTCATCCAGGAAGGATCACAGCTCAATGCATTTAAACTAGCTGATAATGAGCGGCATATTCGTTCGCTTGAGTTCATCCAGGATGCGCGTATCACGGTTGACTCTGTATTAGAGTCGCCTGATTCGGTGGACATTACTATCTATACTAAAGATTTTTTCAGTATTGGTGGGGGCGGGTCGTCAAACGGGCTCAACCACATTAAACTCAATTTGTACGATGCCAACTTCCTTGGTGCCGGACAACGAATTGAGACGTCCGGCCTGTTCGACTACAACCGCCACCCCAACTGGGGCTATGGGACGATGTACCGTAAAAACAGTATTGCGCACACCTTTGTGGATGGTACCGTGGGCTATAGTGTTATGGATATCAGCAATTATACCCATGTTGAAGAGTCTGTATCCTATATATCTCTCAACAGGCGGCTGGTGTCTCCCTATTCACGTATTGCCGGAGGTCTCACGTTAAGCTATAACAAGGCATACAACATTTACTACGACACATCTACCCGTATTTATAAATACATTCTGTTTGATGCGTGGGCCGGCTATAGTATCGGGCTGAAGAAACTTACCGCTACCAACAATACTATTCGGGACCGTCGGTTCCTGTCGTTCCGATATTACAATCGTAACTTCGAAAAAGTGCCCGTACAGGCTGCGAATATGTTTGACCCCATCTACAATAGTTCTCAAGCCGCGCTCGCACAGTTCACTTTGTTCAGGCAGGATTATTATAAGACACAATACATCTATGGTTTTGGTACCACTGAGGACTTGCCTTACGGATACAATATAGCCATCACTGCAGGGTGGCATAAACAATTGAACCTGGAGCGGCCATATGCAGGCCTCAGTATATCACAATATATTGCTACCCACCACGGAGATTTTATACAACTTTACCTGCGTACTGGTGGCTTTCTGCACAACGGTAGTATACAGGATGGCAGTTTCCTAATAGGGGGCACGGCGTATAGCCGCATATTTTTCTGGAACAGCACCAAGATAAGGCAGTACATAAATCTCAGTTATTCCGAGGTGTATAATAAGCTTACTTCAGAACCACTGCGGATTGATAATTATTATGGATTGCGTGGCTATCTATCCGATTCGGCTTCCGGAGCAAAGCGTTTAAGCATGCAATTGGAAACGGCGTTTTATCTCAGGTACAAAATACTGGGTTTCCTGTTCGCTCCTTTCCCTTATATAGATATGTCCCTTCTCACGCCCGAGCATCAACCGTTTTCAAAATCATCTTTCCATACCAGCATAGGTGGTGGTATCCGGGGTAGGAACGAGAACCTGATCTTCGAAACTATTGAGGCAAGGGCATACTATTTTCCGGAAGCACCTAAGGGGATGAACCCTTTCAAAATAATAGTGCGGGCAAACATTCGGTTCAGATATTCCAGCAATTATATTGTAGCCCCGGATATTGTTCGGCTGAACATGCAGTAGATCTAAGCAATCCAAGGTTTCAGCGCATCGGCTATCTTACGGTCATTGCTCAGGCGCGGTACCTTGTTCTGCCCACCCAATTTGCCGATCGACCGCATATATTCAATGAAGGCATTACGCTTCATAGGCCGTATCTTCAGCGTCTGCAGAATGTTGCCTGAGATAAGGTCTTGATAGTAGATATTCTTTTCTTTCAGATGGTTGTTCAGGGAAATAGCGAACTGTTCTGCGTTTGCAGGGGGTGTTTCAAACTCTATGAACCATTCGTGGTAGGGCAGCCCTTCGCTAACATGTATAGCAGGTGCTACAGTAAACTCGATAATACGTGAGTTAAATTCCGCCGACGCTAACGCCATAGCGTGTTCCACTTCTTCGCCTATTACATGTTCTCCGAAAGCAGATATAAAATGTTTAACGCGCCCGGTAACCACCAGCCTGTATGGCTCTGTGCTGACGAAGCGTACGGTATCTCCTATATTATAGGCCCACAAGCCGGCATCGGTACTGACAATAAGCGCATAGTTTATGCCAACTTTCACTTCGCTTAACTGTAGCCTGGTAGGGTGTTCATTATCTATCTCATCTGCGGGAACGAATTCATAGAACATACCTGCATCAGTGTTGAGCAGTAACCCGTCACCTCCCGGTATATCCTGAAAGGCAAAGAAACCTTCTGATGCAGGGAATGTTTCTATCATATCCACTTCATCTCCAAGGCTGTCTAATAGTTTTGCTTTATATGGCTCGAAGTTTACGCCGCCATGGACTATAACCTGCAGGTTAGGGAATATTTCTTTTATTTTTTTTCCATCATTGCGCTGACTCAGCCAGTCGAAATACATCTGCACCCACGGTGGTATGCCGCTTATCAGCGTCATATTTTCGTTCATCGTTTCCTGCACTATATTATCCAGCTTCACTTCCCAGTCTTCTATGCAATTGGTTTCGTAGGAAGGTAATTGGTTGCCGCGTAAATAGCGTGGTATATAGTGGTTAACTATGCCGCTCAGCCTCCCTGTTGGTATGCCGCCTACACGCTCAAGCTCCGGAGATCCTGACAAGAATATCATTTTCCCATTCGCAAAATCTGTCTTGCCGCTCTCTGCCATGTAGCATAAAAGCGCATTGCGTGCACCTTCAATATGATTAGGTATTGATTCCTTACTTATGGGTATATATTTTGCTCCGCTGGTTGTTCCTGATGTTTTTGCGAAATAAATTGGCTTGCCTTTCCATAATACATTTTGCCCACCATTTTTTATTTTTTCTATATAAGAAGAGAATGATTCATAGTCGCGTATCGGAACAGCTTTTTTGAAGTCGTCATAATTTTTTACAGCTGCAAGATCGTGCTCTTTGCCGAAATCGGTGCGACTACCGTATTTGATGAGATACTGCAGAATAGCCTGCTGGTGCGCGTTTGCGGCCATCATACCTTTCCGCAGCTTACTATGAATGTACGATGCGTAAGGTTTTGCCAGGAAAGACTTAATCTTCATTTCAAACTATTCGGGGAGGACAAAGTTAATATTTAATCAGAGCGGTGTATATGATATAAGGTGTTAAAGACAGAACAATGGTATAAGAAATTTTTTGGGTAAATAAAAAAAAATAACAAATTTTTTTGTTTGGAATAAAAAAGTGTATTATCTTTGCAAAAAATATTTTTAATACATAATCATGTTTGCAATAGTTACAATAGCAGGGCAGCAGTTCAAAGTGAAGGAGAATGACGAGCTGTTTGTGCATCGCCTTCAAGGTAATGCCGGTGATAAAGTTGAGTTCTCTACAACAATGGTGAGCGACGGGGGTAATATTACCTTTGGCAACGCAAAGAAAGTTAAGGCTGAGATAGTTGATCATCTGAAAGGAGATAAGGTAATTATCTTCAAGAAGAAAAGGCGCAAAGGATACCAGAAGAAAAATGGTCATCGCCAGAGCCTGACCAAGATAAAAATAAACGGGATTGCTTAATTTTAATTCGTAATAACAGTAACATAGTATAATAATAGTACAATGGCACATAAAAAAGGGGAAGGCAGCGTACGGAACGGCCGCGATTCGCAAAGTAAGAGATTAGGAGTAAAGATCTTCGGTGGACAACCGGCGATCTCTGGTAATATTATAGTTCGCCAGCGTGGTACTGTTTACCACCCGGGCAGCAACGTTGGTTTGGGTAAAGATTATACCATTTTTGCCTTGGCGGATGGTGTGGTTGAATTCCGAAAGACGAGGAACAAGACTTTGGTTTCAGTAAATGAAGTAAATTAAATACAGCGATCGCCGAGGACTAACCCCTTCGGCGATTTTGCCATATAGCATTAAAGATTTTTGTTTAACCCTTAAATTCACAGTTATGGCAACAGCAAAAAAGGCTGCTAAAAAAGCAGCGCCAAAGAAAGCAGCTCCTAAGAAAGCTGCAGCAAAAAAAGCGGCTCCTAAAAAAGCTGCTGCAAAGAAAGCGGCTCCTAAGAAAGCTGCTGCAAAAAAGAACGCGGCTCCTAAGAAAGCAGCTGCAAAGAAGAATGCTGCTCCTCGCAGGAAGACAGCCGCTAAAAAGAAAAAATAATTTCTTTTCAGCGAAGTTAAAAAGAGACTGCTTTACGCAGTCTCTTTTTTTTGTGCCATATGTGGGTGTGCGGGGGATCATATGCGTTTTGCGGAGAAGGTGCCATCTGTGATGGAGTTGCCATCGGAGGTGGTGAAGGAGAAGGTGCCGGAGAGGGCGCCGCCGGCCTGGTCTATGAGGATGGTGCCTTTGGTGGAGGGCATATAGAAGTTGGGACTGGTGTAGAGGCGACCCCAGCAGCCTTTGGAGCCATCGAGGGGGATGGACTTGCCGGGCATCCAGAGGCCATCCTGGAGGACGAGGACGATGTAGGGGTAGGTGACGGAGGTGGCGGTGGGCTGGAACGGATCTATGACGGTGGAGCCGGATGATGAAAAGGCTATGCAGTAGTTGACGTTGTTATCTTTATCGTTGAGCTTGGCGCGCATATAGTAGGACGGACCGGACGATTTTTTGCAGCCGGCGGTGGTGAGGAGTATTGCAGCGAGGGCGCACCAGAGTATTACGGAAATATTTTTCATATATTTTTTTGGTTGGGGACTAAAAGTAATAAAAACCGGGGTTTTTTTACGGGCTGAGTGGTATTGCTCAGTTTGGGAAAAAAAATGCCTGAAAAGTGATAATTGTTTGGTTTTCATTGTTTTAGGTTGTTTTTGGTTGCTCACTTCTTGCTCAATATTGCTCATTTTTGATACGTTTACTGCTCAGTGTGTTTGCAGTTGGCAGTTTACGGTTTGTGGTTTGTGGTTGTTTGATGCCCGGGGTGGGGCGGTTGCTGGGTTTCTTTTTCTGCTTTCAGGTTTTCGGCTAATTGTTGCGCGTCTTTGCGGGTGGCATCGGGGTTGGGACCCCATTCTTCGGGGACTTTGCCGTCGGGTGAATCCCATAGCTGCATATCGAAGTAATCGAGGCGGGCTTCGTTCTCGTTGAATGGTTTGAGGCGGGCACGACCATCTATATTGAAATCTTCGGGCAAGAGGTGGTGCTGGTGAATGCGGGCGCGTTTGGAAATGTACTGCTCAATATATGGCATGATGGTATCTGCCAACGCGGGGTTTTGCTTGCGCAAGCCATCCTGGAAGAGTGCAAACATCTCCATACTATCGCTGATGGTGGCGCGATTCTTGAGTTTTTGGATGGTCATTGTGAGTTTGTACAAGATCTCTGTGTGCTGCAAGGAGAGCGGCTCGTCGTTATAACAATTGAGCAGGCTACGCGTGAAGTTGCCAAGTATGTGGGAACAGTTCTCGGCCAACAGTGATGGCAGATGCTCTGCTGCATTTTTAAGCCTGTCCCAGTTGTTCTGTTTTATCCAGAAGTGGAGTGTGCGGCGGGGCACGCCAAGGGATTCGGCAATTTGTGTTTTGCTGAGGTTGGTTTGAAAGTAGAGTTCTTTTGCCTGTAGTTTTTTATCGTTTTGCATAGTGAAAGGGCCTTTAAACGATGTAAAGTTCTTAAGGGTTTTTGTTGTGAAGAAAAATAATTTCCATGATGGTACTGTTACTGTACTATGATGGTACTGTTACTGTACCATGATGGAAAAAATGACAATCCTGCGGAACGCTTGCCGTTGGCGGGTTTGGGCTTTAAATTGGTTTGGATTTGTGATGGTTTTGGGGGGTGTTTTTTTTGGGTTGTTTTTTTACTTGCGTACCGTCATTGCGAGGTACGAAGCAATCTCGCGCTATGAGGAAAAAGCGTGTGTGTGATTCGCAATTCGGGAGACTTGCTACCGTGTTGAGGCGTAGATAAATCTACGCCCATCAGTCTATTTATATTTTTTTAGAACACTACGGACAACGGGGAAATTCAATCTCTGAAAGCGGCATATTCTACTGTTTTTAAAATATGCGGCCCTATATAAGGGCTTAAAGATTGTTCTGTAACGAGCTCTACTTTATTGTGCAGCAGTTCTTCGAGAAAATAACTGAGCTGCATAAAGTTGCGGAAAGTTTTTTTCTCTTTTTGTATATCTACCAGCAGATCTATATCACTGTTGTGCCGGGCTTCATTGCGCACATAAGAGCCAAACAGCCCAATACGGGTTACGCCATATTCCCTAAGCTTGCCGCTATTATTGGCAAGTGTACTGAGGATGCTATTTTTATTAGTTGATGGCATTACTGCAAATATATGCAATATTTTAAAAGCATGACTGTGCCTTATTGCGAGGTATGGAGCAATCTTGCGGTATGTGTTTGTCTGAATCAGAATCCCGATGCCTCGGGACAAGTTTTACAGGATCGAAGAATTTACAGGATGCGCGAGTAATTGTCTGAATCGCGGATCGAGGGGATTACACGGATGCCACGGATCTTTTTGTGTTTCGCGAGGTTGCCCGCCCGGCAATGCCGTTCGGACGGGCTTCGGCGCAGCCGGGGCACGGAGCTAAGCTATGCTTCTCGCAATGACCGTTATTTTAATACCCGCGTACCGTCATTGCGAGGCACGAAGCAATCTCGCGCTAACATGGATGGTACTCGCGTTGCAAACGCTGTGCCATGTGATCCCCGTTACAAACGAGGACCAGTGAGGGGGGATCACTTCCAGCCATTACCATCTCTGCTGCCGCCTTTAATTACGCTTTCGGCAGTACTTCTGGCAAGTATTTTATCACTTGTAAATTTCCCGAAAGAATCTATTATTCCATCCATTTCGAATTCTTTTCTTAAGCGAAAGGCAGTGGGCGCATTTTTTTCAAATCCGGGTTCGGGAGTGTCTGATACTTTTGATCCTGCCAATATCATAATCTTGTTCCCCTCAACGATTTTCCCGAATGCAAGTACTCCTTTACGATCACTTTTTAATTTTAGAGTACTTCCGTTATTTTCGGGTTGTTTGGACGGGGATATTATTGGTCGATCGATTTGGAAGTTCTTTTGAACGCCCCTTTCTAAAGGCTGATTGTTAATATAATTTAACACCAGCAGATCCGTTTCTAGCCACATGTATTTGATTAATGTGATATCGGATGTTTTCTGTGCTTTGTTAATGTTTAATTCATTAAAATCTTTTGCAATTAAATACAACTCAATGGCATCCTTAGAAATATTTCGATGACTTGGCAACTGGTCATTATATTCTTTCGCTGTTAAGTAAACGTCTGAAAAATTATCTTCGACAAAATCCTTGTAGTCGCTGATTTGACTCAATATATTTTTGTCAAGGTTCTTTTTTAATTCAAAGATTACAAACCTGTTGGTCTTAGGATTAAAAGCTAGTATATCTATCCGTCCTGGAGCGGCTGTTTTAGTTCTAACCATGCCATCTAAAACGAATTCGTTTTTGATAAACAAGAGACTAGGAAAAAATTTAGCCCAATTAGCAGACAGGAACCTGTTTAGATCAATTTCGGATTTATCTACAGGATTGAGTAATTTGTTATGTGTAGTAGAAAATATCTGAATCATTTAATTAAAATTATAAAAAATCAATCTTATCAATTTCTTTCATTAGCCGGTCTGTTTCGGTGAGGGCGACTATTATTTTCTGGTAGCGCAGTATGTCATCGAAACTCAGTTGGCGGTCTTTGCGGTCTTTGAGCCATTTTTGGGCGGGCTGGTAGCCGCCGATGTAGAACTCCCAGGCTGTTTTTGGTACGCCATCAAAGTACTGCGCATCGTTTATGTACACCCTGCCGCCCTCATACTTTATTTTGCCTACCGAATTATCACCATCTGTCGGGTACTTAGTTATTAATTTAGACAAGGCAGGACTTTCCATCAAATGCAACTGCCTTATTTCGCCGCCTAGTTTCACTAATGCCCAAAATGTCGCCGTATCTTTTGGATATGGCACGCGGGGAAAATCTATCTTTAAAAACTCTTTGTACCGCTCCCTGTATGCGGGTGAATGTAATATAGCGTAGATGTAATCTAAAATATCAATTGGCGCGAAAGTATATGCTGTTTGTTCTTTCTCGGGGGTGAATTGTAAACCTAAATTATCAGCGATATTCTTTATTATTACGGTATTTAAGTTTGGATTTCTATCAACGGGCTGCTCAATACTAATTTGTTTACTTGAATTAGTATATAGATAGAGAGGAAATAAATTAACGCCGCCTCTCCTGAAGACGTTTGCATCAACGGAGAATTTAGAAACAGTAATTAAACACCATTGAATATCACCAACCGCCAAACCTTGTCTACCAATACCAATTATTAAATTATCTTTATTAGAAACATGTTGTAGTAATTCTTTCCGTGGGTAATCCATCATTACTGTGCTAAAGTAGGACTGCCTATTGTCAAAAGGTCGATAAGCAATTGTTGCAATGTTATTTTCCCAACTAACATCGCTTTGAATTTCTTTTCGAGCATTAGCCAGTTGCCAATCTCTGTTATCCTTAATGTCGTATTGTTGTTGAATTGTGGCATCATCAATTTGTTTATCTCTTAAAGTGAATGCCCTCTCTTCTATTTCCTTTTTTGTCCAGCCAATTGCAAAATTATCTCTGTGTGTTTGGAATCCCATTACATTGATTTTGAAGAGTTCAATGGGATTAATCCCTTTTTGATAGCTTACTACGAACAACTCATCTTGAGGCTTAAATAGGTAGTTAGGTGCTGTATTGTTTAGCTTATTAAATTGTATGTCCTTAACAGAATTGTCGAAAAGGAAATTATACTTTATTTCCCGTTTACCATACAAATCGTAATGAAATACATTGCCTAATTCATCAGGTTTTTTCTTGCCGGTTTTTATAAATAGATTGATACTGACCCCTTGCTGAATATCAAATACATTAACATCAGGGCTTCCATCGGGGCTTACCTCTTTCTTTTTTGAGTTGCCATGTAAGTCAATCGTATAAATTTTATCGAATGTTTTGAGCAGGTTCCAGCGCATACCCCTGAATGTGGGGTTATCTAAAAAGCTATGTGGGTTAATAAATGCTAAAATACCGCTACCGTTTTTTTCAATAAAATATTGCCCAAAACGAATGAACTTGTTTTCATCTCCATTTATCCATTTGGGGTTTCTTTCTTTAAGTTTTTCTTTCCCGCCAGGCTCATATTTATAGTCTTCCATCAGCTTCATAATCCACTCGCCTTTGTTGGCGCTTTCGCCGCTATATGGCGGATTGCCCATCACCACCATCACCGGTGTATCTCTTTTTATCTGATTGGCCTCGTTTGCCTCACTGCTCAGCCAGTTGGCAAAGAGTGTGCCGGTATCGGGGTGGCTTTCCTCGAGGCTGTTGGTGAGGTATATACGCAGTCGCTGTTCTTTCTTTGGCTTATAGCCGGTTTCGGTAAGCAGCAGATCGAGCTTAAGGTGTGCCATGGCGTAGGATGCCATCAGTAATTCAAAGCCATTTATGCGGGGTATCAGGTGTTCTTCCACATAACTGCTCCAAATGCCTTGCTGTGCTTGAAATTTTGTGCTGTATATATACTTCACCACCTCGGCCAGGAAAGTGGCTGTGCCTGTGGCGGGGTCCAGTATCTGCACCTTGTGCACTTCCTGCTCATAATCGCGCATACCGGCAGCGTAGCGTTTATCGTGGGTTGGTACTTTTACTTTTACCTTGGTCTTGCTGTTATCGGCCAGACCATCAGGCAGTCCGAATTCTGTTTTCAGTATATCATCCACCGCCCTTACTATAAATTTCACCACAGGCTCGGGCGTGTACCATACGCCCCGGGCCTTGCGCAGCTTAGGGTCGTACTCAGACAGGAATGTCTCATAAAAGTGTATGATGGGGTCGGTCTGCTGTGTACTTTTACCAAAGTTAGTGAGCATGGCTTTCACATCCGTGGCGCGGAAAATATCTGCCAACGCATCCACTATCCACGCAATGCGGCTATCAAGGTCGTAGCCGGCAATGTACTGGAACAGCTTGCGCAGAAAGGGGTTTGTTTTGGGTATCAGCTCTGCGGCTTCCTGCCGGGTAAAGGACTCGAGCGAAGGATCGTGCAGGCGTGCCGCAAACATGCCATAAGCAATGGTTTGTGCATAAATATCAGCAAAGCCTTTTGCTGTAATGTCGTGTATCAGTATGTCTTTAAAAGCTTTTAGCTGGTCTTTGAGGGTACTATCGTCCTTGGTTTCCTCATCACTGTCTAATGCTTTTTCAATCACCGCAGCCAGCATCTTGGCCTTGCCCGCCATCATAGCAGCCAGCTTTGAGGCCACTTTTATTGTTTGCCCCGTGGGTATGGCAAAGCCGGGGATGAATGCGGTAAAGGCATCGAACTGGCCTTTGTTGGCCACAACCTTTCCGCCCTCTATCATGCCCAATGAATAGGAGGCTACCAATGCGCCATCTTTATATACCTGGAAATCGAGGTAGTTGGTAATGATGAGGTTGCTAAGGGCATCTTTATACCGTTTGAATTGCTCCTGGTATGTTTTATGGTTCAGGTCTGCACCCAAATCTTTCGCCTCGATATAGCCTGCGGGAATGCCTTTGCTGGTAATGATGTAATCGGGTGCGCCGCAATCTATTCGGCGGGGTTCGTTGGTTACCTGTGCGTTAGGCAGCAGCGTTTCGAGCAGGTTCTGTAGGTCGCCCCTGAAACTATGTTCTGTGGTGTTGCCTTGTTTGTAGCGGGTGTTTACAGTATCTATGTATTGCTGGATAGTCATTATCTGTATGGTATGGGTTGGGATAAAGATAGTGGGAATTTGATTATTTGTGTGCGTATATGCCGCCCCTTCAGGGCTTGTGTGTTGTGGTTGTTATACCGGGGCTTCACCCCCGGCTATTATATATCGCCCCTTCAGGGCTTGTGTGTTGTGGTTGTTATACCGGGGGCTTCACCACCGGCTGTTATATATCGCCCCTTCAGGGCTTGTGTGTGGTGTGTACCTGCGCGAGTAAACCACCCCTGTCTTCATTCGGCATTCGCCTCATTCCGCCGGTCCCCTCCAAATGGATTCGACTGTCGCTCACCACAGGAGGGGAGTTTTTTAGGCTCAATAGCCATCCGGACCGTGAACGGTGCCAACGCCGTGGGTGTATGATAGGAGTAACCAAGCCGGGACAATAATTTTTCCTGTATTTCGTGAGGTTGCTTGGTTCGACTGTCGCTCACCACTCCTCGCAATGACGGGGCCGGGTGGGACACACCCCTAACCCCTCTCAAGAGGGGAAATGTTTACCTTTGTGGAAAATCAATACTATGCCCTCGAAATTTTATGAGCAGGATGTGGAGAGCGGGCTTAAGGATAAGCGGCGGCTGAGTGCGTTCATAGACGGGTTGATAAGCCGGTACAGAACTGATGTGGAGACGGCGGAGCTTACGTATGTGTTTTGCACGGATAGTTTTTTGCTGGAGATGAATCAGAATTTCCTGGATCATGATACGTATACGGACATCATAACGTTTGACCTGAGCGAAAGGAAGGGAGCGATGGAGGGGGAAATATACATCAGCACGGAGCGGGTGAAGGAGAATGCGGTGAATTTTAAGACGACTTATGCGGATGAGCTGCACAGGGTGATCTTTCACGGGGTGCTGCATTTGTGTGGTTTTAAGGATAAGACGGCGAAGGACCGGAAGGTGATGCGGGAGAACGAGGATTATTGTTTGGCGAAGTATAGAAAAGAATCAGGGCGAGCGTAGAACACACCCCTAACCCCTCTCTAGAGGGGAATTAACACACCCCTAACCCCTCTCTAGAGGGGAAGTATAAATAGATAAATAAGAAAATGACGATAGAAACTTTATATGAGGATGATGACTTGCTGGTGGTGAACAAGCCGGCGGGTGTGCTGGTGATACCGGACAGGTTTGACGCAACGATAGCGAGCCTGAACAAGCTGGTGGAGGCGAAGGTGGGGCATAAGGTATGGGTGGTGCACAGGCTGGACAGGGAGACGAGCGGGGTGATATGCTTTGCGAAGAATGAGGGGGCGCACAGGTATCTGAGTATGTTGTTCCAGGAGCATGCGGTTGGTAAGTTTTATGCGGGGCTGGTGATCGGGATAGTGGAGCCGCCGGAGGGGCGGATTGAGGGTGCGATAGCGGAGCATCCGGCGGTGAATGGTAAGATGATAGTTGCAAAAAAGGGTAAGATGGCGGTGACGGATTACCGGGTGGTGGAGCAATGGCCGCTGTATGGGTTGGTGCAGTTCCAGATACATACAGGAAGGACGCACCAGATAAGGGTGCATATGCAGAGTATTGGTCACCCGCTGGTGTGTGATGATCTGTATGGGGATGGGAGGCCGTTCATGCTGAGTACGATAAAGAGGAAGTATCAGCTGAGCGGGAAGGATGAGGTGGAGCGACCGCTGCTGAACAGGCTGGCGCTGCATGCGTACCGGCTTCAGTTTGTGAAGGAGGACGGGACAGAGGTTGTTGTGGAGGCTCCGCTGCCGAAGGATATAGCTGCGTGTGTGAAGCAGCTGAACAAGTGGACGGCGCCGAAGGGAAGTGGAGATTAGGAATTTGGGATTTTGTAAGGGGTTGAATGATAGGGGGAAATGGGGGTTAAAAGCCCGATTAACGGGGATTTAACCCTTTTGTGTGGTCAGTATTTAAGGATTTAGTCAATTAACGCTATTTTTGGGCTTGGTGTAAATCAGCAAAATATGAAGTCGAATATTAATATACAGGTGGAACTGGCGGAAGATAAGATGCCGGAAGCAATACAGTGGACAGCACCGGATGGTGGTGTGATGGACTGGCAAAACGCGAAGGCAATATTGCTGGGGTTGTGGGACGGGCAGGAGAAGTCGGCGTTGAGGATAGACCTGTGGACGAACAAGATGATGGTTGATGAGATGAATGATTTCTTCTACCAGACGTTCTATGGTATGGCAGATACTTACCATCGTGCGACGAAGAACGCAGAACTTGCCAATGAGCTGAAGGCCTTCGCGAAGGCTTTTTTGAAGAAGGCAACGGAGGCGATAGAGGCGGAGAACGCTGGGTAAGGGGAAATTCCAGAGAAAAAATTCCAAATTCCAAATTTCAAAATCGAAGATAGAGATGTCTCTTGAAGCAAAAGTAATGGAGGAGCTGAAGAATGCCATGCGCGCCAAGGATGAGGCTGCGCTGCGTACGCTCCGTGCAATAAAGGCTGCGATCATTATTGAGAAAACAGCAGAAGGCGCCACAGGCGAAATAACGGAAGCAACAGAAACCAAGATGCTGCAGAAGCTTGCAAAGCAGCGGAGGGATTCGCTGGACATATTTGAGAAGCAAAACCGTGCAGACCTTGCGGCAAAAGAAAAAGAGGAGCTGGCGATAATAGAGAAGTTCCTGCCGAAGCAGATGAGCGCAGATGAGCTGAAGGCTGAGGTGGCTGCTATAATAGCGCAGGTGGGCGCGACATCGCCGGCTGATATGGGCAAGGTGATGGGCGTGGCGAGCAAGCAGCTTGCAGGCAAAGCAGACGGCAAAGCGATATCGGATATGGTGAAGCAGTTGCTGGCGCAATAGGATCGTTTAAAAAGATAAGTGTCCTGCACCCCAAAGGTGTGGGACACTTTTGTTTACATTTGTTTTATGGTACTTGATGTGGTTGGCGTTATACTGATAGCCTTGTTCTTCATCCGCGGGTATATGCGGGGGCTGGTGGTGGCGGTATTCTCGGTGGTGGCGATATTGCTGGGTATATTGTGTGCGCTGAAGCTGTCGGCATCGTTATCGGCGTGGATGCTGGAGAAGGGTTGGGTGTCATCGGGTTGGGTGCAGGTGGTGAGCTACCTGGTGCTGTTCATAGGTGTGGTGCTGATAGTGCGGTTGATAGCGGGTATGATCAGTAAGGCGATGGAGGGGATGGCGCTGGGTGTGGCCAATAAGGTGACAGGCGGGTTGTTGTATGCCTTTTTAGGGGCGGTGTTGTGGAGCTCGCTGTTGTGGATAGGCGATAAGGCGCATATTATTACACCGCAGACGATAGCTGAGTCGAAAACGTATGGGTGGCTGAGCAAGCTGGCGCCGTGGTTTTTTGAGCAGGCGGGCAAGCTGATACCTTATGTAAAGGACACCTTCAGCAGCCTGCAGCATTTCTTTGATACTATAAACCAAAAGAACAATGTGGGTGCTCATTGACAATTACGATTCCTTCACCTACATACTGCACGACTACCTGCTGCAAACGGGAAATGAGTGCGCCGTATATCGCAATGATGAAATAACCGTGCAGCAACTGGAAGAGCTGAAGCCGGAACGTATCATCATTTCCCCTGGTCCGGAGACACCGCTGCAGGCGGGGATAACTATGGATGTGATAGGGGAGTTTCATAATCGTATTCCGATACTTGGTGTGTGCCTGGGGCACCAGGCGCTGGGCATGTACTTTGGCGCTAAGCTGGTGCATGCACCTTACCCCATGCATGGCAAGACCAGCGAGGTGACACATAACGGGCATGCCTTATTCAAAGGTATTCCTTCGCCGTTTACTGTGATGCGCTATCACTCGCTGGCTGTGAATGAGTTTGAGGGTACGCGAATAGAATCGATAGCAACTACTGATGATGGTACTATTATGGCATTGGCGCATAAGGAGTATCCATCTGTTGGTGTGCAGTTTCACCCGGAGTCGGTTGGGACTACGGAAGGGTTGCGATTGCTGAAGAACTGGGCGGGGTTATTTGCCGGGTGATAACAGCCCTTTATAATCTCCGGGATTGTTGATGAGCGCCATTGCTTTATCCAGCTCCTTATCATATTGGAGGCCCTGGGCTACGCGGCCGCGGGAGTAATAATAGCGTGAGGCTATCTCGTTCTCCAGCATTTCCTTCACCTGTTGTTTGTGTTTCAGGAGGTCTTGTTTTTTATCGTGAGAGAGTTTTGATTTCAGCGATTCAAATTCACTTTTTGCATCGTCGTAGTATTTTTCCCTCATTGCCAGTTTTTTCAGTGAATCGAGCGCCAATTCTGTTTCGGTCTGGTAGGAATAATCTTTACTTTCCACCCATTTGGAGAACTGGTTGAACTCGGCATCTGTTAAAGAGAATTTTATTGCCGGGGCAATAGTGGGATGTTTGCTTGCATATTCGGTTGCGTAATCGAAGAGGTAGTTCCTTGTGTAGAGTGTTACAGCTACCAGGCTCATAGGATCGTCTTTTACAACTACATCAGGGTCTACCCCGCCGCCACTTTTTACTGTGCGGCCTATTTTGGTTTTGTATGCTCTCTTTAATGAATCAGGTACATGCCCGACACTTCCATCTGGGTTACGATGTGAGTAATCGATCGCCTGTATGCAACGGCCACTTGGGGTGTAGTATTTGGCAATGGTTACTTTCAATTGCGTATTAAAGCCAAGCGGACGTGTTATCTGCACCAGACCTTTACCATAAGAGCGTTCGCCGATTATTACACCACGATCATAGTCCTGCATGGTGCCGGCAACTATTTCGGATGCTGACGCTGAGGAATGGTTCACCAATACAGCGAGCGGGAGGTCTTTGTTCCAAGGCACGCCGCTGGTCTTGTATTCTTTATCGTTCTCGGGGATCTTTCCTTTAGTGGTTACTACCAGGCGGCCCTTATCGATGAAGATGTTGCATATCTCTACAGCTTCTTCGAGCAAGCCACCGGGGTTGTTGCGGAGGTCGAGCACGAGGCCTTTTAGTTTTGGCTGAGCTTTATACAGGCTATCGAAAGCCTGGCGTACCTGCCTGCCACAACCCTGGGTGAACTGTGTGAGGCGCACCATGGCAATATCGTTATTATCGCCAACGAGGCTATAGTACGGTACGCTGGAAATTTCTATTTCGCCGCGGGTTATGAGCTTGGTGGATGAAATATTGGTGTATGCATCTTTTATTTTCATGCTGAGCTGTGTGCCGGGGGAACCTTTTAGCAGACTGCTCAGATCATCAACACTTTTGCCACGCACCTGCTGATTGTCGATAGATTCAACAAGATCGCCGGGGTGCAGGCCCGCTTTTTGCGCAGGGCTGTTCTCGTACACATCGCCGATATAGATATCATCCCCTTTACGCTTCATGCTGGCCCCTATGCCGCCATACTTGCCGGTTATCATGAACTTGTATTCCTCGATATCAGCCTCTGTGATGTAGTTGGTATAAGGGTCCAGCTCCTCGAGCATGGCGTCAACACCAGTCTTTACCAGTTTGCCCGGTTCGATGGGATCTACGTAATAAGTATTCAGCTCGCGAAACAGGTTGATATAGATATCCATGTTCTTCGATATCTCAAAGTAGGGGTCGCCGGACCTTGCATTAATGAAAAGGAAGGCAGTAACAGATACAATGACACCGGCAGCAAACCCTTTATACCTCGTAATACGTTTCATAGATTTCGATTGATTCAGATAACAAGCAAAGTACGGATTTTAGCTACTCAAAAATGATAAAGAAATAATAAATTCGTTGGAAATAATATCGCCTGTTATTATTAACTGCCTGAAAAATGGTAATTTGTATCGAAATATCCCGCTAAACGCGTTATGGTTCAAAGGGTGCATGTTTTCCTGTTTATGCTGCTATTGCCGGTTATGCCTGCCATGGGGCAAAAAGCACTTATTGAGGGGTTTATCAATTATAAAGTGAAGCTGGTTTCGGCAGAAGGGAAGGTATTTGACGGCATTTACACCTTTACCTTTAAGAGTGGCCAACTAAGAAAGGACCTGAGACTTGCCAACGGTTACCAGCATGCGATCATCATTAACGCTACTGCCAATACGATCTACTCGCTGCAGAACAGGAATGGTAAAAAATATGCGGTGGAGCTGAGTATGGAAGAAGTGATGAGGAAGCAGGAGAAGTATGCAGGTTTTAATATTGCCAATGAGGAGGTGCGTGCGGATAATATTGCCAGCTGCGCCACCTATAAAGGCACGATAAAGTATAATGATGGCACCGCATTTGATGTTTGCTACACGAAGGACTGGTACCCTGCGTTGCCGGTTGCTTTTAACCGATTCCCGGACGTGCATTTTATTCCGTTGATCTTCTCATACAGCGAGGACGGAGTGACCATGCATTTTAATGCTGACAAAATTGAAGCCGGACCGGTAGAGAACGCCAACTTCAGGATACCACCGGACTACATCATGATCTCTTACAAGGAGTACAAGAAAATGCAAGGTGATCTATAGATGGGAATAAAAATTTTACTACAGGCAGTGCAAGAGAGAACAGATCATCGGGTATGGATCAACTTACTTTTCTGCTTTATAGCGATATTGTTCTCTTTCTACGACGGGTGGGCACAAGTGCACAAGCCTGAGCCCAAGGACGTGCCCCGGCCTACGAATGTGAAAATACTGGAGGAGCATAAAGACAAGGACGGCAACATAGTCCGCACGGTGCAATATGACCAGGGGACGCAGCGGATAAAAGAAACGCTCATCATAAAAAATACGTTGAACATCAAAGTGGCTATCAGCCCGGATACGATGGACAAGGAGCAGGTGAGGATAGTGGTCAGTAAATCGCGGTATGTGGTGGATGTATTTTACAGGAACAAGCTCATCAGATCGTACAAGGCGGTGTTCGGGCCAAAGCCCATGGAAGATAAGTGCATGCAGGGCGACCGCTGCACACCAGAGGGGTGGTTTACCATTAAGAATAAGAACCCGAATTCAAAGTATGATAAGTTCATGTTGCTGAGCTACCCTAATGACACCTCGTTAGCGCACTTTAGTAAACTTAAGGAAGAAGGACGGATACCCAGGAACGCGAAGATAGGTGGTGATGTGGGGATACATGGTGTGTGGAAGGGTGGTGATGATATGATAGAAACAGGAGTGAACTGGACCGACGGATGTGTTGCGATAAGGAATAAAGATGTAGAAGAACTTTACAATTTTGTGGTAGTGGGGACGAGGGTATGGATCAGGAAGTAAGCGTTACTATCCGTAAGGGTTAAAGGATCTTACATAATATCACCCAGAGCTTGATAAAGGCTTACCAATTATTTTCCGTGATGAAACTGTCTCCAAAATCCTCAGCAATGGTTCGACGAGCTCACCATGACATTTTTGACTACCAGCAGGTCACTTCTTCTTATACTTGGCTATTGCATCTGTAACGGAGCTGCGGCGGAGGAATTCCGGGTTCAGTTCCGTGAAGAGCTTCGCTTTTGAAGGCATCGCTTTCAATCCTTTTTCCAACTGCAGCATCGCTTCTTTTGCTTTACCGAGCTCGAAGAGGCATGCAGCGTGGTAGTAATGGAAATCGCCTTTATCGCCACAATGCTCGCGGGCCACACTTAATTGTGTGATCGCTTCATCGTAGTAGCCTGTGAGGTATAAACCTTTTATGAGGGCAATCCATGTTGACTTGTTACCCGGCTTGAGGCGCACTGCATTAAGGAAGCAAACCAGCGCTTCGCTTTTTACGTCCATCTCCATGAGGCAATTACCTATTGCCATGCAATAGGCGGCGTTATCCTTATTGAGGTGCAAAGCCACTGAATAAGACTTCACTGCTTTCTCCCATTGTTTTTCGCGGGCATAGGTTTCGCCTATTTTATAGAAAATGCCATCGTCCTGCGGGCTAAGCTGAGATGCCTGGCGATAGAACTGGCGGGCGCGTGAGTAATCTTTTCTTTTTTCCCAGCAATAACCCATTGCTTCAAAAATCACATCTTCCGGTTTTGCTATCTCTATGTGTTTCTCCAATACATCGAGCGCTTTCTCGTACCATTTGAGGCGCATATAGGCATCGGCCATATTGCGGTAGGCGAATTCGAATTTCTCGTCAATAGCCACACAGAACTCGTATGAGTCTATGCACTTCTCGTACATCTTCAGTCCCTGGTAGGCGGCACCGAGGTTGAACCATGCGAGTGCATTGTACGGGTCGTCGTCGGTGAGCTGGATATGAATGGTAACACTCTCTTCCAAGCGCTGCGTGAACTCTGCCCAGAAGCAGATCTTCTGCAGGGCCTCTTCGTTACGTTTGTCGATTTTAATGACCCGCTGCAGTGTATCGAAAACGGCATCGAACTCTTCGCTTTCGTCGTATACGTCGGACAGTTCCAGTAATATCTCGATCTTTTCTTTGCCGCCGAAGTCGGCTGAACGCTGCTCGAGCCAAAGGGCTGCCTGATCGTATTTGAATTGGGCGAGCAATATATCGGACCTCAGCAATACGGCATCAAGGCTGTTGTTGTCATATTGCTCCATTTCGTCAAGCGTTTTTAATGCCTGACCGTATTTCTGAGCCTGAGTAAGTATTTCTGCTTTTAGTAATAAGATAGATGCGGAAAAAGGGTAATAAGTCTTGGCTATGTCGCAGGCAAGAAGCGCCTGTTCTTCGTTGCTATTCTGGAAATAATATTCAATTACCCGTTCAAATTCTTCTTCGTCTAATATACTCGCTGATTCTCCTCGCTTTACTTCTTCGTACTTTCTGAGGGTTTCATCTAACGGCCCCCAATCTTCGTCATTCAGATCGTCATCAAACATAAGCACAATGGTTTATACCAAAGTTAATGAAAATTACATGCCAAAGGTAAGCAGCATTGTTACGGCAGTGTAAAAATGCACAGGATATTAACATCTGCTATTTTGCTGTAATACACGCAACGTTCATAAGAATTGCAGGTAGGCAGCAGGTTAGTTTGCATCGCTTAAAATAGCTTACTTTACAGTGCTGATGGGGCTTATGACAAAAACAAAAATGCAGTTTGTTGCGTTCAGATCGGTGGATGAGTTCCTTGACTATCTGCCCGCTGATGAATTAACAATAGTTGAAAGATTGCGCAAGATAATTTTTGACAGTGTGCCATACATTACTGAAAAGCTGTCATACAATGTGCTTTTTTATAAGGTGAACAAAGGCATGTTCTTTATATGGCCGTCTGCAATATTGTGGGGTAAAGCCAAAAGCTATCACGGGGTAAGGTTCGGGTTCCAGCAAGGGTATTTGCTGACGGATGAAATCAACTACCTGGATAAGGGAGATAGGAAGCAAGTGTATTACAGGGATTTTCTGAGTGTAAAAGATATTGATACCGAACTGCTGAAGACTTATATTTTTGAGGCGGTGGTGGTTGATGAGCAGTTTAAAAAGAAGAAGTAATTATTTTTTGAGGCTCTCGCGAACCATTTTTATTATGCCTTCTTTGTCAGCTTTTATCTGTTTGGCAAATTCCACTGCCATCGGATGCACTTCATGATATTGCTCGCTCCAGGCAATTATCTCTACTAACACCGGTACCAGATCAATTCCTTTTTGTGTGAGCCTGTATAGTACCTTAGCTTTACTATCGGGGTGTTTTTCTTTTGAAATGATCTTAGCCCATTCGAGTAACGCCAGTCGGTCGGCAAGGATGTTGGTGGCGATGCCCTCTCCTGCTTCTAAAAAATCGCCATATGTGTTCTTGCCTTTAAATACGAGGTCCCTGATGATCAGCAGCGACCATTTATCGCCAAAAATGTCGAGGGCGGTGCTTATCGGGCAATCTGACCTGTATTGAACAGTCTTTTTCACGAGGCAAAGTTACCAAAAAAATCACTTGCAAATTACAAGTGGATTATGTTTATTTGCACTTGCAATTAACAAGTTAATCTTAAATCTAAAAAAAACAGAGAATGAAAAATGCGATCAATTGGGTGGAGATCCCAACAAAAAATTTCGAAATTTCGAAGAAATTCTATGAGGCAATACTGAGTGCCGAAATGTTTGTGGTAGATGCTATGGGCATGAAAATGGCCTTCTTTCCTTTTGATATGAAAGAAGGTATTGGAGGTGGTATCATAGAAGGGCCGGGTTATGAGCCATCGGATAAAGGAACACTTGCTTACCTGAATGGCGGCGAAGACCTTTCGGCCATATTGGGCAGGGTAGAAGGTGCGGGCGGCAAAATATTGTTACCCAAAACGCCAATAGGAGAAAATGGATTTATGGCTCATTTCCTGGATTGTGAAGGGAATAAAGTAGGCTTACACTCAATGAAATAATATGGGACAACTGCAAGCCAGGAACGAAGCGATCATAAATGCGCCTGTTGAGAAAGTTTGGGCGGCAATTACCGACATTAGCGTATTGCACCAGATAAACCCGGGTGTTACAAAAGCAACAGGGCGCATGGATATACAAGGGGCTACACGCACATGCGAAATGCAAAACGGAGGAAGAAAGGGCACTATGACGGAACAATTAGTGGAAATGATCCCCTACAAAAAAACAGTTTGGGTGATACAGGAGGATACGATGGGCATGAGCAAAATGCTTATTGACCCGCGGTTCTGTTTTTATTTGGAGAAAACAGGTGATAGCCAGACAAGAATCATAAATGAGTCGTATTACGAGCCTGCCAACTTTGTTGTGCGCATCATGAATGCTTTAATGATGAAGAGAAAGATGGGGCAAATACAGGAGCAGATATTGAATAACATTAGATCGCTTACAGAGAAGTAAATATGACAACATTGATAAATGAAATGAGCATTAATGCGCCTGTAGAAAAGATATGGGGCATACTGGCAAGCCTGGATACGCTTGAAAAATATGACCCTACCGTGAAAACATCCAGGGCCATATCGGCGGATAAGACAGGCGTTGGTGCAAAGAGGAAAGTAAATATGAAAGATGGTAAGAACTGGTTTGAAGAAAAAGTGACTGTATGGCAACCCAATGAAGCGCTTACCTACCAGCTTACTGATTGCTCATTCCCGATAAACGGGTTGAAGCATAGTTATAGCTTTGAGCAAAACGGCAGCGGTACGATAGTGAAACAGGTAATGGAGTATTCGGTGAAGTTTGGGTTGCTGGGTAAGATAATGGATGTGCTGATGATACGCAGCCAGACGGAAAAAGGCATAAAAAAATTCTTTGCGGGATTAAAAGAATATGCTGAAATTCACTAAAACATTTTTATATGGCATACAGCGAAAAACTAAGTAACCGTATACGTGAGGCTATGGCCGGCCTGCCAAAGGTGGAGGAGAAGTATATGTTTGGAGGTGTATGCTATATGCTGAACGGCAAAATGTGCATTGGTGTAGTGCAGGATGAGATGATGTGCCGGATAGGGCCAGATATATACGAGGAAGCGCTGGAAAGAAAAGGGTGTAGGGAGATGATATTTACAGGTAGGCCCATGAAGGGTTATGTTTATGTAAGTGAAGAAGGGATGAAGAGTAAAAAGGATTTTGAATATTGGCTGGACCTATGTGTAGAGTTTAATAAGAAGGCAAAGGCAGCGCCTAAGAAAAAGAAAGCTAAAAAGTAACTATGGCTAAGGCATTTATACAAAAAGAGTCGTTTGAGTTTTTGAAGAAGCTGGCGAAGAACAATAACCGGGAATGGTTTGCCATGCATAAGGATGTATATACTGCAACACATGAAAATGTAATAGGGTTTGCATCTGAGCTGCTGGCGGAGATGAACAAGCATGATAGTATTGAAACAGCAAGTGGCAAGGAGAGTTTATTCAGGATATACAGGGATGTAAGATTCTCGAAGGATAAGACACCTTATAACCCGGCATGGCATGGCGGGTTCAAAAGAGCGACAAAGAAGCTGAGGGGAGGGTATTACTTTAGTATAGAGCCGGGGAAGAGTTTTGTGGGCGGTGGATTCTGGGGGCCGAACACGGATGATATGCAGCGGATAAGACAGGATATAGACCTGAATTATGATGAATGGAATAAGATGCTTGCCAATAAAACACTAGTACAAACCTTTGGCGGGTTGATGGGTGAGCAACTGAGCTCTGCGCCGAGGGGTTATGCGAAGGACCATCCTGCGATTCATTTGCTGCGGTATAAGCAGTTCCTGCTGAAGCATGATTTTACGGATTCGGAAGTGTTAAGCCCGGATTTTGCCAAAATTGCGAGCGATACTTTTAAGAAGATGCGGCCGTTCCTGAATTTTATGAGCGATGTGCTTACCACGGATGTGAATGGGGTGAGTTTGGTGGGTTGATTTAGGTAAACAGGAAGTGCAAAACGTAGCATCTGGGAATACACAATTAATGGATTGGGAAGAGGCCCAAAAGCAATTAAAAATATGACAATGTCATTGTAGAAGAAAATAGTCAAAATGGAACAACTTGATTTCATGGGAATAATTCGCAAGTACATCCCTAATATCCTTCATTTTGTTGATGTTAAACAATTTGAAGAATTGATACGCGAAAAAATAAACGTGAGGAATGAAAAAAGAGAGAAATTAGACAGAGGATATAACCCGTTTAATGACGGTGATTTTTACGACCTGTTGTTTTTTACAACAAGAATAGGCGATGGAGTTACAGACGAACATTTGGTGTCAGCTATGGTTAATCTTTTAGGTTGTTATGAAAGTTTGTTTCTATCACTGAAAAATCGGCTTCTAGAAGGACAAAGAACATTGCTAACAGATACAGTTTCAAAAATATTCCGCAATGCTAACAACCAATATAGACACTATATAGGTGAATTACTTGTACTTGATACAGCGTTAAATTCGGATTTTGAATTTAACGAAGCAGCTGCAAAAATTGGGAGTATAAAAGATGCAGAGTTTTTAATAGCTAATAGAAATGATGGTAAAACTTATCTTTTAGAAGTAGTAAATATCACTTTGACCGACACAAACCCTAGAGAAGTAAGGAGAAAATTAGTAAGGAAGCGAAACGATAAATTGCGGGAAGGGGTAGAAGGTGATAGGTTCATTTTACAGCCTGTGATTTGGAGTGAAGTAATTAGCAATATTAAAGAGTTTGCAAAGAAAATTTCAGAATGGGACGGATACCATTTTGATAAAAGGGTGATAGAACCATTCTCATTGTTTATGTTGCCAACAGAAAGTGGTATACCAAGATGGGAGTTTGCCAAGATAAGTAAGACCCTGACAGGGTTTGAAAAAGCATAAAATGAGCTTCAGCAGCTGCCGGTGTTCTTTACTGCAATCTCGTTCAGGACACACGCGCTACCCGTTCCACTGATATTTTGGTAATGTCATAGTTAGAGAAATATTTTTAAGTTAGCAGCTTGTAGTTTTATTTTTGCCCAAATATTTTATTTAACTCTTGGGGGCTTGGTATATAGTCCAGCTTTGACAGTTTCAGCATTACATATTTTAGGTGATCAGATTTTTTATTTTCATCGCTAAGCTTGCCATAGGCGTGATTAAGAACACCTGATATTTTAGCCTTTTGCCAGTTTTCCATATCTTCTTTTTCAAGTGCCGCCATGGCTAGATGGTAGCCCCATTCCCCTTTTTCTATATCCGCGAACACATCTCGTAACCACTTTCGGTATTCCTCTGTTTGGCGTACTACTGTTTTTTTAGTTCGCTTCATGAGCCATATGTTAAACCAAATGGTTAGTCCCATCCAGCAAACAGATATCCAATCAAATACAAACCATGTATCTTTTTCAAAGGTTAATTTGTAAGCAGGGTTGAAAAGAATAGCAATTCCAAATGCTGTTATGGCTGCAAGGAAATTAATTCCGGTAGTGATTTCATAATAAGCCCATACAACGAATGAGATGCATACTGCAACTCTGATAAAATCGTAGTATCGGTATCCCATATCTGCATATGCACCTATTAGCAATAAGATGGAAAGAATGGTCATCCAACCGAATTTCAATAAACTTATTTCGGTGCGTCCTTGTTTTAAACCTAAGTCTCTAATGATAGGGAGCGGGGGAACTTTTTGAGTGCTTTTCATCACATAGGAATCAAGTATATTTTCCTTTTTGTGATTGTTTGTTTCATCGTTCATTTTGTGGTGTTTTTTCGGTCCTCGCCTAGTCGCCGGTTTATGACTCGGCGACATCAAGATACTGATTTTAGAATATATTCAGCTGTTCCGCGCTCGCGCAGGACAACTCGCGCATCTTGTTCATTTTCTAATTCTGTAAATCCTGATTCGGACAAGAAAATCGCCCTCCGCACTCTTTCTCGCTCTCGCTTTTCTGACATACTTTTTGCTGCATTATATATTGCGCCCCAAACGGCTGTAACCTGCTGGCAGCGCGCATTTTGGCAGTTCTTTGTTTATGGAAAATTATACCCTTTTATACCTTTTGTATTGAGCGTTATACCCAAAATATACCTTTTTATACCCCTTTATACATGAAAACGAAAAACATAAAACAAGTCCACAGCGCATTTCATTTACAACCGCTAAAAATTATTAACCGAAAAACGGGTATTTCCGGAAATTATACCCTGCCTACCGGTTTACCTACCGGAGGTAGGCAGGCTTTTTTACCCGCAGCAACTTTTTCAGCGAGGGTGGGCAATTGTGCAAACACTGTTGATTACGTGCATTACCGGAAATTATGGCATGTTATTTAAAATTACTTTTGCGGAGGTATCATGAGGTTTTCCCGGTATTTGGTTATTGGTGTTTTGTTGTTGCTATGCAGTAATGTATGGGCGGCGGTGCCTTTCCCTAAATATGATGTGGTAGTAGCGGCGGATGACTCTACGCTGGAGCGGGGTACGATTGAAATGGCTGCGAAGCTTATTGCCGATCACCCGATGATGGCAACCACATACATTACCAGCGATATAGAGTTACCGCACCAAATGAGATCGCAGACGGCGGATTTTTACCTCCTTTTGTTCCTTTGTTTGATATTGGGTTTGATACGGTTCATGGATACGAGGTATTTCCTTAATCTATGGCGAGCGTTCTGGAACCCGACGTTGAGTAACAGGCAGTTGAAGGAACAGTTGCAGGGATCCGGTATGCCCAACCTGTTGATGAACATATTCTTTGTGTTTGCCGGTGGTTCGTACATCTACTATGTTGTCCGGTTCTTTACTCCATATAATTCGGGGGTGATACCGCCATCGCTGCTGATCATCATGCTGATATTAGGAACGGCGGTTATTTATTTTGCCAAATACCTAGCTGTCAGGTTCAGTGGGTGGGCGTTCAGGGTGGAGGGAATTACGGAACATTATTTGTTCAATGTGTTTCTTATAAACAAGGTGTTGGGGGTGACGTTAATTCCTTTCATCATCGTCCTTGCGTTTGCTGACAGGGAGTGGGCGCAACAGGTGGTAATCATCTCATTTGTAGTTGCAGGGATATTATTATTGAACAGATATATCCGCTCTTGGCAGGTGTTTGGTTCGTTTTTCCAATATTCAAGATTCCATTTTTTTATGTACCTTTGCGCCTCGGAATTATTACCGTTAGCGGTTTTAATGAAGTTATTGGTGAAGGGCCTTTTGTTTTATTAGGCCTGTAGCCTAGTTAACCCGCATTCCAATTGTATATCAGACTATGGCCAAAGTTGTTAGTCCAAAAAAGAAGGGAACTGAGAAAAAGGAACTGAAGGTCAACAGTATATTAATTACCCAGCCTCGCCCCGAAACAGAAAAATCCCCCTATTTTGACCTCGCCAGGAAGTACGAGATAAAGCTTGACTTTCATGCTTTTATCCGAGTTGAGGGATTGAGTGGTAAGGAGTTCAGGAAGCAACGTATAGACATTGCAGAATACACTGCCATCATATTTACCAGCAGGTATGCTGTGGATCATTTCTTCAGGATATGCGAAGAGCTTAAGGTTAAGGTATCGCAGGATATGAAGTATTTCTGTATCACAGAGGCTGTTGCGTTATACCTGCAGAAATTCATTCTTTACCGCAAGCGTAAAGTGTTTTTCTCGGCTGATGGCAGTAACCAAGGGTTGATGGATGTGATAGGTAAGCACAAGAATGAGAAGTACATACTGCCGCTATCTGACACTGCGAAGAATGACATTGCACAATATCTCATCAAGCATAACATAAAGTATACAGAATGTACACTTTACAGGATGGTGTCGAACGACATTGCCCCTGTAATGAAGTCGTCTTACGATATGATCGTTTTCTTTAGCCCGTTCAGTGTGCAGACATTGTTCGATCACGATCCGGCATTCAAGCAGAACGGTACTATGATAGGAGCTTTCGGGCCTACCACGTCGAAGGCTGTTGAAGACAGCGGGCTGAGGCTTGATATAAAAGCACCGGCCCCTAATGCGCCATCTATGGTATCGGCCTTAGAGCTGTTCTTGTCGGCCAACAAGAAAAATTAACCAAGAGTTAATTAATCGTACAATATTTTTAATTACACATCGTTATAATAGTACAAGTGCTATTAAAACGAGTGTGTTATGTGTGGTAAAGTGGTTCATATCGGCGGTAACAAATCAGACTCCTACCTTTACAGTATGCCGAACAGACTCGTTAGCGAACAAAGCCCTTATTTACTGCAACATGCCAACAACCCGGTAGACTGGTATCCCTGGGGAGATGAAGCTTTTGCAAAGGCCAGGCAAGAGCATAAACCAGTGATAGTGAGTATTGGATATGCCGCCTGCCATTGGTGCCATGTGATGGAGCATGAGAGCTTTGAAGATGATGAAACAGCTGCATACATGAATGAGCATTTTGTATGTATTAAAGTAGACCGTGAAGAGCATCCCGACGTCGATCATATGTATATGGATGCTGTGCAGGCGATAGGTGGAAGCGGGGGCTGGCCGTTGAATGTTTTTGTGACACCGGATAGAGCGCCGTTTTACGGCGGGACATATTATCCGCCGCGCCCGGCATACAACCGCCCTTCATGGATGCAGCTATTACAACGGATCAATGAATTATGGAACGGACAACAGGATGAAATAGCACTGCAGGCAACACAGATGATAACGCACCTGCAGCAGGCATCGCAAAGGTTCTTTACATCAACAAATACGCAAGCGACAGAAAATACATCGCGCAGGATAGCGGATGCCTTGCTGCAGATGGCAGATAAGGAAAAAGGAGGCTTTGGGAATGCGCCGAAATTCCCGGGCACAATGGCTATCAGTTATCTGCTGGAGCATTATCACTTCACTAAGTACGAACCGGCATTGCAGCAAGCCTTGCGCAGTCTTGATGCGATGATAGATGGCGGCATATATGACCAGCTTGCCGGAGGATTTGCACGGTATGCAACTGACAGCAACTGGCTTATACCGCACTTTGAAAAGATGCTCTATGACAACGCATTGCTTGTATGTTCGATGTGCGATGCGTATGCTATCACCAGGAACGAACGGTATAAGGAAATTGTGAAGGAAACAATAGCATTCGTTGAACGTGAACTAAGGGACGCGAGCGGTGGATATTATTGTGCGCTGGACGCTGACAGCGAAGGGGAGGAAGGGAAGTTCTATACCTGGACTTGGGATGAGTGGATAGAAGCATTGCATGAAAATGATGAATTGGTTGAAGAATATTTTGGTGTAAGAAGAGAGGGGAATTGGGAAGGAACAAACATACTGCACGTGCACAAGCCTATTGCGCAGATAGCAGAAGATACGGGCATTGCAGCAGCAGAAGTGATGCAGCGCATTGATGCAGTGAAAAATAAATTGCGCATCAAACGAGCGACAAGAACAAGACCAATAACAGATGATAAGTGTTTGCTATCGTGGAATGCATTGATGAACATTGCGCTGAGCAAAGCAGCAACAGCGTTGCAGGATGAGCATTATGCAAACAGGGCGAGTGCACACATGAACTGGATGCTGAGTAGTTATGAGCATAACGGAACGTTGAAGCACACCTGGAAAAACGGTGTTGCTAAAATACCCGGCAAGCTGGATGATCATGCATATTTGATCCAGGCACTTTTGCAGTTAGCATCAGCAAGTGGAGATAACAGATGGATAGTGAAAGCGGCTGAACTGACAGAGGATGTGGTGAAACGTTTTAGTGCAGACAACGGTTTGTTTTACTATACGCCTGAAGGGCAAGCGGATATACCTGTGCGCAAAGTAGACCTTTATGACGGTGCAACCCCATCGGCCAATGCTGTGATGGCACATAACCTTTGGATATGCGGTATGTGCATGGAAAAACATGACTGGATAGAACAAGCAAGTGAAGTGATAGCTAATATGTGCGATACTGCGGTGCGCTACAGTTACTCATTTGGTTATTGGGCGCAACTGGTACAAAAGCAAATCTTGGGTATGAAAATGGTAGTGTGCTCGGGAGATGATACCATAAATAGCTTGAAAATCATGCAGTTATGTCCGTTACCCCAGGCTTATATCATCGCATTAGACAATAAATCATGCGATGTGCCTATCCTTGAAAACAAGTTATTTGCAGGCGAAATGCATATATTTGTCTGTACAGAACAAGCCTGCCTATCACCAGTAACCAGCGTAAAAGACGCCATAGAACTGGTAAACAAATGAGTTATTTTTACGATATAGATAAATTTTAACGGCAAGAATGTGACAATTTTCGACGGATAGTTGCATTTTTCGAAAAAACTTTGAATATTGTGCATCGGTTTTGTGGGAAAGGGGTTAAAAAACTTGAAAATATTTAGTTGCTAAATTGCAAAAACAATAGAGTAGTATGAAAAAAACTTCCCTAAAGGTCTCGGCTTTAGCGTTGCTTGCGCTTGCTGCAAGTTGCGGAAAATCGGGTTCAAATGGCCAGCTGGTTGGTGATCAAACTAGGATGAATTATATAGCGCCATACCCAATAGGCATGGTGTATGTTCCATCTGGTTCGTACAAAATGGGCGCAAGCGATGAGGACATTCGCGGCAGGAATGATGCGACAGTGCATACTGTGCAATTGGTAGGTTTTTATATGGATGCAACTGAGTTGTCGAACCAGGAGTATCGCCAGTTCACAAACTATGTAAGGGATTCGATAGCCAATACCATACTTGGTAACTTCAAAGATAACCCGGATGGTACGCAGCGCCTTGATATGACCAAGCGTATCAACTGGAAGGACCCTGAAGTACAGGATCAACTTTCATCAATGTTCGTGCCTGCAGATCAATCGGGCTGGGGCAGAAAAGTTTTTGATAACGGCCCGACGAAGTTGGTTTACCGTTACACAGCATTTGATTATGCAAATTCGGTTCAGCATCCTACTGAGTCTCAGATCAAGTACATCAATAATTTTGATGTGCCTGCATATCCTGACACTAACGTTTGGATGCGCCAGTTCAATTACTCATTCAACGAGCCGATCACACAGCAATATTTCTGGTTCCAGGGCTTTAACAAATACCCGGTTGTTGGTATTACCTGGAAACAAGCAAATGCATTCTGCGATTGGCGCACGAGGGAGTGGAAATCGTCGCGTGACCGTGAGCGCCTGTACACTGAAAGCCGTTTCCGCCTGCCCACAGAGCAAGAGTGGGAATATGCAGCACGTGGTGGCAGGAACGAATCCCCTTATCCATGGGGTGGCCCATACATCATCAACAAAAAGGGCTGTTACCTTGCTAACTTCAAACCACAACGTGGTAACTATGCAGCAGACGGTGGCCTTTACACAGTACCGGTTGATTGGTATGCAGCCAATGACTATGGGTTAAAGAATATGTCGGGCAACGTATCTGAGTGGACAGCATCAGAATTTTATGGTGGTGCTTACCAGCAACAAGCAGACCTCAACCCAAGTGTTACTTATAATGTGCAGCCCGGAGATTCTAAATGGATGAGGCGTAAGGTGGTGCGTGGTGGCAGCTGGCGCGATGTGGCATACTACCTGCAAGTAGGTACACGCGACTACGAATATGAAGATACTGCAAAAGCATACATTGGTTTCCGTTGCATCTACACTGAAGTTGTACCTGCATTGACCAACAGGCGTGCATTGAGAAGATAAGCATAACACCACACCAATTATTAGTTAGTTAACCGTTTTTTAAACAAAAGAAAAAATCAACAAAAATGAATCCATTAGTTCTGTTTTTTGAGACCGAGAGAGGTAAGTACGTAAAAAATCTTCTGATTGGTATGGGGGCGTCGGTGGTGTTACTAGGAGCCCTGTTTAAAATCCAGCACTGGCCCGGTGCAAGTGTGATGCTTACGGCAGGTATGTGTACAGAAGCGGTTCTGTTCGCGATGTTAGGCCTTATTCCGCCGCATAAAGATTATTACTGGGAGCGTTTCTATCCGAACATCACAGAGAGCCCGCATGCTGAAGCATACCGCAAAGGCATTAAGCTGGAGCAAGTTGCAAAGCCAGGTGAGCCACCAACAAAGTCGTTGGACAAAATGCTGGAAGAAGCACAGATCAACACACCTAACCTGAAGAGGCTGAATGAGAATTTCCAGAACTTCAATAAGGCCGTTGACCAAATAAAAGATATGGCCGATGTAACATCTGCAACCGGTGCTTACACACAGAGTGCACGTGAAGCAGCTACTGCTTTGGGTGAAATGAAAAATACTTTCGTGGGTGCATCAAGGACAATGAGTGCATTTAACGAAGCGGCAGAAGACACTGCTAAATTCCATGACCAGGTTGTTGTATTATCTAAGAACCTTGGTACGCTGAACCAGATCTATGAAGTGGAACTGAGCGATGCAAACAACCACCTGAAAGCAATGAACAAATTCTATAGCAGCCTTGTTAATGCATCTGATGCTATGGCATCGAGTGCAGCTGACGCGAGCAGTGCTAAGGACCAGATCGCATTGCTTGCTAAGAACCTTACTGTTCTTAACCAGGTATATGGCAACATGTTGTCTGCAATGCAGGGCCGCTAGTTGAGTGGTAGTATAATAGAGCGAAACAATAACTGTTAATAGTAAAAGATAAATAATGTCTATACCTAAGGAGCCGCGGCAGTTGATGATCAACCTGATGTACCTGGTCTTGACCGCACTGCTGGCGCTTAATGTGTCAAATGAGATCCTGAATGCGTTCAGGACACTGAGTTCGAGTATCGATAACTCCAATGAGTCTATCGAGACCCGGAACAAGGAAATATACGCTGCTATAATAGAGAATGAAAAAGCTCCCGGACAGGCTGAAAAAGTAAGGCCATTCAGAGAAAAAGCAGATGAAGTTGTGAAGCGTGCAGACGCTATGGTTGCATATCTTGAAGACTGGAAGAAAAAAATAGTAATGCAAGCAGGCGGATACAGCCATGAGGATCCGAAATTCCCGGATAAGATGGACGATATCGATGCCACTACATTGCTGCTTGTTGAAAAGAAAGGTGGTAATGAATTGAAAAGTAAGATCACTGAGATGCGTGAGTTCCTGCTTTCTCAGGTTAATAATCCTGATCAGTTAGCACCACTGATGCCACTAAAGGTTGATGCTGTTAAAGCTAATGATCATAACCCTAGAGCTGACTGGGCCATAGGTAACTTTGAACACATGCCTGCGGTTGCGGCCATGGCGCTTTTCTCGAAATACCAGAATGACGTGCGCAGCAGTGAGGCGCTGATCGTAAAGCAACTTTTCGAAGAGGCCCACTTAAAGGACATCAAGTTCGATACCATTGGTGCTATCGCTGTGCCGAAGCAAAGCTATGCGCTGGAAGGTGATAAGATCGAAGCTTCTATCATGCTTGCGGCGTTCAACAAAGCGCAAAGGCCCGAGGTAAAAGGAATGTCCGGTGGTGGTTCTACCAAACCTTCTGTAAATGGTGTAATACCATGGGAAACGATAGCTAAGGGAACTGGCTTGCAGACCATAAAAGGTAAGATCGTGTTGCAAACAGAAAATGGCCCGATAGAAAGGGACTGGAAGTTTGAATACATGGTGGGTACTACAGGTGCATCTATGCAGCTGGACAAAATGAACGTATTCTATATTGGCGTTGCGAACCCTGTAACAGTTGCTGCTGCCGGTTATTCGGTGGAGGATGTGACGCTGCAGATCGCCGGCGCTGAAGTAAGGGCGGATTCATTTGGCAGAAAGGGACACTTCAACATCTGGTCTGATAAGCCAGGCAATGTGGATGTGAACATCATGGCTAAACCAAAAGACGGGACCGGCCTGAAGAAAGTTGGTGTGTTCCCTGTGCGTGTAAAGCGTATACCTGACCCGAAAGCCAAGTTGGGTAACTCGGTAGGGGGTGGTATGAGTGCGGCCCTGTTCAGGAACATGATCGCTCCTGCAGCCGTGCTGGAAGGTTTTGATTTTGACGCGAAGTTCCAGGTTGTAGGTTTCAGCTTTAGTATGCTGCCTAAGGGTAAAGACTTCCAGGGCCCGTATACTGTTGAGAACCGCTCAGGTTGCCGTTTCTCGGATAACAAGGATATTCTTAAACTGATGAATACAGCAAGGGCAGGTGACAGGATATTTATAGAGCAGATAAAAGCTGTAGGACCGGATAAGACAACAAGGAACCTTAGCCCATTACTGTTTACATTGAATTAATTAACTTAGCAAAAACGAAAGGATCATGAACATCCTGAATAAGTATAGTTTAACAGCCGTAGCAACATTGCTTTTAGCAGGAGGTGCAGCTTTTGCACAACCGGGATCATCTACCGACCCATCGGTTTCCGGTGGTGGTAACCCAGGGGTGAACGACATATGGATGCCATCAAAGACACCTGATGGCGCTTATGACCGTGTGCCACACTACAGTACGCCAATACCATGGCAGTATCTGCGTGAGGACGACATCCTTTGGAAAAAGCGCGTTTGGCGTGAAATAGATACACGCGAGAAAGCAAACCTTGGTTTCCGTTATACCGGGGACGAGCAGAGCGGCGGCGGTATGTTCATAGAAATTTTAATTGATGGTATAAAGAGAGGCAAGATAAAGGCCTATTCGAACTTTGATGACCGCTTTACGCAAGTGATCACCAAGGAACAGTTGATGGAACAACTGATACCACCACCGGATACTACTACACTAGTAGACCCGGTAACCGGACAGGAAGTAATCAAGATCATCAAGCATGACTTTGAGCCAGAGCGTATAACTAAATACCGTATCAAGGAAGACTGGATATTTGACCGTAACGTAGGCCAGATGGTTGTAAGGATAGTAGGTATAGCCCCTGTAATGGCGATTATTGGTGACGCGGGTGACTACCGTGGTGATAAGGCGATATTCTGGGTGTATTATCCTGATTGCCGTAACCTGTTTGCACAGTATGAGGTGTTCAACCCACATAATGATATTGCGCGCTACACATGGGACGAATTCTTTGAAAGCCGTCAATTCTCAAGCAAGATCACCAAGGTTAGCAATCCTTACGGAGCGCTTGGCACAGGTGGTTTGAACTTCAAAGACAATATGTCGGCGATGGAGTCTTTGTACGAAAGCCAGAATGCTGCCGTAGAGATCTTCAACAAGGAGCACGATATGTGGGTGTACTAGCAGATGTGCGGGATAAGCAAAACATAGAAAAATTACAGCCCCGATTTATCGGGGCTTTTTTATAACTGACCTTTAAAATATTGGTCATCTTATGACGAATATGGGGAAACCAAGCCTTGAAGTGTGCCTGTCGCCAGCATTGCTGCACTTGTATAATACGCGGGATGCAGTAGTATTGATCATAGATGTGTTCAGGGCGACCTCAACCATTACTGCGGCCTTGCATAACGGCGCAAAGTGCGTGATACCGGTGGCATCTGTTGCTGAGTGTATAGCATTGGGAGAAAGTATCCCGGACAGTATAACTGCCGGAGAAAGGGATGGCAAAGTTGCAGAAGGGTTACAGCACGGCAATTCGCCATCTGAATACCCGGAGCGCTTCGTTAAGGGCAAAACGCTGGTACTTACGACCACCAATGGTACACGATTGCTGCATATGGTGAGCGGAGCATCAGATATAATTATCGGGTCGTTCCTTAACCTGGATGCGGTGAGTGACTTTTTATTAAGGAAGGGGAAGAATGTATTGCTTGGGTGTGCGTCGTGGAAAGATAAGTTTAACCTGGAGGATACATTATTTGCCGGTGCCGTAGTTAACAAAGTGCAGCATGCCTTTGATATAAATTGCGACAGCGCACGTGCTGCAAAGCACCTAAATGATTCTTCGAAGGGTAATTATATTGATTTTCTGAAGGAAAGTGCCCATTATAAGAGATTATCGGCATACGGGTTGCAGGATGATATGGCCTATTGTGCAACCCCCAACCTGCATCCTGTGGTGCCCATATTGCGGGGTAAAGAAATAGTTTCTTTATAAAACCGGTCTGTTTGGCACGAATTTTTTAAGTGGCATCGCTGTCTGCGGTAGCTGATGCGGGAGAATTCTGCACGCAGGTATCTTTCAATAAATTATGATTTCTGTTTAAAATTTATTTTTGTGCATAAAAACGTTTATTTTTACGCCCTGAAAGCACATATACCTATCATATTTCTTTTTCTTTGTACAGTAGATTCAACCATAGTATTATTCTAAAATTCTGAGTATGAAAAAAATCTATTTATTACTATTGCTTTGTTTAGCCACTATTTCGGCGTTTGCGCAGTCGGCGGCAACCTATACGTTCTCCCGGACATCGGGAACGTTTGCAACTATTGTAGGCGGCGTGGGTACTGTAGCTATAAGCGACGTGGTTTTGTGTGGAACAAATCCGGTCACAATAAGCACCACGGGCTCTGTAGCCTCGGATGACGGTGTATCAGCCGGTATTCCAATAGGCTTCACATTTAATTTTTGTGGTGCCAACTACACGACGTGTGAAGGACATTCGAATGGAGTACTTACGCTTGCAGGAGCGAGCGTTGCAAGTTTTAGCAATAACAGCGGTAACATAACAACGGCAGGATGGTTGATGCCTTTGTGGGATGATTTGTTTGGGACGTGCCGTACTGCATATTATCAAACAACCGGAGTGCCCGGAAGCCGCGTATTTACGCTTGAGTGGAATGATTGGGACAAGTTTGATGGCAGACCTAATTCCCACCTTAATATCCAGGTTAAGCTATTTGAAGGAACGAACATTATCCAGTTCATTTACGGATCATCTACGTTAGCAGGTGCAGCGTTGAGTGCTACGATCGGTATAGCGAACAGCAATAGTGATTTCCAGACACTGCCTACGACAGGCGCTACGAATACGAACAATTCCTTTACAACTTCACTTGGTCATCCTGCTGATGGATCAATACTCCAGTTTTGCCCACAATTGGTTGCAATAACAGGAAACGTTCCATTTTGCCAGAATCAAAATATTACGCTGACAGAAACAGTTACGGGTGGTACGTGGACAAGTGGCAGTCCTTCGATCGCTACTGTGAATGCATCTACCGGCATGGTTACAGGTGTGTCTGCGGGCACAGCAACAATAAGTTATACATCTGCGTGCGGAGAGATCGTTACCACAGATGTAACGGTAAACCCGCTTGCTGTGATCAGCGGCGTGGGAAATATCTGTATGGGCTCGTCGCCAACATTTACAGCATCAATTGCAGGTGGTACATGGTCGAGCAGCAACCCTTCTGTAGTAACAGTGGGCTCATCAAACGGAGTAGTTACAACTGTATCTGTCGGGACTGCTGATATCGTTTATACTTTGCCAACAACCTGCATGTCGTCAATGAGCGTTACCGTTAATCCTATTCCAACGGTAACATTGGACGGCATACCAGATGTATGTGCAGGCGGAACACTAACAACACAGTCGTTCTCAGGAGCAACAAATATCATATCTAATACAGTGACCATTCCATACACAGGTGCTATGCAATCTTGGACCGTGCCTGCAGGTGTAACCAGCATCACAGTAGATGCGCAAGGTGGAGCAGGTGGATTGAATTCTATGCCGGGCACATATGTTGACCGGGAGGGATATGGTGCACGTGTTCAAACAACGTTGGCAGTTACGCCCGGCCAGGTGCTGAACATATTTGTTGGAGGCAAGGGTTCTGATGGTAATGGTGGATCAGGTGGAGCCGGCGGTTATAATGGCGGTGGTAACGGTAGCTATGCATTTTCTACATATTCCGGTGGTGGCGGTGGTGGTGCCAGCGATATCCGCATAGGTGGATCACTGTTGAGCGACCGTGTTGTAGTTGCAGCCGGTGGCGGTGGTGCAGGTTTGAATTGTGGTGCCAATGTTGACCGAGGTGGAGATGGCGGCGGACTTACAGGTGAAGACGGTGTAGGAGGCTGTGGTATTGCCGGCATGGGTGGCACACCGTCTGCCGGTGGTGCTGCCGGTGGTGCTGGTACTCCTGGAATTCTTGGTGCAGGTGGTATGGGTGATGGCGCTACTACTGCAGGTGGTGGCGGTGGTGCAGGTTACTATGGCGGCGGCGGTGGATCATGGGCCGGTGGTGGTGGTGGTTCATCATATACGGATGCTCTGTTGGCGACAGGTATTACGCATACGAGAGGTTATAACACAGGATCTGGTATGGTAACTATTACCTACGAGATACCTACGACATATAGTATAGCATGGGATCCCGGTGCTACAGCAGAAGGGTTCGTGGATGTTAATAATGACCCTGTTTCTTCGTCACCTATTAATATAGCGGTTCCTGCAACTGCGGCCGCAGGCGCATATACAGGTACGCTTACGATGACAAATACAATGACCGGTTGTGCGACAGTTCCGGCTACAATCAGCATGACTATCAACCCAATACCAAGTGTAGATCCTGTTGCGAGCCAGACAGTTTGTAATGGTACGATGACAAGTGCTATCAACTATACGGGTTCGCTGACCGGCACAACCTTTAACTGGATGAACTCTGATGCCAGCATTGGCGTTGGCCCATCAAGTTCAGGCGACATCGCAGCATTCTCAGCAATTAACGCATCAAATGTTCCTGTTACTTCGGTATTTACAGTTACTCCAGTTCGTTTGGGTTGTGTGGGTGCAGTAGAAACATTCAGCATAACCGTTAATCCTACACCGGATGTTAATCCATCGTCTAACCAGGCAGTATGTAACGGCAGCATGACGACTGCTGTGAACTTCACCGGTTCGGTTGCAGGTACAACATTTACGTGGTCTAATACAGACCCAAGCATAGGCCTTGCTGCATCGGGTACTGGTGACATTGCTGCCTTTACGGGTACTAATACAACAACAGCTACAACCTCAGGTAATATCACTGTGAATACAAGTGCTAACGGTTGTACAGGTACCAGCAACAGCTTTACGATCTCGGTTTATCCAACGCCTGTGTTAACTAGTGGCCACAATCCACCGGCAATATGTGATAATACATTGTTCAGCTATACACCAACCAGTGCAACAGCAGGCACAACATTTGACTGGAGCAGGGCTGCTATAACAGGTATCACAAACCCTACGGCTTCGGGTACAGATGATCCGAATGAAGTATTGATGAACAGTACAACTGACCCGATCAATGTGATGTATGTTTATACTTTGACTGCAAACGGCTGTACAAATGCAGAAGTGGTAGCGGTAGTTGTTAATCCAACGCCAGTGTTGAGCAGTGTGCTTACGCCGGCTGCAATATGCGACAGTACTACGTTTAATTATATACACGCAAGCCTTACGCTGGGTACAACATTTACATGGAGCAGGGCTGCAGTATCGGGTATCAGTAACCCGGCCGGCAGTGGTGCGGGTGACATAAGCGAAGTGCTGGATAACACCACTCCTAACCCAATAACAGTAACATATATAGATACGCTATTGGCTAACGGATGTATGAATACACAGACGATCACAGTTGCTGTTAATCCTACTCCAATGCTGAGCTCAGCAACAGTGTTATCAGCTGTGTGCGACAGCACCAGTATCTTCTATGTGCCATCAAGCCTGACAACCGGTACGACATACGCGTGGAGCCGCGCTGCGATAGGCGGTAATCCATTAGCTACGGGTACTGATACTATAAGCGGGCCAATATATAATAATACAGTGAACCCGATCAACGTGGTTCATGTGTATACATTAACTGCAAACGGCTGCAGTCATACAGAAGAAGTATCGATAGTAGTTTATCCTACACCGATGCTTAACAGTTCACTTACGCCTCCGGCATTGTGCGACAGCCAGTTATTCAATTATACTCCAACAAGTGCAACCTTAGGCTCTGCATATGCATGGACACGCCCATTCCTTGCAGGCTTAGGATCGGTAGCGGGCAGCGGAACGGGTAACCCTAACGAGCAGCTTGTTAACAATACAAACTTTAACCTGAATGTGGTATATGTATATACAATAACTGCAAATGGCTGTACACGTGTGCAGAATGTTACAGTTGTTGTGCATCCAACACCAAGGTTATCTTCTCCGACTACAATGACAACATGTAGCGGGGTTAACTTCCACTACGCTCCTACGGGCTTTGTTTCCGGATCTACATTTGCATGGAGCAGGACCGCTGTACCTGATATAACACCGAATACAGGCTCCGGAACAAGCGTGATAGATGAAACCCTGGTGAACGGAACGCTGATACCGAAGGTGACCATGTATAAGTATATAGTAACAGCATATGGGTGTCCTCACACCCAGTATGTTACGGTGACTGTGAACCCTGCGCCACCTGCACTGTTAATGACAACATACCCAGCAGCTGAATTATGTTCAAGCACTATGTACCAAAACTTTGGTGTAGCTGCTATGCCACCAGCTGGCCAGGAGTATCATTGGAGTGCTACCAATGCGAACGTATGGGCAACAGGACAAGGCGGACAATATGCGCTTGTAAGCTTTACAACGCCCGGCGAAGCTGTAGTAATGGTTAAGTCGAATGTTACAGGTTTTAACTGTACATCGACCGGGGCTTATAAAGTAAATGTTGGCACCAGCATTTCCGGAACGTTGAAAGTGGTTTATTTTGACGGTCAGCTGATATGCCTTGATCCTAACCAGGATAGCTACCAATGGGGTTATGACGACGGCATTACGTTGGAGCCTACAACACTTGCAGGAGAAATCAACCCGAATTACTTTATCAGCGGGCCAGACTTTACACACAGGTACTATTGGGTGAAAACCAAGGATGGTGACTGCACCCAGAAAACATATTACAATGCGCCTGTGGGCATCACTGAGATCAACGTGGCTGAAGCGAGCATCAAGCTTTATCCGAACCCAGCAACAAGCATGCTGAACATTGAGATCAATGCCCCACTTAATGGTGAATATGAACTTGATGTTGTGAACCTGCTTGGACAGAATATGCACAAATCAATGGTTGCGGGACAAAAAGCAAGCATTGATGTATCTGCCCTGACACCCGGCATTTACCTGGTAGATTGCTACCAGAACGGAACAAAAATCGCAACCCAAAGGTTCATCAAAAACTAATTAGCTCAACATTAAACACTGCATAGATGAAAAAACTATTGTTCTTGTTATTGGCATCCGGAGGCGCACTATCTACGTTTGCACAGGCACCCCAGGTTAATACGAAAGGCCATAAGAAATTTGCGGCTGATAGCCTTTTATCGCGCGTGGTTGTTGATGTGAACCTGAAGGCGGGCACGCTCAACCAGGAATTTACTTCAGGTAATATACTTGGGGATTACTTAAACTATAAGGCCGGGTCGAGCGAGATCGAAAAGATCAAGTTTGAAGATGGACTTACCTACGGCTTTGATGCGCAGATAGGCTACTTTTTTGGTAAAAAACGTCACTTTGGCCTTGGTCTTGGCTTTATGTACCTGCAGCAGCAGGGCGACGCTGTAATTGAAGATATGGTAGTTGAGTACCAGGCAACCGATAATAAGGGTCGCGCATATACACAGGTGATCAGCTCTAATGGCGAAATAAAAGAGCGCCTTAACATCACTAACCTAAATATTCCGTTGGTGCTGAAGTACAAAGCCCGTCTTTCTAAAAGGCTTGGGTTTACTGCAGACCTCGGTGCTTTGTTCAATGTGCAGATAAAGAACAGGTATAGTACAGCCAGTACATTTGATTATGAAGCGAAGTATCATTTGGAAGGTACAGGAGACAATGTTACTGCGACGTACGATAACTCTCCTAACGTATTTTATACAAAGGACGAATACACTCGCGTAAATCCTACGCTGAATGTTTACGATTACTTCAACACAACTTTGCGTAATGCAGGTTATAATGTTGGACTTGGTGTAAGCCCGGCTAACTCAAAGGGATCGGTTTCTTATGCAACAGGTTCTGTAGGGTTGATCGTGCAGCCAGCATTGAATTATTTCCTGTCTGATAATGTAGCCCTTAACATTGGAGCTTACTATATCTACCAGCCGTTCAGTTACGCTACAAAGGGTAGCTACCGCATCACTGATGAAGGCATGGGTTATAACTCAATGCTTAACTCTGTAACCAGTGTTACGAGCCAGTCGTTTGGTGGTAACCTAGGTGTTCGTGTTTTCTTAGGTAAAGGCAGGGACCGCGATAAAGACGGAATACCTGATAAAGATGATTGGTGCCCAGATGTATATGGATCTCCGGTATTCCATGGTTGTCCTGATACTGATGGTGATGGTATCATGGATCCAGAAGACTCATGTGTGCGCGTTCCGGGTATACTTAAATTCCACGGCTGTCCTGATAGTGATGGCGACGGCATAACTGACAAAGAAGATGCTTGTCCTTTCCAGGCTGGCCCTGCAACGTACAAAGGCTGTCCTGACCGGGATGGTGATGGTATCATCGACAAAGAAGATGCATGTCCTGATAAGGCTGGTTTAGCTAAGTATCATGGTTGCCCAGATACCGACGGTGACGGTCTGCCAGATCCGGAAGATAAGTGTCCTGAAGAGGCGGGTCCAGCCGACAACCATGGTTGTCCTCTGCCACCACCTCCGCCACCGGTTGAAGAGCTGAAAGTTTCTACTCCGATATTGTTCGAGGTCAATAAAACTGTTATCCGTGAGGCTTCATTCCCAGTTCTTGAGCTGGCAGTAAGGAAACTTATTGAAGATAAAGAGGCTTATGTGATAGTAGATGGTTATACGGACATTACCGGTAAGCCTGCGTACAACAGGGGCCTATCGTTAAGGCGTGCACAGGCAGTTAAGACCAAGCTGAAGAGCATGGGCATCAGCGCTAAGCGTATCAAAGTTGTTGGCCACGGTGCTAACTCACCGGCTGCAACTAATGACACAGAAGAAGGAAGGATGCAGAACAGGCGCGCTGTAATGCACCTTAGCGTTGGAGAATAATAATTATAAATTATAAAATAGTTACGAGGGCTATTCCATTTATGGGATAGCCCTCGTTGCATAGATATTGCTATATATAATACTGATTGGAAAATTGGTTTTATATTTGAGTAAACAAGCTTTATGTGGTTGAACAACAAATGGAATGTGCCGGTGATGCATGTGGTTACAGCACTAGTTTTATGCTTTTCTGTTATGGGCGTGCGCGCTCAAAAGGAGCAATATTTGTATGAGAAGATAAGTTCTGCACACACGAATATTCATTACATCAATGAAATTACTGACTCCATAGTTAAAGCTGCGGGCAAGTATATATACGTGACAAATGCCGCGGGGACCGGCGTGGCGGACCTGAACGGGGATGATAAACCAGATGTATTCTTCAGCAGCAATATAGGGGAGAACAAACTGTACCTTAATGAAGGGGATTTCAAGTTCAGGGATGTAACGGCTGAAGCTGGTGTAAAAGGGAATGGGAAATGGGGTACAGGGGTGTGTATGGTGGACATAAATGGCGATGGGCTGCTTGATATTTATATTGCCCATTCCGGTAAGTATTCGAATCCGGAAGACCTTTGCAACGAAATCTATGTGTGTACAGGCGTGGATGCCAAAGGTGTGCCGCATTATATAGAAAAAGCAAAAGAATACGGCCTTGATGTGCCCGGATCGCAGACGACGCAGGTGACATTTCTTGATTACGACAGGGATGGTGACCTTGACTGCTTTTTGCTTAACCACTCCAATAACTCGAATGCTGACAGGCTTGTTAAAAACAATTACCTGCCTGATACGAACAGTCGGTTCTACTGCTATAATTTGTTGCTGAGAAATGATGTGTCTGGTGAAAAGATGCATTTTACTGATGTGAGCAAACAAGCCGGTATCCTGAACTCGAAGTTCAATTTTGGGCTTGGCGTTGTTATTTCGGATTTCAACAATGACAACTGGCCGGATATATTTACGACGAGTGACTTTACCGAGGGGGATCATATTTACGTCAATAATCATGACGGTACATTTACGGAAACGGCAGCACAGACCATCAAACATGGGGCAAAGAACTCGATGGGCGTTGATGCTGCTGACTTTAATAATGACCTTTTGCCTGATGTGATGAATGTGGACATGCTGCCGGATGATAACTACCACCTGAAGATGCAACTGCATATAGATAACTCAGACCAGCACGATATGATGCTGAATATTGGCTTATCGAACCAGTTTCCCAAAAATATGCTACAACTGAATATTGGCAGCAAAAACGGTGTGCCGATATTTGCGGAGATAGCACAATTTGCAGGAGTATCGAACACTAACTGGAGCTGGACGCCATTATTTATTGATATAGATAATGATGGCTGGAAAGATATGTTCATATCGAATGGTTTTTATAAAGATTATACTAACCAGGACGTGCAGAACAGGTACATAAGTGCCGACCGTGAGAACACGAGCTATGGCGATAAAAGACTGAACTCGTGCCTGCTGCTGAATAATAAATCGCTTGGATTCACCAATATTGAAAGTTGGAAGGCAGAAGACCCAATGATGTCTTATTCGGCTTGTGAGGCCGATTTCGACGGTGATGGCAAGGAGGACCTGTTGATCAATAACCTGAATAACGAGGTGTCAGTGCTGCGGAATATTGCTCCCTCTACGGGGAATTATATCAATATTAAGTTAAGAGAGAAAAGCAAAAACAGCTACGCCCTTGGAGCGAAAGTGTATGTTACCTGCAATAACCTGACGCAGCTTAAAGAGATGGCAAATGTGCGTGGGTACCAGTCTTCGCAGGACCTTACGCTGCACTTCGGACTTGGCAATACAAACGAGCAAGTGAAAATACGGGTTGTTTGGCCTGACGGATCAGAAACGGAAACTGTGTCTGCTCCTCATACAACCGTTACTATTAATAAAGAAAAGGCCACAAAGACAATTGCGCATGCGGTGTCCAAGAGTAAGTTTACATTCAGCAATGTTGAAAAAATCTGTGTTGATACATTGAGACATATTGAAAACAAGTACAACGATTTCAAGACTCAATTCACGCTACCATACAAGTTATCGAGAAACGGACCAGGCGTGGCACAGGGAGACATAAATGGTGATGGCATAACTGATTTCTATATTGGTGGTGCAGCCGGCGGGGAGCGTTATTTTATGGTGGGGCAAAAGGACGGCACCTATACAAAGCAAGTCCCTGCGGCGTTTTCGCTGGATGTGATCAATGAAGATGTAGCTGCTGCTTTTGTTGATGTGGACGGAGATAAAGACCTTGACCTTATTATCATAAGCGGCGGTGTGGAGTATGCGCAGAATGTGAATTTTTTGTTGGACCGGGTCTATGCAAATGATGGTAAAGGCAATTTTGAGAAAGTGAGGGATGTTTTCCCCGTAAATAATGTTTCTAAAAGCTGCGTTGCTGTAGCAGATTTTGATGGCGATGGAAAACAAGACCTTTTTATTGGCGGATATACAACACCCGGCAAATTTGAAGAGATACCACAAAGCTTTATTTTCAGGAATGAGTCAGATAAGTCAGCGATAAAATTTACTGACGTCACTTCATCTGTATTGCAAGGAAGCAGTAAGCTTGGGATGGTGACATCAGCAAGCTGGGTGGATATGGATGGTGACAAATACCCTGAGCTGATAGTAACAGGGGAGTGGATGGGCACACGACTTTTCAGGAACCAGAAAGGTGTTCTGAAAGAAGATAACAAGGCCGGACTTGATCAAATGCCGGGACTGTATGCCACGGTCTATCCTACGGATTATAATGAAGACGGGAAAATAGATCTCATTGTAGGCAATAATGGTTCGAATAACCAGTTTAAGGCGAGCCCTGAAAAGCCGATGAAAATATATTCGATATTCGATACCGTAAATAAAGTGAAGCCTGGCTTTTTATTTTCCTATTACTGTAAGGATGTTGAGGCATTTGCTTCGCCACGTGCGGAGGTACTGCAGGAGTTTGTGCCATACAGGAAAATATTCCCGAACTTCTCAAGTTATGCAAAAAGTGATGTGAAGAGCTTTTTTAAAATGGTGAACTTACCCGTGCCAGACCCTACGCTGATATGTACTAATTTGATGTCCGGGGTCTATATCAATCAGGGTGATGGCAGCTTTAAGTTTGAGGCTTTCCCTGACATTTTGCAAACAAGTAAAGTAACAGGAGTGGAAACAATAGACTGGAATTATGATGGTAAGAAGGACTACTTGCTGACCGGTAATTTTATCGCCTATAAGCACCAATTTGGCCCTCTTGATGCATTCCCTTCTTATGTGTTGGAGAACCAGGGTGCAGGCAAATACCGCGTGATCTTTCCTAATGAAAGTGGTTTATTTATAGACGGGCAAACGAAAAAGGCATGTGTCATGCAGAGCCCTAAAAAGAACAGGGTGCTATTTGTACGTAACAATGATAAAATACTGTTGTATGAGAATAAGAAATAAGTTCGTCTTAACTGTTATGTTGGTGTGCTGTGGCACATTTTGCGAAGCTAAGTTTAAAAGCGAGAATTCTGCTTACCCACTTTTGTACCTGGACAGGCAATTGACACTGATCCTTATCAATGATAATTTTTCCCCGGTTGTTGCCAGCAGGGTATATGCAAATACCAGTATTGCTGCCTATACCGTTCTCACAGAAGGTTCGCATAGAGACAATGTATTACGGAAAGCGCTGATCGAATTTCCTAAGGTGGACGCAGCAAGTTTGAAGGGAGAGTTTTCTCCATCATTGGCCTCAGCCTATTCTTTTTATTACATGAGCAAGAAGCTTATTTACACGTTTCCTCCTTTTGACGATTCTTTTAAAGTGCTTTTGAAATGGTATAAGGACGAGGGCTGCACCGATGCAGAGATAGAGAATTCCAGGAAAATAGCAAAGGAGTACACTGATCGTTATGGTGACTGGATGAGTAAGGACAACTTCGCTGAGACGCGCAGGATGTCGGATTATGTATTGGATGATGTTGCCGGTCATTGGGTGCCTACATATCCGGGTTATATGGCTGCGCTGGAGCCTAACTGGGGCAAGATCAGGCATCTGAACGCTAATACAAAAAATATCGACCTGAGTAAATTTGTTGCCATCCCTTTTGATACGGCAACCAAGTCTGCTTTTTACAAGGAAGGTATTGGAGTGTTTAACGTAGCCGCTAATGCAACCAAGGAGCAACTATACATAGCTGATTTTTGGGATTGCAATGCTTTTGAGATATTCCCCGAAGGGCATATCGACAATATAATTAAGAAAATGTCGCCCGGTGGACACTGGATGAATATTGTGACGATCGTTTGCAAAGCAGCTAATGCAGACATACACAAATCAGCATATGCTTATGCAATTACTGCAACAGCATTATACGAGGCATTCATTCATACATGGGATATGAAATATCAATTCAAGGCATTAAGGCCGGAAACGTATCTGCAGAATATTGGCTACCCTGATTTCAGGTCTTACCTGCAGTCGCCGCCTTTTCCTGAATACCCGAGCGGACATGCGGTTATCTCCATGTCGGCTGCAAAGGTACTCACCAGCATTTTTGGTCCTTCATTCCGCTTTGTTGATAATACAGAAGACCCATGGGGAATACCGGCACGAAGTTTTCCGTCATTTGTTGATGCTGCAACTGAGGCCGGCATCAGCAGGTTTTACGGAGGTATCCACTTTAAATATTCATGCGATGATGGGAGTAAAATAGGTGCCATAATTGGAGCAGATTTGCTTACTGCTATAGGTAAATAGTATTACCTGGACGATCACCTGATTCTGTTGCTATGAGAAAGTATTTTTACATTGGTTTGGCGGGGTTGCTATTGTTTGAAATATTCAATGTGTACTTCATTATGCCTATGCCGGGCAGCCAGCAAATGAACAGCGTTGCGCTCGCGTATTTCCTTTATAGCTGGCGGTGGATATTCAGGTTTTTCTTCGGTTTATTGGTAATTTTTGGTTTAGTTAAAGGTAAGTGGAAAAGGATATGGACATTGCTGATACCCGTTACTGTTGTTGCGTTTGCTATTTATTTCATGAACTTCAAGATGAGTGCAGACCATATGTTTCTGCAACCGCGGCATCTTGTATTTGCGAATAGCACTGAAAACAAAGTAGACACAGAAAGACTGGTACTTGGTGTGGTATTTAACAATGAAGCTAAGGCGTACCCTATCCGTTTCCTGGGGTATCATCATATTGTACAAGACACCTGTGGAGGTAAGCCCGTACTTTTATCGTATTGTACTGTATGCAGAACGGGCAGGGCATTTGATCCGGTTGTTGATGGTAGGGTGGAACAATTTCGCCTTGTTGGTATGGATCATTTCAATGCGATGTTTGAGGATGCTACCACAAAAAGCTGGTGGCGACAAGCAATAGGTGAGGCAGTAGCAGGCAGCAGGAAAGGAGAAAAACTGCAGGAGTTGTTTTGCAACCAAATGTCGCTTGGAGAATGGATCCGTATGCATCCGGGCACACTCATTATGCAGGAGGATACTTCGTTGAGTGAATATTACCCGCAGAGTTTTGATTATGAAAGCGGCATGAGCAAGAGCAAACTAACCGGCACTAACCCTGCATCGTGGGAGGACAAGTCGTGGATAATAGGAGTAGAGTTGGGGGATTATGCAAAGGCGTATGACTGGAAGCAGTTAATGAGCAAACGTGTAATTGAAGACAGACTGGGAGAAACTGCAATAGTGATCGTGCTGGCAAAAGATAACAAGAGCTTCTTTGCGTACAAAATCCCTTCACAACATTCACCAGTTGAATTGAGCGATGACAAAATTGTGTTTAACGGGCACAATTATAGCTTAAGCGGAGCAGGAATAGATACTACCCACACGCTCGAAAAAGTACCCGTGTACCAGGAGTTCTGGCATTCGTGGCGTACTTTTCATCCTAAGACACAAATGAGCAGGTAGCGTAGCTTATCTATTGTTCCAGATAAGATCTTCTAATTCCTTCCTTGTTGGAATTATGTTTGCCCTGTATTCAAATTCAGGTATCCATTTGAGCTCTGGTTCGCGCTTTTTTTCAGGAATCCCGGCCCACAGAATTTTCTTATCCTTATTCACAATGAATACTTTGGAGTATGGTGTACACAAAGAGGCAAAAATTGATCCATCCGGCAGTTCTATTACATTTCCGCCGGTGCTTTGTGATACAGCATCTCCGGGAGGTTTTTGGCCCGGAGCGAGTCTTGGCGGGCCTCCGCCTTGCTGGTTGGCCATGCGCGGGTCGTCTCCTTCAGGGCGTCCACCCGGCATTGGTCGAGGTGGTGGTCCTCCGTTCATGTTTGTTGGAACGGGTATAGGCACGATCCTTGGCCCGTCCTGATTGTTTCCGGTCTGTGTGCCTGTCTGGCCCATTGGCGGTTGTTGATTATTTGCTGGCTGACCTTGCTGTTGCCTTGGCCATTTTTGCATTTCAAACTTTCTTTCATTTTCGATATTGTATTGCCATACCGTTTTTAATGATGGATTGTGTTTGTCGGGCAATTGCATCATAAGCAACTGCGGACCACTATCGGGGTTGCATACGTTATTGTTGAAAAGGTACAGATATCCTTTTTGAGAAAGCCGGCAACTGTGCTGGTAGCAGAATAAACCATCGTCTTTATGAACGACATCGGGAACGAAAGTTTCGCCATAGCTTTCCAGTACATTGCCTTCAGGATATTTTACTTTTATTATCCTGCTGATATTTTTATAGCTTACGTAAATAACTTTTTCCTTTTCATCAAAGAAGAAAGAGTTCTGATGCACATCATTAATCGGCCTTCCGTTCTTATCAATGTAATTCAATACGTCAGAAGTCCTGAAGTATGGGGCCGATTTCCATGACCACACTATTTTTCCTTTCGAGTCGTATTCTATCAAAGTACCGAAAGTCATTTTAGGATTCATGCGGTGTTTCATTTTCGGCTGTGTGCCATCGCCCGGCATGTTTCCTCCAGTGTTGTTTTGTTGCTGTGCGCCGTTGCCTTTGGGCGTTGTGCCTGCAGGGGTATTATGTGGCATTGTACCAGGAGGTGCGTCTAACCAGGTATATTCCATACCGGCAGCCATGTAGTTGCCGTTATTCAGCCTTGTGAATTCATGGTTGTAGTGTTCGCATGTGTCGCCACTAATTTCGCCGGTGTTTGGCGCTTTCCACAAAACATCGGCGTTATAATTTATTTCGTATGCATTACCGCCGCCACTAACAAAAGTAATAGTGCCCTGTGAAGTCATTTTCAGATCGCGAACTATTTTGTCTTCGAATACGAGATCGGGTGTATGAGGAAGATACCAGATCGGCTCTCCCTTCATATTGTACAAAACTTTGCTATTGTCTAAGAACACATATGCATCGGCGTATTTTTCAGAGGGAATCGTTATCCTGAATCTTGCTGTAGCAGTATCGACCTCAGGTGTTGATCCGGTTTTAAAGTGATATAGCGGGCTCTTTTTAACAGCGTTGTTCTTTTGGGTTGTGAAACGCCAGGTATAATTTGTTCCGAATGCGGGTACCTCAGCCAATATCTTATTCTTGTCGGCGGTAACGGTAACGACGATCTTTTTTTCGAATGATGTTTCGTCGTTGTAAACACCTTCAGCTATTTGTAGTGTAAACTTATCTTCTTTATTGGCCGGGAAAGAAAAACCAATTAAGCGATAGTGCAATTGGCTGTTCTCTACCGGGAAAACCTGAGCCTGCGCAGCAAACGCCAGCGAAAGCATAAGCAGGAATATACTGACTGGTTTAAACATAAATTGTATTTATACGAAGAGGTAAATGTAGAATTTTTTTAGTTAAAGAGCTGTGCAAAGCACTGTACATCTCCTAATCTTGCCATTTGTTAAAATTTTAAAAAGATTTGGATGTAGCCGAGCCAGGGTAGGATAAGAGCGGTAAAACTTGCTTAATTTTATTGGGTACAGTACTTTTTATGACGAATCGATTTCCTACACGAAATAGCGGGTTGAAGGTTGGTATTTTGTTGGGGATAGTGGCGCTGACCAGTTTCTTTGCATGCAATAACTCAAGCAGCAGTGAAACGAAAGTTGTAGCTGTTGCAGACACAACGATATTTACGGCACCAGATACCAGCACTATACCACATGACCAATTTGGAGAAATGGTTCGGTATGGCAGGGAACTCATTGTCAACACCGCGTACTATATCGGGCCTAGCGGTACAGTTGGTAAATATCTTGGGAATAAGATGAACTGCACCAATTGCCATATGGATGCAGGAACGCGTCCATTCGGGTTTAATTTTTTCAGCACACATGCGCGTTATCCGCAGTACCGTGGTCGTGAGAATCTTGTTTTAAACCTGGGTGAGCGCATCAACAATTGTGTGGAAAGACCCCATAATGGTACACCACTGCCGTTGGACAGCAAAGAGATCAACGCCATGGAGTGTTATATCAAGTGGATATCGACCAATGTGCCTGTGGGAAAGCATGTGAGGGGTGATGAAAGTATGGAACTGGACTTTCCGGACAGGGCAGCTGATGTTCAGAAAGGCGCTGAGATATATGCCGCTGAGTGCGCATCCTGCCATGGCGGTGATGGTTCGGGAAAGTGGAATACTGACTCGAGTACTTACATTTATCCACCACTGTGGGGCCCAAACTCATACCAAAATGGCTCGAGTCCATCCCGCGTAGTAAAACTGGCTCGTTTTATCAAAGCAAATATGCCAGATAAAAAAGCTACCTGGAAAAAGCCGTACCTGACGGATGAACAAGCACTTGATGTGGCAGCCTTCATTAACGATGGAAAAATGCACCCCCGCCCGCAGAAGAGGGATAAATCAAAGCCAGACTATGCAGATATTAAGATGAAAGCAATTGACTATGAATTTGGGCCTTATATAGATACATTTTCAGAATATCAACATAAATATGGCCCATTCAAGCCTATTATTTCTTACCGTAAGTCTAAGAATTTGCCTGTTATTTTTTAAGAATTCCAGCAAGTAATATTTTTTCTTTTATGCGATTGGCGTAAACAGTGCACCCATAAACGCGCCCATACATTTTAATAAAAATGCATAGATGTCAAAATTCATGTTCTCAAAAACAAAAACTTGCGTAAAAAAAGTTAAAAAAATACTGCCGATTATTTAGAAAAGTCGATAACTTGGCGTAATATTAACGTGACAAAATAAAAAATTGGAGGGGTGGCCCATGGCCATTGCTTTCTTTTTTGTCATCTGAACGTTTATTTTTTTAGACTATTCGAAACAATATTTTGAGAGTGTTTTTTTAAATTTTGACTATGAAAAAAATTTACTTTTCCCTTATCCTACTATCGCTTGTAGCTATTGCTGGTAGCGCTTTTGCGCAGACAACGCAATTCACTACTCCGGGTGGTCCTTACTACTACACAGTTCCTGCGGGTGTGTCAATTCTGTCGCTTGATATGGCGGGAGGCGAAGGTGGTGCTGCTGCATATGGTACGGCTGGCCCGGGTGGTAAAGGTGGCCGCGTCCAATGTATACTGGCGGTGACCGGTGGACAGGTGTTGAGTCTGTATGTGGGTGGAAAAGGGCTAATGGCCCCAGGCTACCCGCCCGGAAGCGCAGGTGGTGCAAATGGTGGCGGTAATGGTACTGCCTATGGTGGATCAGGTGGCGGAGCAAGCGACGTGCGTAACGGTGCATATGGCCTATCCAATCGTATGGCAGTAGCAGCCGGCGGCGGCGGCGGCGGTTATGACTGCTCTTTTGGTACAAGTGAGGCCGGCGGAGCAGGTGGTGGTAGCACTGGTAGTGACGGTTTTGATTGTGGTTCATATAACTCAGGGTCATGTGGCTCCGGCGGTACTCAGTCTGCCGGTGGTACCGGTATAACCTGGAACGGGGCACAAGATGGTACTTTCGGTTATGGTGGTAATGGCAGTGTTGGTGGGTATATGTCTACATGGGGCTATTCCTGGTACTACTGGAGCTCGTATGTTTATTACTATTACAATGGCGGCGGCGGTGGCGGCGGCTATTATGGTGGTGGTGGAGCTGATTATGGTGGTGGTGGTGGTGGATCTTCGTATCCAACTACCGGTGCTACGACAACGTATGCCTCAAGCGTTACCAATACTGCTGACTTCAGGAATGGTGATGGCTACGTATTTATTACTGCGCCTAAGTTGACAGCTGTTCCTTCTTCATTAGCTTTTGGCAATATCACTACCGGTACAACATCTGTACCGCCTTTGCATTTTGTTATGAGCGGCGTTGCATTGACGAGCAGCTCAACAATAACAATCACGCCACCTTCAAATGTTACTATATCGCTTGATGGTATATCGTGGTCTGGCAGTGCGATCACTTATTCTTATACAGGAAACGCATTCTCAGATGTTAATGTATACGTTCGTTATACAGCGGCATCTTCAGGTGCTTACAGCGGTAACATAACGTTAACCGGCGGCGGTGCTCCTTCGGCCAATGTGCCTGTAACTGCTAATGGTGCTTCTGCATGTTCAGGTACTCCAACCGCGGGGACAGCGACTGCCAGTGCAACTGCAGCAATGTCAAACATGTTAATCACATTAAACCTTACCGGCACTTCAGCGGTTGGCGGACTTACCTATCAGTGGCAATCATCTCCTGATAATTCTACATGGACCAACATAGAAGGTGCGATAACTGTGCCATACAATTTTGTTGGCCTGACTGCAAACAGGTACTTCAGGTGTATAGTGGGTTGCTTGTCTTCAGGCCTTACCCAAAACTCCGGTTCTGTGCTTGTAAATACTGCACCGACTACGGCGGCATCGTCCTCGTGCACACCAAACTATGCAAATTTCTGTGACTGGTACCCAATGAATACCAGTATCGCGTCGTTAACGGGCGCAAGCGGAACGTTAACTGATCCAAGTACAAGTTGCCCTGCAGGTAACTACGAGGATAAAACATCTTTATCTGCCGTGAGTCTTTTGCCCGGAACTTCGTATAACGCAACTGTGGATGTTTCTCCCACCTATTATAATAGCTTCAGTGTACAGGTATGGATCGACTATGATAATAACGGATCGTTCGCGTCTACAGAATCTGTGGGCGGTGCCACCTATCCAAGTACACCTGAGTTTCTTCTCACACTCACAATCCCATCAGGTGCGGCACCAGGTACGCACAGGATGAGGATTCAAGGACAGTACCAATGTTGTGGTAATACAACATATCCATCAATGAACCCATGTCCGACTACATCTACGTCTTATGGGCAGGTTCGTGATTATAAGGTAATAATAGGCGCGACCGTTCCTGCATGTTCGGGTACGCCAAAACCGGGTATAACCGCTTCGTGGCCTACTTCTTCATGTGTTACGTTTAGCCCGAGATTGTTTAGTATAGGTGAAACCATTGGCGCAACAGGCATTACGTATCAATGGGAGTCGTCTACAACCGGGCCAAGTTCCGGTTTCTCGAACATATCGGGTGCAACAGGTCAGGGTTATGTAGCAACAATAGGCAGCGTGGGAACGGTGTACTATCGTCAGAATACGAAGTGTGGTGCCTCTACTGCAACCGCTATTGTGACTTCTGATACTTTCCTGGCTCCGCCGGCTGCGATAACGGGCTCATTAACGGCATGTCCCGGAACAACAACTGCACTTAGTTCGGCTACATCAGGTGGCATCTGGACCAGCAGTAATACTTCAAATGCGATCGTAGGATCGACAACAGGTATTGTAACCGGCGTAACCGGTGGAACAACTGCAACAATAACTTATACCGGCCCTTCAGGCTGTATCACAACAGCTGTGGTGACAATAAATACAAACCCAGCTGCTATAACAGGAACTTCGACGGTGTGTCCCGGGCTAACACTAACGCTTTCAGATGTCACGACCGGTGGTACGTGGAGCAGTAGTAATACCGCACTGGCAACTGTGGGATCAAGTTCGGGTGTCGTGACCGGTATTTCGGGCGGTAACCCTGTAATCAGTTATACTATCCCGAATGGATGCTATGCAACTACTGTGGTTACTGTACAACCTTTAGCACCGATCACGGGTGTTGCAAGTGTGTGTGCGGGTTACTCCACAACTCTCGTTGACGTTACACCAGGTGGGGTTTGGAGTAGTAGTAACCCCGCAGTTGGTACGATCAGTTCTGCGGGTGTATTTACCGGTATTACAGTTGGTTCAACTACAATATCATATACTGTAGCTTCTCTTGGTTGTTCGGCAACCATTACCGCTTTCGTTACCAATGCTCCAACTGCGTTTACAGTAACGGGGGGCGGAGCAATGTGTTTCGGCTCAACGACCGGTGTGACAGTGGGGGTAGGCTCTTCGAACTCCGGTATCAGTTACCAATTATATAACGGTGCTACGCCAGTTGGTTTACCAATCACCGGTGCAGGATTCCCATTCAACTTCCCGCCTGTATTTACGGCAGGTACGTATGGTGTTGTGGCAGCTGCAGGTACTCCATGTGCCCTTACCGGAACCGGTACGGTCAATGTAGTGGTTAACCCACTTCCAACGCCATTCACAGTTTCCGGTGGTGGTGCTTATTGTTCAGGAACAAGTGGTGTGCATATTTACCTGAATTCTTCTCAAATAAATGTCAACTATCAGTTGTTTGTTAATACTGGTTCAGGGCCAACTCCATCAGGCAGTCCTGTACCGGGTACGAGTGCTTCACTTGATTTCGGTTTTGTAACTACCGCTGGCACGTACACTGTTGGCGCTGTTAATACTATTACCGGCTGTGCCGGCAATATGTCGAACAGTGTTACGGTTAGCATCAACTCCCTTCCGACTGCATATGCCGTAACCGGTGGTGGTGCATTCTGTACAGGTGGCACGGGCGTGTTGGTTGGCCTGGCAAATTCGACCATTGGCGTGAATTACCAATTATTCTTTGCGGGAGTTCCCGTTGCAGGTGCTGTTCTCGCCGGTACCGGTACGTCGCTTTCTTTCGGACTGCAAACTATTCCGGGTGTTTATACCATACAAGCTACAAATACTACAACCGGTTGTGTTGCTATGATGACCGGTTCTGCTACGGTTGTTGTGAATTCACTTCCTACTGTATATACTATGACAGGTGGTGGTGCTTATTGTGCAGGTACGACCTTGGGTGTTCCAGTAGGATTGAGTAACTCTCAAACCGGCGTTAATTATCAATTATACAGAGGTACAACTGCGGTAGGTACTGCTGTAGCAGGCAACGGCAGTGCAATCTCTTTCCCTAACCAAACTGTTGCCGGTTCTTACACTGTCGTAGCAACAAATGTTTCGACACTTTGTACAAGTAATATGTTCGGCAGCTCGGTTGTGGTTATTAACCCTCAACCTACTCCGTTCCCGATAACAGCGCCATTGGGTAGCAGCTTCTGTGTTGGTGGTGCCGGTGTGAGCCTGGTACTTGCGAGTTCGGAAGTGGGCGTGAACTACCAATTACTTAATGGTGCAACAGTAGTATCGGCGGCTGCCGGTACCGGTTCGGCCATCAGCTTCGGAACATTTACCAGCGCCGGTATTTATACTGTGGTAGGCACGTATACGGCAACAGGTTGTGTTGGGCCGATGTCAGGTTCAATTACTGTTGTAATGAATCCGTTGCCAACTGCGTTTAATGTTACTGTGACGGGTGGCGGTGCATATTGTACTGGTGGTGCAGGCCAAACAGTTGGTCTCAGCGGCTCGCAAACCGGTGTTACTTATCAATTATATCTAGGCGGCGTTGCAGTTACAGGCACCGGTTCAAGTGTTAGTGGTACAGGCGCGGCAATAAGCTTTGGCTTACGCACTACACCTGGCACTTATACTGTAGTAGCAACTAATGTTGCTACCAGCTGTACCAATAATATGAGTGGTAGTGCTGCTATCACGATCAATCCATCACCAGTCGTTTATATAATGACCGGTGGAGGTGGATATTGTTCAGGATCAGGTGGAGCACCGATCGGTTTGAGTGGTTCTGATCTTGGTGTCAACTACCAATTGTATAATGGAGTTACAGCAGTTGGTGCTCCTGTACCGGGTATAGGATCTGCCATCAGCTTTGGCTTTATATCTACGTCAGGAACTGCATATAATGTTGTAGCTACTAATTCTTCATCCGGGTGCACAAGCAATATGTCCGGCTTGCTGACGGTAGCAGTTAATCCGTTACCAACTGCATATGCAATGACAGGAGGTGGTAATTACTGTGCCGGTGCTGCTGGTATCGCGGTGGGTCTTGCGAACTCTTCAACAGGTGTGAACTACCAGTTATATCGTGGTATTACTCCTATAGGCAGCCCTGTTGCCGGTACCGGAAGCCCGATAAGCTTTGGCCTGCAAACAGTGGCGGGCACCTATACCGTAAAAGGAACGAATGCAAGTACAGGTTGTGTAGCTAATATGACCAGCGGTGTTACCGTGGGTGTAAGCCCTCTACCGTCCATATTTACCGTTACGGGTGGTGGTAATTATTGTTCGGGCGGTACGGGTGTAGATGTTTCCCTGAACGGATCTGTGGTTGGTACTGATTACCAGCTATACCTTGGCGGTGTAGCAGTGGGCAGCCCTGTGGCGGGAACCGGAAGCGCGATCAGCTTCGGCATGCAAACGGCGGCAGGAACATATACTGCGGTAGCAACCGATGCTACTTCAATGTGTACCAACAATATGGCCGGCAGTGTTAGTGTGACTATAAGTCCGTTACCCACGTCATATGTAATTACGGGCGGTGGTAATTTCTGCACAGGTGGTGCGGGTGTAGCTGTTGGCCTGAGTGGTTCGTCAACAGGTATTCTTTACCAGTTGAAAGTTGGTGGTACTCCGACAGGTGCTCCAGTGGCAGGTACCGGTGCTCCACTTAGCTTTGGTATGCAAACAACCGGGGGTACATATACTGTGCAGGCTACAAATACAACAACAGGTTGCACTGTTGTTATGACCGGCACTGTTGCTGTTGTGGTGAATGCGTTACCAACTGCTTACACAGTTACGGGCGGTGGTAACTATTGCCCTGGCGGTGCAGGTGTGGCTGTTGGATTAAGTGGTTCAAATGCTGCAAATACATACCAATTGTATCGTGGTATTACTGCAATCGGCAGCCCGGTACCTGGTACCGGTTCAGCTATTAGCTTTGGCCTGCAAACAGTAGCAGGTACATATACAGTAGTTGCGAACAACCCAACAACAACATGTTCTGCAAACATGGCAGGAAGCGTGAATGTTGGTGTAAGTTCGTTACCCGCAATATTTAATGTTACAGGTGGTGGTAATTATTGCCCTGCAGGCACCGGTGCACCAGTTGGTGTTAGCGGCTCTGTATTGGGCGTCAATTACCAGTTGTACCTTGGTGGTGTTGCAACAGGTCTGCCTGTAGCAGGTACCGGTTCTGTGATCAGCTTTGGATTGCAAACAGGTGTTGGTACGTATACAGTAAAAGCTACTGATGCAACAACAGGCTGTTCTATAAATATGATGGGCACTGCAGTGATCAATATAGCTGCACTACCAACTGCACATGCAGTTACAGGAGGTGGTAATTACTGTGCCGGTGGTATTGGTGTGCACATAGGATTGGCGTCATCATCAGCGGGTGTTTACTATCAATTATATAACGGAATTTTACCGGTTGGTACTCCAATGTCAGGTACAGGTGCTTCGCTTGATTTTGGCTTGCAAACAGCGACCGGAACCTATACGATTACCGGAACAGGTACTTCAAGCACTTGCGTTAATACTATGTCGGGTAGTGTTACTATATCAATAGACCCGCTGCCAAACAGCTATATGGTTAGCGGTGGTGGTAACTATTGTATGGGTGGTGCAGGCCTCGACGTTATGCTAAGCAACTCGGACGTTGGTACTGATTACCAGCTGTACCTTGGTGCAACTGCTGTTGGTGGCCCAATGGCCGGTACTGGTTCAGCGTTAAACTGGGGACCACAAACTGCTGCAGGTGTGTATACAGTTGTGGCTACTGACGCAGTAACAATGTGTAATAGTAACATGACGGGTAGCGTGACCATAGCAATAGATCCGTTGCCTACAGCCTATAATGTTACCGGTGGTGGTAACTATTGTTCCGGTGGTACCGGTGTTCACGTTATGCTGAGTGGTTCGGACGTTGGCACACAATACCAACTGATGATAGGTGGCATTGCTACCGGTGCTCCAATGGCTGGTACAGGTTTTGGCCTTGACTTCGGCTTGCAAACTGCGACAGGCACTTACACAATTTCAGCAACAAATATGCTGACAATGTGTAACACTGACATGACAGGTAGTGTAAACGTTGGTATCAATACTTTGCCTACCGTATACAATGTTTCAGGGCTGGGCAGCAGCTATTGTGCCGGTGGTACCGGTATCAGTATCTCACTGAGCGGTTCTGACTTCGGAACCAGCTATCAGCTCTACAATGGTGCTACCACTGTTGGCGGATCTGTTACAGGTACCGGTCTCCCGATCAATTTTGGTTATCTGACAGCTACAGGTAATTACACGGTGAAAGCTGTGAACAGCGTGACAGGCTGTGTGAACACGATGTCTGGTTCAGCGCCGATCACGATCAACCCGCTGCCTGTTGCGTTTACGATGACCGGCGGTGGCAGCTATTGCAACGGCGGTACAGGAGTGAGCATTGGCTTAAGCAGTTCAAATGTTGGTGTGTCTTACCAGTTGTACAACGGAACAGCGACAGTAGGTGGTCCTGTAACAGGCACAGGCGCTCCGCTTAGTTTCGGCATGCATACAGCAGCAGGAAACTATACTGTGAGGGGAACTAATACATCTTCTACCTGTTGGAATACAATGTCAGGCAGTGCGACTATTGTTGTTAATACATTGCCAACTGCATACACTGTTACCGGCGGTGGTAACTATTGTGTAGGTGGTACTGGTGTGAATGTGGGACTCAGTGGTTCAACTCTGGGCACTAACTACCAATTATGGAGAGGTTCAGTTGCCGTTGGTGGAGCGATCGCGGGTACGGGAATGCCTATAACTTTCGGGTTGCAGACAACTGCAGGTACTTATACTGTAGTAGCTACAAATGGTACTACATCGTGCAATACAAACATGATAGGCTCAGCAGTAGTTGTTGTTAATACACTGCCATCAGCACATGCTGTAATAGGTGGCGGTGATTACTGCCCCGGTGGTGGCGGTGTACATGTTGGACTTGGCAGCTCTACTTCAGGCATATCTTACCAGTTGTATAACGGTACGACAATGGTTGGTGCTGCAGTAACAGGCACAGGATCTACGATCGATTTTGGTGCACAAACAGCGGCAGGTACTTATACCGTGGTTGCGAATAACATAGCTACAGGATGTTCTAATAATATGTCGGGCAGCACAAATGTTGTTATCAACGCGTTGCCTGCAATACATAATGTAATAGGTGGTGGTGCATATTGTGCAGGTGGTTCTGGTTCTCACATCGGGCTTAACAACTCGACTACGGGAATCAGCTACCAAGTATATAACCTTGCAACTCCATCAGGAGCACCGACGATAGGCACCGGTGGTCCAATCGATCTTGGCCCACAAACTGCGGCAGGCACTTATACTGTGATAGCTACTGACCTTTTAACAACATGTTCTAACACGATGGCAGGTAGTGCGTCAGTATCCGTTACACCTGTTGTTTCTCCGGCAGTTACTATGTCTACCGGTGTTGGAGATACGGTATGTAATGGCAGCCTGACCACATTTACGGCAATGGCTGTAAATGGCGGAGGCTCACCATCTTATCAGTGGACAGTAAATGGATCTGTTGTGGGTATAGGCAGCTCATACAGCTACGTGCCAACGAACGGTGATGTTGTTAATGTGACACTTACCAGCAGTGCAACCTGTGCGATGCCAACTAGTGCGAGCACTTCGATGGCTATCACTGTAAATGTATCGCAAATGCCTTCAGTGAGCGTTGCAACTGCTCCCGGCAGCAATGTATGCCAGGGAACATTAGTTACTTTCAATGCAACATCGATGTATGGTGGTACTGCACCGACATACGCTTGGGTAGTGAATGGAATAAATGTTGCGTCTACACCAATGTATAGCTACACACCGGCAGATGGTGATGTAGTATATGTGGTGATGAATAGTAACTACCGTTGTCGTCTTGCTAATTCTGCTTCGAGTACGCACATTACAATGCAGGTTGACGTGCCAGTTGTTCCTGTGGTAAGTATTACGGCAAACCCTGGTGTGAATATCGCAGCAGGCCAGCCGTTAATGCTGACAGCTTCTACAACTAATGCAGGCCCATCGCCTACCTTCCAGTGGTTTGTGAATGGAGTGGCTGTAACAGGTGCGACAACACCAACTTTTGCCAGCAACACATTCGTTAATGGTGATTCGGTTTCGTGTGTTGTGACCAGCAGCGGTGGTTGTGATGGTGTTGTTGGTGCAGGTTCGGTAACTGTGCATGTGAGTGGCGTAGGTGTTGCCCAGGTTACAAGTGGTAACAGCGATGTTAAACTGATACCTAACCCGAACAAGGGTACATTTACCGTGAAAGGTAACCTGGGTATAACAACCGATGAAGAGGTTACCATAGAAGTAACCAATCTACTTGGCCAGGTTATCTATAATGGAAAAGTAATGACCCGGAACGGTGATATCAACGAAAAAGTAGCGTTGAGCAAGTCACTTGCGAATGGCATGTATATGCTCACTTTGCGTTCTGAGAATGTTAGTAAAGTATTCCATATTGTTGTAGAACAATAGGAATATCATATCGAAGTTAAAGGGGCTGCTTCTTAGAGAAGCAGCCCCTTTTTTGGGTGGGTTTGATAGTCCGTATAGTACAGATTGGAACAAAATAAACTAACGTAATCCTATGCGTGATATTTGCTGAAAATAGGTGAGGCGAACTGTGTGTAGTAAAAGTATGTGGTGTCTAAAAAATGTTCAGAAGAGATGTTTGATGACTATAGTGAGGGTTGAAAACTCATGACGTAAGGAAAAGAAGCAGGTTACGTAACTACCATAATAATTTGTCACCTTTGATTCCATATTAATTGTTCTAACTGCTGCCTTGTTATGATACTAGCACGATAGGTGGAAAATGGCAACCACTTTTTTAATTCAACCTGCCATTTTTCAATCAATGCACTCCATAAAATTTCTTTATCCCTATTTACGATGAATAGTTTACTGTAATCACCGCCCATATTGACGAATAATGAATGATCGGGAAGTTCATATACGCTGCCACCTGCTGTGAAATTCAGTTTATTTTTCTCTTCTTCTTTCAGTTCGTTGATAGGGCATTTGAATTCCCATATTTTCTTCACACTGTCTTTGATAGTTGCCGGTTGTTGCATTATCATAACCGTAGGAAGTAACGGGCTGTTACAGGTGTTGTTGTTGTATACACATAAGTGGCCTTCGGAGGATATACTGCAATGATGTTGTTTGCAAAAAAGGCCTTTCCCTTTGTTTTGAGCAGCGCCTGGTGCAAATAAGTCTCCGTATGTGTCAATAATTTTTCCTTCAGGATACTTTATTTTTACTATACGGTTTATCTCTTTAAAGCTTAGGTAAAGTATGCCCGCTTTTTCGTCTAGATAAAAACCATTGTTGTGAACCTTAGTGAAGATATTGCCGTCAGATGTTTTATTGAAGTAAAGGTCTGAACCGCTAAAGTACTTCGATGGGGTGTATTTTCTGACTATGTTGCCTTTAGGGCCATATTCTATTACTTTTGAAAACTGGTCGTTACGCAAAAAGTGTAATTGAGAGTTTTGTTTCGCCGAAAAACTTTCAGGCCCATTTGCCGGAACAATCACCAAACCACTTTCAGTGGGCCCGGGATTATTCTTAAGGTAAATATGCACAGGTTCATAACCTAATATCATATAATTACCATTGGAAAGGCGCGTAAACTCATGGTGATAATGTTCTTTAGCAGCATCCGGGGCTGTCCATAAAATGTCGGCATTATAATTTATTTCATAACCTTCGTCGTCCACAAGCAAAGTCACGGTGCCTTGCGGAGATAACTTGAGATCTCTTGGATCAATGTTTTTTGCATATAATTTATCGTTTAACGGAACATACCAAACGGCATTCCCGTTCATGTCATATAATCCCCTGTGACCATCAATGAAAATGTAGAAGTCCTGTAATGTCTCAGATCGTTCAAGCATCCTCAGTCTTGTGAGACTAGTGTCAACTGCTGGTATTTTTACGGTGCTGAAATGATGGAAAGTTGTACTGGGAGAACTCGCATGGCGTATAATGCTTACTACACGCCATGTGTATTCATTGCCAAAATGAGGCACTTCAGAAATGACCCTCGGTACGCTACTTTCTGCAGTGATTATAATATTCTTTTTAAAAGAGTCATCCGTATTATGATTTCCTTTGGCGATTTGGACTATGTAATGACTTGCACTTTGTACAGGAGGAAAAGAAAAGCCGATGATACGATAATTTAATTTTCCACCTTCTTTAGGTAGAATCTGGGACCTTAACGTAATAGACGACAGAAAAAGTAAAAAAATGGCCGATACTTTCTTCATAGATTGAGGATAGAACAAAGTGATAAAATTACTTCAATAGTCAACTCCTTAATGGATAAATATATGTTTTATGTGATTGTTTGGATAAAATAATAAAATATATCGCATATACTAACAATTTCACTTTTTTTTGCGCCTGATCATTAGGGTGGTCAATAAGATCAATTAAAATTGACAGAGAAAATATTATTTTACAGGAAAAATTTATTAACTTAGTCGCCTAATATTATTTTTTTAAGGAAAAATAATACAGTAAGGCATTGTTTTGTCTTTCTGAATTTTTTTTTCTGGCAAAGTGTTTTTAAATAAAACATAACGCGTTGACTATATATTTTTAAAGAATTTAAGCAAATCCCGGGTATGAAAAAACTATATTCTTCGATTTTATTAGCGCTTGTTTGCATGAGCACAGCTTGTTTCGGGCAAACAGTAGTAAACCAAGGCTTTGAAAATGGAGGTTCAATGCCATCCGGTTGGGCTGCGACCATTATTAGCGGAAGCTACAATTGGGCGATATGCACTACCATGCCTTACCAAGGCCTTAGGGCTCCTCATGGAGGTAGCTATCAGGTTTTTTTTGATTGCTGGAATGGTACTACCGGGTCTCAGGCTATGTTAGTAACTCCTTTGATCGACTATACAGGCCGAGCTAGTGCAGCAACATCAGTTACTGCATGGTTCTACCGTGAAAACGGATTGTGTTCCGGGGTAAATGATTATGTACAGGTGTATGTTAATACTGCACCAAACTTAACTGGTAGCCCCACTTCAATGGGAATAGTACCACGTTGGTATACGAACGCTCCGTCAGGTGGCGTAACCGGTTCCAATGGTGTGGCCGGCTGGCAGCAATATACTTTTACCGTGCCTACTACTTACAATGGCGCGACAAATTATATCATTTTCAGAGCACAAAGTGCCTATGGGACATGTATGGGTATGGATGATGTTCAGTATACGACATACCCCTGTACTGCGCCAACGGGAGGTAGTATAGCAGGGAACACACCAATGTGTGTATCGGGTTCAACAATAACTCTTACTAATCCAACAGGTACTGCAGGTGGTACATGGACCAGCAGCAATACATCGGTTGCTACAGTGGGCGCCTCTTCCGGAGTTGTGACGCCTGGTGCTACACCGGGCACGGCAACAATCACTTATTCGGTTACAGCGTGCTCGACCTCTGCTTCAGCAACTGCTACAGTGACAGTTAACGCTGTTGCAGGAGCGATAACAGGAACAGCAGACATGTGTAATGGCACGGGCACAACGTTGAGTGCAAGCCCATCGGGTGGTACATGGTCGAGCAGTTCTACAGGTGTTGCTACGGTGAACTCAACATCGGGAGCGGTGAGCAGTGTAGCTCCCGGTACATCGACGATCACTTATAATCTGAATAATGGTTGTGCGACTTCAACAAAGGTAGTTACTGTTAATACACAGCCCGGATCAATATCGGGTAGCTCGGGAACATTGTGTGGAGGCTCAGGCGCTACGTCCACTACACTTTCAAATGCTACATCAGGCGGTGTGTGGAGCAGCAATACAACTTCGGTTGCTACAATTGGTTCGGCCAGCGGTGTTGTTACCGGTGTTAGTTCAGGTTCTGCAACCATTACTTATATGATGCCGGGTAACTGTTTTGTAACAAGGGCAGTTTCAGTAAATGCGGTAGCGGCGATAACCGGCCCTGGCAGTGTGTGTATAGGCAATACCATCACACTTGCAGATGCGACATCCGGCGGCACCTGGAGCAGCAGTAACCCTTCTGTTGCTACAATTAATAGTTCGGGCGTTGTTACGGGTATAGCTCTGGGTAGTACTACCATTACTTATTCTGTAAGTTCATTGGGTTGTTTTGCTACCACGGTTATTAATGCTACTAACCCGCCAAGTCCATACACAGTTACCGGCGGTGGCAGTTATTGCTCCGGCGGTATCGGAGTTAACATAGGGCTGAATAATTCCAACCCCGGTATCTCGTATGTGATATATAACGGCACAACTGCTGCGGCAACTGTATCCGGTACAGGTTCTGCTTTAAACTTTGGTTTGTTTACCGCAAGCGGTACATACACAGTGGTTGCAAACCCTGGCACAACATGCGCAGCAAATATGCTGGGCAGTGCAACTGTTTCTGTTAATTCATTACCTACAGCGTTCTCAGTTGGCGGTGGTGGTGCTTATTGTTCTGGTGGTGCAGGTGTTAATATAACATTGAGTTCTTCTACAATTGGTGTTAACTACCAGTTGATATTAAACGGTACTACTCCTGTAGGTTCTCCTGCGGTTGGTACCAGTACTACTTTGACCTTTGGCCCAGTAACGGCAGCAGGTACTTATACAATTATAGCAACTGATGCGACAACCGGTTGTGTGAACAACATGACAGGTAGCGCAATCGTTACAATTAATTCTCTTCCTACAACATTTGCAATAACAGGCGGTGGCGGTTTCTGCCTTGGCGGAAGTGGTGTGAACATAGGCCTGGCAGGTTCTGCAACCGGTGTTTCTTACCAGTTGTTACTTAGTGGTGCGCCAGTAGGTACGCCAGTATCCGGAACAGGTTCAGCGATAAGCTTTGGCCTGATAACTACCGGTGGCCCTTACACGATTCAGGCAACTACAACATCTAACGGATGTACAAACATGATGTCCGGTACGGCAACTGTAACGGTTAATCCTTTACCAACAGTATATACAGTTAACCTTCCTTCCGGAAGTGGGGCATACTGCCTTGGCGGCGCAGGACAACCTGTAGGATTGACCGGCTCGCAGGTAGGTGTTAACTACCAATTATTCATGGGTACAACACCAATGGGTTCTGCGGTTGCAGGCACCGGCTCTGCTATCAGTTTCGGTAACCAGACCACGGTGGGTTCTTACACAGTAGTTGCAACGAACGCTACGACGGGATGTATCAATAGCATGTTTGGTAGCGTTGCGATATCAACAAATCCTTTGCCAACGGTGTTTACAGTTACCGGCGGTGGAAGTTATTGCGCCGGTGGTGCAGGTGTAGCAGTTGGACTTAGTGGGTCTACGGTTGGTACTTCCTACCAGCTTTTCTGGAACGGAACTCTGGCCGGTGCTGCTACAGGCACAGGTAGTGCGATAAGCTTTGGCCTGCAGCTTACAGCAGGTACATATACAGTTGTTGGTACTAACAGTACCGGCTGCGTTGGCAACATGTCTGGAAGTGTTGTGATTTCGATCAACCCACTTCCAAATATTTACAGTGTAACGGGTGGTGGTAATTATTGTGCGGGTGGTGCAGGGTTGCCGGTTAACCTAAGCGGTTCTGATGCAGGTATCAACTATCAATTATATAACGGTATCACGGCTACGGGAGTTGCAGTGCCCGGTACAGGTGCATCGCTTGTTTTCGCTTCTCAGACAGCAGCAGGTGCATACACTGTACGAGCTACGAATGCTACTACGACTTGTACCAGCAATATGACAGGTAGTGCATCGATCGTTGTTAATCCGTTACCAACGGTATATGCAACAACAGGCGGCGGCGGTTATTGCGCAGGCAGTGCTGGTGTGCATATAGGACTTGCAACTTCTAATACAGGTATCGATTACCAATTAATGAATAGCGGAGGCCCAGTTGGCGCAGTTGTGCCAGGTACGGGTTTTGCCCTTGATTTTGGATTTATCAATACAGCTAATATATATTATGTACTCGCAACGAATGCAACTACTCTTTGTACCGTGAACATGAGTGGCAGTGTGACGGTAAGTGTTAATCCTCTACCTACTGCGCAAACTGTAACGGGCGGAGGCAATTATTGTGCGGGCAGCGGTGGTTTGCCAGTAGGACTGGGCAGCTCTGTTGTAGGAGTTTACTACCAATTGTACAATGGTGCTACCCCGGTTGGTGGAGCAGTTGCGGGTACAGGTTCAGCTATATCGTTTGGCTTGCAGACAGCGGCCGGCGTTTACAGCGTAGTAGGCACAAATGCTGTGACCGGCTGTTCAAACAATATGTCTAACACGGTAACAATCGTTGTTAACCCATTGCCCGGAGTATTTGTTATAACCGGCGGTGGTAATTATTGTTCAGGTGGCACAGGCGTTCATGTAGGCCTCAGCGGTTCTGCAGTTGGTATCAATTATCAGCTAATGAACGGCGTGTCAACCGTTGGTTCCCCAATGTCGGGGACCGGTGGTCCACTTGACTTTGGATTGCAAACAGGATCCGGTAGTTATACCGTTGTTGCAAGCGATGCAGGTACCGGCTGTGCTAATACAATGACAGGTAGTGTGCCTGTTAATATTAACCCATTGCCAGCGTTGTTCAATACAACGGGTGGTGGTGATTACTGTGCCGGTGGAAGTGGTCTTGCGATAGGTTTAAGCAGCTCGTCGATAGGTGTGAGCTACCAATTGCTGAATAGCGGGTTGCCATCAGGTGCACCGATGTCTGGTACGGGTCTTGCGCTCAACTTTGGTGTGCGCACAGCAGCTGGTAACTATACAATAGTTGGTACTAATATCACTACAGGTTGTATGGCTACAATGAATGGCAGTGCAACTATAGTTGTTAATCCATTACCCGTAATGCATGCTGTTACCGGTGGTGGTACATTCTGCCTGGGTACTTCCGGGGTTAGCATTGGTTTAGCTAATTCTTCTACCGGCGTTGATTACCAATTATACCAAGGCACGACTGCTGTAGGTACTCCAATACCCGGCAGTTCAGGTTCTTCTCTTGACTTTGGCCTTCAGACTACCGTTGGCATCTATACAGTAAAAGGAATTGATGCATCAACCGGATGTGTAGGTAATATGAGTGGCAGCGCATCTGTTGGCACTTATCCTTTGCCGATAGTATATAATGTGACCGGCGGTGGTAGTTACTGCAGCGATGGTACAGGAGTGCTCGTAGGCTTAAGTGGTTCTAATGTGGGTGTTTCTTATCAATTATGGAGCGGTGGTTTCCCAATGGGTAGCCCTGTTACCGGTACCGGCGCGGCCATCAGCTTTGGTCTTCAAACCGCTGCCGGCAGCTATACGGTTGTTGCTACCAATACAATGACTTTATGTGAAAAGACAATGAATGGCGCAGCTAACGTGGTGATCAATCCATTGCCAACTGATCATAATATAACCGGAGGTGGTAATTATTGTGCGGGTGGTACAGGTGTAGTTATTGGTCTTGATGGTTCAGACGTTGGTACTCTCTATCAATTGATGAACGGATCTACACCAATGGGTGCTCCGAAACCAGGAACCGGTCTGGCGATCAGCTTTGGTGCACAAACCATTGCTGGTTCGTACACTGTTGTTGCTACAAATACGTCGACTACTTGTGTGAGCACTATGGACGGCAGCGCGAATGTAAATATTGATCCACTGCCAACAGCCTACACCGTAACAGGTGGAGGTAACTATTGTTCAGGCGGTTCCGGTGTTGATATTTCACTGAGTGGTTCTGACCCAGGATTTTCATATCAACTGATGAGGGGCACTACTGCGGTAGGTACTCCCATGACAGGAATAAGTGCAGTACTGAGCTTCGGGCTGCAAACCGTTGCAGGAACATATACGGTTGTAGCAACTGACCTTGCTACAGGCTGCACAAAAACGATGACAGGATCGGCTACAGTGGGTATTAACCTGCTACCGACACAGTATATTGTAGGTGGCGGTGGTAACTATTGCGCGGACGGCACAGGCCTTCATGTTACACTTACCGGATCTAACACAGGTATTTCATATCAGCTTAAAGTTGATGGTGCTCCGATAGGCTCTCCAATGGCAGGTACAGGTATGGCACTTGACTTTGGTTTGCAAACTACAGGTGGCGTTTATACGGTACAAGCTACAAACAACACTACTTTGTGTACTAATATGATGACCGGCAGCGTAACTATAGTAGTTAATCCGTTGCCGACGATCTATCCGATAAGCAGCACAAGCAGTACTTATTGTGCCGGCGGCGGTGGTGTGAACATCTGGACCAATAGCTCAGATGTAGGGACTAACTACCAATTGTATGTGGGTTCTACAATGATCGGTGCAGCATTGCCCGGCACAGGTTCGTCAGTGAATTTTGGCTATCATTTTACAGCTGGTACTTACCAGGTTGTTGCAACTAATGCGACAACGGGATGTGTGAGCACTATGGCCAGCAGCGTTCATATTGTAGTGAACCCGCTCCCAACTGTATATACAATTACAGGTGGCGGTGGTTATTGCGCCGGCAGTACCGGTGCTAACGTTGGTCTCAGCGGTTCTAATACAGGCATATCCTACCAATTGGTACACGGAGGCACATTGATGGTTGGCAGCCCTGTAATGGGTACAGGCAGCCCGATCAGCTTCGGTGCACAGGCATTGCCAGGTGTATATACGGTTGTTGCTACAAATGTTGCGACAACTTGCGTAAACAATATGTCGGGTAGTGCAACTGTTGTTATGAATAATCTTCCTGCTGCATTTACCGTTACCGGTGGCGGCAGTTACTGTGCAGGCGGTGCAGGTGTAAATGTTATGCTTACAGGTTCTGTATCGGGTATCAACTACCAACTTTACCGTAACGGCACTATTACAGTAGGCAGCCCTGTTGCGGGGACAGGTGGTGTATTGAACTTCGGTCCACAGACAGCGGCAGGTACCTATACTGTAGTAGCTACTAACCCGGCAACAGGTTGCAACAATAACATGACAGGTAGCGTAGCAGTAAATATCAACCCGGCTCCTAATGCATACTCAGTAGTTGGTGGTGGTAACTATTGCCCAGGTGGTACAGGTGTTCACATAGGATTGAGCAATACAGATATCGGCGTAACTTATCAACTAATGAACGGATCATCAACTGTTGGTCTTGCTGTAGCAGGCCCTGGTGGTACAATTGACTTCGGCTTACAAACAGCAACCGGCAGCTATACTGTAATGGCTACAGATGTTAGCACAGGCTGTGCCGGTACTATGTCGGGTTCAGCAACTGTGGGTATCAATCCGCTGCCAACTGCTTATACAGTTATAGGCGGAGGCAACTATTGTGCCGGCGGCACAGGTTTGCATGTGGGCTTAAGCAACTCTACAACGGGAGTTAGCTATACTTTGTTTGTTGGAACTGTTTCTGTTGCCACAATACCAGGTACCGGCAGCCCGATAGACTTCGGTTTACAAACAGCTGCAGGAACATACACTGTACTGGCGATCAACACTTCTACAACTTGCCAGGCTAACATGACCGGCAGCGTAACAATAGGTATTAATCCTGTAGTTACACCGTCTGTTGATGTTACTTCGAGTGCAGGTACAACTGTTTGCGAAGGCAACTTTATAACATTCACGGCATCGCCAACTAATGGCGGTAGTGGACCGACTTACCAGTGGATGGTAAATGGTTCGCCTGCGGCAGTTGGTGTAAGCTACAGCTACGTTCCATCTAACGGTGATGTAGTTAGTGTAATGATGACCAGCAGCGAAACTTGCGCAATGCCATCTACAGTTACAGATGCAGTTACAATGACCGTTGATCCGAACCAGATGCCGGCGGTTGCTATAACTGCTAACCCGGGCGCTAATGTATGCCAGGGTACAACAGTTACCTATGACGCAACACCAACGTACGGTGGTACACCAACGTATACCTGGGTGGTTAATGGTGTGAATGTAGGCTCGTCTTCATCGTATTCTTACATACCTGCAAATGGTGATGAAGTATACGTAATGATGAACAGTACATATCATTGCCGCCTTGCTAATTCTGCAACAAGCAGCAAGATCAATATGCAGGTTGACGTACCGGTATTGCCCGTAGTGAGCATTACTGCAAACCCCGGTTTGCAGGTAGCTGCCGGCCAAACCGCAACATTTACAGCTTCTGTTGTGAACGGAGGTCCAACTCCTGGTTACCAATGGATGGTGAATGGTGTAGCGGTTGCCGGGGCAACAACTCCGGTATTTATGACCAGCACTTTGGCTGATAATGATTCTGTAACCTGTATGGTTCAAAGCAGCAGTGCTTGTATAGGCTTGCAAGGCTTTAACTCAGTGAGGATACATGTTACCCGTACAGGTGTGCAGAACATCGGTGCTGTTAATTCGGATATCAAACTGTTGCCAAACCCAAGTAAAGGCATATTCACTGTAAAAGGTACTTTAGGTTCATCTGATGAAGAAGTATCGATAGAAGTGACCAATATGCTGGGCCAGGTTATCTATAACACCACAGCGCAAGCACGCAACGGTGTGCTTAACGAGCGAATTGAGTTGATGAATGTTGCCAATGGCATGTATATCCTCAACCTCCGTTCGGGTAGCGAACAGAAAGTTTTCCATGTTGTTATAGAACAATAATCCTAGTTACGAACTATAAAAAGAGAAGCGGCTCGAATGAGCCGCTTCTCTTTTTATAGTTCCCCCCTTTTTTCACTAACGGTTACTTACAAATGCAGTAGAGGGTATAATATACCCGGATGGGCTTGTTTGGGTTAAAATAGTTTAACGGGAGTGGCTGAAATATGCTACGGGCAATCATCTTGCTTTTATTTTAATGTATAAAAGGGTATAAAGGGGTATAAAAAACAGGGTAAAAGGTATAAAAAACGCGGTTTTAGGTATAATTTATACCCTGCTGCCTTCAAGGTTTTTGGGAGAAAATAGCCGCCACTGCAAGGAGCAGGTAGTGAAATTTACTATGTATTATATCAAAGAACTTACCCAAAAATTTGCGGGTGTGAAGTAAAGTTACGAAATGAGGGTAGGGGGTTCCAAATCTATTTTGCATGATGGTACAGTAACAGTACCATGATGGTGTTTTGACTTTTTGAAGGCCGCTATGGTAGCGGTGGCCAGAGATAAATATTTGTTTTTGCAACGCATTATCTGACCGGAATTAAGGATCAAAGGATCCGCATAATGGCTACGTGAGGCAAATTGGAGAAAACAGGGCCAACAACGGCACATGTTTCAGGGTAAAGTTTTTGGTAGGTGAGTGAATTTGTATGATTATTTTATGAAATAAGTAATAAATATAAATTTATTTAAAATTAATAGAATTATTTTTTCAGGGACTAACATTTGTTTGCCAATACGCGCCTATTTAGTGACAGGGAAATTCGAGACCCCTATATAAAATTTAGTATTTTAATAGTATCTTTATAGCTTATCTTAAGGAGATTCCAAAAAATCAACTACATGAGAAAATTTTATTTAACCCTACTTATAACTTGTCTGAGTGTTGCCAGCTATGCGCAAACTGCTGCATCGTATATTTTTTCAAGATCTACTGGTACCTATCAAAGTATAGTCGGTCAATCCGGAACTGTTACTTACACTGGAATAAATGTTGATGATGCTTCGCAGGCTGGCATACCAATAGGTTTTTCTTTTCAGCATTTTGGCGGTGCAACAAACACTACTGTTGCCGTTTCGCCGAATGGCTGGCTTAATCTGACAAACAATGCATCTTACTCCTTTTTGAGTCCAAGCACCAGTGATATTCCAGCAGGAAAGATATGGCCATTCTGGGGAGACAACCATGGTGGTTATTCGCCGAGTACCTGCTATTACCAAACAACAGGTTCAACGGGCAGTAGGGTGTTTACTTTTGAATGGAGTAACTGGAGTATTTGCTGTGTTGGGACTAACACACAATTGCATAATTATCAGGTAAAATTGTTCGAAGGAACCAATATTATTCAGTTCCGTTATGGTTCATTTTCCAGCAATACTAGTGGCAGAGGGATAGGAATCGGCAACAGCAGTTCAGATTTTCAAAATTTGCCTAATGAGTCTTCGACAACAACTACGACAGGTCTTAGTGCCAGTTGTAGCTTACCTGCCAGTGGCACGATACTTCAATGGTGCCCTCCCACGCAGGCCATTACAGGTAATGCGCCTTTTTGCGAAAGCGCAACAAGAACATTGACAAGTGCAACAACAGGTGGTGTATGGACCAGTAGTAATACGGCAATTGCCACGGTGGGATCTACTTCGGGTGTTGTTACGGGCATTGCAGCCGGAACTGCTACAATCACTTATACCAAAAACTGTTCGTTCGCAACAACTGTAGTTACCATTAATGCTGCACCAGCGGCATCAACGGGCAACGCACCACTATTGCCTTGCCAAACAATAACATTAAGTAACTCAACTGGCAGTGGTACCTGGACCAGTTCAAATACGGGAGTTGCTACTGTTGGTGCAACAACCGGTGTAGTAACCGGAGTATCTGCAGGTATCGCGTCCATCACATTTACTTTAACTGCAGGTGGTTGCTTTACATTTACACAAGTGACCGTTAATGCCCTACCCGGAATAACAGGCAGCAGCACTGTCTGTACCGGACTCACTTCAACATTAAGCCATTCGATATCAGGAGGCACATGGACCACGAGCAACGGTGCTATCGCGACAGTGGGTGCGAGCACGGGTGTTGTTAGCGGGGTAGCAGCAGGAACTGCAACAATAACTTATACTGTTTCCGGTGGTTGTTTTGTAACTATGCCAGTTACGGTTGCTTCGAATCCCGCGGCTATTAGTGGTACCGGTGTAGTTTGTGGCGGTACGGTGCCAACGACGACAACCTTAACAGACGCTACCAGCGGCGGAACATGGAGCAGCAGCAATACATTAATAGCGGCTGTTGGTTCTGCTTCAGGTATTGTTTCGGGGGTAGCAAGCGGAACTGCAACTATCTCTTACACGACTTCAAACGGATGTTTTTCGACAAAGCCGGTGACAGTAAACGCGGTGGCGTCAATTACAGGTCCTGCGGGTATATGCAATGGCCTGTCGGCAACACTTAGTGATGCCACTTTTGGCGGCGTGTGGAGCAGCAGCAATACGTCTATAGCTACAATAGGCTCCTCTTCGGGTGTCGTTACAACGTTAGCCGTTGGTTGTACAAATATCAGCTACACGGTAGCATCAATGGGTTGTGCAGCTACAATGTCGTTCTGCGTTACGAATACACCGACAGTATATGCATTAACCGGCGGCGGCAGCTATTGCGCCGGTGGTGTAGGAGTGCATGTTGGTCTAAATAATTCTAATGCCGGCGTTAGTTATGTGTTGTACAACGGTGCTACGGCTGTTGCGACAATGGCAGGCCCCGGCGGCGCAATGGATTTTGGATTGTTCACTACGGCGGGTACCTATACAGTTGTAGGTAATCCGGGTACTTCCTGTTCTACAAATATGAGCGGCAGTGCGGTTATTACCATCAATGCATTGCCAACAGCATTTAGTGTAGGTGGTGGTGGTAATTACTGCTCCGGCGGCACAGGTGTGAATATTACGCTGAGCTCTTCAACGATCGGTGTGAATTATCAGTTGATGCTGGGTGCTACTCCTATTGGTTCTCCTATTGCGGGTACCAGCGGCACGCTTACTTTTGGCCCATTAACAACTGCAGGCACCTATACTGTTATTGCAACGAACGGTAGCACCGGCTGTGTTAATACGATGTCGGGCAGTGCTACGGTTGCTATCAATCCATTACCTACATCTTTTGCTATTACCGGTGGCGGTAATTTCTGTACCGGCGGCACAGGTGTTGCCATAGGCCTTGCGGGCTCTGTGACAGGTACAAGTTACCAGTTATTGCTGAGCGGTTCGCCGGTGGGCAGTTCGGTAGCCGGTACCGGCAGTGCTATCAGCTTTGGCCTGATCACAACAGGTGGATCATATACAGTACTTGCAACGATTGGTGCAACAGGTTGTACCAGCGCTATGTCGGGTACTGCAACCGTAGTAGTGAATCCACTGCCAACGGTGTTTACTGTAACCGGCGGCGGAGCGTATTGTTTAGGTGGTACAGGTGTTGCAATTGGCCTGAACGGTTCTACGGCGGGTGTTAACTATCAATTGATGAATGGATCTACACCAATGGGTTCACCCGTTGCAGGAACCGGTACGTCCATCAGTTTTGGCTTGCAAACCACTACAGGATCTTATACGGTTGTGGCTACGAATGCTACTACCGGTTGTATCGCTAATATGTTTGGCAGTGTGTCTGTGTCTACCAGTCCACTACCAATTGCATATAATGTGACAGGTGGTGGTAATTTTTGCCTGGGAGGTACGGGCGTTGCAGTGGGCCTAAGTGGTTCATCAACAGGTACCACCTACCAATTATTCAACGGTGCAACCTTAATAGGTGCGGCAGGAGGTACGGGCGGGGCTATCAGCTTTGGCCTTCAAACCGGCGCAGGTACTTATTCAGTGGTTGCTACAACTACTGCAACAGGTTGTGTTAATAATATGACGGGAACAGCAACGATCGTTGTTAACCCATTGCCAACGATATTTACTGTGACAGGTGGTGGTAACTACTGTGCGACTGGATCAGGTGTTTCTGTTGACTTGAACGGTTCTACTTCAGGCGTTAATTACCAATTATATAGTGGCATCACACCTGTAGGATCTCCCGTGCCCGGCACAGGATCAACGATCACATTCGGCCTTCAGACGGCTGCAGGCTCTTATACTGCTGTGGCAGTAAATGCAACAACAGGTTGTGTAAGGAATATGAGTGGCAGCGCGTTGGTTGTGATCAACCCATTGCCAACCAGCTATGCCGTTACCGGTGGCGGCGGTTATTGCGCCGGAGGTACGGGTGTCAGCGTTGGATTGGGCAATTCTAACCCAGGCATTAGCTATCAACTGATGAATAGCGGTGGACCTGTGGGTTCTCCAATTGCAGGTACGGGTTCGGCACTTAGCTACGGATCAATGACAACAGCAGGTACGTACACAATTTTAGCTACTAACCCAACAACAGGGTGTCAAAATACAATGAGCGGCAGTGCCGTTGTAAACATCAATCCATTGCCTACTCCATATACTGTGACAGGTGGCGGCAATTATTGTTTAGGTGGCAGTGGTGTTCCGGTTGGCCTGTTCACAACAACCGTTGGCGTAAATTATCAATTATACAGAGGTGCAACGGCAGTAGGTGCTGCAGTACCGGGTACAGGTAGCGCGATCTCGTTTGGTGCGCAAACGGTAGCCGGCGGATATACTGTAACTGCAACAAATGCGACTACCGGTTGTACCAGTAATATGCTCGGCACAGTGTCTGTTGCCATTAACCCACTTCCCGGATTGTTTGTGGTAACGGGTGGCGGCAATTTTTGCACAGGTGGCAGTGGTGTTCATGTTGGGCTGAGTGGTTCTGTTTCGGGCATCACCTATCAATTAATGAACGGCCTTGCAACAGTAGGCGCACCAATGCCGGGTACAGGCAGCGCGATAGATTTTGGTTTGCAAACAGGCACCGGCAGTTATACAGTTGTAGCGACCAACCCTTCAACAGGCTGTGTGAATACAATGACCGGCAGCGCCAATATTAATACATACCCATTGCCCGGATTGTTTACTATAAGCGGCGGTGGTAATTATTGCTCCGGCGGTACCGGTGTTACTATCGGCCTTACCGGTTCGGCGACAGGTGTTAGCTACCAGCTATACAATGGTGTTGTAGCAATGGGTGCGCCTCTTGCAGGTACAGGAGCACCGCTGAGCTTTGGCCTGCAGACAATGTCGGGCACTTACTCAGTAGTCGGTACTACGGTGGCTACGGGTTGCTCACGTACTATGCTAGGTACCACATCGGTGATCGTAAACGCACTCCCTACTCCACAGTCAATGACAGGTGGCGGTAATTATTGTGTTGGTGGCACAGGTGTTACTATCGGCCTTGCTAATTCAGTTACAGGCATTAGCTATCAATTATATAAAGGTGCTGTTGCTGTTGGTACGGCTGTACCGGGCAGCACTGGAGCGCCGATCAGTTTTGGTTTGCAAACTGCTTTAGGTATGTACAGCGTATTTGCTACAAATACGGCTACAGGTTGTACGGCAAATATGACCGGCAGTGTGACAGTAGGTACTTATCCTTTGCCAACAGTATATGTAGTTTCCGGTGGTGGTAATTATTGCAGCGGCGGTACTGGTGTTCATGTTGGCCTAAGCGGTTCAAGCACAAGCGATATGTACCAACTGATGAACGGCGGCAGCTTTGTCGGCTCTCCAATTACCGGTTCGGGTGGTGCTTTGGATTTCGGTTTCCAGACCGGTGCAGGGACTTATCCAGTTGTTGCTACTAATATAGCAAATGGCTGCAGCGCTACGATGAGCGGCAGTGTGAATATAGGAGTGTTCCCGCTACCTGCAGCATATACAGTTACAGGCGGTGGCAATTATTGCACCGGCAGTGCAGGCGTTCACGTTGGTCTTAGCAGTTCAACGATCGGCACGATGTATCAACTGAAGAACGGCAGTTTGTCAGTTGGTGCTCCAATGCCAGGCACAGGCCTTGCGCTTGACTTTGGTTTGCAGACCGCAGCAGGAACATACACTGTGGTGGCAACAAATATTTCTACTACTTGTGTAAATACAATGACAGGTAGTGTAACGATCAATCTGGATCCATTACCGGCAGCTTATCCGCTTACCGGTGGAGGTAATTATTGTTCGGGAGGCACCGGTGTGAGTATCGGCATAAGCAGTTCGGATGCAGGTATTACTTACCAGTTGATGAACGGAGCTACATTACTGGGCACACCTGTGACAGGCACCGGATTACCAATAGATTTCGGTCCGCAAACCGGATCAGGTGTATACACAGTGCGTGCAACTGATATTGCAACAGGCTGTGTAAGTAACATCACCGGTGTTTCGATCGGTATCGATCCATTACCTGCATTGTTTGTTACAGGTGGTGGTGGCCATTATTGTGCGGGTGGTTCAGGTGTGAATGTTACGCTCAGCGGTTCTGTTGCGGGTATATCTTACCAACTGAAGAATGGCGGCAGCAATATCGGTCCAGCTGTTGCCGGTACAGGCAGCGCACTTAATTTTGGTTTACAAACACTCGCAGGTTCGTATACGATCGTTGCTATGAATAATACAACCGGTTGTTTTGTTACTATGACAGGAAGTGTGCCGGTTGTGATCGATCCGTTGCCAATGCAATATACGGTTAGCAGTACCAGCAGCACATACTGCGCAGGTAGTGCGGGTGTAGATGTTGGCCTTACAGGTTCTGACGCAGGTATCAGTTATCAACTATACCGTGCCGGTGTTGCAACAGGTGCCCCAGTGCTGGGAACGGGCAGCGCAATAAGCTTCGGGTTCCAAACAGCGGCAGGCACATATACTGCGGTGGGAACAAATATTGCCACTGCATGTGTGAATAATATGCTGAGTTCGGTAACTGTTGTAGTGAATGCATTGCCAACAGCATTTAGTGTAACGGGTGGCGGCGCCTATTGCGCCGGTGGTGCCGGTGCAACAATTGGCCTTAGCAGTTCACAGCCAGGTATTTCTTATCAATTAATGTTAGGCGGCTCGGCTTCGGGTAGTGCCGTGATGGGTACCGGTGGCCCTATAAATTTTGGTTCACGTACAGCGGGTGGCACATACACGGTAATAGCAACAAATGTAGCAACAACCTGTACCAATACTATGGCCGGTTCTGTAACTATAGTTGTTAACGCAGTACCTGTTGCATATACTGTAACCGGTGGCGGCAACTATTGCGCCGGTGGTTCAGGAGTGCACGTAACACTCAGCAGTTCAACACTTGGTGTGAACTACCAGTTATATCGCGGTTTAACTGCAGTAGGGTTGCCTGTTGCCGGTACCGGTACAATCCTTGATTTCGGTTTACAAACAGTAACAGGCAGCTATTCGGTAGTAGCTACGGACGCAATAAGCGGGTGTACTAACAGCATGACGGGTAGCGTAACTGTGGGTATCAGTGCAGCACCTACCCCATACCCTGTGATAGGAGGTGGTAATTATTGTCCGGGTGGTGCAGGAGTGCATGTAGGTATCAGCGGTTCTGCGTCCGGTATAAGCTACCAGCTCTACCTGGGTGGCCTTGCGATAGGTAGTCCTATTACAGGTACCGGCAGCGGCATAGATTTCGGTTTTCAAACCGGAGCCGGTACGTACACAGTTATTGGTACGGACGGTACTACTGGTTGCACAGGACCGATGTCGGGTAGCGCTACTGTTATTATCAGCGCGTTGCCTGCTGCGTTCAATTTAATAGGAGGCGGTAATTATTGCGCTGGTGGTGCAGGGCTGCATATTGGCCTGAGCGGTTCCAGCGTTGGCGTTAATTATACATTATACAGAGGAATTACTTCTGTGGTTACAGTGCCCGGTACCGGTGGCCCGGTTGACTTTGGCCTGATATCAACAGCAGGAACATATACGGCAGTAGGTGTTAACTCCTCAACCACTTGTCAAAATAATATGTTGGGTAGTGTGTCCATAGTTGTTAATCCTGTAGTAACCCCGGGTGTGATAATCAGCACGGGTGTTGGTGATACGGTATGTGAAGGCAGCCTCATTACGTTTACTGCGAGCCCGATAAATGGTGGTTCGGCACCGACTTACCAATGGAAAGTGAACGGTGTAAATGCGTCAACAGCGGTAAGCTATTCTTATGTACCCGCTAACGGCGATCTAGTTGAGTTAATGCTAACCAGCAGTTCAGCGTGCGCAATGCCAACCACCGCAAGTAGTTCAATGACCATGACCGTTCAGGCGAACCAAACACCAGCTGTTAGTGTGACAGCTGATCCGGGTACATTGGTTTGCCAGGGTTCAAGTGTTACGTTCACCGCAACGCCAACGAATGGTGGTTCTGCACCAACATATACGTGGTTCAGGAATGGTGTAGCCTCTGGTGTTTCTTCAAGCTTTACCTATATGCCTGTTGACGGAGATGTGATCTATGCGATGATGAGCAGCAACCTGCGTTGCCGCACGGCAAACACAGCGAACAGCAGTTCACTGACAATGGAGGTTGATCTACCAACGTTGCCAGTAGTTACGATTGCATCTAACCCCGGAACAAGCATTTCAGCGGGAGAAACAGTAACATTCACTGCTACGGTGTTGAATGGTGGCTCAACGCCATCTTATCAGTGGCTTGTGAACGGCAATGCCGTAGCCGGTGCTACAATGCCTTCATTCAGCACGAACGCATTGTCTGACAATGATTCTGTTACTTGCCAGGTGTTGAGCAGCGGAGGGTGCCCTGGTTTAGTAGGCTTTAATTCTGTGAGGATACATATTTATAGAGTGGGTGTGCAGAGCATTGGCGGTGTTAATTCGGACATCAAGCTATTGCCAAACCCGAACAAAGGGAGCTTCGTAGTGAAAGGTGTGCTTGGTGTAACGGACGAAGAAGTATCGATTGAAGTGACCAATATGCTTGGCCAGGTTGTATACAAATCTACTGTGCAAACACATAATGGTGAGATCAATGAACGCATAGAGCTTCAGAACGGTCTGGCAAATGGAATGTATATGCTTAATCTCCGCGCCGGAAGTGAACAAAAGGTATTTCACGTTGTTATCGAACAATAGCATATTATAATAGAAATTAAAAGGGCGGCCCGATAGAGCCGCCCTTTTAATTTCTACCTTACAAGACCTGCCGGAAACGTAAACATCTGTGTAGTCTGATGTGCAGGAAATAACAGAGCTTTATTTCAGTATGGTTATATACCATTCCAATTTGTCTGCAAAAAATCCCGATTAATCCGGAAGAATGATATGTTCCGGGAATTGTTAAATGTTATTTTCAGTTATTATTCAGAAATTAGATGGTCGGGTATCCTGCATTGACAGGGAGCACTTAAAACATTTCATTAACATGTTGATAACTAAATGGTACTGAATGCTCTATACGTGCGGCATCTCAAGGGTTTCGAGATAGGCTGTAGTGTGGCTTAATAAAAAAAAATAAAAAAAGTGTCAAAAAAAGATTTGCTTTTTGTTAAAATTACATAATTTAGATGTTATCGAATTTCCATTAAGTCATTTTGATGGGGTTCTATTTTATTTTTTCTGTAGTAAAAAAATTTCGCAATAACAAAACAGTAAACAAAAAACGCAGTAAGCAAAAATCCTTCTTTACTTTTTCAAAACAATTCAAGTGTATGAAAAAAGTTTCTTTACTTATTCTCTCTGTTCTTAGCTGCCTTACCTGGAGCTCTCTCGCGCAGACCGTTGTGTTCTCTTACACGGGCTCTGCACAAACGTACACGGTACCGGCCGGTGTCACCTCTATTGCAGTTGATATGCAAGGTGCCGCGGGCGGTAACGATTTTTATACTTATGGTTTCGGTGGATTTGGCGGCAGGGTACAAGGAGTCATTCCTGTAACTCCCGGCCAGGTGTTGAATGTGTATGTGGGTGGTAAAGGTGGTAATGGTAGCAGCAGTAGTACAACAGCTGCTACGGGTGGTTTTAATGGTGGTGCTGCTGCGAACGTGTACTATGGTGCAGGTGGAGGTGGTGCGTCTGATATACGAATAGGTGGCACTGCACTGACCAATCGTGTTATGGTAGCCGGCGGTGGTGGTGGCGGAAGCTACAACTATAGCTACAGGCAAAATGGTGGAGAAGGCGGAGGCCTGATCGGAGGCCCGGGCTGGGCAGGCGCTAACAGCCATCCTTACCCTTGTATGGAAGGGCAAGGTGGTACACAGTCTGCAGGTGGATCTGCCGCTACTTGTTACAGTGGAGGTGGGGCAGGTACACTTGGTTCCGGCGGTAGCGCAAGTTCCGGTACGTACGGCGGTGGCGGTGGCGGTGGCTACTACGGTGGTGGTGGCGGAGCCTATGCCGGTGGTGGTGGCGGATCATCGTACACTGCTTCAAATATTACCAACGTGGTACATACACAGGGCAACAATCCAAATGAGGGTGTTGTTATTATAAGCCCATATTCTCCGGTTGCCACTACATTTAACTATACAGGTTCTGCACAATCTTATACTGTTCCTTGTGGTGTAACTACGGTGTTAGTAGATGCACAGGGAGGCGCCGGAGGTGCTAACTCCTACTGGCCAAGTGGTCAATATGCATCCAATGGTGGAAATGGTGGCCGCGTTATTTGCTCACTGGCAGTATCGTCCGGGCAAGTATTGAACGTATATGTTGGTGGTAAGGGTGGTAACGGTGCTACTTCAGTAGCCGGAGCAGCCGGGTATAATGGAGGTGGCTCAGCAGGTGTTACAGGTTCTTATGCCGGTGGTGGCGGAGGAGGTTCTTCTGATATTCGCGTAGGTGGAACCGGTTCGGCAAACAGGGTTTTGGTTGCTGCCGGTGGCGGTGGCGCAGGGTGTTATCCTTCAAGCTATCGTTATAATACAGACTACGGTGGCGGCGGTGGTGGTAACAATGGTATCAACGGTTACTATAACTATTTTAACACGAGTGGGTATGCAGGTTATGGTGCAACAGGAGGAACGGGTGGTTCGTTGGGTTCCGGTAGCGGCGGTAGTGCAGGCCAGTCTTCTTCGTCAGGTGGTGCAGGTGGCGCAGGTTATCCTTTCCTTGGTTGCGGCGGCGGCGGCAGTGGTTATGCCGGCGGTGGCGGTGGCGGATCGAGCTATTACTCAGCAGGTGGCGGCGGATCGAGCTACGTAGCGGGTGCAGGCGTAACAAGTGTTGCTAACCTGGCTGCACACAACGGTTTCAGTAATGGCCAGATAACTATTATGCCTTTGGGGCCGATAGCTGTGGCGTCTCCGTCTTCGCTTTCATTTGGCGGCGTAACAACAGGTAGTACCTCTGCGGCGATGCTGACCTTGCTGTCTGCATCCGGACTTACATCCGGTGGTTCATTAACAATAACACCAACGTCTACGTTCCAGGTTTCATTAGATGGTATTACGTGGTATTCTTCGGCATTCACTTATACTTATTCAGGCACAAGTGTTAGCTCGCTGTTCCTTTATGTACGATTTGTTGCAGGTTCAGGTGCGGCGTCAGCAAACATAGGCATATCGGGCGGTGGCCTTGGATGCACTATCAATATTCCTGTTTCCGGTACCGGTTCAACTGCATGTTCAGGTACACCAAGCGCCGGTTCTGGTGCTACTATTAACGGAAGCACTTCTGCATCCGGAACTGCGAGTACCTCATTCACGCTTAACGCACCCGGTGCAACTGTTGCCGGTGGTATTACTTACCAATGGCAGGTATCTACAACTTCTTCATCAACCGGTTTCGCAAACATACCCGGTGCGGTTACTCAGTCGTTTGTATTCACGGGCCTTTCAGCCAACAGCTGGTTCAGGTGTGTTGTGTCATGCGGTGCGAGCACGGCAACGAGTGCTACATGTAGTGCTACATTTACAATGCCGTCTTCTTCTTGTATTCCTAACTCTTACACGAGCTGTACAGGTTGCGGGTTTTATGTAACAAACGGAAGCAGTTACCCGGCGACCATAGTTCATGCGGCAGGCACCCTTAGCGATGCAAGCACTGCTTTAGGAGGCACGGGTGGTTCGTCGTATTACTATAATAATACAGGGCTGACGGCTACGTTCAACCCCGGTGGTTCTTATAACTGCACAACCGGCGGCCTTACTACAAACCAGATCAGCTACTCGGCGTGGATCGATTTCAATAATAATGGATCATTTGATAATGCGACCGAACTGGTGGGTGGAGTGGCGCACTATGCTAATTCAAGCGTGAGGGCCACGTACCCACTTATCATACCGGCTACCGCGCCACCCGGTGGTTACAGGATGCGTATAGTTATGAACTATGATGCCGGTTATGCGCCAGGTGCAAATACGGGTTATCCGTGTTATCCGCAACAGAACCCATGCCCGGGCAATACGAGCACAAACGTATATTATGCGGATACACGTGATTATAAAGCGATCATCGCTCCGGCTACACCTGCTCTAACAGCAACGTCTGTAGCTAATTTTGGTAATGTTACGGTTGGTGCCAGTTCTGTGCCTGTTGCATTCAGTAAGATCACAGCATCTAACCTCGTTCCGTCACTAGGTTACATATCCGTTTCAGCGCCAACCGGCTTCACGGTGTCGCTTGATGGTAACACATGGGGAAGCACATTATTTATACCGTATACGGGTGGAACAATCCCTGAAACAAATCTTTACGTTCGCTTCAGCCCCACCGCAACAGGAGCAGCAAGTGGCAACGTTAGCCTTTCTGGCGGCGGCCTCAGCAGTACTGTGAATGTAGCTGTTGCCGGTACAGGTAATGCATCTGCTTGTGCTGGTGCGCCTACTACGGGTACAGCTTCTATTTCACCAACTTCCGGCGGTGGCAATACAACATTTACACTTAGCCTGAGCGGTACATCGGCGGTTGGCGGCCTTTATTATCAATGGCAGTCTTCGCCAAACGGTACTACCTGGACAAATATGGCCGGCGGTATTTATCCGACGTACACATTTACAGGTATTTATAGTAATATGCAGTACAGGTGTATCGTGTCTTGTGGTACCGGGGCATCGAATACTTCAAACACAGCTACTGCGACTTATACTTCGTCGAGCATGGCTGCATCCAGCTGTACGCCAACATTCAGCTCTGCATCTGCATCGTGCAGTACTTATTCTATGTATACCAAGATCACAGGTATTTCGGGTGGAAGCTCATTTAATGACGTGACTGCCTGCAATGGTACCGGCTATGAAAATCTTACAAGTACCTATAACTGTACGCTGAACGCAGCTACAACCTATACGGTTACAGCCGGTACCGGTACCACGTATTATTCCTCTCATGGTGCCCAGATATATATAGACTTCAATAACAATGGAACATTTGTAAGCAGTGAGTCTGTGGGTGGTTGCACAACAGGAACGTTTATGACGCTTGTTGGTGCTAACCGCGAAGCAACGATACCAATTGCCATTCCGGCAGGTGTGCCATCCGGCCAGTTCCGTATGAGGATCGTTGGCGGTTATTCACCACCATCTCCATATCCTAATATGAACCCTTGTGGTGGTGTTACGTACGGGGATATTCGTGACTATACGGTGAATATTCTTGGTAGTGCACCACAGTGTTCGGGTACCCCTAAAGGAGGTATTGTCAGCGCTGCGCCGATAAGTTCATGTAATACATTTACACCGGCGTTATTTAACGTTGGCGAAACGGATATGAACGGTATTACTTACCAGTGGCAGTCTTCATCGAGCGCAACCAGTGGTTTTACCAACATTTCCGGTGCAACGAATGCGGTTTATATGCCGACATTGTCATCTCCGGCAACAATATATTACCGTAATACAGTGACCTGTACTCCTAGCGGAGCTACATCAAATTCTCCTGCGCAAGATATTACCTACCTGGCACCTCCATCTGCAATCGGAGGAACGCTTGCGGTATGTATGGGCAGTACAACAACGCTTACTAATGCTACGTCTGGTGGAACATGGGTAAGCAGTAGCCCATCGGTAGCGCCAATTGGTTCTACATCCGGTGTTGTTAATGGTCTATCGGTAGGCACGGCGACTATTACTTATACTGCACCTAGCGGTTGCCAGGCAATAGCGCAGGTAACAGTTAATCCGCAACCAGGTGCTATTAGCGGTGCTGCAAGCATATGCGGTGGTACCGGTGCAACGACAGCTACGCTGACCAATGGTATGTCCGGTGGTTCCTGGACCAGCGGCAACCCGCTTCTTGCTACAGTTGGTGCATCCAGCGGTGTAGTTACCGGTGTTGGAAACGGTAATCCTGTTATCACTTACGCTATGCCAACGGGTTGTTTTGCTACAACCGTTATGACAGTAAATGCAGTTCCTGCCATTACCGGTAACGCAAGTGTATGTTTGGGTTACACAACTGCGCTTTCAAACACGGCAACGGGCGGTGTATGGAGCAGCACAAATCCGGCTGTTGCAACTATCAACAGTTCTGGAGTAGTGACCAGTGTTTCTGTAGGATCAACAAATATCTCTTATGTAATACCTTCTACCGGTTGCGCTGCTGTGCAGACCGTGTTCGTAACGAATCCACCTTCAGTATATACAGTGACAGGCGGTGGTACATTATGCGCCGGTGGAACAGGTGTCAGCATCGGGCTCAGCAATACAAACGTGGGTATTGCATATGTGCTATATAACGGGACTACCCTTGTTGCAGGGCCGGTATTTGGTGCCGGAGGCTCCCTGAGTTTTGGTGTGTTCAATGCAGCCGGTTCTTATGGAGTAATCGCGAACCCAAGCACGCCTTGTGCAACAAACATGGCTGGGGTTGCTATAGTTAGCGTAAACCCACTTCCAACAGCATTTTCTGTAACTGGTGGTGGTAATTATTGTTCAGGTGGCTCGGGCGTGCATGTGTACCTCAGTTCATCTACAATAGGTGTAAATTATCAATTGATGCTTGGCACAACACCAGTGGGTGCTCCTGTGGCGGGTACAAGTGCAGCACTTGACTTTGGCCTTGTTACTACAGCAGGTACATATACGGTAGCAGCTGTTAATACTGCAACCGGATGTGCAAATAATATGTCGGGTAGTGTGACAGTAGGTATTGATCCGCTGCCAACGGCATTTGCAGTTACCGGAGGTGGTCAATACTGTTCAGGATCTACCAGTACACTTCATGTATACCTGAGTGGTTCGGCAATCGGGACATCGTATCAATTGATGCTTGGTGGCGTTGCTGCCGGCACTCCGATGTCAGGCACGGGTTCATCGCTTGACTTTGGTATTCTCTCAACTCCAGGAACTTACACCGTTGTTGCTACTAATACAGTTACAGGGTGTGTAAATAATATGTCTGGTTCGGCTACAATAATTGTTAATCCACTGCCTGCAGTATTTACTGTTACCGGTGGAGGTAATTATTGTGTTGGTTCAACTACAGGTGTTGCAATAGGCCTGAATGGTTCTACAGCAGGTGTTAATTACCAGCTTTACCTGGGTAGTACTGCAGTGTCAGGTGCATTAGTTGCGGGTACCGGAGCAGCGATCAGCTTTGGTTCGGTTACTACTACCGGTACCTATACTGTTGTTGCTACGAATGCAACAACAGGCTGTGTAAGCAATATGTCAGGTAGTGCAGTGGTAGCAACCAATCCATTACCTACTGTGTACTCTGTAACCGGTGGCGGCAATTATTGTGCAGGTGGTGCCGGTTTAGTTGTAGGATTGAGCGGTTCTCAAACAGGCGTTAACTATCAGTTGTTCTGTAACGGCACGTTGGTTGGTGCTGGTAGCGGTTCCGGTGGCCCGATCAATTTTGGAATTCAGTTCACAGCAGGTATTTATACCATTTCTGCAATTAATGCAACAACCGGTTGTACCGCTAATATGTCGGGTAGTGTTACAATAGTAATTAATCCGTTGCCGAACGTATATACCGTAACACAATCAGCTTCTGCTTTCTGTGTGGGTAGTACGGGTGTAACTATAGGACTTAATGGATCGCAAACCGGTGTAAATTATCAACTATACAATGCTGGTGTTCCAACAGGAAGCCCCGTTGCGGGCACCGGTGGCTCGCTTGGCTTTGGAGCGATGGGTGCGGGTACATACACAATTGTTGCCTTAAACCCAAGTACTTCATGTACGATGAATATGTCGGGTAGTGCAACGGTTATCGCTAATCCTGTTCCTTCAGTATATTCAGTGATCGGCGGAGGCAGTTTCTGTAGCGGCAGCACTGGCTTGCCAATAGGATTGTCTTCATCGAATACAGGCATCAGTTATCAACTCAGGAGTGGTACTACTCCGGTTGGTCCGGCAATGTCTGGCACAGGTTTTGGCTTAAATTTTGGTATTATTTCTACCAATGGTACCTATAACGTTGTGGCAACTAACCCCGCGACAGGTTGCACAAGCAATATGAGCGGTACAGCTACAATCGCTGTAAACAGTTTACCAACAGCATATGCTGTTATAGGTGGCGGCAACTATTGTGCCGGCGGCAGCGGTGTTGCGGTGGGGTTATTCTCATCGACATCAGGTGTCAATTATCAATTGTACAATGGTACAACTGCAGTAGGTTCGGTAGTAGTGGGCACCGGAGGTGCAATAACTTTCGGGGCACAAACAGCGGCGGGTACTTATACAGTGCTTGCTACTGACGCGACCACAGGTTGTTCAAACGTAATGACAGGAAGTGCAATCGTAACTGTCACTCCATTGCCAGGCCTGTTTGTAGTTAACGGCGGTGGTAATTACTGCTCGGGTGGTGCTGGTGTTGTTGTAGGTTTGACCGGTTCGGCCGCGGGTATCAATTATCAGTTGATGATGGGTACTACTGTGGTTGGCGCAGTAGTTCCGGGCACAGGTGCTGCAATAAGCTTCGGCATGCAGACAACCTCCGGCACTTATACAGTTGTTGCTACTAACCCAACTTCCGGTTGCGTTAATACTATGACAGGCAGTGCGGTGGTAAATATTAGTCCTTTGCCTGCGTCATTCACTATCACCGGTGGTGGTAACTACTGTACCGGTGGTTCTGGTGTATCGGTTGGCCTTAGTGGTTCATCAACCGGGATCAGCTATCAGCTTTATGCAGGTGCTGTGCCGGCAGGTGCTCCAAGGGCAGGTACCGGTGGTCCGTTGAACTTTGGTTTACAAACCATCGGAGACGTATACACGGTAATTGCTACTAACGTAGCTACAGGTTGCACTGCAACCATGACGGGTACAACAACTGTGGTTGTTAGTCCGTTGCCTGCACCGCGTACTGTTACCGGTGGCGGCAATTTCTGCACTGGTGGTGCAGGTGTAAACGTTGGACTTGATGGTTCTAATACCGGTATTTCTTACCAGCTTTATAATGGTGCTTTTGCTGCCGGACCTTCTGTTCCGGGAAGTACAGGTACTCCAATAAACTTTGGCTTGCAAACAGCTGTTGGCATTTATACTGTTGTAGCAACCAATACAACTACCGGTTGTGTTGCAAATATGACCGGTAGTGCAACGGTGGGTGTTAACCCTCTGCCAACTGTTTATACCGTAACCGGTGGTGGCAACTACTGTTCTGGCGGCTCGGGCGTTGCAGTTGGTTTAAGCAACTCTAACTCTGGGATCAACTACCAGTTGATGAACGGTACAAGCCTGGTGGGCGGACCTGTTTCGGGTACCGGCAGCCCAATTACATTTGGCTTGCAAACTAACGTTGGCACTTATACGGTAGTTGCAACTAACGTAACAACTAGCTGCACGAATAACATGGGTGGCAGTGTTACAATTGGTGTTAATCCGTTACCTGTTATGCACTCTGTAACCGGTGGTGGTAACTATTGCGATGGTGGTACAGGTATAGGTGTTGGCCTTGATGGTTCAAACACCGGCACCATGTATCAGTTGATGAATGGTGGAACCGCAGTAGGCACCGCAATGCCTGGTACAGGTACTGCTATTGATTTTGGTTTGCAGACTACAGCAGGAGTTTACACGGTTGTAGCAACTACAGTAACGGGCTCTTGTACAATATCAATGGCTGGCAGTGCGTCAATCAATATTGATCCGTTGCCGACAGTTTATACATTAATTGGTGGTGGCAACTATTGCACCGGTGGTGCAGGTGTGACTGTGGGGCTCGCTTCTTCTGATCCTGGTGTTATGTACCAGCTGATGAACGGTGGCACAATGGTGGGCACTGCAATTCCCGGTACAGGAACAGCGCTCGACTTTGGTTTACAGACAGCACCGGGTACATATACTGTTGCAGCTACAAACTCAACCACTGGTTGTGTGAATACAATGACCGGTACTGTTGTGGTAGTTACACATCCATTACCAGCTCTGTTTGCTGTAAGTGGCGGCGGTAACTATTGCGCGGGTGGCAGCGGCTTGCATGTAACTCTGGGCGGCTCTAATACCGGAGTTAGCTACCAGCTTATGATAGGTGGTATTCCTGTTGGCAGTACGATCTCAGGCACAGGTTCATCGCTTGACTTTGGCTTGCAGACTGCTCCAGGTTCTTACACTGTTATGGCAACAAATAATGTTACCGGTTGTACAAATATGATGACCGGCAGCACAACAATAAATATTAATCCTCTTCCTGCTACGTATACTGTTAATAACAGTGGTTCAGCTTATTGCGCAGGTGGCACAGGAATAGATATATGGCTGACTAATTCCGATCTCGGAATCAACTACCAGTTGTATAATGGAACTACTGCTATGGGTGCTCCACGTGCAGGTACGGGTTCTTCTGTTGATTTTGGTAACCAACTTATGGCTGGCACTTATACCGTAGTTGGTACGGCATCAACAGGATGTAGCAACACAATGACAGGTTCAGCTTCAGTTGTTGTCAACGCACTGCCTACATCATTTGTTGTTACCGGTGGCGGCAGCTACTGCAACGGTGGTGCCGGCGTGTCGGTTGGTCTGAGTGGTTCTAACGTTGGTGTGACTTATCAATTGATAAAGGACGGTAGCCCGATAGGTGCAGTTGTTACAGGTACCAGCGGTCCTATAAGCTTTGGCTTACAAACATCAGCCGGAGTTTACACAGTTGCTGCTACGAACACAACTACAACATGTTCTAATAATATGACAGGTTCTGTAACGGTAGTTGTTAGCCCGATCCCTTCTGCATTCACCGTAACAGGTGGTGGTAACTACTGTGCCGGTGGTCCCGGTGTACATGTAACACTTAGCGGATCCACACTTGGTGTTAACTACCAGTTATATAGAGGTGGCTTGACACCGGTTGGTAGCGCAGTTGCAGGTACCGGCAGTGCCCTGGATTTCGGCGCACAGACTGTAACCGGTAACTATACTGTTGTAGCAACGACTGCTATGAGCAGCTGTTCAACCAATATGACAGGTAGCGTAAGTGTTGGCCTCAATCCAGCGCCAGCTGTATATCCAGTTATCGGTGGCGGTGACTATTGCCCAGGTGGTGCAGGCGTACACGTTGGTATCAGCGGTTCTAATACAAGTGCAAGTTACCAGTTGTATAGAGGCACTGTAGCAGTTGGTTCGCTGATCCCAGGTACAGGTTCGGGTATCGATTTCGGTTTACAAACCACTGCAGGCACATATACCGTGATTGCTTCTGATAACACAACTACTTGTGGTAACACAATGGCGGGAAGTGCTACCGTAGTAATAAATACAGCTCCGGCAATGTTCGCAGTTGTAGGTGGTGGTAACTACTGCGCGGGTGGTGCAGGTGTACATGTAGGAATTAGCGGCTCCACTACCGGAGTTAACTACAGCTTGTACAAAGGGTTCTCATTGGTTGCAACTAAACCCGGCACAGGAGGCCCAATAGACTTTGGGGCTCAGGTAGCTGCAGGGTCTTATACTGTAGTTGCAACAAATGCTACTACCGGTTGTCAATCTACAATGACCGGCACTGCAACAATAGTTGTTAATGCAGTGGTTACTCCGTCAATAACTATCAGCACACCATCAGGAGATACGGTTTGCGAAGGCACTATCGTTAACTACACGGCAACTACAACTAACGGCGGTTCAGCTCCAACTTACCAGTGGACAGTTAATGGTGCTGTGGCAGGCGTTGGTGATGCTTATAGCTACTCTCCTGCAAACGGGGATGTCGTGAATGTAACACTTACGAGCAGTGAGGTTTGCGCCACACCGGTATCTGTATCTGCATCAATGACCATGAATGTGGATCCAAACAAGAACCCTGCTGTTGCAGTTATGACGAATCCAGGTACTGTTGTTTGCCAAGGGACAAGCGTAACATTTACTGCAAGTCCTTCTTACGGTGGTGCTGCGCCATCATATAGTTGGATAAAGAATGGTGTTCCTGCCGGCTCGTCTCCTAGCTACTCATACGTGCCAGGTAATGGCGATGTGGTTTATTGTGTGATGACCAGTAGCTATCATTGCCGTCTTGCTAACACAGCAACAAGTGCTCATGTGAATATGGAAGTAGCACCGTCGGTGAATCCAGCGGTTACAGTAACTGCTAATCCAGGCACTAACATAGCAGCTGGCCAGTCTGTAACATTTACCGCTACTGTGTTAAATGGCGGCCCAACACCTTCATACCAGTGGTTAGTGAATGGCACACCAGTAGCAGGGGCTACATTGCCCTCATATACTACAAGTAACCTTGCTAATAAAGATACAGTTGCTTGCCAGGTGTTGAGCAGTGGAGGTTGCGCTGGCTTATTAGGTTCTGGTGGAGTTAGGGTAAATGTACACGGTGTTGGCGTACAACAAGTGAGCATTGCTAACTCTGATATCAAGTTGTTACCGAATCCAAACAAAGGTATCTTCACGGTTAAAGGAACTTTAGGTTTCGAGACTAATGAAGAGGTTTCACTTGAGGTTACCAATATGCTGGGTCAAGTGATCTATAAATCGGCAGTTCAGGCACATAATGGTGATGTCAACGAACGCATTGAACTGGGCAATGGTATTGCTAATGGCATGTATATTCTCAGCTTGCGCTCAGGTGGTGAAAGCAAAGTGTTCCACCTAGTAATAGAGCAGTAATCACAAGGTATCGTGATGGAAATAAATAAAGATGCCCCCGTTTTAGGGGGCATCTTTATTTATTTTAGAAGAAAATTATTTATTGAAGAAAAGGGTTGTGCTTTTTTTCTTGCCCAATTGTAGTTTCGGGTCCATGGCCTGAAAGTACTATCGTTTCGTCGGGCAAAGTGAAGAGGTGAGTGCGTATGCTGGCAATGAGTGTTTCAAAATTACCCCCAGGTAAGTCTGTGCGACCAATGCTACCGGAGAATAATACATCGCCGGAGATGAGCCATTTCCCCGCCGGATGATAAAAGGAAATGCTGCCCGGCGAATGACCCGGGGTATGGAATACTTGAAGAACATCATCGCCCAGTTGTAATGTTCCTGTTTTTATAAAGAAAGTGGGTTTGGGCACTTGCTTAAAATCATCGAAACCAAAAACAGTGGCCGAACCGGCAGCCATTCTTAAGACTTCCGTTTCAAGCTCATATAAACCAAAAGGAATATTGTACTTATCTATCAGGGGTTGAACACCAAAAATATGGTCTATATGAGCATGCGTGTTGATGATGGCCTGAGGTTTAAGATTTTGACTGTTGATATGAGAAATAAATTGTTCGGTTTCACGTTTATCATACATGCCCGGGTCAACTATCCAGCATTGACCTTTTTCGTTGGTGATGACGTAGGTATTCTCCTGGAAGGCGTTGAAAGTGAAGAAAGAGACATTTAACATATTTGAGTCGTATTATTTTAGTAATTTGAACTACAAAAGTAAGGCTTGCAGGAAGAAAAGCATTATCGGCTTTGTTTCCGGAGCGTTAGCGGGGTGATAAGATGCAGAATAAGATCATTTTATTAATATCTGTGTGGCTGACTGTATTGTTCATGCAACTACCATCAAGAGTAGTTGCACAATCGTATATAGAACAATATGGCCAGAACAGGATACAATACCGGACCTTTGACTGGAAGTATTTTGATACCAAACACTTCAGGGTTTATCATTACGACAAAGCGGGCAGGCAACTGGGCCGGTATGTAGCTGAAGAAGCTGAGAAGAGCATTAGTGTAGTGGAGAAGAAACTTGGGGGGCAGTTTCCGCATAGGTTCAATATTGTTCTTTACAACTCATATGATGAATACCGGCAGTCTAACGTAGGTTTAAAAGACGAGTCATACCAAACCGGTAATATGAAGGCCGGTACCCTGGACCTTGTTGGCGATAAACTTGTGGTTTACTTTACCGGTGAACATGGTAACCTTAAGCACCAGATACAGAGGGGGATGTCGAAGGTGGTGATGGAGAAAATGCTGTTTGGTGCGAATATAGGTAAGATGGTAAAAAATGCTGTCCTGCTCAATTTGCCGGAATGGGTTACTGAGGGTTACATTTCGCTGCTTGTGGATGGATGGGACCCTAAAACCAACAGTGAATGGAAGAGTTTGCTTGATGCCCGTCCTAAAGCGGGGTTCTATGAATTGTCTGAACAATACCCTGAACTTGCAGGCAAAGCATTCTGGAAATTCGTTTCTACGCAATATGGTATCGAAACGGTGAAGAATCTGTTGTATAGTATGCAACAAAAGACGGGTGTGAATAAAGCTATGCTGGATCCTGCAAACCTGGGGATGAAGGTGACCAAGGCGTATGACTCCTGCATCAAGTTCTATAAAGAGATATATGCGCAGGATGCGCATAACCAGGAATTGCCGGATAGTACAGGTGGCCTTATAGCATTGAAAGTGCCGAAGGATAACAGCGTGGTGAGGAGTATACGAGTATCGCCAAGGGGCAGCGATGTTTCTTATGTTGTATGGCATGAAGGCAAGTATGCAGTTTACACGCAGAAAACAGCAGGAGGGCAGCAACTGGCACCCATACTGGAGGGTGGACAGAAAGACCTTACAGAACAAACAGACCCCGACTATCCGATGCTGGCATGGTCTACAACCGGCTATAAGCTGGCGATATTGTACCGGAAAGGATTTGAGACCAAGCTGCGCATATATAACAGCCTATCGAGCCGGATAGAGAACTACGACATACCCAAGAACAGGTTTGACCGCGTGTTGAGCATGGCCTTTATGCAGGATGATGACAAGCTGGTATTCTCGGCTATCAAGAAGAGCCAGGCCGACCTTTACCTTTTCACAATCAAGGGGTCTAAAATGACCAATATCACTGATGACGTTTGGGATGACCTTGCGCCGGTATCCGTAAGTGGCGGATCAAGGCAGGGGATCCTGTTCTTGTCTAACAGGCCAAAGCCAAACATGAATGTTCCGCTTGCGGTGAATGAATTGCCGACCGGCCCGATGAATGTATACTTCTACAACACTAAAACCAATAGTGCCGAATTGCTGCAATGCTCGGACGTGAAGAAAGGAACTGTTTCGCAGCCGATACAATATGGCTTTGATAACTTTGCGTATCTGTATGACAGCAACGGCATCAACAATAAGTTTGTTGTTCTGTTCAAGCGCGATGCGAGAAATAAAGATTCGGCGTATGCGGTGCCAATAACCAACTATAATTCCAGCATCATCAATCACCAGTATAACCTTGCGAGTGGTAATGTGGCAGATATCGTACAAGTGAAGGATAAATACATGGTGTACTTTCATGAGTTGCAGATGCCCGGCACTAATGCGGATGTGAAGACGCTTACACCAACCATACTTTCTGTGGATAAGCCCGAGTCTAAAAAAACACCTGCGGGAATACCTGCAGCAATGAAGGCAGAGCAGGAGGTGGCTGAACCCGAGATAAAGGGCGGCAATGCTTTTCAATCTGAATTCCCGGATACTGTGCAAACACTGAAGAAAAAGAACAGGCCCAACAATATCTTCAATGCTAATGCGGAGAACGCCAAATCGGATAGTTTTGTTTTGTCTGAAATAACAGACAGTGCCTACCTGAAAATGAAGCCGGCACCGTATAAACTAAGTTTTAAGCCGGGGTCTTTTTCTGTGAAGCTAGACAACAGCCTGTTATTCTCTCAATACCAATCTATAGAATCGAACGGGGGGCAGTATGAGAACACATCGCTGAGCGGGTTGATGACACTTGACATTAATGAGCTGTTGGAAAACTACCGTATAACGGCGGGTTTTCAGTTGCCGCTGAACGGAAGCGCGGCTACTTATTACCTGCAATACCAGAACTTTAAGAAACGACTGGACTGGGGCCTGTTGTTTTTGAGGAGCCAGAGCAGGAAAACGCTTGCTGTGGGCTATGCCGATACAAGCGGTAATGTAATGTTTGTACAGGACCAATTGTTCAAGTCGGTGCTGAACATGGTGCAGGCCGATATGAGCTATCCTCTTGACCGGGTGCGGAGTGTACGTTTTCACACCGCTATGAGGCAGGACCAGCTTATTGAGAAATCGACGGATACGCTGAGCCTGACCTACGAGGTGCCCAGCCCAACACGGTACACATCTATGAGCAGGCTGGAGTATGTGTTTGACAATACCATTATGCCTTACACTAACATCATGAATGGGACACGCTTCAAATTCTATGGTGAGTATTTGCAGGGTTTTGGAAAGAGCAGCAAACATTGTTACAATTTTGGTTTGGATATTCGTAATTACCAGAAGCTATACAAGAATGTGATACTTGCTACACGACTTGCGTATGCACACTCTGACGGTACGAGCCAGGTGGAATACCTGCTTGGCGGCGTGGACAACTGGCTATCGCCGCAACAGAGTGCTAACGCGGGAATGCCACCGGGTGAGCAATTTGGTTTCCAGGCGATGTGTGTGCCTATGAGGGGGTACCTGCAATATGGGCGCATAGGTAATAATTTTGCGGTGATGAATAACGAGGTGCGTGTGCCGGTGATGAATACGTTTGTGAAGCGGCCCGTGCAGTCTGCGTTGTTGAGGAACCTGCAGGCTGTTGCATTCCTGGATGTGGGAGGTGCATGGAAAGGTTTCTTCCCGGATGCTAATAGTATGGATGCCTCGTATACCTACAGGGGAAGCAGCACACAGCCGTTGTATAATGTGACGCTGAACCTGACGGTGCCGGGCAGTGGCGGCCTTGCCATGGGATATGGCGCGGGACTGCGGACATCGCTGTTCGGGTATTTTGTGCGGATGGATTGTGCCTGGAATATAGAGGGCAACCCGAAACCAATAGTGTACGTGGCACTTGGCACTGATTTCTGATGCGGGGTTTATTGCTCATTTCTTGAAAAAAATTCCTGTTTCCGAGTATTTTCTTTGCAACTTGTTGGCTAACAGCTGTATGTATTTTTTTACGTTGCTTACTTCCTGCTCACTGTTGCTCATTTTCGGTTCATTTGTTGCTCACTGGGGTTCATACGTGAAGGTATAATTCAGGGCATAGGCTTGTTTTGGTACATTTGGTTTTTTATATGTGGCTGAGATGCGCTGCCGGGTTATTTTATGTGTTTTATCATAAGGTATAAAGGGGTATAAAAGGGTATATTTATACCCATAAAAGGTATAATTATACCCTGAAAGATAGTGCACCATACCACTAAAGGAGCTTCTATATGCAGGTGCACACTTATTGTTTTCCGGTATAAAAAACATAAGCCTTTATGCCTTCGCAAATGCTACAGCAAGTTGTACTTCCAGTCTGTCAAAGAACTTGTGCCTTGCGCCGAAAAACAAGTTTCTCATGCGCGAGTTAACCACCCCGATCTGCTCAAACATTCGTTTTCGCAAATCGCCCGGTATTGCGTGAGGTTGCCCGCCCGGCTATTCCGTTCGGACAGGCTTCGTTCCTCGCAATGACTGGGGAGTTACGGGTTGTTACTATGTAAAGTTCCGGAGGAAATTTTGGGTGGGGAAATTTATTTTGCATGATGGTACAGTAACAGTACCATCATGGTGCTGCTGCGTTTTGAAAGCGGCTGTGGTGGCGGGGTTGGGTGAAGAAAATTTATTTTTTTAACGCATGATCAGGATTTAAGGATTTAAGAATTTAAGAATTTTCAGATACCTGCGGAAAATTCAGCTGGGGTAACAGGGAGGTGAACTTGAGTACCCTGATGCCATGCAACCGTAGTGGGAACATACGGTTAACATGTTTTTTATTATTTTTAAGAGAAGATTACACGGGAGTGCAGCGGTTGCTGGTGGAATAGTTATGAAAAAGATAACCGTTATTGCTTGTTTACTTATTTGTTGTGGCATTGCAGCAAGCGCACAACGTATTACTACTGTAGCCGGTACGGGAGGCGTGAGTGGATATAGCGGAGATGGCGGCCCGGCAACTGCTGCGAAACTTGCATTGCCGCAAGCTGTGACAATCGATGTGCATGGTAATATGTACATAAGTGTAGATGGAGCATACCCCAATATTAGAAAAGTAGATACGGCAGGCACTATATCTTCAATTGCCGGCAATCCGTTTGTAACACGTGGCTTTAGTGGGGATGGTGGTGCTGCTACTGCAGCTCAAATGGACGATCCAAGAGGAATAGCTGTAGACAGAAAAGGTAACGTTTATTTTTTTGACCGGAACAATAAGCGCGTGCGTAAAGTAGACACATCGGGTATTATCACCACATTTGCCGGTACCGGTTCGCCATTTTCATCAGGTGATGGAGGCCCTGCTACCGCTGCGGGAATAGGTATTGGTTCCGGCATATGCTTGGATAGCGATGGAAATATATATATTGGTGCAGACAATTATATTCGCAAGGTAGATACATTCGGCACTATAACTACTATAGCCGGAACAGGTGTGCCAGGGTATAGCGGAGACGGAGGTATTGCAGCTACGGCACAGATTGCAACTTTAAACGGGCAAATCGCATTAGACAAATATGGTAACTTGTATGTAGGAAGTACGCGTATACGCAAGATAAGTGCAGCAGGTATTATTACCACAGTAGCAGGCAACGGTACGCCCACGTATAGCGGTGATGGCGGCGCGGCAACTGCAGCAGGCATGAATGTTTATGGAGTGTACCCGGACAGCATCGGCAACATATATATTGCAGATCATGACCCGGCGCAACGCATCCGTAAAGTGAACACGGCTGGTATTATTACTACTATAGCAGGTATTGGTAGCGCATCGGTTGCGGGCTGTGGTTATAGTGGTGATGGAGGGGCGGGTACTGCGGCAAAATTGTGCCGGCCACGGATACTGTGTTTAGGTAAAAATAATTGCCTGTATTTTGCTGAATACGGAAACTATTGCGTGCGTCGGCTGGACCTTAATGATACGGTGTTTGTGGAGGTGCCGGGAGTGGTGCAGCATGATGAGGTGATAAGCGTGTATCCTAACCCTGCCGGAGATGGGGTTTTTAAGCTGCGGGTGACGAGTGTGACGAATGAGCCTGCGCAAATAACCATTACAGATGCCAAGGGCAGCATTGTGCAGGAGCTTACCACAACAACCAATAAAGAAACCAACATAGTGCTTAGTGCAGCAACGGGTATGTATTTTGTGCATGTGCATACCCGAACGGGCAAGTGGGTGAAGCAGTTGCTGGTGGAGTGATGTGCAAATAGTGTTACGCAAACTGCAACCGTCTACTTATGGGCCCTGATGCCGGCGGGGTTCGATTCTTTTATCAGGCTGTCTCCTAACGCTCAGCAATCCTTCGAGGCTCAGGATGAGTGTTTGTGATTTGTGAGGTTGCCCGCCCGGCCATGCCGTTCGGACGGGCTTTGTCGCAGCCAGGCACGGGGCCTGGCTATGCTCCGCGCAATGACAAATGAAAAATCTTATTTAAACGCTGAGCCATCCCAGGTGAAGATGTATTCTCTTTTGCCTTTGCCATTGCAGCGGGGGCAGGTGCCGTATTCATTTACCTCGTGGCGGGTGCCTTTTATTGTGTACCCGGGAGTGGTGTGTGTTGTGGTGGTTTTAGTGGTAACACCATCGTATGAACGGGTAGCTGCGTTCCACGTACGTTCGTAGTTTGATTTGCTTGTTGTGTATGAACCTTCCTTCACGTATTTGTCTTCGGTGCCTTCCATGTGCGTACCGGTTATTATTCTGCCGTTGCCACAACTGCACTTTTCTGTGCGGCACAGCTGCAGCCCATCGCCCATACGGACGTTGCATAGCTTGTAGTTTATATTGCGGTACCTGACGAAATAGGTGCTTGGGTAATATCCATACATGCTTTTGGGCTGGGAGGAATCCTGCGCATATACCCGTTTGCAGGGGAGCACAGCGCGTTTGTTATTGACGGGGTTGACGAGCAGCGTATAATCGGAAGAATCGACCCAAAGGAATGTTGCCCCGGAGCCGTCTTCTTCCATACATTCCCTGAGGTATGTGCCCGCCCCCAGCGTGTAGTTGCAAAGGGCAGCTTTTGTGCCGTCGTAGGCATATGTTTTTTTAACGCCGGCTATCTTAAGCACAAATATTTTGCCGCTGTACAATTCGCCGAGGCTATCTATTTTCTGGTTCATTGTTTGACCGTTGAGGGAAGTCAAAATATCTGCCCCGTTCTCCATTTGGCTATATGTGATGACGCGTTTCCAATCGCGTGTGTATGCTACGAGTGTACCGCCATCGACCCTGCTGGGATTCTCTGAAAAGGTGTACCAATTGCCGGCACTGTCGCTAACCAAGAGGGCGGGACTGGTCTTTGTGCGCCTGGGGGTGAAAGGCAGTTTATATTTTTGAAAATCTTTAGCGGACCAAAAAGTGAGTGAACCGTTGAGCCACTGGCTGAAATGGCCGGGCCCGAAATTCTGAAAATCTGCATCGAAATCGCCAAGCATAGTGCCGGTGCGGGACTGATAACGGGCATATTTGCCGTCGGAGGCGCCATCATAGCGCAGTTTTATTATTTTCAGTATATCGCCTGCAACGGGGTCATTCACGTACTCGACCTTAGCATAGCCTTTCTCTAAAATTGTTTTGCCGGTTGCGTTGTCGAGCACGCTTACTTTCTTATCGCTGTGGTAGTTTATTTTGAAAGGGCCTTTTACGACAGTGCCTGTTACGGACATATCGCCGGTGCCGCTGAGCAGCCTACCGGTAACATCGTAGGTAGTTGTTGTGCCGTTAACGATAGCGACTACCTGTTCTTTATAGCGCTCTCCTTTTATTTCCATAGAGCTTGCCTGTGGTGTAATAATTAGTTTATAGCTCCGCTTGTCCTTATCCCTGCCTAAGAGACCCCACACGCCATCGCGCTTTACCAACAGGTAATCGTAGCTGCCGGGGCAGATGGCGATCTCATCCCACTCGTATGGTGATGACGGCGTCAGGTCATCGTAATATAGTGGCGCCCATTTATTATTTTTCTGCACGATGGTGAAACCGAGCGCATGCGATATTGAGTCGAACGGCTCGGAATATGTTGGCTGTGCGTGCCTGTTGATGGTCATAAAGTACCAATGGCCATCTTTTTTTGTGATGGCATATGAGTAGCTTCTTTTATAGTCGTCGTATTGGTAGGGTAGTACTTCAAGTGTTTCGATCTCTTTCCAGTCTGTCCATGAGCGGACGACGATGTAACCCCATTTTCCATTTTTCTTTGCAGCAAAGCCACGGGCGACGGTATCGCGATCAGCATACAGCTTACCAAAATCCATACAGTTGAGTGAATCGTACCCGAAGGGCAATATATTCTTATCCTCTTCATAGCCACCCCATTTACCATCCTTCTTAGCGATGTGATGATATATGTCCATGGCATCGAATTCGTTGGGCAGGGAGCGCCCATCGCTCCACAGGTAGCCCATCTTGCCTTTGCGGAAGCTGAAAAAGCCAGAGCAGCCGTTGCCTATGTAGGAACAACGTATGGTATCCTGCAGTACGAGGTCCCATTTGGCTTTGTGTGTCCATTCGGAGGTATAGTCGGTATTGCCCCTGCGGTCCATTTTATTGTAGTTGCGAAGCACGCCCCATTTATCCCCTTCGCGTTCGGGGTGGAAGTAGCCATCCTGCGCGAATGAAGCGACGGCAGCAAAAAGGAAGGCCGCTATGGCGATGAAGGACCTTTTCATATGGCAAATAATCTTATGGAGCGCTAAGGTAGCAAAACGAAAGAAACCCGGGTATTACACGAAAGTTGTATTGACGCAGAGGTTGCAGTGGCCCGGTTAGTTATGTATAAAGTAATTTATGATAGTTTTAGCTATGTGGTGGCGACTTTTTGCTACTTTTGCAGCTATTCTACACATATGAAGATATCAAAAGAAGTAAGGGTAGGTTTATTGGTGACGATATCTATCCTCATTTTTTTTATAGGGTTCCAATTCCTGAAGAATTCGGGTTTTTTCTCGGGCGACAATCAATATTACTGCTATTATGAGCGTGTGGATGGATTGCAGAACTCTGCGAATGTATCCATAAACGGCCTTAATGTGGGCCATGTGACCAAAATGGAGCTGGCGCAGGGCAGGGGCGTGAAGGTGACCATAGTAGTGAAAAAGGAGATAGCCATACCTGAAGGCACCGTAGCGGGTATAGCATCGGAACTGCTGGGAGCAAACAGCATTAAGCTGTTGCCGGGCCCCGGACCGGGAGCAATACCAGACAAGGGAGAAATAAAAACACATAACGAAGGCGGCGTGGTTGCCAATGTGACGAATGATCTAAAAAACACGATAGGCAAGATAGACACAACGCTGGGCAGCGTGAACAGTATAGTAGGGGCACAGAACCAGGTGCAGATAGCACAGGCGCTGGAATCGATAAACAGGTCGGCCAAGAACATTGAAGCGCTTACTGCAATGCTGAACAAAGAAAGCGTGGAGATAACAACGATACTGCACAATGCACGGGAGATAACCGGCAACCTTGCCAAGCAAAGCGATACAATAAAACACATACTTGCAAACGCCAACAAGCTGGTGCGCAACCTGAGCAATGCACCAATAGACCAGACGGTGACGGAACTGCGCAGCACGATAGCCAAGCTGGGTAATATAGTGGAGCGGATAAACAAAAGCGAGGGATCGCTGGGGTTGTTGATAAACGACAAGGCTGTATATAATAACCTGAACAAGAGCCTGAAAAGCCTGGATAGCCTGATGGGTGACATTAAGGCGCATCCGAGCAGGTATATAAATGTTACTGTGTTTGGCAGCGGCAGTAAGAAAAAAGATTAATTCTATTCCATTGTTCGAATCAAGATCATTGATGTGGTGTAAAATATTGGTAGTGCTGCTGTGTGCACTACCGATAACCTTGTTTGCACAACAGAAGGACACATCGGGCAAGATGATCATCAATATAGACAGGGCGGAGACGATAACGGGGTTTAAAACAGATTCGGGTGAATTCAGGAAGTTTGTGGGCGATGTGGTGTTGCGGCAGGGAACTGATACCCTGTACTGTGACAGCGCCATACAGAACAGCACGACCAAGAATTTTGAGGCCTTTGGTAATGTTAAGATAGCACAGGCAGGAGGGACGAAGGGAACAAGTGATTACCTGAAATATACATCGGACAAAAAGCTGGCGCTGATGCAGGGTAACGTGGTGCTGACAGATGGCAAGAACAACCTGATATGTGAAACCGCGACCTATGACCTGGGTATAAAAGTGGCCACTTATGACAACTGGGGCACGCTGCGCAATGACAGCACTACAGTGACGAGCAAAACAGGTGTATATAATGTGAATGACAAGAATGCGCACTTTACGGGAGATGTGTATATAACCGACCCGGAATACAAAATAACATCTCAGGACTTGGTGTATAATACTGAAAGCAAGGTGACGCAGTTCTATACAAAATCGGTGGTGACGAGGGATAAGGGGGCATCGGTGCTGCAAACGAACAATGGCTGGTATGACGGCAAGAATGGCATAGCGCATTTTATAGGCCATTCAAGCATATGGAATGATGCCCAGTATATAGAGGCCGATACGATGGACTATAATAAGCTGACAGGTTTTAGTACGGCAGATGGTAATGTGGTATCGCTGGATACGGAGCATCATGCCACTATTTACTGCGGGCACCTGGACTATAACCAGAAGAAGCGGATAGCGTGGGCTACGAAGAACCCGGTGCTGGTGCAGGCGAACGGGAAGGATACGCTTTATATGGCGGCAGATACTTTTTATTCGGCGCCGATGGATACGTCTAAGTTCAAAAGTCCGAACCAGCCGATACCGAATGATACAGGTGCAGTGGATAGCTTATTGCCCAAGCCCGTGAATGACACCATAGCTGCACCCGTTGAAGTGAAAAGTAAGGGGGGTAAAGCCAGCATTGCAAAAACCGACAAAAAGGTAAAAAAGAAGAAGCCAAACGAAACGGCGGGATTGCCTGAAAAGGTGAGGATAGTTAAAGACACTGCGGCTGCTGATAGCACAGCGCCACTGTACTTTATTGGCTACCACCATGTGCTGATATTCTCGGACTCGCTGCAGGGGAAGTGTGACAGTGTGGTGTACACGCGGAGCGACTCTATGATACGGATGATCTATGACCCGGTGGCATGGAGCCGAAACAGCCAGATAACGGGGGATACGATACTGATGCAACTGGACAGTGCATCGATGAAGAAGATGTATGTGCCGAATAATGCGCTTATTGTGTCGCAGTCGGGTCCGGCGAAGGCGGATATGTTTGACCAGATACAGGGTCGGACGCTGACCGCGTTCTTCAATAAAAAGAACATAGAGAAGATGATCGTGCAGCCGAATTCGGAGTGTGTGTTTTATAATAAGGATGACGCAGGTGCGTATCTTGGAGTGAGCCAGGCGAATAGTGTGCGGATGTTCATCTACTTCAACAATGAGAAGATACAGAAGATACGGTTTGAGCAGGATATGCACCAGACCATGACCCCACTGGACAAAGCTGATATACCCAGTATGAAGTTGAGCCGCTTTAAATGGAGGTTTGATGAGAAGCCGAAGAGTAAGGAGGAGCTGTTTAAGTAGTTGACAGGTTGACAGGTTGCCGGGTTGATAAGTTGTTTATTAATTTGCAGCACGATATGAATGGCGAGCAATATCCTAAGGTTTATTTGTATAAACGTATTGTGCAGGCAAAGCTGTTCATTGACGATAATTTTACCCGACATATAGAATTGGACAAAATTGCTGACGAGGCGTATTTTTCAAAATTTCATTTTCTGCGGGTCTTCAGGGAGGCTTATGGCAGAACACCTCACCAGTACCTGGTGTATAAACGGATGGAGCGTGCGAAGGAGTTGCTGAAAAATGGTACATCAGTAACGGAGGCATGCTTTATGGTTGGGTTTGAGAGTCTGGGTTCGTTTTCTACATTATTTAAAAGGAATACGGGGTATAGCCCGTCGGATTATCAATCGATCCAAGAGCAATTGAAGACGGACATGCTACGCAAGCCATTAGCGTTCGTGCCCGGTTGTTTTGCTGCTGCCAACGGATGGCGGTAATAATAGCAATTTTCGAGAAGCAGGGTTTAGGATGATTTACCACCTTTGCGTTCTAAACTGAAAAGTATGATATCAAGATTATCTCATGCGTGTATCTATGTGCTGGATCAGGATAGCGCTTTTGATTTTTATGTGAACAAATTGGGGTTTAAAGTGCATACTGATGCACCGATGGGGCCGGGTATGCGCTGGCTTACCGTGACACCACCCGACCAACCCGAACTAGAGTTGACTTTGATGCCAGTAGTTGAAGGAATGATGTTTGACAAAGAAAGCGCCGAGCAGTTACGCAGCCTGGTGACAAAGGGCAAAATTGGCCCCGGCGTGTTTGAGTGCAAGGACATATATGCCACTTATGAAGAGATGAAAGCGAAGGGCGTGGAATTCAAAAAGGCGCCAACGAAGGAGTTCTATGGCATAGAGGCGTTGTTCAGGGATGATAGCGGGAATTGGTTTTCGCTGGGGCAGAAGGAGGCAATTAGCTAATTAGAAGATCAGCCAATCAGATAATTGTGGTAAGTTAAAAATCAGGTTATTAGTTCGCCATAGCTTTTTGCATTGCGGGTGTTTCTTTCCGCTCGCCTATTTGCTGGCGCCACATGGCGTAGTAAAGGCCTTTTTCTTCGAGCAGGGTGTTGTGTGTGCCTGTTTCTACCACTTTACCTTTTTCCAGTACATAGATACGGTCGGCATGCATGATGGTGGAGAGGCGGTGGGCGATCATAATAGTGATATGCTGCCTTTGTGACGTGATGCTGCGCACGGTTTGTGATATTTCCTCTTCAGTGAGTGAATCGAGGGCAGAGGTAGCTTCGTCGAACACCATCAGCCTTGGCCTGCGGAGCAATGCACGGGCAATGGATATGCGCTGGCGCTCGCCTCCGGAGAGTTTAAGGCCGCCTTCGCCAATAATGGTGTTGAGTCCGTTCTCTGCACGGGCAAGCAGGTTTTGACAGGCTGCTTTTTTCAGCACTTCGTTTATCTCTTCGTCGGTGGCAGATGGGTTAACGAAGGTAAGGTTCTCGCGGATGGTGCCGGAGAATAGCTGCGGATCCTGTGTTACGAGGCCGAGCTGAAGACGGAGCTCTTCGTAATCTATGTTAGCCTCTTTATGGCCGTTATAATAGATGTTGCCGTTGTTAGGGTGGTATAGCCCCACCAGTAATTTAACTAAGGTGGTCTTACCGCTGCCGGAAGGACCTACGAATGCCACAGTTTCGCCGATTTTCACGTCGAAAGATATTCCTTCCAGTGCAGGACGGGTGGCAGTGAGGTGCTTAAAGGTAACATCTTTGAAAGCGAGTGAATCGATGTTGTAGATGCGCTCTGGTTTTTCGGGCGTTACTTCTATTGGCTTTTTCATCAGGTTCTCGAGGTTGGCGAGAGAGGCCTGGGCTTCGCGGTAGGCGAGTATGACATTGCCTATTTCCTGCAAGGGGCCAAAGATGAAGAATGAATAGAACTGCATGGTCATCATTTGGCCAAGTGTGAGTTTATCGCGGAAGATGAGGAACAGCAAAGCAAAGTAAATACACTGGCGCAGTAAGTTGACGAATGTGCCCTGCACGAACGATATGGCGCGGATACTGCGTACTTTTTTCAGCTCCAGGTTCAGTATTTTGATGGTGGTTGCATTCAGGCGGTTTATCTCCTGGCTGGTGAGGCCGAGGCTTTTTACCAACTCGATATTGCGGAGCGACTCTGTAGTGCTGCCGGCAAGGGCATTGGTCTCCTTGACAATATTTTTCTGGATGGATTTTATTTTTTTGCTGAGGATGTTGGTTAGGTAGCCAAGTATGAGGGCACCTGCCAGATATAGGAGCACCAATACAGAGTTGAGCATGAAGGCGTATACCATGACGAACACCACGGAGATGCAGATCATGAAGAAGATATTGACGAAGGCGTTGATGAACTTTTCGTTATCGGAGCGTACCTTTTGCAGCACTGAGAGGGTTTCGCCACTGCGCTGGTCTTCAAACTCCTGGTAGGGCAGGCGGAGGGCATGGCGCAGGCCATCTGTGTAAAGTTTGGCACCGAACTTCTGTATGACCACGTTAACGGTATAATCCTGAAAGGCTTTGGCAATACGTGATACCATTGCCGTGCCGATGAGCAAGCCGAGGCCCAGGGTGATACCCTTAATAAACTCCTGTTCCGTCCACTTATGGGGGTCTTTGGCGAAGGGGTCAACGATCATATTACCCATTATCCACGGGTCGAAAAGGGAAAATACCTGGTTGACAGTGGCAAGCAGTAATGCCAGCACTATCATACCTTTATGAGGTTTAAGATATTGTAAAAGCAATTTCATTACCTACAAATATAGCGTATAACGACAGATAGATGTTGATACCTCTATTATTAAATATTATACGCCCCCATTTCCTAAAGGGGAGATAGTATCTAAATACAAGGTTTGTAACATTTCGCCTACTTTTTTATCTATGGCGAGGGTGAAAGTATCGGCAGAGACATCGCTTAATGGCATCCAAAAGGTACGTTCGTTCTCTACCTGATTGGTGAAGACTTCGGGTATTTCTGCGCTTACTTTATAATAAACACTGATGACTTGCGAATTATCGTATGCGGATGCCTGAAAGAAATCGGTGGTGTAGAAATGTTCCAGCACTTCGATGTTAATACCCAGTTCTTCTTTCCATTCGCGTTTCAGGCAATCTGCAAGGCCTTCGCCCCAATCGAGCCCGCCGCCCGGAAGCTTGGTGATGATCTTGCCGCGGATGAGCTCTTCGTTTACCAGCAATTGGTTGTTGTGTATCCATATGCCGTAAGCGCGGATGTTGAAGCGTTTGTCCATAGGGTTAAATGTAAGAAACGAGTCAGTATTCTGAAGGTTCCATACTCGCATGCCTCACTCTAACTACAATTATTTCTGTATCGGTAACTCTATATGAAATGCGATAATGCAGCAGTTCATATGCTCTGAATGTTCCATCATTATCTATCCTTAATTTGTCAAGAGGGTGTTTGAGCGGATGATTGGATAGCGATTTTGTAGAAGCTATTATTGATTTGCGAATTTTTTCTGCATTTTGTAAGGAGTCATTTTTTACATAATTGTATGCATTACGTAACTGTTGCCTTGGAATTAGTGGCCATATAACCTTCCGTTTTACCACTTCTCCATCTCCTTTTCAAATTCTTCTTGTGTGAGGTAATCTCCTTTGCTTATCTGCGCCAAAGCAACATCAATCTCTTTATTATACTGTTTTATACTGATGCGTACATTTTCCTCTTTTTTCAGGTTGAGGAAAGACCGTATCACAACTAGTAGTGATTTTTTCTCCTCAATACCCAAAAGGGGAAGATATTTATTTATTTCTTTGTCTATTGTTTTTACGGCCACGGTTCTTTTGTTTTTTTCTTACTGCTTTAACTTCATTGGTTATTTCTTCCATCGTCATTTTAGACAGACCAAACTTTTCAGCCAAACCAACACAAACATTCAGCGTTTTCATTGTATTTCAAAGATACGAAATAATGAACTCATTAGAAAATCATATCCCTATCCGGTGTTTAAATCCAGGTTTCAGGAGGTCTTGCAGGTCGGTGTAAGGGATGAAGATGTTGATACTACTTTTCATAAAGTCGTCTTTGTGTTTCGGATAGAGCGAATAATAATCATACGAGAAAAGAAGGCCACCATTGACGATTGCAACATTTGTTGTGAATGGTATCCTGTTTACTTTGAAAACAGTGTTGAGTTTCTTCGTGGCAGGAATGCTATACCTATTCCGGAAAGATTTTTCCAGAAGTGCTGAGAGTTTGTTCTTGTCTATTGTTAAGATGTCTTTGAGCTTAATTTGTTTTTCATTGGCAAGGTCGAGAATTAAAAAACGATTGGGATTATTAACCAAGCGTTTGGGCCAAATGCTGATAATCTCCTTTTTCAAAACAAGGATGTCATTTCCGTTATAAGCGACCATAAGCCACACCCGTTGATAGATATCCGCATACTTGTCAGCAGGTATGTTTTCCTTTTTTGTATTCACTTCAGAGAAATATTTTTCTGATCTGGCTTTCAGATACTCATCCATTGTATTATCGCCTGTTGATCCCATGAATTTTGTAGTAGCGTCATTAATAAATGGAGTTGCCTGATCGTTGCCAAGTGGCACGGTGCCTATGAAACTATACGCTACTCTAAAATTGTTACCTTTTGAGTTTGTCACCAGTGTACTATTGTTATAGAACTTAATTTGCAGAGGCACAGCATCACTATAATCTTCAATAGCGTTTATAAAGTCCATTTCTTTTTTGTTGGCACTGTGCCATTTGCCACGTAAATGTTTTCCGGTTATTGTGAACTCCATTTTTTCAGTAGGTTGATCTCTATCAAAAAAGAAGTCGTCTCCGGGCTTTGTATTTTCCGGTACTACGGTGCAGTATAAAATCTCATCGTGGTCAAAAGTTTTTGGCTCGCTGATATAGAAGTGTTTCATACCGGGTTCATCGGGATAGTAGAAATAGCTGCCACCGTAGTTGGAGCCACCCTGCCATCCCCAGGTAATATCGAAAACTACGGCCCTGCTGCCAATTGTGCCAGTGTAGTGCTTATGAATGTCTTCTCCCTGTTCGTGCGGGTTGCTTTTTCTTTTCTTTTGGGCATGAAGCGGAGCGTTATTGCATAATATCAAGCACATCAGCAGTATGTTATAAAGGAAAAGCTTTTTCATAATCCGCATATTAGTTTTTATAAAAATACTTTATTATTAATCATCTAGCTACCAGTTGTTATTAATTACTGTTTAATACATTGTAGTAAAAAATATTTAGTACCTTGTATTGCATAGTACTAAAATTGTTCATAGTTTTGTGTTGTAATCAGAGCAAATACAAGGAAAATGAACATCGAGAATACACAAAGCCAAATGCGCCGGGGAATACTGGAGTTCTGTATCCTATCTGTGATAAGGCGTGGTGAGGCTTACCCGAGCGATATAGTGGAAGAAATGAAGGCTGCAAAAATGCTGGTGCTGGAAGGCACGCTTTACCCCTTGCTTACCCGGCTGAAGAATGCAGGCATGCTCACCTACCGGTGGGTGGAGAGCACATCGGGACCGCCACGCAAATATTTCTCACTCACCGAACAGGGTATCGCTTTTTATAAAGAGCTGGAGGATACCTGGAACGAGCTGGCATTTGCTGTTAACTCGCTGAAAAATAAAAATGAGTCGTTACCGCCTGTAACAGATAACGATAACACGGACTCGAACACACCAAACGCATAACAATGGAAAAAGTAATAAGTATCAACTTCCAGGGCAGGGTAATACCGATAGAGGAAACGGCTTACAACAACCTGAAACGCTATATAGACAGCCTGCGCAACCACTTTGCCAAAGAGGAGAGCAGTGATGAGATCATCAATGATATTGAGAACCGTATAGCAGAACTGTTTACGGACAGGCTGAAACGTGGGGCTCCCTGCATTGTGAGCAGCGATGTGGATGCTGTAATAGACAGCATAGGCAGGCTGGAAGATATAGAAGCGGCTGAGGGCGAAGAGCAAAAAGAAGCGCCACGCAATGAACAACGCCAGCAATATACAAAGGCGCATGCAACCAAAGGCCGCTTTGCCAGGAATGAGGATGATAAGGTAATTGCAGGTGTGTGCAGCGGGCTGGCAGCGCGTATAGGTATTGACCCGATCATTGTGCGTATACTCTTTGTGCTGCTGGTAGGTGTGCTGTTCTGGGTGTACGTTATTCTTTGGATCATTGTGCCATCGGAAAGTGTGCAGTATAGCATAACGAGGCGGTTGTACCGCAACCCGGAAGATAAAAAGATAGGCGGTGTATGTGGCGGGCTTGCGGCTTACTTCAACACCGGCAGCACAACAATAAGGCTTATCTTTTTATTACCGCTCATTATCAGCATCATATCCGGAAGCATGCACGCAATATGGTGGAACTGGCATTTTGGTTTCGGGCCGCGGGTGATATTTGGCGGACTGGGCAGCACCATGCTGCTGGGATATATCATACTATGGATAGCGGTGCCTTATGCTACATCGGCAGGGGAGAAGCTGGAGATGCGCGGTGAGAAGGTGGATATGAATACTATAAAGGCTGCAAGGCAGGCGAGCGGCGATACCGCACCTGTGCGCCACAGAAGCGGCATAGGGCATGTGATAGCGATATTGTTCAAAGCGTTCTTCTTCTTCATTGCAGGTATTGTAGTGCTTACGCTTTTTTGTGTGCTGATAGCTTTGGTGTTTGGCGGTATAGCGGTGATGCCGTATACAGATTTCTTCCTGCAGAGTGGTAGTATGCATGCAATGGCCTGGGTGGGTATATTTCTTTTACTTGGTATACCCGTACTGTCATTCATTACGTGGGGCGTACGCAAGATGACGGGTGCACGCGCACCAAGGAGAAATTATCTTGGCTATGTATTTACCGTGTTATGGGTAGCAGGGTTGCTCATCGTTATGAATGTGGTGGGCACGATGGTGCACGAATTCAGCTCGCGGTATGAGCATGAGGAAGTGTACCCGATGAGCCAACCGACCGGCAGTAAGCTTTACCTGCGTGTGAATGATGATGCCATAGGCGGGCAACGATTCCATATAGGGTGGCATTGGGGAGATGATGATGGAGATGAGCAGAACGAGCCATTCCGCATCGTGAATACTGAAACGCTGTGGATAAACTCAGTGCGGCTGAAGGTGGTGCAGAGCCCGGATTCGCAGTACCACATCTACAAACTGATGAGTAGCAGGGGCAAAACAGAAGAGCAGGCAAAAGCAGTTATGGGGCATGTGCAGTTCAACATCAGCCAATATGATAGTGTTATAACTTTACCGAAGGGATTTACCATCAGTAACAAAGATAAATTCAGGGACCAGAAAGTTGTGGTGGTAGTTGAAGTACCCGTGGGCAAAGGCATACAGGTGGATGGGAAGATAAGAAGGTATGAGTGGCTGGATGTGCATGTGAACGACAAACATTACAGGGTGTACCGCCACGGCAGACACCACAGGCGTTACAGCCGCCAGAGGCACTACTGGAACGACAAAGAGTACACTATGACACCGGAAGGATTGAAGAATACGGAAGATTCTGCGGTGGAAAGTGACCCCAGTGACTGGGATAGTGACAAAAATTAAGCAAATCTTAAAACACACACACAATGGAAAGAATCATCCAGATAAATATTGCCGGCCGAATGGTGCCGATAGAGGAGGACGCCTACCTGGTATTGAAAGATTACATCAACTCGCTGGAGCGGCAGTTCACAGGCGACGATGGGAAGGAGATAATTGAAGATATTGAGAACAGGATAGCCGAACTGTTTGCCATAAGGCTGGAAAGCGGTGCACACTCTATTGTGAAGGCCGATGTGCAGAAGGTGATAGAGACACTGGGTACGGCCAATGACCTGAATGACGGAAGAAATACTACATCAAACAACAGGCAGCAGTATTCTCAAAATACCGGAAGGCAGAGTTACCAGGGACAGACATATACCCGGGCGCGCTTGCTGCGCGACCCATATGATAAGGTGATAGGTGGTGTGTGCAGTGGCATAGGGCATTACTTTGATATAGACCCGGTGATAGTGCGGCTGATCATGGTGGTGCTGTTCCTTACAGCTGGGATCGGATTGCTGGCATATATTATAGCGTGGGCAGTGATACCTGCCGCGCGCAGCAGGGAGGAACTGCATGGTATGACCAATGGGAGCCCGGTAACATTTAATGACATCAGTCGGAATGTAGAGGCGGAAATGCAGGACCTGAAAAGGAGAGGAGAGCAGATGAGCAGGGAGCTGAAGGATTTTTTCAGTAAGAAGAAGTAGCCTGATTTGAAAATTTAGAGATGTGCTAATTTGAAAATGCCAAGGTCTGTGATAGGGACTTCTTTCGTACCTTTGCTGTTTACCCCTTATTTTGATGAGCAAAGCATATAAACACCTGTTTTTTGACCTGGACCATACCCTGTGGGATTTTGACAAGAATTCGGAGAAGGCGCTGAGGCAACTGTATCATGAATTTGAATTGAGCAGCAGAGGTATAGAGGACTTTGATGCATTGTTTCGCTCTTATAATATACATAATGATAAACTGTGGGACAGGTACCGCAATGGGTTCATCAAGCGCGATGAGCTGCGATGGAAACGTATGTGGCTGATGCTGCTGGATTTTAAAGTAGCTGATACCGCTCTTGCCAACGAAATAAGCACAGCATACCTGGAGATACTACCGATGCAAACTTTGCTGGTGCCCCACGCCAAGGAAGTATTGGAATACTGTAAGGGCAGGTATGAGATGCACCTTATCACAAACGGGTTTGAGACAACACAGCGATTAAAGCTGCAATACTCGGGTATAGCGCGTTACTTCAATCACCTGATCACATCGGAGAAGAGCAACAGCATGAAGCCGCATGGGGATATTTTTAATTTTGCGCTGAACATATCAGGTGCATCTATTGATGATAGTATTATGATAGGCGATGCTATTGATATAGATATACTTGGGGCCATTAATGCAGGTTGGGATACGGTGTATTATAATCCCGGAGGTGTGCAGCATGCGAGGAAGCCTACCTATGAGATCAGCCATTTGGAAGAGCTGATGAGGATATTTTAACTGAAGCCTATTTTATTATTATCTCCTCCACCACTTTTTCCTCAAAATACTCGTTGATGCGGGCTATTAGTTGTTCTTTGCCGAGGAGGAGTTCCTGTTTAAGGGGGCCGACATCGGTGTAGATGGTGAGCTTTTTGTCGAACATATTAATGGAACGGGTATATTTTGAGATGGTCTTACCAACAATTGCTTCCCACTCCTGGGTCATGCGGAGCTGAACCACCTTTGGTTTCCAGTGCGATTTTTCCAGCACCAATTTCAATGCTTCCCCTACGCTGTATGAGCCCATAATTAAATGTATCGCAAGGTACGATTTCTGTTGTTAAGGTGGCCTGAAAACCTTTTCGGATATATTGTCTATTTAGCTCATATTAACGGCTGATTTTGCTCATCTACATTTTGTTTTCTTAAATTAAATCATAATTTCACGTTTTCTAAAAAAGATCACAAGTACCATATGATCATAGGTGTATTGAAAGAGCAGGCTCCTGAAACCCGCGTGTCGCTCGTACCGGAAGTGGTGGCAGCCCTTGTAAAAATGAATGTTACGGTTTGGGTAGAACAGGGTGCCGGCGCAAATGCTTTTTACAACGATAAGTCTTATACGGATGCCGGCGCTGAAATAAAACAGGCGCAAGATATTTATTCATCAGCCGATATGGTTTTGTCCATACAGCCGGGCAATGCAGGCAATGCAAAGCAAGGCGCGGTGCTTATGGGCGTATACCAGCCGCTCTTCAACCCGGGGCTAATGCAGCAATGGGCACAGAAGGGTTATACGGTGTTCAGCCTGGATACGATACCACGTACTACGCGGGCACAATCTATGGACGTGCTGAGTTCGCAGGCAAATATTGCGGGTTATAAAGCAGTGCTGCTTGCGGCTATGCAATACAGCAGGTACTTTCCTATGTTCATGACAGCAGCGGGGAGCATACCACCGGCAAAAGTGTTGATACTGGGAGCGGGTGTAGCAGGCTTGCAGGCCATAGCCACGGCAAAGAGGCTTGGGGCAGTGGTTGAAGTGTTTGATACACGCCCGGCGGTTAAGGAAGAGGTAATGAGCCTTGGTGCGAAGTTTGTTGAGGTGGAGGGTGCTGCAGATGCATCGAAAGCGGGGGGATATGCCGTGGAGCAAAGCGAGGATTTCCAACGGAAGCAGCGTGAGAAGATACATGAGCATGCCAAGAAGTCGGACATAATTATTACTACGGCACAGATACCCGGGAAGAAAGCGCCTATACTCATCACCAAGGCGATGATAGAGGACATGCGCCCTGGTTCAGTGATAATAGATATAGCTTCGGTAACGGGTGGTAATACAGATCTGACAGAGAATGATAAAACAATAATGCACAATGGTGTATCTATAATAGGCAATTCGGCGCTGGCGGCTACAACACCTGCCGATGCGAGCAAGTTGTATGCTAAGAACGTACTTAACTTCTCGAAGCTCATTATAAATAAAGAGGGTGGATTGAACCTGAATTTTGAAGATGATATAGTTAAGGGCACTTGTATCACTACCGGGGGTAAGGTGGTTAACGAAAGGGTAAATGCGGTCAACGCTATTGTTGCTTAGTTCCAGCATAGCTTTTTTATCCTAAACAAAAAGCATAACTATGAAGAAGATCATTATTATTGTTGCTGTAATTATTGCTGTTGGCGTTCCGGCATATTATTTAATTAACAAAAGAGTAATAAATAATAAAATCAATGAAAAATTACAGTTGGTAATAAGTAAGGATCAGGGGCTCACGGAAATGATATTAAGACTTGCAAATGAGTCAATAACTTATGGGGAGGTATTTGAGATGTGTGAAAAATCGGTGAACAGCCGGACTGAATTACTAATTGAGCTTCGTGGGATATATCCAGATGTGCAGAACAAATTAAGGGATTCTATGGCCGAGTTCTTAAGTAACGAGAACGAACTGATCAGGATACGGTCCATGGCGAGCAATAGAGCAATGAAATTAAGTACACAACTCGAATATGTAAAGAAATTACGCGAGAACGCCGGAGAAAGCTATTATTACAATGAATATTATAATAAAAAAGCTGATGACGAGATTGATGAAATGCTGAAACTTAAAGAAGAAATGTCGGAGTATGTAAAAGACTTCAACAATAAATACAACAGTATGACGGTGAGGGAAAGTATTCTTGGCAACATGATGAAAGCTGAAGGGATAAGGTTTGTACCAATTTTCGCAAAGTACAAGGAAGCAAATATTGTTAAAAACGTAGAATAGATTTAAAAACATTTCGAGGAGCCACATCCGAAAAATAAAATAAAAATGGAGCAGATAAATATTTTTTTCAGCCAGAATTATCACCTCATCACTATTGTGATACTTTCTGTTTTCCTAGGTATAGAAGTTATTTCGCGTGTACCTGCTGTATTGCATACACCGCTTATGAGCGGTGCCAACGCCATACATGGTGTGGTGATCATAGGGGCTATCATAGTTATGGGCAGCGCACCTGAAGGGGATATGCTTTCGCTGATACTTGGCTTTCTTGCAGTTATACTGGGTACGCTTAACGTGGTGGGTGGATTTGTTGTGACGTACCGTTTGCTGGAGATGTTCAATAATAAGAAGAAGAAAAAATAACGACTAGAAATTCCAAATTCCAATAAAATAAATTCCAAGAGTAAATGGAACAAACGATCGACTTTATAAATATTGACCCGATATCCAACTTTGTGTTATTGCTGGCTTACCTTATCGGCTCTATCACGTTCATACTTGGCCTGAAGATGCTATCTCACCCTGATAGTGCACGGAAGGGCAACCTTATTGCTGCTGCAGGTATGATCATTGCCATATTGGCCACCATATTCCTGTACCGTTATAAAGGACATGAAGAAGGAGAACCCGTGAGACTGCATAACCTTACCTGGATATTTGGCGGACTGATAATTGGTACTGTTGTGGGCTGGCTGGCTGCGAAGAAGGTACAAATGACGGCTATGCCGGAGATGGTGAGCCTCTTTAATGGTATGGGTGGTGCGTGTGCCATGCTGATATCGCTTATAGAATACAGGCATGATAGTATGCCACCAATGGGTAAGCTACTCATAATTATATTGGGAATGATCATTGGTACCGTGTCTTTTGCAGGCAGTATAATTGCCTGGGGCAAGCTTGCCGGCAAAATAAAAGACAAAACAATACCCGGCGGGCAGATGATCAACTTCCTGTTGTTTGGTGGTATAATAGTTATGACCATTATTGCTTGCGGCAACTTTATGCCGGAAGCGGGATGGTTGTTCTACGGCATTCTTGCGCTCTCGGCGTTGTATGGTATATTATTCGTTATGCCTATTGGTGGTGCGGATATGCCGGTTGTTATATCCCTGCTCAACTCATTTACAGGTTGCGCTGCAGCATTTGGCGGGTTTTTATACAGCAACCCGGTAATGCTTACCGGTGGTATTCTTGTAGGATCGGCAGGTACTATTCTTACCATACTGATGTGTAAAGCAATGAACCGTTCACTGAAGAACGTGCTACTTGGCTCATTTGGTGGTTCTGCTGCAGGCGGCGGAGGCGGATCGAAAGAGCAGGGAGCGTATAAAGAAATATCGCTTACAGATACTGCGGTGCTGATGGCTTACTCTCAGAAAATTATGATCATCCCCGGATATGGTTTGGCAGTGGCGCAGGCACAGCATATATGCAGTGAACTGGAGAACATACTGGAAGGTAAGGGTGTGGAGGTACTGTATGGTATACATCCGGTGGCAGGCCGGATGCCCGGACATATGAACGTATTGCTGGCAGAAGCAGATGTGCCTTATGACAAGCTGCTGGAAATGGAAGATGCCAACGACCAGATGAGCACAGTTGATGTTGTGATGATACTTGGTGCTAATGACGTTGTTAACCCTGCCGCAAAAGATGACCCGGCGAGTCCGATATATGGCATGCCGATACTTGAAGTAGAGAAAGCAGAGCATGTGATCGTGAATAAACGTAGTATGAAACCGGGTTACGCAGGTATTGAGAACGACCTGTTCTTTAAGCCTAAAACTTCGATGCTGTTTGGTGATGCTAAGAAGGTACTACAAGACTTGGTGGGAGAACTGAAGCAGTTATAAAAAATAGTCGCATATAATTATATTTAACGCGAGTAGCTGAATTTATAACTAAAAGGTAAAAAAGACGGATAACTTGGGTTTTCGGGGCCAGCTAAATAAGACTCAGAACCTTTTAAAATTCAAAAATTTACTTAAATTTATGCCATGAGACTGAAGAATGGTGGAAAATTCATAGCAGCTATATTGGCCGTACTTTGTAGTACAGCTATTATATGGTCATCGTGCAAGAAGAAGTCGGCAGTAGCTACCTGTAACTATTATGTATGCCTTAACGGCGGCTATTGCCATATGGATACAGTAACCGATAAGCCGGCATGTGTTTGCCCGGTAGGTTATGAAGGTGTAAACTGTAACACACTGACAGTTGACAAGTTTATGGGGACCTGGGATATGATGCAGGTGACAACCGGCAGTGACTCTATGGACTTTAAGAACGATACCCTTTATTACCCGGTATTGCTCCGTAAAACTGCAACTCCCACTACTTTCTTTATCCTCAACTTTTCTAACAATCCATATTATACAAGTATCCTGTGTGTGCTGGACACGTCCAAACTTCATACTAACTGGTTTGATATAGATACTATGTCGGCAAAACAGCTTTTCTACGACAATTTCCACCTTATCAGGGGTAACGGTTCTCTTAATGATTCGGTAATAAACGCCAGGTTGCTTACAAAGCACTTGTCGCCTACATCTAACTGGATCCGTGATACCTTTGATCTGACGATGACCAAGCGTAGATAAGCCCCGGTGTTTTCTTCAGAATAGTTCCTTATTTCTTTTAACTCAAAGGGAATTCTATAAAGAATGTAGTGCCTTTTCCTTCGGTGCTTTCGAACCATATATTGCCTCCATTCGCTTCGGTTAATTGTTTGCAAATCGATAAGCCGAGGCCGAAAGACTCTTCGCCTGCCGTGCCGAAACGCTTGGCAGATGTGAAAGGTTCAAAGATCATAAGTTTGTATTTTTCGGGTATGCCGATGCCTGCATCCTGTATCTCGATACGGGCGTTATTGCCATGCCGTGAGAGTGTGACATGAACTGAAGTATTTTCCGGGCTGAATTTACTTGCATTGGTTACAAGGTTATTCAATATCCTTTTTAATTTCTCTGGGTTTACCTCGACTACGAGCGGAGTAGCTGAAGTTGTGCATACGATATATTGCTTTTTTGCTTCTACTATAAAACGGAGGATACCCGTGACATTTTGTGCGAGTTCATTTAAGTCAACACGGACCTTATGATTCTCAACACCCTTATTAGCATCACTGTTGAATTCCAGCAGTTCGCTAATTAATGCAAGTGCGCTATTAGAGGTATTGATGATCATATCAAGCAGCTCTTTTTGCTCCTGGGACAATGTTGGTTGGGCTTTTATCATCCGGCATAGGCCAATAATTCCATTTATGGGACTGCGGAGGTCGTGGGCAACTACCTGTAATATTTTGTCCTTGTTATGATTGCTTTGCCTGAGTTCGCTTGCGGCAGTTTCTAATTGCCGTTTTTGTAAATTGATGTGGTCGTTGAGTTTTCTGAGTACTCTGATGTTCTTTTTGCTGCGGTGGAAATTAGCATAGACAAGTGCAATGATAACAAGTAAGAGTATTGCAGCCCCTGCAGTCACCCAAAGGTATAAGCTATTGAGCTGATTTTTTTGTTGCAGCCGTACTATTTCGTTTTCCTGCTCTTTGTCTTTCAACTCACGTGACAGGTCGTTTTTGAGTAGTTTTTTTTCCAGTTCCCAAAGACTGTCGCGCAACAAAGTATATTCTCTATAATGCAGAAATGCCTCAGCCTCGTTGTGTTGCATTTCAGAAAAGGAGAACATCAGTTTATGCCAATTGGCGGTTGCTTCAAGTGGATGACTGATGGTGTCCAGCTCTTTTTTCAGCTCTTCGATCGTTGCGGATAATAAAGGCGTATTCTTATTGTCCAGGTATGCGTTGGCCAGTTTCAAGTGGGTGAGCAGCGCATCGGTATTGTCGTATTTAGGGCGTATGTTAATTGTATAGCTTTTCTTTAACAGGGCGATGGCGGTATCGGTTTTACCAATAGACAGATACAATCCGCCCAGGTTTCCGTAAACGACGGCCAAGGCTTTTTCGGTAAGAAGTGTGCTTGGAAAGGTTGCGGCATTTTTATTAATGAATGAGATCGCTGAGTCATAATAATAACGTGCGCTATCAGGCATTTTCGCCTTCTCGTAGCAGAGGCCCATGTTATCCAGGTTTTCCTGTAGCAAGTAGGTGTATACTTTTTTGCAACCCGAGGCAGCAATAAATGAACGCCTGAAATTATGGGCCGCGTCGAGGTAATTTTTTTGTTTGTAGGCTATCATTGCCAGGCGATAGTTGAATTCATTGGAGGCGCAAGAGTCTTTCAGGTGCTCTGAAAGCTGCTTGGCTTTGAAATAGTAATTATATGCCTTGGTAAAATGCCCACCTCCGTAAGAAGCCTGGCCTTTAATGGTGAGTGCGGTTATATAATCGAATGGATATTTTTCCTGGAAATCATATTTTTCTATGATGGCAAGCGCGCTATCTGCAAACATATCGCTGCTGTCGTATTCGCCAAGTTCGGAATAGTCCCTGCTTTTAGCAACATAAATAATATGCAGGAAGTAGGGAGAAACATTATGCTTCAGTACATAGAACGAGTCTGTTTTGCGGATAAGATCGCGATGGTTTTTTAGAGCACCCTTATTTAGCAGCGTGGTTTGTTGTTCCCTGAATGCGGAAAATTCGGCATCGTCGTTTTTTTCTGAGGTTTTGTTTTGGGAGCATGAGCATAAGGCTACCAGAGCCAATACAATAAGACGCGCTACTGAGCGTCTTCCTATGTGACTTTTGTAATTATGGATCAGGGGCGGCAAGTGATTGAAATGAGCTACAAATTTAAAAGTTATTATTGCGATTTGAAAGCAGAAACTTATTTTAAATTTATCATGTAACGCGGCTATTAAAAACCTTACGGGAAAATTCTAAAATAATTTGTAAAACCAAATTAACTTCTCTACTTTTGCAGTCCCGTTTCCAAAACGGGTACTGAAGTTCTTTTTAAAAAGCCACTTTAGCTCAGCTGGTAGAGCAACTGATTTGTAATCAGTAGGTCGCTGGTTCGATTCCGGCAAGTGGCTCTGTTTATTTGTGATTTTTCATATATGATTTATGATCGTTGATCATCGATCATAAAAAAGAAAATCATAAGTAGAAATGGGTAGATGGCCGAGTGGCTAAAGGCGACAGACTGTAAATCTGTTCTCTCACGAGTACGGAGGTTCGAATCCTTCTCTGCCCACATTACAGTTTACAGTTTACAATTAGCGGTTGTTATATGAAAGGCTGCGAATTGTGGACTGCCGACTGCATTAATAAGCGGGAGTAGCTCAGTTGGTAGAGCGACAGCCTTCCAAGCTGTAGGTCGCGGGTTCGAGCCTCGTCTCCCGCTCGCGAACAGAGTGGTTGAAGTTCTTAGGAGTGAAAGCTGTTGTAGCTCAGCGGTAGAGCACTTCCTTGGTAAGGAAGAGGTCGGCAGTTCAATCCTGCTCAACAGCTCTTTAAAAAAGTGATTTTGCCAGTGATGGCTTAATAATAAAAACAAACAATAGTTTAAACAGTTTTAAAACAAAATAAAATGGCAAAAGAGACCTTTAAGCGGGAAAAACCCCACGTAAACATTGGTACCATAGGCCACGTTGACCATGGTAAAACCACTTTAACAGCGGCTATCACTACCATACTTTCACAAAGAGGTCTGGCAGAGAAGAAAGGCTATGATGAAATTGATGCTGCTCCTGAAGAAAAAGAGCGTGGTATCACTATCAACACTGCACACGTTGAATATCAAACAGCTAACCGTCACTACGCACACGTAGATTGCCCCGGCCACGCTGACTATGTAAAGAACATGATCACTGGTGCTGCCCAGATGGATGGCGCTATACTTGTGGTTGCGGCTACAGATGGTCCGATGCCACAAACTAAAGAGCACATCCTGCTGGCTCGCCAGGTGGGTGTACCACGTATCGTGGTGTTCATGAACAAGGTTGACCTTGTTGATGATGCTGAAATCCTTGACCTCGTTGAGATGGAGATCCGCGAGCTGTTGAGCAAATATGAATATGATGGTGACAACACACCTATCATCAAAGGTTCTGCAACAGGTGCACTTGCCGGCGACGCTAAGTGGGTTGCTGCAGTTGATGAGCTGATGGCTGCTGTTGATGCATACATCCCAACACCTGAGCGCGCTGTAGATAAGCCGTTCCTGATGTCTGTGGAAGACGTATTCACGATCACTGGTCGTGGTACGGTTGCTACAGGCCGTATCGAGCGTGGTATCATTAAAGTAGGTGAGAACGTGGAGATCGTTGGTTTCAACGAAGCTGCCCAGTCTTCTACTTGTACAGGTGTGGAAATGTTCAAGAAACTTCTTGACCAGGGCCAGGCAGGTGATAACGCAGGTATCCTGCTTCGCGGTATTGAAAAGAAAGATATCCGCCGCGGTATGGTTATCTGTGCTCCTAAGAGCATCACTCCTCACACTGACTTCAAAGGCGAAGTTTACGTACTGAGCAAAGAAGAAGGTGGCCGTCACACTCCATTCTTCAACAAATACCGCCCACAGTTCTACTTCCGTACTACAGACGTAACAGGTGAGTGCGAACTGCCAGCAGGTGTTGAAATGGTTATGCCTGGTGATAACGTGAACCTTACTGTGAAGCTGATCGCTCCAATAGCGATGGAAAAAGGTCTGAAATTCGCGATTCGCGAAGGTGGCCGTACAGTAGGTGCAGGTCAGGTTACTGAAATAATCAAATAATCTCTTTTGAGATTGAAATAACAGAGCCGCCCCGATTATATCGGGGCGGTTTTTTTATGCTATTTTCAGAGATCGTCCCCAAGTTAACTGGTTGACTCCTGTGATATAGACATAAATAACAATAGGTATTTGTCGCCAACGAGGTAAATGCTGGGGTGAATCAGGTAGCCTTAAAAGGGTTATTCCGTATAATATGGGTAATTTTGCCCCTCTCGCAATTAAATAAATATTTTAATATAATGTTCAAAAAATTACTTGCATTTGCATTCCTGTTCGTGTCGGCATATGCGCAGGCTCAAATGATGCCTTGTTCTACAGATGAGAATTACAGGTTGCTGTTGAAAAAATATCCTGAGCTGAAAGATTACGAGGAAAGTTTTAATGAGCAAATGGATAACATAGTAGGGGCGCGCACGACCGTTGGTGCAGACAGCATTTATCATATTCCTATTGTTATACACATTGTGCACGACTACGGTGCTGAGAACATTGCGGACAATGTTATCTATGAGGCGGTGGACTATTGGACCACCGTGTATATGAAGCAGAACCCCGATACAATAAACGTTATTACACCTTTCAAGAAATGGGTAGGTAATAACAGGATACAATTTCACCTGGCATCAAAAGACCCTAATGGCAATCCTACCAAAGGTATCTTACGTCATAACTCGTACCTCACT
>JBGAJU010000113.1:0-6520 GCA_044224775.1 Flavipsychrobacter sp.
GTACTTCTTATTCTTGTCAAACCCGGGTGGTGTTATCGTCCATGCATTCAGGTCTTCATTCGCACCACGGAATTTGGTAAGCTGCACTTCTCCAAAAGCATACTCTTTCATTTTGGCAGCCAGTTCTTTGTTGTCTTCAAGTGTGCGCATAACTTTGCCGCTTGCATCGCGCAACGTATAAACAGGCACACTGCTAATGGTTGAATTCTTATCTATAAAGAAGTTGTACCCCTCACATGGCGTTATGGCGTGCATGCCCTTCTCCGGTGTCAGGCACTTTTTGTTCTTGCCATCCCATCCTACAACATAAAGCCTCCGCTCCATCGGCGACGATTCAGCTGAAGTATAGTACACTAATTTTCTTGAAACATCAACACCTGTCAGGTCTGCCACATCGTAATTGCCTTGGGTAAGATCTGTCAATTGTTTTGCCTGCCAGTCCCAGTTATACAAGTGTGCGTATCCATTGCGTTCGCTGCTCAGAATAACAGAATGCCCGTCTGGCAAAAAAGTGATCTCATCATTGATGTTGATAAAATATTTGTTAGAGTCTGTATAAATAACCTGTGTTACACCGTCTGCAGCGTTCGCCAGCATTAGTTCCAGTTTGTTTTGCAGCCTGTTCAGCCGGTAAACACACAACTTTGATGGGTCGTTGGTCCATTTTATGCGCGGCACATACTGGTCTTTGTTGCGGCCAAGGTCTGCAGATTCCGTTTCCTTTGTTTGCAGGTCATAAATGTTGATCTTCACTTCAGAGTTAACTTCTCCTGCTTTGGGGTATTTATAAGTATACTGTTCGGGGTACAGACCGGTATATTTAGCCATTGTATATTGGGGCACCTGGCTTTCATCAAATCGGTAATACGCCAGGTGCTTCCCGTCAGGCGACCACTGAAATGCCTTCGTAAAAGCGAATTCCTCCTCATACACCCAGTCGCAATTACCATTGATGATCTTGTTTATTTCCCCATCCTTGGTCACTGTTACCACCTCGCCCTTCTCAAGGTCCTTGTAATAAAGGTTATTCTTGGTCACAAATGCCACCTTTTTGCCATCAGGAGAGTAAGTCGCATGCATGATTCGCTCAAAGTCCACCAACTCAGCCGTTTTCGTCGCTATGTCATAAGTGAATACATAGTAATTGGCAGAATGCCTGTACACACTTTCACCACCCATGAACAATAATATCTTTTTCTCATCATCGCTGAAGGTGTAGTCCTCCACGGTCACATTCTTCTTCTTCGCAAGGGGCACACTACTCAGGCTGAAAATAGTTTTTTCTCGCGCTCCTGTTTCCAGGTTGTAAATACTGATTGTTACGCTATCGCCATCTTTATCAAGTTGCGTATAATGTTTACCGTCTTTCATTGCCTTAAATCCCGGCACGTCCTTTACTTTAAAGGTGTTATTCTTAAAAATGTCTTCAACGGTTATCTGTTTCGTGCCCTGTCCGTAAACACACTGAACACAAACTATGGCTGCAAAAAGGCAGGATATTTTACGCATAAGTAACTGATTGAATGGGGTAAAAATAATGTCTAAACCGCACATTAGCCGAATAACGCGCTGCAAAACAGGGTGAAGTTTCGGGTTAATTTACAATACATCTCGGCTCGTGCAGCACTGGGAAGTTCACAGAGTTGGCTATAAAACATTTTTTATGGGCTACTTCATGCAATTCATTGGCTTTTTCTGTCATAGATACTTCCTTCACCGTAACAACAGGGTGGAGTGTCACATTGGTAAAGTGGCCTCCGTTCGGCGATTCCTGCAGTATGCCCGTAGCATTATCTACGTAATTGGTCACAATAACCCCCGCGTCGGCGCACAGGTGCAGGTACCACAACATATGGCATGAAGATAAGGCTGCCACAAGCATATCTTCCGGGTTGTGTCGCGTTGCATCACCCCTGAAGGCAGTGTCCGATGAGCAGAGTATATCCGGCTTGTTTTGGATGGATAACGTATGGTTCCTGTCATAGTCACGGTAACCGGTAGTGCCCTGCCCTCGGTTGCCGGTCCATGTAATTGTTACTGAGTAATTGTGCTGGCCTGTCATAGTGTTAAATTTGTTATTTGTTGCTTATGCAATTTACCACTAAATGGCATAGTATTTGTATTTTACTCTATAGGGAGGTGTTTCTTATGTAAATAAACACTAACTTAGCCAATTCGGCGTTTAAGAATGAACCGGTAAACAATGTGTATATGAGACAAGTGTTGTTGGTGATATCTTCCCTGTTATTGGCTGTTAATATTTCTTTTGCTACTGAGCGGAGCGATGAGTTGCTTTCATTCATCAGCCTCACGCCGCCATCAGTTACCCAGCAAAAGGTCACCCATCTTTTAGGTACTCCAGCAAAGATCGAAGAAAGTAAGAAGCGTGTCTGGTGGCATTATAACCATGGCAGTACTAATCTTGTAATCAGCTGGAACAAAAAGTCTGAGCTGCCTGAGAAATTCTCCTTTACCTCCACGCCGGCTATCAAACCGCAGTTCGACAACAGCTTAGCGCGTAAACTGAAATCTGGCCAAACCGACATTGGGCAGGCACTGAAAATACTTGGTACTCCGCATGATATGACCATCAAAGTATCCAAGCAGGAAATGCATTATACGTACCAGGGTAAGGTACTGCGTTTGTTCTTCCGTAACCGGATGTTGGTTGATTTTTGCCTCTATTAGTAATCAATAGTGGCTTGTATGCCGCGGTCTATTAATGCTTCTGCCTGCGGGCGCAGGTCTTCGAAGCTTCCTCTTTTTACACCACATTTGCCTTTATGATGAATGATGAGCGCACATTGTTCAGCCTGTATGTTCTCGTGGCCGCAAACGTCAACCAGCGACTCTATAACCCAGTCAAAAGTGTTCACATCATCGTTCCATACTATCAGGTTATGCAACTCTTCTGCCATCACCGCAGTATCCTCTTGCTCCTGCGGTTTCCATTTTGTGCTTAAAATGAATTCTTTTCCAACGCTCATATGGCAAAAATAAGAAACAAGTTGGATTTGGAAAAATGTTTTATGTTAGCCTATAGGCATAATAACCCTGAGCAAAAAAGGTTAAAATAGCATTACTATCTCCACAAATAATCCTTTACATTTGCTAACGGACAACACATATAAAGAATGCAAATAGCAATTATTGGTACCGGCTATGTAGGTTTAGTGACCGGCACTTGTTTTGCAGAGACCGGCAACAACGTTACCTGTATAGACATAGATGAGAAAAAGATTAATAATTTAAGGCAGGGAAAGTCTCCTATATACGAGCCGGGCCTTGATGTCCTGCTTGAACGTAACATAAAAGAAAAAAGGATACACTTTACCACTTCACTTGCAGATGGTATCAAAAACGCTAAGGTGATATTCCTTGCATTACCCACGCCTCCGGGCAAAGATGGATCTGCTGATTTGCAGTATGTGTTGGATGTCGCCGGGTCGTTGAGCAAAATTATTACCCAATATACGGTCATCGTTAACAAGAGCACCGTACCTGTCGGCACTGCAGAAAAAGTGCACAATGTATTGGTGCAAAATCTTTCTCCTGAGCTTTTTGATGTCGTGTCAAATCCTGAATTCTTGCGTGAAGGGGTTGCCGTTGATGATTTTCTGAAACCGGATAGGGTGGTAATAGGTACATCTTCAGAGCAGGCAAAAAAAGTGATGGATGAGTTGTACCAACCCTATGTAAGGCAGGGCAATCCTATCTACTTCATGGATGAGCGTTCTTCCGAAATGACAAAATATGCAGCCAATTCTTACCTGGCCATGCGCATCTCGTTCATGAATGAAATGGCTAACCTGTGCGAGAAGACTGGCGCTAATGTAGACTGGGTGCGTATTGGTATGGGTAGCGATGGCCGGATAGGCAAGCGGTTCCTGTTCCCTGGCATCGGTTATGGTGGTAGCTGCTTTCCTAAAGATGTAAAAGCACTGGCACATACGGCCCAGGAGGCCGATTACGACTTTCAACTGGTGAAGACCGTAATGAAAGTTAATGAGCAGCAGAAGACGGTATTGGGTAGCAAAGTGAAGAACTACTTTGGCAGTGATCTTTCCGGTTATACATTCGGCATATGGGGTTTGGCATTTAAGCCAGAAACCGATGATATCAGGGATGCTCCGGCGTTGCAGCTGATCAGTGAATTGCTGGAAGCCGGTGCTAAACTACGGGTGTTTGATCCGGAGGCAATGAATAATGTGAAACAATTGTTGGGGGATAAGGTTTATTTTGCTACCGACCTCTATGATTGTGCGGATGGTGTAAGCGCATTGATCGTTGTAACAGAGTGGAGCGAATTCCGCAACCCGGATTTCGAGCGGATCTACGGGCAACTGAAGCATCCCGCGATTTTTGATGGTCGCAATGTTTATTCGCTTGATAAAATGCAGGGGCTCAACTTTTATTATGAGAGCATCGGCAGGAAGATAGTTCATCCCCAGGTGCGTGACTCGATAAGTGCAGATCAACATTCAGGTATCAGGGAGCGGGGTGTGCTTGACTAAACAACAAAATAGGCTCACTTTTTAACTTTTAACTTTTTACTTAATGGCTAAACGTATATTGATTACCGGTGCAGCAGGTTTCCTTGGCTCGCATCTGTGCGACCGCTTTTTAAAAGAGGGTTATGAGGTTATTGGTATGGATAACCTGCTTACAGGCAACATCAAGAACATTGAACACTTGTTCCCTGTCAGGGAATTTCAGTTCTACCATCACGATGTCACTAAGTTTGTGCACGTACCCGGCAACATCGATTACATTTTGCATTTTGCTTCACCCGCTAGTCCCATTGATTACCTGAAGATGCCCATACAAACATTGAAGGTAGGCGCATTGGGTACACACAATTTGCTGGGCCTTGCAAAGTCAAAAGGCTCGCGTATACTGGTGGCGTCTACATCCGAGGTTTACGGTGATCCGTTGGAGCATCCGCAGACAGAAGAATATTGGGGCAATGTAAACCCTGTTGGCCCTCGTGGGGTGTATGATGAGGCAAAGCGTTTCATGGAGAGTATCACTATGGCGTATCACACGTTTCATAATGTTGAAACGCGCATTATCCGCATATTCAATACCTACGGCCCACGCATGCGACTCGATGATGGCCGTGCACTGCCCACATTTATGAGCCAGGCGCTGAGGGGAGAGAATATCACGGTTTATGGAGATGGATCGCAAACGCGTTCTTTCTGTTATGTAGATGATCTGGTAGATGGCATTTATCGTTTACTTCTTTCAGAATATTATAAACCGGTTAACATTGGTAATCCTTCCGAGATAACACTTTTGCAATTTGCCGAAGAGGTACTGAAACTTACAGGTTCCAAATCAAAAATTGTATTTGAGCCCTTGCCGCAGGATGACCCCAAACAACGCCAGCCAAACATAACTAAAGCAAAGAACATTTTAGGTTGGGAGCCTAAAGTGGATAGGCATGAGGGGCTGAAAAGGACATTAGAGTATTTCAAGCAGCATATTTAAGTCATTAATTCTTAATGTGCTATATTTCTAGCCACGGTAAAGCCAGATATTGATTTTTATCACTCAAGAATATTTATAATCAAAATTGATATAAATAAATATCTGGTATTTCATTTATCTTTTATTGCGGAAAAGGGTACTTTTAAAGTGAATTGTTGTATGTAATTAATTATATGTAACGACGAAAATTAAAAGTTGCTTATGAAAAAAATTATTACGCTTATTTTTTTCATGATGCCTGCTGTTGCCATGTTTGCGCAACAGAGTAATACGAAGGGTACGAACGCTAATGCTGCGGGGTTAGATCCTTCTGTAATTGCAGGGCATTTTGAAATGGAAAAACTAACCAAAGACAGGAAAGGCCATGAGCATATCAATGTAAATTACTCTGTCTCTCCTGCTCCTTTCGATAAATTACTGAACCTTGAACTGAGTACTGCTGAAAGTATGCTGTTCAGCGCAGTCATTACCGATGCAAAAAATAAAGAGTTAGCTAAATGGGCCCCGCATAAAGAAAATTACTTTTACAGAACATCAATAGACATTGCATCCCTTGTGCCCGGGGACTATTTGTTGACAATATACTGGGAAATGGACCACGGTATGCATCACTATAATATTCCCTTCACAAAAAGTAAACAATAAAGCATTATTCTAAAAAGATGAAAAGGGTTTATTTGATCAAGATATTACCGGCCTTCATTGTCCTGGTGTTTTTACCGGGTCTTTTGCATGCGCAATTGGTAAGCTGTAATGCGTTCCTCAAGGGGAATTACGTAGAGGTGGGCATCAACACTAATGGCGCCTTCGGGACAGGAGAACCTGCTCCCGGCGGTTATCATCCACGCGGAGGCGTATCCATGAAGAATGTGTGTACTGGTGGTTGCAGCGGAACGTTAGGCCTTGGCTGGGTTGCTGATCCCGATAAGGATGGCTGGACGGTAGGTACTCCTAATTATTACGGCGATTACTTTTTGCCGGGTACACCGCAGGAAGGGTGGAGCATAGAAGTAAATGGTGCGCAAAG
>JBGAJU010000114.1:0-6493 GCA_044224775.1 Flavipsychrobacter sp.
AAAAGAAGTTGGAAGACATATCGAACGGTAAGGTCAAGACTGACTATAAGATGCTCTTCTCCAAATAATTACTGGCATAGTCTGTAAACATCTTTATTAAAAGTAACAGTCTGGCGGCTACCTCAGGTGTCATGTACACCACAAGTACAAGGACCTCTTGTTCCATTTTTTTTCGCGGAACGGACATGGTCATTAGCCAACAGCATCTTCATTGCATCAATCTCCAAGTGTTTCCGGGTGAACTTAGGTAGCAGTTTGCTTGCTCTGATATTTTTAGGGGCATTCCGGTAGGGGTATACGATTACCTGGTTGCGTAGCTGGAAAAAGAGGAGTAGGAGTGGTAACCTTTCCCACCACTACTTTCATTTGCAATTTTGGCGAATCGTTCTCATAGTATTGTAGAAATGGATGATTAACGGTATTTGCTCAATACATAAAATATGTATGATTTAGCTCGTTTCATTTTATCCCTTGGTTTCATCATTTAGCTATTATAATTTTCGCGCCAAGATCGGTTAGTTTTGCCCATAAAGACTATATTTGATTGACAAACTCTCGATTTGACACTGCCGACGGCAACATATTCTGAGGAAGAACTAGTGCTCCTGTTGAAACAACAAAACAGGGAAGCTTTCAATCATTTGTATAAGAACTATGCAGGGGTGTTGTATGGCATTATCATTAAGTTGATCTTTGATGAACAGACAGCCCAGGATGTATTACAGGAGGTGTTTGTTAAAATCTGGAATAGCATAGAGCAACATGACCCGAAGAAAGGGCGGATTTATACCTGGATGATCAATATAGCCCGGAATACGGCAATAGACAAGCTTCGCTCAAAGGGTGAGATTATGAAAGGAAAAATCCATCCGGGAGAAGAAACCGTAAATAATTTAGCGCAGGGAATGAGGATTGAGCAAACTACTGATGCTATAGGTTTGCGTAAAATGGTTGGCGCATTAAGACCCGAATATGAAACTATTGTTGACCTTGCCTATTATAAGGGGTTTACGATGGATGAGATATCGAAGACTTTAGAAATACCTTTAGGAACAGTAAAAACCCGGATGCGCAGTGCATTGCAGCAGTTGAGGGAGGCATTTAAGAAGTAAATGGATGTAAAAGCATACATAGAATCGGGCATATTGGAGGCCTACGTACTAGGTTCGCTTTCCGGAAAAGAGGCGAAGGAGGTGCAGGTCAATATAGCCATTTATCCGGAAGTAGCGGCCGAGGTGGCGGCTATGGAAGAAGCCATGCTGAAAATGGCACAGTTGCAGGCTGCAGAGCCGCCTGCGGCTCTGCAGGATAAAATATGGAATGCAGTTAGTGCTTCACAGAATAGCACAGGTAATGGAGCTACGAAAGCGCCATTTATACCGAAAGTTATACCGCTGGAACCGGAATATCGTTATAAAAGCCAATGGAAGTACGCTGCTATGATCGCTATGCTGGTATGTAGCGTTGCTTTGAATTTTATATTGTGGCAACAGGGGAAGGATGCGCGTAATGAGCAGGTCGCCATAAGTGGGAAAATGGACCAGCTGCAAACTGAGCAGAAGCGAATAGCCGCCCAGCTTGATGATTTCCAGAAAGCCAAAGCAATGATGGCAGATACCGGGATGCAAACCATAGTAATGCATACCATGCAGGCGGGACACCCGATGGCTGCAACACTATACTGGAGTAAATCCAAAGGGGAGGCTTATGTGGCTATGAACGCATTACCAGAACCGCCTAAAGGTATGCAATACCAGCTTTGGGTGATACAGGGAGGTAAGCCGGTGAGTATGGGCATGTTGCCTAACCATATAGCTAATACGCCTGCTATGCAGAAGGTGGACATGCAGGTAATGTCAGGAGAAGCATTTGCTATATCGCTGGAGAGTGAGGGTGGTAGTCCTGCGCCCACAACAGTTTATGTGCTAGGGAAAACCTGAGTAATTTAAATATATATATTGCGATGTTTTATTTTATTTGGTGCAGATGTTTGTGTTGAAGTATGGCTTTATGAAAGGAAACGATTCAGTCCAAAGGTTTAAAATACGAGCACAAATAAAAAATCCCGGCAGAGTTGAGTTGCCGGGATTTTTTAATAAATCTATTGAATTTGTTAGTTCATCTTCAATAAAAAATAGTAAGTGCCCGCCAACACGGGTTCTACTTTCTTAGTATATCCTATCACTACGGCGCTGCCATTCTCAACAATACCGCCTGGCTTGATGCGGCCAACAGTTGTATGTTGGGCATTTTCAAAAGTCATGATGCGTGTATCGCGATCGATTTTAATATAGCCGACCGTCTTATGGCTTGCGTCTTGAACTTCGTTTTCCCTAACAATGTAACCGATAGGGGTACGGCTGTTACCATAAACGGTGAATCCGCCATTCTCGTTCTTGAACTGACCAATGAACGCGTTGTCCTTATTGAAAACAGAACCATCGCGGATAGTGGCAACAACGTTGTGGTTGGCATCCTGAAGCAAACGTTGAACCGTGGTTTCTTGAGCATTTGCGAAAGTCATGCTACAGCAAAAGCCCATTAGGATAAAGAGTTTTTTCATTTTGTGAGAATTTAAGTCAATGCAAGATATTAATTTTCTTTTTAAATCCCATCAATTTTTCCATATTTTTTGAAAATTTCTGGGTGTTCCCAAGTTTATTTAATCGCAAGCTAATAACGGAGATTGATGTAATTTTTATATTATAAATATATTTCCTGTGATTAGGTTGTTGTTTGATAGCGAAAGAGCTATCCACATGCTTATCAACATAGTGTAAGTTAAGTACTGAACAGCAGTAATTTGCACCGGAAATACGGGTTTTAAAGCGTATATTTGTGCATCTTTTTTTAACGCCGAAATATGGATCAAAACAACGGAGAATTATTGCCACAAGAGACCCCGGAAGAGAACAACAAGATCATACAAATTAACATTGAAGAGCAAATGAAAACCGCCTACATAGACTATTCTATGTCGGTGATCGTGGGACGTGCTTTACCCGATGTGCGCGATGGTTTGAAGCCTGTACACCGCAGAGTACTTTTTGCCATGCATGAACTGGGTAATACGTTCAATAAACCCTATAAGAAATGCGCGCGTATCGTAGGTGAGGTGCTGGGTAAGTATCATCCGCATGGTGATACTGCGGTGTATGATGCAATGGTGCGTATGGCACAGCCATGGAGTATGCGTTATACCATGGTTGACGGGCAGGGTAACTATGGAAGCCAGGATGGTGACAACCCGGCGGCAATGCGTTATACAGAGGCGCGTATGCAGCGACTGGGAGAGGCTATGATGGATGACATTGAGAAAGAGACAGTTGATTTTACACTAAACTTCGATGATTCGCTGGAAGAGCCAACAGTGTTGCCTACTCGTATACCACAACTGCTGGTAAACGGTTCATCGGGTATCGCTGTGGGGATGGCAACCAACATGATGCCGCACAACCTTACGGAGATCGTGGATGGCTGTTTGGCCTATATCGATAATAAAGAGATTACAGTTGAAGAACTGATGAAGTATGTGAAAGCCCCCGATTTTCCTACCGGTGGCATTATTTACGGTATCGAAGGTATTAAGCAGGGGTTCCTTACAGGAAGAGGAAGGGTGGTTTTGCGTGGCAGAGTTACTGTAGAATCCACTAAAAGTGGTAAAGAACAGATCATCATTACAGAAGTGCCTTATCAGGTAAGCCGAGATGCGCTTACCGAAAAAATAGGAGTGCTGGTAAATAATAAAGTTATTGAGGGTATCACCCACGTAGCGAACGAGTCGAATAAAGAAGGTACCCGTATTGTGGTAGAATTGAGAAGAGATGTTGTGGCACAGGTTATTATCAACCAATTGTATAAATACAGCGAGCTGCAGACTTCTTACGGTATCAATAATGTTGCCTTAGTGAATGGCCGTCCACGTACGCTGAACCTTAAGGACCTTATATCGGAGTTCATCATTTTCCGTCACGAGGTTGTAGTTCGCCGTACTCAATACGAACTAAAAGAAGCTAAAAAGCGAGCTCATATCCTGGAAGGCTACCTGATAGCACTTGATCACTTGGACGAAGTGATAGCGCTTATACGTCGTTCTGCTAACCCTGACATCGCTAAGGATGGTTTGATGTCTACTTTTGGTATGAGCGAGATACAAGCGAAGGCAGTGCTTGAGTTGCGCCTGCAACGTCTTACCGGCATGGAGCGAGATAAGATACGCGAAGAACATGCAGAATTAATGAAGTTAATTGCTCATCTGGAGGCTATACTCAGTGATGAGGGTATGCGCTACCAGATAATCAAAGATGAGCTGATGGACGTGCAGAAAAGGTTTGGGGATGAACGCAAAAGCGAAATACAATACCTGGCTGATGAGATGCGTATTGAAGACCTGATAGAGAAAGAGGACGTAGTAATAACTGTGTCTCACTTGGGTTATATCAAACGCACATCTGCTGCCGAATATCGTGCACAGCGTCGTGGAGGTAGGGGAGTAATGGGTGGACGTACCCGAGATGAAGATTATATCGAACATTTGTTCGTGGCCTCTACCCATCATACACTCATGTTCTTCACGGAGAAAGGAAGGTGTTTCTGGTTGAAAGTTTATGAGGTGCCTGAAGCAGATAAGAATGGCAGGGGCAGAGCAATACAGAACATGATCCAGATTCCGGCAGACGATAAGATACGCACGGTGATAGATGTGCCGCAGCTGGAGGATGAAGAGTTTGTAAATGCTCACTATGTGGTACTCTGCACAAAAAAAGGCATCATTAAGAAGACAAAGCTTGCCGATTTCAGTCGGCCGAGGGCTAACGGTATAATAGCGATCACGGTTGAGGAAGGCGACCAGTTATTGGATGTGTCGCTCACACGTGAGGACTATTACATCATGATGGCAGTACGGTCGGGTAGGGCTATTTGCTTCCCGCAGGAGAAGGTAAGGCCTACAGGTCGTGGCGCTATTGGTGTCTTCGGCATTGAACTGGATGAGAATTCGGATGAAGTGATAGGCATGATATGTGTTGCTAAAGATGATGTTAACAAACAGATATTGGTAGTGTCTGAAAAAGGCCTTGGGAAACGTACCCCATTCCTTGAAAAAGCTGACGGCAACGATAATGTAGCTGAAGAAGAAGTTAGTAACCTTGTAACTATAGGAGATGAAAAATATTATCTTTCATATCGCGTAACCAACCGTGGAGGTAAAGGGGTTAAAACGATCAATATTACGGAAAAGACCGGTGCTCTTGTAGGCCTGCTTGGGGTTGAGGAAAAGGATGATCTTATGATAACCTGTGAGTCCGGTGTAACGATCCGTATGAAAGTATCTGCAATTCGTGAGGCTGGTAGGGCAACACAAGGAGTGAAGCTGATCAATATAGATGAAGGCGATAAAATTGCTGCTATTGCGCGTATTGCAGAGCAGGAGGAAGAAGGTGAGGAAAACGAAGATGAAAATGGTGCAGCTGCTGAAGAGGCTACACCTGCTGAAGAATAATTTAATAGCATTGTTAACGTAATTTTTTGAATATAACAACAACAGAAATGAAAAAAGTACTTTTAGTTGCTGCTGCCATAAGCCTCGGGTATATCGGTATGGCGCAGGAGAAATACGTTGTTTCAGCTAACGTCGCTTTAAGCAAGCAAAGCTATGACGAGGCAAAAGAGAATATTGACAAAGCAATGGCCAGCCCGGAGTCGAAAGACAAGCCCAAGACCTTATTTGTTAAAGCTCAGGTATATATGTCTTTGCAAGGAGTTGATAAGTATAAAGCATCAAACCCTTATAGAGAGGGCCTTCAGACGGCTCTTAAATTAGTTGAAGTAAAACCTGACTATGAAAAATCTACTGTGGACCAGTTGCTGATCATTGGAGGATATTCTTATTATAACGATGGAGTGAAGGCATATAATGAGAAGAGGTTTACAGATGTTGTAGATTACATGAGGACTGTTTTAAAGATACGTGATCTGGGTGGTGGCAAAAGGTTTGATAAATTCCAACCGGAGGAATTGAAGAAATTCAATGAAGTGGCAGCGGAGGCTAATCAAACGTTGGCTATGGCGCTAAGCAACCTGGGTAAGTACGATGAAGCTATCCCAATGCTTATGGAAGCAAAAAACAACCCTTTAACAAAGAGCCCGGCTATTTATGAGACGTTGATATTTATCTATAATACACAAGATAAGCAGAACGATGCGCTAGCTATGATCCAGGAAGCGAGGAAAGCTTACCCGGATGATATGACCATACGTAATTATGAGCTGAACTATTTCATTAAGTCCGGCAAACAAGATGAGCTTGTGAAAAAACTGGAAGATGCTGCTGCCAAGGATCCTAATAGCGCCGATATTCAATTCAATATAGCTACATCATACCTCAGTATGGCGAATCCGAAATCCGGTCCCAAACCAGCTAATGTTGCAGAACTCACCGCAAAATCTGAGGCGGCATTTCAAAAAGCCGTGCAACTGTCACCAAACAATGCGA
>JBGAJU010000030.1:0-43326 GCA_044224775.1 Flavipsychrobacter sp.
GCAATAGCTACTGTTTTATTATTCTATGTACGGTGCGTTCTCCTTTGCTGTCTGCAATTTGCAGCAGGTACATGCCCGGTGGTAGGGTGTTTAGCTGTATTGTGTTGCTACTATACTGCAGCACGCCATGCTGTAGTATAATACCTACTAAGTTGTATAGTTTATATTCACTGTTGGGGTTTGCATTTTCTATTTGTAGCTCGTCATTTGCAGGGTTAGGGTAGATAGAAATGTCTTGTGCTTTTTCAATAGCACTAGCCTCAAGCGTTGACAAATCGCATATGGGATTAAATGTCACTTTGCGAATGCGCCTATTATTTGCTTCTGTTATGTATAAATTCCAGCAGGGGTCAAATGACAATCCGGAAGGATAATCAAGTGACGCTGCGGTAGCAGGACCGCCATCTCCAGTAAAACCTGTTGTGCCATCACCGGCCATATTATGTATGATACCTGCATTGTCTACCTTTAAAACCCTTTTCCGATCTGCTATGTATAAGTTATTTGAACTATCAATTGCAAGATGTCCGACTTCAAATTGAGCTGCAGTAGCAGGAATTCCGTCTCCAATATATGTAGGACTACCATTTCCTGCGACAGTACTGATAGTTCCGATTGTGTTGATTTTTCGAACACGAAAATTATTTGCATCGCCTACATAAATATTACCAGCACTATCTGCTTCAATTCCTGCGGGATAGGTGAATGAAGCTGAAGTTGCTGGCAAGCCATCTCCAGAAAAGCCGAAACTACCAGAACCAGCAAAAGTAGAGATAATACCACTTGTATTTATTTTCCGAACTCTGTAATTATGAACATCTGCGATATATAAATTGCCATATTTATCGAAGCATATATCTTGTACACCATTAATCTGCGCGGCAGTAGCAGGAATTCCTTCACCGTAAAATCCCGGGGAACCGTTACCAATAACTGTAGATATAATACCTGTTAAGATGTCAACCTTTCTAATTCTGAAATTTTGGCAATCAGATATATACAAATTACCAGAACTGTCTAATTTTACCGAAGTAGGTCCATTCAAACGAGCCCCTGTGGCTGGCCCACCATCACCCAAAAAACCAGATAAACCTGTGCCTGCAACAGTTGTAATAGTACCAGTAGGACTTATTTTTCTTATTCGATGTCCACTTACACACGATGCAAAATAATAATTGCCGTGTTTATCAAATGCACCACCAACAGGATTAGGAATTGCAGCTATGGTAGCAGGCCCGCCTTCACCCAAACCAGTACAAGAGATACCACAACCAGCGAAGGTGGTAATTGTTTGAGCCTTTGCAGTAAAGTTAAACAGGAGTACACATATCCACCACCATTTCATAACAATTTATTTATCATTTTAGTATAGTAAAGATAAGCGGTAACAATGGAGAAAAAATAGGTATAAATACCTATTTATTTGTGGTAGGTTGTCTCCGCCCGTGTTCTATCCTCACCAACGCGCTCGCGCAGGAAGTTGAGCATATCCGTTCATGCTTTATAAAAACATATATTGCTATCACAAACCCGCAACCATTGCGGCTTTCAAAAACCTTGAAAACCATGATGGTACAGTAACTGTACCACCATGCAAAATAGATTTGGAAACGCCTGCCCTCATTTCGTAACTTTATTGCATACCCGCTAAAATACCGGGTAAGCTCTTTGATATATTGCATCTTGAATTTTCGATCTTTCGGCCCTAGCAGAGTTGCCGAACGGGCGGTTATTTGCTCCAAAGAACCGGAAAGGCAGGGTATAAAATAGACCCGAACAGGGTATAATTATACCTAAACAGGGTATAAATATACCTTTAGGGGGTATAATTATACCCTTTTATACCCTTTTATACCTTAAAATAAAAAGCAAGATGATTGCCCATGGCTCATTTCACGCACACCTCCTGGCAATTATTAACCGAAAACAAGGCATACCCTGAAATTATACCCTCACCTGGGTATTCGGTTGGCAAAAAACAGGAGAGAGGTTACTATGGTTTTTTCGGTGATGATTTTTTCTTTGCCCTCAAATTCAGCATCTCCACCAGCACAGAGAATGCCATGGCAAAATAGATGTAGCCCTTGGGTATGCCGCTCTCAAAACCTTCTGCAAGCAACGATACGCCAATGAGCAGCAGGAAGGAGAGTGCCAGCATTTTTACGGTAGGGTGTTTGTGCACAAAGTTGCTTACGGCGCCCGATGCAAAGAACATAATGCCTACAGCAATGACCACAGCCGCTATCATGATACCCACATGGTTGGCCATGCCAACAGCGGTAATAACAGAGTCGAGCGAGAAAACAATGTCCAGCAGCAGTATCTGGAAGATAACTGCCCTGAAGGAGTGCACTTTTACTTTGGTTGCTTCATCTTCATCACCCTCAAGCTTTTCGTGTATCTCGGAAGTGCTTTTATAGATGAGGAACAGCCCGCCAATGATCAGGATGAGGTCCCGCCCTGAGATGTCGAAACGATGTAACATCGCTTCGTTGGTTAGGCCTATCAAATGCCCTATATTGAATAGCGAACCTGTAAGGCCCATTACCCAACTTATGGAGAGTAGCAATAAAATGCGGGTTATCATGGCAAGGGCGAGGCCCGTTTTGCGGGCTTTATCCTGCTTGTTTTCGGGTAGTTTTCCGGTGAGTATAGAGATGAAGACAATGTTGTCTATCCCTAATACTATCTCCAGCACGGTAAGAGTAATTAACGATATCCAGGTCTCAGGATTTGAAAGCCATTCCATGTTTAGTACTTCAATAAAGGGGGCAAAAGTACGATGTCTGAAGGAATTCGTGGAATTATATTAATTAAAGAAATCGTGTATTCCGGGAATGGGTCATATCATTCAACCGCTATCTTGGTTATGATCCTTTCTGCATTGACCATGGCAGTGATAAGGTAAATACCCGGTGGCACGCTAAGCTGCACCTGCAGCAGAGTATTAGTGGCAGAAAATTGTTTAACTATCTGGCCCAGTGTATTGGTGATGGTTATTGTAGTCTCTCCTGTATTTGCAATCGGGAGTGCTATTGTAAAAGCGCCATTGTTTGGGTTTGGATAAACCGCCAGCGTAGCTGGTTGTGTGGGCCTGCCTTTAATTTGTGCCAGGCAGTCGGCATGACTTAATATCCGAATGGGGTAAGTGGCAGTGTCAGATCCGCAACTACTGGTTGTGATGTAAATAATGGTGTCTGCTCCGGGGCTTATTGCACTGACAATGCCTGTGCTGCTACCTATTGTAGCTATCGTGGTGTTGGTGCTGGTCCACACGCCTGCGGTGCCGCCAATGGATGACAGGGTAGCGGTTTCGCCGGTGCAAATGCTGTCGGGCCCTGTTATGACACCGGCTTCATACAATCCGCCGTTATAAGCTATCTGCAAAATTTCGCAGTAGGCAAGTTCGCGGTCCCAGACTGCTACGTCGTCGATGCAACCTCGCCAACTGTCGGGATAGGATGAACCGAAGAGTGTTGAGCCGCCGATATTGTGCCATGCACCGGTATCGGTATTGAATGAACTTACCGGCGAAGTGATGACCGGTGAAGAAATGTATGAACCATCGAGGTACAGGCTGATACCCGCGGTGCCGCCGCCGGTTATTGGGTAAGTAACCACCAGGCTGTGCCAGAAAGTATCGGCAAAGTAGGGTGTGGTGTATGTGCCGCCGCCATATTCAAGCCCTATAGTGGTATCTGTGGTGAAAAAACCGAAGCGTTTGCCTAAGGAATTGCTACCCCAGGATAGGAGCAACCTGATGCCGCCGGGGTATGGTGCTGTGTATTTGAAATAGAGTGCCACGCTGCGGGCGGAATCGCCCATCGGGAAATTATGAAATGGAATATCGGTTGCGGATGCTGCATTGCCTTTAAGGCAATGGGCTGTATTGCCAAAGCGGTCTGTACCAAAAGCGGCGCCGCCATAAGGTATTGCATTCCGCATGAACCCGCTGCTGTCGTTTGTGTTGCACGAGAACGGATACCATGCACGTAACCCTGCAGTTGGGATGAACGAGGGTATCTGTGCATTTACGCTAACAGCACAAATCAATAAAAGCAATGAGAAGATCACCGGCCTCATATTGCAAAGATAAGCCGGGAGCGTGTATAAATATGGATCAGGCGACAACAGCCCGCATGGGAATGAGGTGGTTGAGTACTTGTGGATAGCACCTGATGGTATTGGTCGCAGACTCTATCTCGCGTTTATACCCGAATACTTTCCAATGTTCCAGTGCCTGGTTCATTTGAACGACGAATTTGCGATAGGTTTCCGGCCACTGTTGCGATTTATCGGGGTCGCATTGTGCGTCGGCAAAAGCGGTGTGATAGGCGTTGACAATATTATCGTATTCGTGTTCGAATTTGAGATACAACTCGTACCTTATATCCATGCCTGCCAGGGTTTCCAGCGCCGAATTTTTTTGCGGCAGTTTGTTAACGATGACCATTAGCGTTTGTTTAAGTATAGCAATATTAAGACCAAAAAAGATAGATAAAAAGCGGGCAGGTACCGTTTTTTAACGGTATTTAATAAGTGATTGGGAAAAATCAATAAGTGTTATTTACGTAAATGATATATTATAAATACGCTGTGAAGCGCTATTTTTGTCGACCTAATTGATTCCGGATGTTACAATTGACCGTAAACGACAAGAATACATTTTCGATAGAGCAGGAGGAAGGGAAATGGATAGTGGATGGTTCGAACGCTGATTGGGATGCCAAAAGCCAGCCAAACGGTTTGGTGAGCGTGCTTTTAAATGGCAAAAGTTACACTGCAATAGTTGAAAAAGTGGACCGTGCGGCAAAAGAAGTGTGGGTCAGAGTTAACGGGCAGGTATACAAAACAGCTATAAAGGAGCCCATAGACCAGTTGCTAGCCAATATGGGACTGGATATGAAAGCCCTTAAAAAAGCAGAGCCTGTAAAAGCGCCCATGCCGGGGCTGGTACTAAAGATATTGGTAACTCCCGGGCAGCAGATAAATAAAGGTGATGGCTTAGCGATATTGGAGGCAATGAAGATGGAGAACATTCTTAAGGCGACTGCACCGGCTACGGTGAAAGCTATAAAGGTTAGTGAACGGACAGCTGTGGAGAAGGGGGCTGTGCTGATTGAGCTGGAGTAATTAATTTGAAAATTTGAAAATGAGGTAATTTGAAAATTGGCAATTATATAGTAGCTAGAGGTTATATCCCTGTAATGTGTTTTATTGTTCTTTTTTTTTCATGTAAAAACGGAACGCAACAAATGCTGGAGGGTAAGTGGTTTGCTGTGAAGCAGGAAAACGCTGGAATGGATAGTTTTTTTGTGAAAAGCCAGGAGTATATTGATACCATGGGTAAGGGGCATGATGATGCCACCAACATAGCCATATATGGTGTTGCCAACATGGATAGCGTGCGGAGAGTCATGCAAATACAACATGACAGCGCCAGGAAAATGCACGAAATGGCCGTATCGAGAACGGCGTTCGCATTTATGCCAGACCATTTTGCACGGGTAGAAATGGCGGGAGAAGTTGATACATGCAAATGGTTGCTGGATAATGACAATGGGTTGATACTGGAGGAGCAGATCGAGGGAAATTATATGATAATTTCCCGTTATCAAATTGTGGAATTGACCAAGGATGAGCTGAAGCTGCGGTTTTACGAAGAAGTTGAAGGGATGGGTATAGACAGTAGCACTGTTACCTTCAACCGGCAGGGAAAATAACCCCCTTTTATTATCTTTGCAGCTGGTTTATAAACATTTTAATAATATAGCATGCGTACCATACCATTAAGACAGGCATTAAGAGAGGCAATGGAAGAGGAAATGCGCCGCGATAAAGGCGTTTTTCTGATGGGAGAGGAAGTGGCACAATATAACGGCGCTTATAAAGTGAGCCAGGGAATGCTTGATGAGTTTGGGCCCAAGAGGGTTATTGATACCCCGATAGCTGAGCTGGGTTTTGCCGCTATTGCTGTTGGCGCTGCCATGAATAATACCCGCCCGATAGTGGAATTTATGACATGGAACTTTGCCGAATTAGCAATAGACCAAATAGTGAACCATGCAGCGAAAATGGTATCCATGACCGGGGGGCACTTTAATTGCCCGATCGTGTTTCGTGGGCCGAATGGCTCTGCGGGACAATTGGCTGCACAACACTCGCAGGCGTTTGAGAACTGGTATGCTAACGTGCCTGGTTTGAAGGTGATATCTACTATCAATCCGTATGATGCTAAGGGATTATTGAAAGCCGCGATAAGAGATGAGGACCCCGTGGTTTTTATGGAGAGTGAATCGCACTATGGCGACCAAGGTGAAGTGCCGGAAGAAGAATATTTGATACCCATAGGCAAGGCTGATGTGAAGCGCGAGGGTACCGATGTGACCATCGTATCGTACAACAAGATGATGAAGGTAGCGATGGGCGCTGCCGATGAGCTGCAAAAAGAAAATATTAGTGCTGAAGTTATAGACCTGCGTACCATTCGCCCGCTGGATTGGCAGACCATAGTTGAATCTGTGAAAAAAACTAACAGGCTGGTGATAGTGGAAGAACAGTGGCCATTCGGCAGCATATCTTCTGAGATATCTTACCGTGTGCAAAAGGAAGCATTCGATTACCTGGATGCACCTATCCGCCGCCTGTGCTCTGCTGATGCTAATATGCACTATGCACCAAACCTTGTGGCAGCTTACCTGCCGGATGTGCCACGTACGGTGAAGATGGTGAAGGAGGTGATGTATATGGTGAAGTAATCTTTTAATATTTGTTTTACGGAGCAGGCTGAACGCCTGCTTTTTTTATGCCCGTATGAGGAGGCTGTGGCGTGCGATGGGGGTATAATTTCGGGCCTGGGCCTGTTTTCGGTTAATAATTGCTGTGAGGTGTACGTGAAATGAGCCATGGGTAATCATCTTGCGTTTTATTTTCAGGTATAAAAGGGTATAAAAGGGTATAAAAAACGGGGTAAAAGGTATAAAAAACGTGGTTTTGGGTATAATTTATACCCTGTTTTCAGGGCTTTTTTGGAGATAATAACCACTCTTTTGGCAAACCAAGGATGAGCCCCTGCCCAAGGGGCAGGTAGTGAAGTTCGCGATGCAATATGTCAAAGAGCGTACCCGGTATTGGGGCGGGTATGAAGTAAAGTTACGAAATGAGGGCAGGGGTCTCCAAATCTATTTTGCATGATGGTACAGTAACAGTACCATGATGGTATTTATGTTTTTTGAAGGCCGCTGTGGCGGCGGGTTTGTGATAGCAATATTTATTTTTATAAAGCATGAACGGATATGCTCAACTTTCTGCGTGAGCGTATTGGCGAGGACACCAACATCTGCGGACAAAAAATAACACCCGCTTCAGGGCGGGTGTTATTTTAATGGATACTTACTTATAAGCTATTGCTGCGCTTGCAGGCCCCGCCAGTGGCAGCAGCGACGTAGACCTAAAGCCCACTGCTGATGACCATTTGTTGAAATCAGCAAAGCTGTAATCAAAACCTTTCCCGGTTTCTATGAGCATGTTGATACTCATCATCATCCCGAACACATTTTTTCTCCTGTCATCGTCTATCACATTCTCTATTGCCACGAATGTGCCGCCTGCGGGTAGTGCATCGTAGGCTTTTTGCATCAGCATTTGTTTTGTGGGTTCATCCCAGTCGTGAAGGATATTGCCCATTACAATGATGTCGGCTTTGGGGAAGGGATCCACAAAGAAGTCGCCTTTTATGGCTTGTACACGGTCCTGCAGTTGAAAATGCCTGATGGTTTCGTTTGCGATGGGCTGAACGGGTGGCAGATCCCAGGAAATACAATTCATATGTGGTTGATGCTTTGCGACCATAAGTGAGAGCAGGCCTGATGCTCCGCCAATGTCGACGAGCGATGATGCTTTAGAAAAATCGAACTTTTGGGCAAATGCCATAAAATTGCCCATTTGAATACTGCTCATGGCACGCATGAATCCTTTTAGCATGTCAGCATCAGCGTATAGCGCTTCAAAGAGGTTGATGCCACTCTTTGCCTCATTTTGTGGAAGGCCGGTGCGCAAACCTTCTTCCAGATTGCCCCAGAAACCGTATAGCCTATTGTTGAGCATTTCGAGCATGCCACCAATGTATGTTGGTTTATTCTTGTCGAGGAAAAAATCAGTGTTTATATTGTTGGAGTAAACGGCAGTATCCATTACGCCTTCCCGTTCCAGGAATCCGAGCGCTGTGAGTGTATCGAGGAAGTCGCAAACGTGCCGCAGCGTGCATTGCAACCCCAAATGCGACCTGATATCGGTTGCAGACATGGTCCTGCGTTCGGCCAGGGTAGTGAAGATCTGAAAATTGACTGCTGCCAGGAGCATTTTTGATGCCCAAAAGCCTGTGCCCGTGTGCAGGATACTTTCGGGCGTTGGATGGTTGAGTTGCTGTTCCATAATCTGTTTTGAAGTTTAGGAGACAAAAATGCGGTTAGCCGTGGGGAAAACAAATAACCAGAGTTAATAACGGACTTAACCCAGGTTAAGAAATTATTTTGTCAGCAGCCTTTTTCTGAGGCGGCTTAACGACTGCGGCTCAATATCGAGGAAGGATGCTATATACTGCTGGGGAACACGCTGAAAAATATGAGGATGTTTTTCCATGAGGTCGAGGTACCGCTCTTCGGCAGACAGTGTTTTTACTTCGGAGAGGCGCTTAATGGATGCATGGTGTGCTTTTCGCTGTTTGGCCACGTGCCACTCTTTATACCGGGGAAATTGTGCTTCCAAAAGATCTATAGACTCTTTGGAAAAACAGAGCAACTCACAGTCCTCAAGGGCCTGAACATTGAAATTGCTTGCTGACCCTGTGTACAAGCTCTCGAGGTTGCCGATCATCCAGCCCTCGAAGGCGAAATGCAGTATATGTTCGCCGCCGTTGCCATCAACGGTGTAATAACGAATGCAACCTTTACTTAAATATGCGCCCCTGGAACACATTTGGCCCTCTTTCAAAAAAAAGAATTTTTTTGGCAGGTACTCTTTTGAAAAATGGCTGAGCACTATTTCGAATTCTTCGTCGCTAAGCCCCACCGATCCCAGGAAAAGATCGACAAATTGCGGAGGAACATCGGAGCGGGTGAGTTTCATATCAGCCAATTGTTGCAGCACCCTGAGCGGGTGGTATACGCAAGATAGAAATTATTTTTGACTACAACAGACGTGAGTCGTGTGTAATGGTTCATAATTGTGCATGCGGTGAAGAGCGAACGGCCATCGGAGTTTATACGGGATGTTGCGGAGTTTGTGAATAGGGTGAAATAGGTATAATTACGCAAGCGGGACGCTTGACGGTTGTTAGGACGAAGCGGGACGCTTCGACCAGTAGGGGGAGCCATCGGCTGAGACACCCGTCAAGGAAGGTATTGCTATTCTTTACTTAACAACCAACAATTTCTGGGTTGAAGACACGACTCCATTTACAACGATGTTATAATAGTATAATCCAGGTGGAAGTAACGAATTGTCAAGCATGATAAATCCAAAACGATTATCTACCTGGAAAGTTTTTACCTTTGCACCAGTACTACTGAACAATTGTAACTCACCATTGTTACTGCCGTCCGGTAAGGAAAAAGTAATTTTCACTTCGTTTCCTGATGGATTAGGTATAGGCTGACTTGTGATATTATTAGGTTGTTCTTTTGTTTTTGCTGTCCCAAGCGAAGAAGTAACGCACGTTTCACAAGGCAATGTGCCGGGGAGGTTGTAAATCTCAAGACCAGTTCTCGACGACGCAACTGCTTTAAAATCACCCAAAGCATCCTGATATACCCGAAAACCGGAAACCAAAGAAGTTTGTAGGTTTACTATTGAATCGACGATGCTGCCAAGCTCATTAATAATAAGCAATTTTGCAATTCCCCCTCCTGTGTAATACCCAACGGCAATTTCGAGAAATGTATCAGTATTAAACAGCGTTTCTGAAGGGTAAAAAACTCCAATGGCTTGTCCTTGTTCATGATAGAAGTTAAAAAGACCATTATAGCCAGGAACCGCCGGGCAAATAATCTTTTTCCAAAAACTATAATCCATATTATAAAAGAAAATAGTGTCAGTTGGTTGTCCGTTCCTATCTGCCATTTTTAATATTTTTTTACCGGATAGACTTAGATTTACTATTGCACCTTCATCGAAACTAGAGCCCAGGTAATGATAGGCCAAACTTATTTGGCCAGTTGAGGCACAACAAAAACAAAATATAAAAGCTGCGACAAGAAGAATCTGTTTCATAAATTTGGTTTTAATCGGTAAATACATAATTAGGTAAAATAAAAACTTCATTCAATTTACACCACCTTCTCCACTTCCTCAATAAACCTATCCACATCAGCTTTGCTGTTGTAGATGTGGGTGGAGACGCGCAGGCAGTTGATGCCGTTCTCGGGTACCATGCGGATGCGTATCTACTTGTCATTGCATTGGGTGAAGAACTTCTGGTAGTCAACCCCTTTTATGCGGAAACCGTTTACGGCGCAGCGTGAGCGGTCTTCGGTGGGAGTGAGGAGTTCTATTTTGTTGCCAAATTCCAGCAGGCGGTCTTGCGTGTATTTACCGAGGTATTTTATGCGGCGGTGGATGTTCTTCTGGCCTATGGTCTCAATAAAATCTATTGCGGCATTTACCCCTGTGTATAGCCCGTTTGCCTGTGTGCCGCCAAAGTAGCGGTGCGCACTTGCGGCATAGTTGCCTATGGTTATGGGGTTGGTCATTATGTTCCACTTGCCATCGTCGGTGCCGCCACCGCCATAGTAAGCCTGCAGGGTATCCTGGAAGCCTTTGCGCACATAGAGGAAGCCGGTGCCTTTAGGGCCAAGCATCCATTTGTGGCAGCAGCTTGCATAGGTATCGCAGCCCATATCGTGCAGGTCGAGGGGCATCATGCCGGCACCGTGTGCGCCGTCTATAAGCGCAAACAGGCCTTTATCTTTTGCCAGCCGGCATATTTCCTTTATCGGCAGTACCTGTCCCTGAGTGCAGGGTATGTGTGGCGTGGCTATGGCGCGTGTGTTCTTGTTGATGAGTGCATTGATGCGCTCCAGTGTTTCGGCTGCGGTTTTGGCGGGTGTGTATTTGCGCAGCACAATGCCGTGTAACTTCTGGCGGTTCATCCACGGGGCAGCATTGCCTACATGCTCGTGGGTGGTTACAATAACCTCGTCGCCTTTTTTCAGCGGCACGCCCCAGCATGCGGTATTTATACCTTCGGTTACGTTGTGTGTGAGGGCAATTTCATCGTCATTGGCACCTACGAACTTTGCTATTTTGGGCATTGTGGCATCGTAGCCGCCATAATTGCCGTGCATATCGGCATCCATTTGTGCAGTGCGCATGGCATCGATAACCGGGTAGGGTGATGGGCCGAATGTGCCATTGTTGAGGTAAACAAGGTCTTTAGACAGCGGGAAGAGCTGGCGCATATTGCTCCAGTAGGCTTCATCATCTTCGGCAACAGGCTTGTTATGATTTTTTATGCGGTGAGATGCTGCAAGCGCATCTATTTCTGCCATTGTCAATGCAGCTAATGCCGATGCAGACCTGATAAAATTCCTGCGGTCAAATTTCATAAAGTGGGTGGCTTTTCGGAAAGATACGCAAAAGGCGTAAACCACCAAAGGGAAATATATAAATGCCGTAATGTGTTTAGGTAATGCTGCGGAAGACGGTATAGCGCAGCAATATCTCGAGTACGAGGCATATGGCGGCTAGCATAGCAAAGGGGAAAAACAGCTCGGCATAGTGCTTGTAGGAGGTGACATCTATTTTGGTCTTCTCCAGTTTGTCTATTTCCTGGTACACTTTATCGAGGGCTTTATTGCCTGTGGCACGGTAATACCTGCCCCCCGTCTCTGTAGCTATTTTCTTCAGCAAGGGTTCGTCTATCTGCACCGGTTGCAGTTGTTTTTGTACGCCCAACGGAGTTGGTACCGGCACAATTGCCTGGCCGGTGGTGCCAACGCCTATAGTATAGACTTTTATTTTGAACGCTTTGGCAATTTCCAGCGCAGTGAGCGGATCTATAAGCCCTGTATTATTTACGCCGTCGGTCATCAGGATGATGACCTTGCTTTTACCTTTTGATTGACGAAGGCGATCGACGGCAGTGGCAAGGCCCATGCCAATAGAAGTGCCATCGGTGAGCATACCGTTCCTGATCTGTGAGATCTGCTCTTTAAGAACGTTGTGGTCTATCGTAATAGGGCACATGGAGAAGCTCTCACCTGAGAATATGACTAGGCCAATGCGGTCGGTAGGGCGCATATCAACGAAGCTAAGGGCCACACTCTTTGACGCTTCTATGCGATTGGGTTTAAAGTCCTCGGCTATCATGCTGCCCGATACGTCCATAGATAAAACTATATCGATGCCTTCGCTGTCGATATTCTCGGTGGTGTTGCTGGACTGCGGGCGGGCAAGTGCTATTGTGAGCGCAACCAAGGCAAGGCAACGCAATATGAACAACACCGGCCTGAACATTGCTTTGCCACCTGCTTTTGCAGCACTGAGCCCAGACAACGTGGTGAGGCGCAGGGTAGGGGTATCCTGCCTGCCGCGCACCTGCCACCATACCATGAACGGAATGAGCAGCAACAGTGCAAAGAAGTAGGGCTGTGCAAAAGAAAGATGGTTCCAGTCAAGGAGTTCGCTCATACGTTATTTTGCAGTGTTAGCGTTTGGTGATTGTTCAACAATGATTATGGGGCGCGATGTATTGACAAAATGCCTTGCTTTTTCCATTGCGTCCATATGTTCCTGCGGCAATGGCTCGAATTTTGCAAATTTTGCCAGGTCGGCCATGTGCAGTACTTCGGTAAGCATATCGTAAAAAGGTTGCATGTCGCGCACCATACGTGCTTTGTCCAGTATCTCTTCCGTGGTCAGCTCCATTGCAGGCGTATTGAAACGGTCCTCGATGTACTTCCTGATTATATCGGTGAGCTCAATATAATATTGTTTAGATTGGTTCTTTTGCCATAGCTGCTTTGCATCCAGCTCAGACAGCATGCGCAGGGTGTAGTCAGTCAGCGATTCAACCGGGCCTTTGGGAACAGGTTTGGCAGGTTTTTTCTTCATGATGTAGATGACAACTGCCGCTACAATTAATATAAGTGCCAGCCCGCCCACTATGAACCAGATATAATCTTTCCAGGAGCCATTTACGTAAATAATACCCTTGATACCTTTGAAGCCTTTAGTGGTATCTACAGCCACAGTTTGTACGAGCAGGTCAAAGGAATCGGTCTGAACGGTATAGGGAGTATCGTTGCCGCCGGGGATAACGGAAAACACAAACGGGGGGATCCTGAACAGCCCCGAATCGAAGCCGGTGATGAGCAGCCTTTGGCGATAGGTGACAATGCCACCGGTGCTCACCGTATCTATCTTTCCTTTTTCTACTACTTCAAGGTTGTTGAATGTATCGGGTATGGTAGCCCATTGCAGTTTATTGGCAGGGTTGCTCTGGATCTCGATGAACATGCGCGCCTGGTCGCCTACCATTACCTGACGGGCATCGAGGCGTGCAGTTGCAGAAGCGTTCTGAGCGTGCAGGTGCGCAAAGGATAACAGCCCAATTGATATAAGGAACGCAACTTTTGTGGCAGTATTTAAAAATGTCAATCTCATTTCATTTCACTCCTTTGAGCCCGGCTATCTATCTTCCTTTAAAATAGGTTTGTAATATACGCACATAGTCTTCGTCTGTGCGCACGTGCAACAGCGATGCCCCGCTTTTGCGGAACGACTGTACGCAGTATTTATGTTTCTCGTCGTAAGCGCTGCCATATTGTTTCTTTACAGAATGATTGTCGGTATCGAGCCACATCATTTTACCTGTTTCAGCATCCTGAACCTGCACCAGTCCGGCGGAGGGCAGTTCTTTGTCGTATTTGTCATACACATGAATACCAACCAGATCGTGCTTGCGGGCCGCCAACTGCAGGGCATGGTCGTAGGGTTGGCTCACAAAGTCGCTCAATACGAAAGTTATTGTACGTTTCTTCAATACATTGTTCAGGAACTCCAATGCCACACGCACATCTGTTGCGCCGGTGTGTTTTGGCTCGAGGGCGATCAACTCGCGGATGATGCGGAGGATATGGCTCTTTCCTTTCTTGGGTGGTATATACTGTTCTACCTTATCGCTGAAGAAGATAACGCCTACTTTATCATTGTTGGTAGTGGCTGAGAAAGAGAGTACCGCACCGAGTTCCGTGATCAGGTCGCGCTTCAATTGTTTTTGTGTGCCGAATAGCGAGCTGCTGCTTATGTCGACCAGCAGCATGAGTATCAGTTCCCTTTCTTCCTCGAACACCTTTACGAAAGGGTGGGAGAATCGGGCTGTAACGTTCCAATCGATAAACTTTACGTCATCTCCCGGTATGTATTCCCTTACCTCGCTGAAAGACATACCCCTGCCCTTGAAAGTAGAGTGGTATTCACCCGCGAAGATGTGATTGCTCAGCCCCTTCGTTTTTATCTCTATCCTTCTTACTTTTTTAAGTATCTCGGCGGTGGTCATGGTATGGCAAAAATAGCTTTATGGTGTGGTATTATGCAAGGTGAAAATGCTTAAAGTTTTCTAAAAAAAGAAGATCATTTTATACATTGGCGGTGAACATATTGAGGATAGGGGTTATTTATATCACAAACATTTCCTAAAGGGATAGGTGTCATGGAGTAAGTTGTTTTATTTTACGGGGTGAAATTCTCTCCGATACTCGCTCTTGTTTTTTTACTGTCGTCAGTGACGGGATATGCCCAATACCATGCGGAAGTTTGGCAATGGGATACCTATTTAACAACACTTGATAATAAGCCGGGATCGGTGTTGGTGGATATGAGCCTTATAGGTTCTGTACCTGATAGAAAGTATCCTAATCTTGTAATAACCGGCCCGCAGGCGAAAAACTGCAACGCGCAAGGGGTGCCTGACGTAACTGAGATCGCAACGCTGGAAGAGATACTTACTGCTACAAGTAATTTTATTACCGGCGTAACGCCCAAAGTATTAGCCGGGACGTTCACCTATAACTGTCAGCGGTTGAACTATTATTATGTGAAAGACACGGCAGGATTGCGTAATGCGCTTGCACGCGTGTATGGCCGAACTTACAAAGACCATAATTATGTGATCAAAATAAAACACGATCCGGAATGGAGTGTTTACAAAACCTTTTTATACCCTGATGAAGCCACACAAAACTGGATGGAGAATAATAAGGTGATATCGGGAATGATGATGCGTGGTGACAGCGTGAAAATACCGAGGGAGGTTACTTTCAATTTTTATTTTGACACTGAAGCAGATCGTACTGCATTTGAGCAAGAAGCGAACGCAAAAGAGTTTATCACCAAAAGAAAGACACAGTCAAGGAAAAAGCCGGTGTTGTACGTGGTGGTACTTTATAAAAACACAGCCGTGCAGCATGAAATAATGAACAAAATCACTGCAGAGCTGAAAGAACTGGCGAAAACACACCACGGCCATTACCAGGGATGGGATGCGGTATCTCTGGTTAATAAATAGCCACTATTCCCGGGCTTACCTGCTGTAATTCGGCGCTTCTTTTGTTATCACCACATCGTGCGGGTGGCTTTCTGCCATGCTTGCGGGTGTGATGCGTACGAACTGGGAATTGTTTTGCAGCGTTGCAACATCTTTTGCGCCGCAGTAGCCCATACCTGCACGCAAACCACCGACGAACTGCTGTACTACCTCGCTCAACGTGCCTTTGTATGGCACGCGGCCTACAATGCCTTCAGGTACCAATTTCTTGATATCTGCTTCCATATCCTGGAAGTAGCGGTCTTTTGAACCTTCCTGCATGGCCTCTACAGAGCCCATGCCGCGGTATGATTTGAATTTACGGCCTTCGTAGATAATAGTTTCGCCCGGGCTTTCTTCTGTACCTGCGAATATGGAACCTGCCATAACGCACGATGCACCCGCTGCGAGGGCTTTTACCATATCGCCGGTGTAGCGAATGCCACCATCTGCAATAACGGGTATGCCGGTTCTCTTAAGTGCCTGTGCTGCTTCCATAATTGCGGTAAGCTGCGGAGCACCTGCACCTGTAACCACGCGGGTGGTGCATATAGAACCCGGCCCAACACCTACTTTTACGGCATCTGCACCGGCTGCGGCAAGGGCCTTTGCCCCTTCGGCGGTGGCGATATTGCCGGCGATCACCGGTAATGTCTTAAATGCTTTCTTCACTTTTTTCACTGCATCTATAACGCCTTTTGAGTGGCCATGGGCGCTATCAAGCGTTATCACATCCACACCTGCGTTTTTCAACGCCTCCACACGCTCCAATATATCTGCTGTGATGCCTATTGCTGCGCCTGCCACCAGGCGGCCCATACTGTCTTTGGCGGACCATGGATGGCTTTTTAACTGTATGGTATCGCGGAAAGTGATGAGCCCTATTAGCTTTCCTTTTTTATCTACTATAGGCAGTTTTTCTATTTTGTATTGCTCCAGTATGCTTTCTGCTTTTTGCATGTTGGTGCCGGCAGGCGCAGTTACCAGGCGTTCTTTGGTCATTACCTCGCTCACTTTCTTCTTCATCTGCTTTTCGAAGCGCAGGTCGCGGTTGGTGAGCATGCCCACCAGCATGAAGTTGTCATCAACAATAGGTATGCCGCCTATTTTGTTGTCCTTCATTATTTTGAGGGCATCGCCCACGGTCGCATCAGGCTTGAGGGTTATGGGGTCGAGTATAAGGCCATTTTCTGAGCGTTTCACTTTGCGCACATGCTCTGCCTGGCGCTCAATGCTCATGTTCTTGTGTAAGATACCAATGCCACCTTCGCGGGAGAGCGCTATGGCTAACGGAGCCTCGGTAACGGTATCCATAGCGGCAGACACCATCGGGATGTTGATCTTGATATCTTTCGTGAGATTGGTAACAATACTTACTTCGCGGGGAAGTACTTCGGAGTAAGCCGGCATCAGGAGCACATCATCAAAAGTGAGGCCCTCGCCGTAAAACTTAGATTTTATTGCCATGTGCAAAGATAGGGAGGTAAAAGTAATTGTGCAAATTTTTGGTGCCTGACAGGCGGAAAGGCAATTTTCGAGGTGATATAGGTCAGTAGGATGGAAAGAAAAAAACGGCTACTTTGCAGATATGTGGGAGTACCTGCTTGTATTTGTTATGTCGTTCCTGGTAGATTCTGTGCCGTTCATCGGGCCGCCGGCATGGACCGTTATGGTATTCTTCCAGATGAGGTACCATTTGAATATATGGGTGGTACTGGTGGTAGGGGTGATAGGGTCGGCATTGGGCAGATATGCTTTGAGTAAATATATCCCGTATTTGTCGCTTAAGGTCATCAGGAAGGAAAAAAATGAGGATATACAATTTGTAGGCCAGAAGCTATTGGATAAGGGCTGGCGCGTGCAGCTTTTTGTGTTGCTATATACATTAGTGCCGTTGCCTTCAACCCCCTTATTCACAGCCTCGGGGATGGCGAGGATACCTACTCGTAATATTATCCCTGCCTTTCTTGTAGGCAAGTTCTTAAGCGATATGGTTATGGTGCTGGCCGGAGACTATGCGGCGAAGAACGCACAGGCAATTGCACAGGGATTTTGGTCGTGGAAGACCGTTACCGGTACTTTATTGGGTGTATTGCTGGTATGTGTGTTCCTGTTCATTGACTGGCGCAAGCTGCTGCAGGAAAATAAATTCAGGCTTAATTTCAGTATATGGAAATAAAAACCCGGGACATCGTCCCGGGCCTATGAAACACAAAATCACACTTCGCAACTTCTAATCGGCCGATGCCGTTTTGTATTCTTTGGCTGCTTTTACCAGCCTGATGAATTCTGCACGATAGCCCTCCTTATCGTAAGACTTGCTGCTGGATGCCATCGCTATCACTTCGTTATAAGAGCTGTTGGCTTTGTATTTTGAATCCTTCAGCAGCATACCAAACATGCCCACAGATGCGGCAAACCTTGTATTCTCTGATGCCGAGGCAATGGGTATTGTCCTGTCGGCAATGGTATGCACCATTTCTTTGCTTTTATCGCCATCGGGCTGTTTATACCTGAACTTAATGGTGGCTAACTCGTTGCTGTAACCGGCATTAGTAGTCTTTGGTTGCTGGTATTTAAGGTCGTTAGCGTCGCGCATGTATTCGCTGTTCACACCTGCGGGTATTACCTCGTACATAATAGTAACAGTGTGACCAGATCCCATATCGCCTGCATCTTTCTTATCGTCTTTAAAATCTTCGTTGTTCAGTACGCGGTTCTCGTAGCCTACCAGGCGATAGCCTTGAACTTTCGCAGGATTGAATTCTATCTGTGCTTTTACATCCTTTGCTATGGTAAACAGCGTACCGCCAAATTCGCTCACCAGTACCTTTTGTGCTTCCTGGATATTGTCCACATAGTCGTAGTTGCCATTGCCTTTATCTGCCAGCAATTCCATTTTAGAGTCTTTGTAGTTGCCGGTGCCAAAGCCAAGGCAGGTGAGGAATACGCCTGTTTCTCTTTGTTTTGTAATGAGGTCCTCCAGTTCGTTCTCATTGCTTACGCCTACATTAAAGTCGCCATCGGTAGCCAGTATCACGCGGTTGTTGCCACCCTTTATGAAATGTTCTTGTGCCACCTTGTATGCCAGTTTGATGCCTGCGCCACCTGCGGTAGACCCACCTGCTGTCAACCGGTTCAGTGCATCCAGTATGGTTTGTTTATGTTCGCCGTCGGTAGGAGGGAGTACAAGCCCTGCGGCGCCGGCATAAGTGACAATAGCTACCTTATCTTGTGCGCGCAGGTTTTGCACTAATAATTTCATGCCTTCAACCAATAGCGGCAACTTATCCTGAGATTCCATGGAACCGGAAACGTCAACCAGGAATACAAGGTTAGATGGTGGCAGTTTCTCTGTATTCACCTTTTTTGCCTGCATGCCTATACGCAACAGTTTATGATCTTTCTGCCAGGGACAGTCAACAAGTTCTGTGCTGATGAGTATGGGGTCTTCGCCTTTGGGTTGGGAGTAGTCGTAGTCAAAGTAATTGATCATCTCCTCTACGCGCACGGCATCGGCGGGTGGGCGCTGACCCTGGTTGATGAACCGACGCACGTTGCTGTATGATGCCCGGTCAACATCTACCGACATAGTTGAAAGCGGGTTCACTTTTACATTCATAAAATCGTTCTCGGGGTTCTTTTTGTAACTCTCTGTGCTTGAGTTGAAGTACATGGGTTTATTGTAGGACTCACCCAAGGTTATGCTCTTAGATATAGCGCCGCCGTACATTTTTTGTTCTGCTACCGCATAGTCTTTGTACCTTCTGTTTTTGTGTGCCACTTGCGGAGCGGGTGGGGCAGCGCCAACAATATCTTCCTCTTTTGTTACTTCCGCTTTCAATTTAAAATCAATACGCTCCTGCTGACCATCGCCTATGGTTACTTTTTTCTTAGAGGCTGTTGTGTAATGCAGGGCTGATGCCTTTACTTCATATTTTCCGGGCGTTACCTGCTGTATGGTGTAGTCGCCGGCGGTGTTTGTTGTGGTGGTGTACTTTACCGTGCCGTTGTCGAGCAAGGTTACTATGGCAACCAATGCGTGCTTAGATTCGTTAGTTACTTTACCGGTAATGCGGCCGCCCTGGGCCAGCGATCTCAGTGACGCTGCGAGCAGCACTAAGAGGAGTGTGATCTTTGATTTCATATGGAGTGTTTAGAAGAAAGACGTCTCAACTAACGGTTTCCATATGTTGTGTGGTCGTTTTAACATTTTCATGGGAAAAGTTACCGTCTGTACTTACACTTTCGTGTGATGTGGTGATGCCAGGTGCGATGGAAAATGTTCTTTTATTTAGTTAAGCTCTTCTTTGTTACAGTAGCCGAATTATGACAATTGTATAAAAAAACCGCAGGGAATACAAGCCCTGCGGTCACAATTATGTAGTAATGATTATTATTCCTTCACCGCCTTAATCGTGTGGTGCTCATCGCCTGCAATTACTTCTATATTGTATACGCCTGATGCAAAAGCAGTAGCATCAATAACTTCCCTGTTGTCGGCGATCAGAACTGTTCTGCCACTTACATCACTAACTTTTACAGTGTAATTTCCCGGTTTCCGGTTTTGGAAAATAAGTCTCCAACTATTCTTAGTTGGGTTGGGGTAAGCTTGTATAGCCATTTTGTTTGCAGCGTTTACGTTACGAACTGCATTGTCAATTGGCGGAACAGGCTTTGGTTTTTGCAGCGGGCACTCCCATACGCCCCTGCCAAAAGTTGCCGTCCTTATTTTGTAGTTGCTGTAGTTCACATTCAGATCATACACCATTACATTAGGGTGGCCAGTTCCATACAGGCTAAACCCGGTTGATGAGGAGTCGGTGTAGTATATGCCGATGTCTGTACCCACAAATAAGGCGCCGGGTGTGCTAGTGTCTATAGCTACGCAATTGGCAGGTATATTAGGCAGGTTGCTGCTGATGTTTGTCCATGTTGTGCCACCTGTTGTGCTCATGAACAGTTTCATTCCGCCGGTATACCCTGATGTGGTGACGTATACAAGCATAGGGTCTCTTGGGTCAACAGCGATATCGGTTATGGCCACTGTGCCTGATGGCAGATTTCCTGTTACTGTTGTCCAGGATAAGCCGCGGTCTGTTGTGCGTATTATTTTAGACAGGTCTGATGCATAGATCACATCGCTGTTTGACTGTCCTATTGCCAACTGAGTAGCGCTGTTGGCAAAAGGGGTAGTGGCAGTGAGATTGATAAACGAGCTGCCGCCATCGTTTGTGCCCCAAATGTTCTGGTAGCCAAAGTAGATATTGGATTCGTTATTCGGATCAAAAACAACAGGTGCGGTCCATCCTCCCGGTTCGGTAGTAATATTCATCTTGGTGAAGTTCGCGCCCCGGTCGTATGATATATAGAAATGGCCATATTGCCATGAACCTATTTGTACCAGGTCATTGGTTGGATGTATAGTACAGGCTTCGCCATCGCCGCCAATCTCATGGGTCCACCTGGTGCCGTCGTAAACGATCGAGCCATTGTCCTGCAATCCGCAAATAATAACGTTAGAATCCTGTTGCGAGCATCCTATGCGGTATATCTGGGATATCATGAGCCCGTCTCCGAGGTTTTTCCAGGTTGCGCCACCATTGCGCGTAACACTTATGCCACCGTCATTGCCGGTGTATATCGTGTTTGCATTCAAAGGGTTAAATGTCAAAGCATGGTTATCAACATGCACGTCATTTGTTGGGTTCAGCCGCACCCATGCAGCACCGGCATTTGAAGATACGGTCATCCTGAGCCCGGCTGCAATAAGGTAAGTAGAGTCGGAAGGAGAGACCGCAAACACGCGGTCGTAATAACCATAGAAACTTGCCGTGTCGGGAGGGTTTGTGGTAAAAAAAGTGCCCCCGCCGTTGTGCGACCACTTTATGTCCTCGTTTGCATCCAATACCCAGATAGCGTTTGGCGCTACTGGAGATACACCAATAGTGCAGCGGCTACCTGTCGGATTCAATCCTGCTTTCAGCGTTTGCCATGTAGCTCCTGCGTTGTAAGAAACGCGGAGGTCTGTGTTGTTGATGGCATAAACAGTATCCGGCCTGTCTGGACGGAAAGCCATACTGTATACGTGGCCGCCATCTACGGTTGTCCATGTGGCACCACCGTCGGTAGTGCGCTTTATGCCATTGCGCGTTGCTGCCAGCAAGATGTTGGTCTTAGTGGGGTGAATCAGCAGCCGTTGTATGATGTCCCTTGCAGACTGCAGGTAACTTAATCCAGTAGTGGTCCAGGTAGAGCCGCCGTCAGTGCTCTTCATCACACCTGCAGAGTATAATCCGCCCCAAAAGATGCTGAAGCCACCGGTTTCATAACCATATCCGTCGCCGGTTGCAGCATAAATAGTATCGGGGTGCAATGGATCCACAGCTATGTCTGCAATGCTCATTGACGGGAAGTTGTCAGTGTTTGATGTCCAGGTATTACCGCCATCGTGGCTGATGAACACGCCGCCGCATGCTGCGCCAACATACAAGGTGTTAGTATCTGCCGGAAGGATGGTGATGCAATTTACGCGGCCAATTCCATTGGAACTGTTTGGTACCTTCATAGGGCCAATAGGTGACCATGCAGGTGCTGCGGTTGTTTTATAACCACTTTTTTTAACCGGACTTTTGGCATCTGCCATCGCTTTTAATAGCACATCGGCGCGGGGCAGGTTGCCGGTAGGGTAGCAGCGCGGCTCCATATCGTTAAACCAGCGGTTGAAACGGGTTAGTTCGTTGTCGTCCTCATCGTCTTCTTCTTTTTCTGTAGGATTGTGTAATATATTATAAAGAAAATGTTGCTTTATAGAATATATGTTGTTAGGGTTGTATTGTGGGGCCTGCTCCTGTTTGGTTTTTTGAGCAAACAAAGCAAAAGCAGTAACGAACAGTAGCAATACCGTAATTAAAACACGACGCATGAAGGAGAAATTAAAAAATAAAGGTATGATAAATAAGGCAATAGCCTTTTTCTGATGAAAAATTAGTGTTTTATCTGTCATTTTATATATTTGCAAGGATGTGTGTGGAATAAGGTAGTTTTTTATAATTCATTTCAAAATCAGTACAGTTTATGCCATCTTGTTTTAAATTCCTGTTTTCTGTATGCCTTTTGGTACTCAGCTGTTCGGCTACTTACGCGCAAGACAATGACTACCTGAAGCACAGGAAATTCTTTGATATATGCTCGATAAAAAAAGATTGTTACGGCTGCAATGGTTGTGGCCAGGAGCGCTATAAAGTGAAATTGCAGAACAATAGCAAAACAAAGAGTATCAAGCATATTTATTGTAAGTTTTATTCTCCGGTTTTTAATAAAGTATTAGAAAAAGAAGCCAAAATAGCCGGCGACCGCATTGAAGCAAAACAATTGGGTACTGTGTATGTGTGTGTGCTTGACGTAAGGCACTGGATCATCAGCAAAATAGAATTTGAAGACGGCAGCAGTGAGACGTTCACAATAACCGAACGCCTGGAAAATTTTATCCAGGAGGCAGACGAAAGCGACTGCAACGATTGATCCTTTCATAACACTACTAATAACGTAAAAACCGGAGCTTACCTTTGGTTTAAGGTATATTATCTGTCTATTTTATATGTTTGAATGATTAATTTGTGGATTGCGGGTGTAAAACCAGCGACGGCGATTTCATTTACTCAAAACTTTTTGTAGTTTGTGCTTGTAAATAACACCTGCTAACTTTTTAAAAATCATTCTCATGGATACTTCAAAAATGATAAAAGCGTACTGCCTTAAGACAAAGGAGAAAAATGTACCTATGCAGGACGCAGTAATTACCCGCACATCACGCGGTGGTTACATAGCCAATGGTAATGATGGTAAAGGCAACAAAATGGCTGCTATCCTGAATGAAGCGAAAGCATTGCAAGCCATAAAAGATGGTGTTGCGAAACAAGGATTCTAGTCTCCTCCTTTCATTGCTGTGATACTGCCGGGCAACCGGAGGTTAATGTTAATTTACCGTAATGGCTTACAAGGGTAATTATTTTTCACCCTCAATGTACGCCATGGGAACGGTTAGTGTAAATGTGCCTGTTTTTGAGGCCATTGAATTCAGGCTTTTTTCAAGGGCCGAGAATATGCTTTCTTGTTTTTCTACGGGTATTATTTCCTTCCATGATGCCAACCAACCCAGCTTCACAAAGTAATGGTTCAAAAATGCGCTGCCGTCCAGAAAGCACATGGTGAATGTTTCGGTATAGCTGCGGGTGACCTTTAACCCTGCATTTGAGAACTGGGATGATATGCCGGCAACGGTGCCCCTGCGTTCCCGGTCTGCAACCAGCTTTTCAACCAGGGATGTATTGTTAGTTTCATTGAGGGTCGTTTCAAATACATCGTAGAACTCCTGCCAATGTCCGTTGAGGTTGGTGGTCAGTGCGAGCTTGCCACCCGGCTTTAATACACGTGCACATTCGTTAAAAACCAGGGTTGGGTTGTTGAAATTATTGATGCCAAGGTTGGATACTATTAGGTCAATGCTCGCATTGTCAAAAGGGATATTCTCCGCGGAGCCTTCAATAACCTTGACATTCCTTATTGCATAGTTTTTTATCTTTTCGTTTGCGCGATTGTTAGCGTTCACCCAGGGGTCTAGTCCGTAGCAAGTGCAGGTATTGCCCAATCTTTGTGCAAGCTCAAGCAATGGGAAGCCGGCACCTGACCCAATATCAAGCGTCGTTAAGTTTGGCCGCAATTCAATGTGTTTCAGTAATAATATCCCGAAGTGCGCACTCCACAAAGGAGCTTCATCGAAAGTGCTGATGAACGCCGGGCTGTCTTCAAACTTGTAAGAAAGGTATTCAGGCATAGATCTTATCAGTTGGTTACTGATGTAATATAAATGAATATAGAGTGTAACACCAAAACGTTAACATCAGTTAACCGCATCTGCTTGAGAAATTTTTTATATCTTTGGCTACAATGGATATAACGCACCTATTGCTATATATTTTAGGATGTATTCTACTCATCGGTTTTTTTGCAGGCACTGAAATTGCGTTCATATCGGCCAACAAACTGAACATAGAGTTACGGAAGAAACAAGGTAAGTTCTCGGGGCGGATATTGGCCCGGTTCATGGAAAACCCTTCCGAATTCATAGGCACTGCACTTGTTGGCGTAAATGTGGTGCTGGTAGTTTATGGTATTTTGACTGAGAAGGTGACAGAAGAACTATTCCATCGTTACGGATTAGAGTTGTCTAACTATACTAAGCTGGCCATAGATACGCTGTTGGCAACGATAGTGATCCTGATATTCGCTGAATTTCTTCCCAAGGCTATTTTCAGGGCAAAGGCAGAAACGGTACTGACGATATTCAGTGTGCCCATGCTGCTAATGTATTACATCTTCTTCCCGGTAGCCAAAATATTTGTATCAATATCAGAGTTCATTCTTAAATACCTGTTCAATGTACGCATCAAGGAAAGCAAGCAGGTGTTTAACAGGGTTGACCTGGAGATGTTGGTGAAACAAAGCAAGCATGGGTACGAAAATGAGACCAGCGAGGTGAATGCTGAACTTTTTGAAAATGCGTTGTACCTGGTGAACGTGCGCATACGTAAGTGCATGGTGCCAAGGAACGAGATAGAGGGGATAGATATTTCTGCACCCATTGAGGAAGTAAGGAATAAATTCATTGAAACAAAACTGTCGAAGATCATTGTTTACGATGATAGCATTGACAACATAGTTGGTTATGTACACCACCTGGACCTTAGTCGCCGTCCGGCTGGCATAAAAGAGGTACTGCACACAATAACTGCAGTGCCTGAAGCAATGAGCGCGGTAGACTTGATGAACAGGTTCACGAAGGAGCGCAAGAGCATAGCCTGGGTGATAGATGAGTTTGGCGGAACAGCGGGCATCGTAACTATGGAGGATGTGCTGGAAGAGATATTTGGTGATATAAATGACGAGTATGACGAACAGGAGCACGTGGACAAGCAGATATCGGAGAATGAGTACATTTTCTCGGGCAGGCTGGAGATAGATTACCTGAACGAGAAATACCGATTCGACTTTCCGACGGATGTGTCTGAAACGCTTTCCGGTTATATCATTACCATGCACGAAACAATACCTAAAATAAAAGAGCGTATCGTTATTGGTGACTATGAATTTGATATTCTGCTGGTGACCGATACGCGTATTGAAACCGTGAAAATGAAAATATTGAAATAAAAACTTCGTAACGACAATTTTATTATATGCCAATACAACGCGCTTTTAACCTCAACAAATGGATAGATGAACACCGGCACCTGCTGAAGCCACCTGTGGGTAACCAGTCGGTATATAAGGAAGCAGGTGATTTTATCGTGATGGTTGTTGGCGGACCCAACAGCCGCAAGGATTTTCATTACAACGAGGGTGAAGAATTGTTTTACCAGCTTGAGGGGGATGTAAATGTGCGCATAGTTGAAGACGGCAAAATAGTTGACATACCGATAAAGCAGGGTGATATGTTCTTGCTGCCGGGCAGGGTCCCTCATTCACCACAACGGGGTGCAGGTACGGTTGGCCTTGTGATAGAAATTAAGCGCAAGACCGAAGAGCTTGATGGCTTCCTGTGGTTTTGTGAGAACTGCCACGAGAAGCTACATGAAGAATACATGAATGTTTCGGATATTGTAGCCCAATTGCCACCCGTTATGAACGCATTCTATGCTGATGTTGAGAAGCGCACTTGTAAGAAGTGTGGCACAGTAATGGAACCGCCAGCGCCGGTAAAATAATTACCTGTGGATAGCTATTATTTCTTCATCCCGGGAAATTTCATGTTCAGCCCCCTAAGGGTCTCCTGAATGGTTTGTGCAACCAGGTAGGATTTATACCAGTTCTGGTCTGCAGGAATAATGTGCCAGGGTATTTCGTTACAATGCTCAAATACTTCTTCGTAGTATCCCATGTAATTATCCCACAATTTTGATTCGTTAAAGTCGTCGGGATTATATTTCCACATTTTGTGTGGCTGGCGCAGTCGTTCTTCCAGGCGTTTCAGTTGCTCTTCGTGAGCAACATGCAGGTAGAATTTGAGTATATGGGTATGGTTGTGCTCTGTAAGCAGTTTTTCAAAATCGTTAATGGCCCGCATCCTTATTTTCGCTGTTTCATTGTCTATCATTCCATGCACACGGGTTACAAGCACATCCTCGTAATGGGAACGGTTAAAAATATGGATCATTCCCTTTGCCGGTGCACGCTGGTGTATACGCCAAAGGAAATCGTGTGCAAGCTCTTCTTCTGTTGGCTCTTTAAAAGAAGAGACATTAACACCCTGGGGGTTCATGCTGGTAAATACATCGCGGGTAAGGCCGTCTTTGCCGCTTGCGTCCATACCTTGTATTATGATGAGCAGGCTATGTTTTCCTTCGGCATATAGCAGGTTTTGCAACTTATCAAGATCTTCCAGTATGTGCTGAAGTTCTTTTTTGGTAGCCTCTTTATCAACTTTGCCGGGAGCCCTTGTGTCTATATTTTTAAGTTTTATTTTCATTGAATGGCTTTAGCGGTAGTCAGGTCGGTCATTTTCTTATATGCCTTTATGAACATAGCCCCCAGGTTTTTGTACGGTGGTACGTAGTCGGCAAATTTCTCCTGCACATCAGGTTTGTTTTTGAACTGATCTTCCAACTCGCGCCACATGTTTATCCAGTTCACATCTGCTCCTTCAAGTAGCCTTGCGTTCATTGACTTTAAGATGGGCTCGTTCACTGCCATAACCCCTGTTTGCTTGGAGGAAACAATATGGGCATCAGGCGACTTGCTTAATACCGAGGCCAGGTTGTGGTAGCCTCCGCAAGAGCCCAATATAACGATCCGGGCATCGGGCGTCAGCTTAGTCAGTGTTACTTTTAAGTGATAGCTATGTCCGCGGTGTATCATGATAGTGGGGGAGATACCACTATCACTCAAGAACTGCGATAGCGTATCCAGCGCCTTCTCATCCTCAGGCTCTTTCAATGGCAGATTGGCATAGATGACAGTTTTCTTACCCGTAACGGAAGCGATCTCTGTCCAATATTGCAACTCGTTTATCTTCCAGTTTTTGTCTTTCCTGAAGGAGTTGATAAAGCTTGTATACGAATCCTCTCCGTCTTTGTCGCCGTAGAAGAATACCTGCTGATAGACAATACCCGAGTCATCCGTGAGGGTGTTATAGGGCACTTTGTTGATAGGAGGCAGCTTTAGCCGGGCTGATGCTACAGATGCGCCGGTATCGCTATTGGCAATACGGTTGCCCTGGAACAGCATAGCCAGCAAGCTATAAATGATCATGCCTTTCCTGCTTCTTTCCTTATACGACAGCTCGTAATTTTCTTTTACCTTGTTATGCAGGTAGGCTGCCAAAGCAGAATCCCTGATGCTGCCAAAGGCATCTGCCACTTCTACCGCGCCTTCCAGGTCATCTTCTTTTCCGTTTTGCAGGCCACTTATGAATTCGTCCATCACCTCGGTACGCATGGTATCATCCATTGTGTTGAGGAAGGTGGAAAGGGTGTTGTAGCCGGCACACATCCTGATGAATGTGCGAAAATGATCCTGGTTCAATGTGTCCAGCAGTTCATCTCCCTTCATGGGTGCCATGCGTTCTACGAGTCTTTTAAAGGTGCCGAGGAAGCTGCTGGTATATATCTCGTCCTGACCATAGACGAGAATATAGAACAGTGAAGTAGGGGGCAGGCTGTCGATGCACCTGAAACGCACGTCATCCTTCTCTTCATGCAGTTCATTCATCTGGCGCACATAGTACTTTAGTGCGCGGTACTGCAGCTCATCAATATAGGCATGCTGTGCTAAGGAATCATCCTCCATCTTCAATCGTACCAGGTTATTGAAATAATCATCGGGGTGGGCGGCTATGGTATCTATTTCAGCTACGGTCTTCCTGCCATAGTAAATATCGCTGAGGAAAGGAAAAGCTTTTGGTGGTGATGCCGAGTGAGAGGTGATCTTCACTATTGCTTCCACCAGCGGATCGCGTGTGTTGTAAACAGCGTTCTTGAGGGCGTAGTTGGTAGAATAGGCATAATTGAATATCAGCTTCTGGTCCAGCTTAGCCGCTTCTTTTATAATGTTGCCTGCGAAGGTATCTTTTGCATACTCGGGCAGGCGCTTTATCATGATCATCGGGTAAGCCTTGCCCAATTCTGTATAAATATACCTGCGTTCATCGGGGTGGCCGTCGAGCAGCACCATGCCGTTGCTTAAGGTAAAGAAATTAGTGTTGGCTTTCACATACTTCATCAGCGAATCTTCGTTGGCAGCTTTGAGCATACTCTGCATGTTGGCTACCAGCGTATCGTAATAGCCCGCCTTTGGCCTGTTATCGCCGGTGTATTGCCGCATCAGCTCCCACACTGCCCGCAGTGAGCGAATGCGGTGTTGATTGTCGGCCTGGTTATCACGCCCCATTGCCGGCATGTTCTCTATCATGCGTTGCAGGGTATCTATTTTTTTGATGATGGTACGGGTGAGGATGGCGGTTGAAGTACTGTCTTTACCTACACGTATTATCTTATCCTGCTTCCCGTCTCTTTTATCGGCGCGGGTTTGTTCATTGTCTATTTTGTCGTGAAAGGAGGCGCGGGTGATAGGCACCGGTTGCAACAGTGTATCGCCGCGGTACGGATCGGGCTTAACCTCTTTTTTCTTAGGACGTGTTACATACTGTTGTGCCCCGGTATGGCCGGCAAAAAGTAAAACCAGTATAATTAAGGATAATGAAACTGAGGTCTTGCTCATAAATGCTCCCAATCCTTCCATAACGCATGGAAGCGAAGAATATTTCCAAATATACTTTTAAAAATGTAAAGGAAAGGCTAAAGGTGAGGGGTGAGCCTGCCGTCCCACATTTTATTCAAAGAAAATTCCGTATATATGAGTTAGCCTTACTTGCCCCACTCAGGGTACAACGGGAAGGCCTTCATGTATTCGTTCACTTCGCCTTTTACTTTTGCGGTTACGCCTTCGTCGTCAGGTGCCATCAATACTTTGTCCAGCCAGTTGACTATCTGTGGCATGTCATTCTCCTTCATTCCTCTTGTGGTCATCGCAGAAACGCCTACCCTTATCCCGGATGTTATGAACGGCGACTTATCATCAAAAGGCACCATGTTCTTGTTCAGGGTAATGTCGGCCTTCACGAGTGTGTTCTCTGCTTTTTTGCCGCTGATGTTCTTGTTGCGCAGGTCTATCAGCATCAGGTGGTTGTCGGTGCCGCCTGAGACAATGTTGTATCCTTTGTCGGTAAACGCTTTTGCCATTGCCTGTGCATTGGCCACTATCTGTTTTGCGTAGGCAGTGAAGTTCTCGTGCAGTATCTCGAAGAAGGCAACTGCTTTAGCAGCTATGACATGCTCCAGCGGGCCGCCCTGCGCACCGGGAAACACTGCCATATCCAGCAGGTTGCTCATCATGCGTATTTCGCCTTTTGGCCCTTTGAGGCCGAACGGGTTCTCGAAGTCTTCTTTCATCATCACCAATCCGCCACGTGGCCCACGCAGTGTTTTGTGCGTGGTAGTGGTAACAAAATGGCAATGCTCGAAGGGGCTGTTCAACAGTCCTTTCACGATAAGCCCGGCGGGGTGGGCTATATCTGCCATCACCAATGCGCCAACTTTATCGGCTACGGCACGTATGCGCACATAGTCCCAATCGCGGCTGTAAGCAGATGCGCCGCAGATGATAAGCTTAGGTTTGTGCTCGATGGCTTTACGCTCCAGATCGTCGTAGTCAACGAGCCCGGTCTCTTTTACTACGCCATAGTGTACTGCATGATACAGCTTGCCGGAGTAACTTACGGGTGAGCCGTGGGTAAGATGGCCGCCCATGCTGAGGTCGAGGCCAAGTATGGTGTCGCCGGCCTGCAATACCGCGAGCATCACTGCTGTATTTGCCTGGCTGCCGCTATGGGGCTGCACGTTAGCATAGCCAACGCCAAACATCTCTTTTGCGCGGTCTATGGCCAGTTGTTCGCTTATGTCCACCACCTCGCAGCCGCCGTAATACCGCCTGCCGGGATAGCCCTCGGCATATTTGTTGGTCATCACACTACCCATGGCCTGCATTACCTGCATGCTGGTAAAATTCTCTGAGGCTATCAGTTCCAGTCCGCGGCGCTGGCGCTCCAGCTCTTCATTTATGAGATTAAATATTTCGGTATCGCGTAACATTGTTATTTATAGTTTGTAATTTATGATAGAAAATATTTTGTTGAAGATAAGGTATTCCCGCTCATTTTGTTTGCCCGGATACACTACGAATGCCCCTTCCTGTGTTTCACTACACCGCCTGCACCAGCAACTTCTTTTATGGTATTGGTGAAAACAAAGGCATTAGGGTCAATAGAATGCACCAGGTTTTTAAGGCGGCGCACTTCGAGGCGGGTTATGATCGTAAAAACGATGTCGCACGATGCGTGGTGGCTGAAGTTGTCGCGCAGAAAACCTCTTTCGCCCTTGTATACCGTGATACCCTTGCCCATCTTCAGTACCAATTTTTCTTTAATAGCCTCGCTTTTGCCCGAAATGATGGTGACACCCGTATATTCCTCAAGACCTTCTATCACGTAGTCTATGGTTTTGGTAGCCACATAGTAGGTGAGCATCGAATACAATGATATTTCCAGGCCGAGTTTTAATGCAGCAATAAGGAAAATGATCGCATTCAGCCCCATGATGATCTCGCTGATGGTAAGGCTGCTCCTCTTCAGTGTATATAGTGCCAGTACTTCTATGCCGTCAAGCGAGCATCCCGCACGCATTGCCAACCCGATGCCTATGCCCAGGAAGAAACCGCCAAAAAGGGATACCAGTATTTTATCGTGGGTGATGACCGGGTAGTTGATGAATGCCAGGCATAGTCCCAGCGCAATGACGCACGACAGCGTTTTGAGCGCAAACCGGATGTTGACCTGTATAGCTCCTGCAATAATGAAAGGGATATTAATGAGCATAATAACCCATGCTATGTTCCAATGATAAAGCTCGTGCAGCAGCAGAGAAATACCTGTTACCCCGCCATCGAGCGCTCCATTAGGAATTAAAAAGCCTTTTAATGCAAATGCCGTTATTAATGTACCGGCAATAGAATAAATTATATCCTGAACGGATTCAGGCAAATGTTTTAACGCACTAACCATTACTTTTTGATCTTAGACTTCACAATGGCCAAATTCTCAGTTTTCTTGGCCTTCCTTAACTTCTTTGCTGATGAGGTGAAATAGCGATGCTTTTCCAGGAAACGCACCTGCAGCTTGTTCCATTCGTTCTCATTATCGATAATACCATACATCACCAGTTCATCAAACAATTTATCGCCAATGGTAAAGAAGTCGTCGCGGCCCAGGTAATCAAGGTCAGCATCACAAATTATCTTTTCAAGTTTATTATGTGGTGTCTGGGGTATCTGAGTTGCCATGATCATACCACGAATACGGTCGATCTCTTCATCAGTATAGCCAAAATCGGGCAGGTATTGCTCGGCGATCTCGCATGAAAGGCGTTCATGCTCTTTTTGAGAGATCAAAAAGCCTGAATCGTGGAATAATACAGCAGTGAGTAATAAGCGCTTGTCGTTCTCGCTCACTTCTTCCAGATCGCACAGGTTCTCAGCAGCTTTATATACATCCTTTATATGGCCTAAGCTGTGATAGGTAAGGTTTTTGGTGAGTTCTTTTTTCAGCTTATCCAGTATAAATTTCTTGACGCGCTCAAATTGCATGTTGAAACAGATATTTAATAGAAGTTTAAAAATATCAATAATTATTAATTGCCCTAAATTTTGAGCATATATTTTTTTACATGGATAAATAAGTTATATGACAAAAAGTGGCTGAATTATTGCCGTTTCAGGAAGACGAAACCATTGCTCTCGCCGGTTATAATTAATTGAGGGTAAGCGGAATAGATGGCCTTATCTTGTATTTTACAGATAAAGTATGCCGGTTTATCGATCTTGCCTGCCAGTAACCAGTCTTGGTTGGCAATGGGGGATATTTTGCGGCCCATATGGTCTGTTTTGAAGCTATAGTAATTTGGGTCCATTGCAGCTGTTTTGCGGGCATAGAAGAGGTTTGCATAGCTCATATAGCCAAGTGGTTTAACATATACGTCTTTACCCTGGAAACTTTTGAAATATTGAATTGCCGCGTTCTGGGTGTAGGCTTCGACTTTAGGGGTAAAATGCAGTACTGTGACTTGTATTGTAACCAGTTGAATAATGCATAATGCGATCATGCCTTTCCTGAAGTTTTTGTTCATCATGAGAACGGTTACCCATATACCAGCCAGGTACAGGATACCCCAGGCGCATTCGGCATAGCTCCAGGAGACATTCGCTGCAAGATTGCCAACGGCAAACGGGTCTTGTATATAGGGTATGAGTTTTTCTTTATTGATGCCAATTGCCGGCACTGCAATGATGAGGATGGCAACAATGCTTCCCGTGAACAGCAAGAGCCCTTTTACTGCTTTCTTTAGCTTAGTGTGCTCGTGCCCCAGCCGGTATAGTTGCAGCGCGGCAAGGTACGTGAGCGGGAAGTAGCAGAGAGATGAGTAGTGTACTATTTTAGTCTTTACAACAGAAAAAAGGATGAGTACCACCCAGAACAATATCCACATCCAGCGAGTGAAGTCGTGGGCGTTAAGGTTATGGGTCACTCTTTTGTGCGTATACTGGAGCAAAAACACAGATGCAGGAAAACAGCCGAACAGCAATACGATGAAATGGTAAACGAAGGGCCCGCCATGGTCGGCATCCTCGGTGCTGAATAAGCGCACCTGGTAGGTGATGAATTCTGTAATGAACCATTTACCGTAAGCCATACCGTTTACGGCAATAGCACTGCCCATCCACAGCAGGATGGGAATCAATGTACAGAAAGCTATGAGCAATAAGTGCCCGATCTTGTACCCTGCAAAGCCTTTATTAACTACCAGGTAAACCACAAAAGCGAGCATTGCTACCAATATTGCCACGGGACCTTTGGTGAGCACTGCCATGCCCAGGAAGAGACCTGCAAGCGTGGCATGCAGCACCTTCTTTTCGGAGAAGCGCAGCAGATGCACCTGGAAAAAAGCAAGGAAAATGAACAGGTTGAAAATGGGATCTATGATGCCGGATTTGAAATAGAAGTGGGGCAGCCATGTAGCAGCATACAGCAATACCCACCAACCGGCAAGCTTTTCGTTGGTTATGCGTTTGCCAACGTAGTAAAGGGCGGTAAGAGTGATGACGCCGGCAAGTGCATTTGGCAGGCGCGCTGCAAATTCACCAATCCCGAAGACTTTCATGGCCAATGCCTGCATCCATATAAAGAAAGGGGGTTTCTCCCAGAAGGGCATGAAGTCAATTTGTGCCCGTAGGTAGTCTTTAGAAACGATCATTTCCCGCGCACACTCTGCAAAGTTGATCTCGTCCCAGTCGAAAAGGTGCACATTGCCCAGAAAGGGGATGAACAGTAATCCTGCCATCAGTGCAATACCTGCATATCGTAAATAATTAGGCATGGTCTGTTACCGGTTTCTTATTCCTGAACAACTTATCCTTATAGTAGCTCATTACCGAAAAGATAAGGGTAGTGGTCACCACGCCAAAAATACTCCCCGCATAAACATCCTCAAAGAAGTGTGCGGTGAGGTATATGCGCGAATAACCAACCATGATGGCAAAGAAGAAAAACAGTAAGCCCAGCTTTCTGTCCTTAACACTTACCAACAGCGAAAGAAAGCAGAAAAAGCTAAATGCCCCCTGGCTATGACCGGATGGGAAGCCTGCATGCAACAGTTCCGGCCAATTGGGCAGGTAGTGCATGGTAGTATCGCCACGGAATACCTGCCGCGGACGGGGATGGTTAAGGTAGCCTTTTATGTAGTTATGAACGGCAGCGGGTAGGGCATTGCACAAAATGGCTGTGGTGAAATACCACCAGTTACGGAACCTTGGCACTATCATCAGCCCCAGCAATACAGGTATTATTACTTCTGCTTGTCCCAGCATAGTTATATAATACATAAGCAGGTCGCCAATATCTGAATAGCGGGTATTGATAGCAAAAAAGAGCATTCTTTGATCACAGGTGTAACACGTAAAGCCGCCGGCTATTATCCATAATGCCATCGGGATAATAAAATACGGATTGAACAGTATGCGGAACTTTTTACGCAACGGCAGTGTTTTTTATTGGTAAGACCTTTTTTATCCGCCTCCAGGCCCTTGTGTACCACTCTTTTGTAAATACCTGGGAATCGTTTCTTGCAGCTTTTATGAGCCAGAAAGCAAGAGGTAAAAGAATTACGGTTGCCATCCACATACCCATCCAAGGTATGGCCGAGCCGGCCTTCACCAATTTTTCGCCGGTTATGTTGAGGATATGGAACGCCATAAAGAATATCACCGCAATTACCAGCGGCATACCTAATCCCCCCTTACGTATGATAGCACCAAGCGGTGCGCCGATCAGAAAAAGCAGGATGCAGGCAAATGACAGCGTGAACTTACGGTGCCACTCTGTGGAGAGCTTTATATAGTTATCGTCGTCAAATTTCTTATTCACCGTGTTAACCTCGATAAAAGACTTTACGTTGCGGATATTGGCGGCCGCAGTTTGCAATACAGCAGTTTGCAGCGTGTCTGGCACTAATTCGAGGAATGATGAATCGTAGGTTTTTGTAGTGATCTTGTTATTATTTATCCCGGCAATGACCTGGTCCGATTCTTTACCTTTGTTAATGATAGTGATATAGGGAGACATGGACGAATTGGTAGACACCATATTGCGTGCAGTTGTTTTCTTCAGGCTGTCCAGGCTTTCAGATAGCTGAGATATGTTCATCATCTGGTAGGCATTCTTGAAGAGGTCTTCGTTGGTGCGGGTGAATTGAAGGGCGGAAAGGTCGAAGACTTTATCCCATTTCGCAAAATGCATGCGGGTTTGTGTAAAGTCGGGCATACCATGATTGTAGCCTTCTTCATAACGCCATCCGTCCCGCAGTTTGAAGATCAGGTATCGTTTATCAGCAGATGCCAGCATCTCGCCTTCTTTGGCAGTGATCACCCGGTTATTGCCCATCATGTCGCTATGGTCATAGATCAGTACGTTTCGGATGGTATTGCCGTCTTTGTCCTTGCTGCCCACCCTGATAGAGAATTTGGGTATTTCATTATTAAACTGGTCTGCCCTTATATTCAGGGTAGGTTTCGCTTGGCGGATATCATAAAGCAGGGAGAGAGCTTTAAGATTGGCAACAGGTATGATATTGTTGCTGAACAGGAATGCCAGGCCGGAAACAAAAATGATGAAAATGAGCAATGGCTGCATAAACCGAAGCAGGGAGATGCCCGAGGATTTGATGGCTACCAGCTCAAAATTCTCACCCATGTTCCCGAAGGTCATAATTGAGGCAAGCAAAATGCTGAGGGGCAGGGCAAGAGGCACCAGGGTTGTTGACATATAGATAAGCAACTGGAAGATGGGCCAGATCTCTATTCCTTTGCCTATCAATTCGTCCATATACAGCCAGAAAAACTGCATCACCAGCACGAAGAGCGATACGAAAAAGGTAACAATGAACGGCCCGATAAAACTCCGGATGATCAGTATGTCGAGCTTTTTTATCAAATGCTGGTGTTTTTACACCGCAAACCTACATAAAAACCCCTGCTATTGCGATGTGGTAAGAGGGGATTAACTTTTATTATAGAGATAAGCCTGCTACAGGTAGCAGGCTTATTTGAACTATTTTCAGATCGGGTATTAGCTGCCTATGCGGTGCTTCAGGTCGTTTACCTGCGAACTCCAAAGCCTTTCCTGGTCTTTGAGGTCTGCTTTATCCGCAAAATCGGTTATCCTGAGGATGGTCTCATTGGTTACCGGGCTTTGCTCTATGCTGAATTCAAAAAATTCATTTTTGCCGGCATGGTTCCAGCGATACCTGATAAACTCATTTTCTACATGTTCCAGTATTTCTGCCACGTCTGTGCTGCCATTCCAGGAAAAGTAAAACGAATTGTCTCTTTGATCCACTTTATCGGCAAACCATTCCTGCAGGCCCACGGGTGTACTTAAAAACTCGTACAGGATGGCCGGGGAGCACCTGATGGGAAATTCTACCGAATACATTATCTTCTTTTTATTCATTGTATTGCTACTCACTTTGCTCAGTTTAAGTGCAATAATAAAAAAATGATGCTACAATCAAAATTTTATTACGAAAACTGGCAAATTTTTTTAAATAAAGGTTATATTATAAAAATATTATGTTAATGGATTCATAAAATAATTTTGGGTAGAATTACCAAGACCCTTAGATTTGTTCTCCCAATACACACCTTACCCCATCGAATAAAGCTAGTTTCTATTTTCAAACCACAAATTCTATACTTATGTCGATGCGCCAGTTAAAAATCACGAAATCGATAACCAATCGTGAGAGCCAGTCTTTAGAAAAGTATTTGCAGGAAATAGGAAAAGTAGACCTGATAACGCCGGAAGAGGAAGTTCAACTTGCAATTAAAATAAAACAAGGCGACCAGCGTGCTCTTGAGAAATTGACAAAGGCTAACCTCCGTTTCGTGGTTTCGGTTGCGAAACAATACCAGAACCAGGGCCTTTCTTTAAGTGATCTGATAAATGAAGGTAATTTAGGGCTTATTAAAGCAGCGCAGCGTTTTGATGAGACCCGTGGTTTCAAATTCATCTCTTATGCCGTGTGGTGGATCCGCCAGTCTATTCTTCAGGCTTTGGCCGAGCAATCGCGCATTGTTCGCCTGCCGCTGAATAAAGTGGGCCTGTCTAACAAGATAAGTAAAGCTTACTCCCAATTGGAGCAGGAATATGAGCGTGAGCCTTCGACCGAAGAATTGGCTGAACTGCTGGATATAGGCACTGAAGAAGTAGAAACTACACTTGGTGTAGCTGCGCGCCACGTATCGGTGGACGCGCCGTTCGTTGACAGCGAAGACAATACACTGCTGGATATCCTTGAAAATCCAAATTCAGACTCAGCCGATGCTGATCTGTACCACGGCGAATCACTCCGTTGCGAGATAGAGCGCTCTTTGAGCACGCTTACAGACCGCCAGCGCGATGTGATCAAACTGTACTTCGGTATTGGTGTTGCTAACCCGATGAGCCTGGAGGATATAGGCGAGAAGTTCTCGCTGACGCGTGAGCGTGTGCGCCAGATAAAAGACAAAGCAATAACCAAGTTGCGCACAGCCAGCCGATGCCAGCTTTTAAAAACTTACTTAGGCAATTAAGAATTTTACTTTTTTATATGAACGCCCTGTCTTAGACAGGGCGTTTTTTTATGCCCAAGTACCTAACCCTCTTCATCCATGCCCCATTTCTCAGCCAGTTCTTTCCATTGGCCTTCCGGTAGTTTGGGATTGCCATCATACGCCCCGGCCAGGGTGCGCTGGCGGAAAGCCTCATATAGGGTTATAGCACAGGCTACGGAAATATTGAGCGATTGCACCATGCCCACCTGCGGAATAATGAAGTTGCCATCGCAGTGCTTCAGGCATTCTTCCGTTACCCCGGCATGCTCATTGCCGAAGACAAGGGCAATACGTTCGGTAAGGTTCAGGTCATATAGCGAGTGAGACTCAACACCTAGGTGGGTAGCATATATTTTATCACAGCGCTTGCGCACTTCGGCCATGCATGCCTCTGTATTATCATACTGGTGCAGCGTAAGCCAGCCAAGCGCACTGGCTGAGCTGGTCTTGCCAAATTTCTTATGTCGGGGAATCATCGTATTCAGGATGAAAATGTCCTGCACTCCCACAGCATCGCAGGTGCGCAGTACTGCTGATATATTATGCGGGTCATGTACGTTTTCCATTACCATCACCAGGCCGGGCTGCCGGTGGTTTAGTACTTTCCTGATCTTTGCTGCTCTTTCGGGGGTCATGCCGCAAAAATAGAAAACGCGGGGCAAAAAGGAATTATGGATCTATTCTTCAGTCTCTTCTATCGGTGGGTGGATGGTGACCTTTACCTTTTCAATACGCATTTTATTCAGAGCAAGCACAGTAAATTCATACTGATCGTAAGTAACAGACTCATTCACTGCGATGAACTTGCCTGATATTTCCAGGATAAGTCCGGCCAATGAGTCGCTCTCTCCGCGTATTTTATCAAATGTGTCTGAAGGTTGGCCAATAAGCCGGCATACGTCGTTGATCAGTGTTTTGCCTTCAAAGACAAAGTTGTGGTCATCTATTTTCTTATAATGAAGGTCATCCTCATCAAATTCATCCTTTATATCGCCTATGATCTCCTCCATAATATCCTCCAGCGTGATGATGCCTGAAGTGCCACCAAACTCATCTACCACAATGGCAAAGTGCATGCGTTTTTGCTGGAATTCCTTCAGTAGGTCCTCTATTAGCTTGCTCTCATGCACAAAATAGGCCGGGCGGATAAGTGTGTGCCAGTTAAAATCGTCTTTATTGATATGTGGCAGAAAGTCTTTGGTATGTATCATACCAGCTATCTTGTCCAGGCTTTCCCTGAATACTGGCATGCGCGAATAACCCACTTCAAGGCAATAGTTCCTTACTTCGGTAAAGGTCAGGTCATGATCCAGGGCGCTTACATCCATACGCGTCCGCATCACCTGCTTAGCGGTTATGTTGCCGAACTTAAGAATGCCTTTAAAAATGTTCACTTCCTCGCGGGTGGCAGTATGTCCAACCGTTATCTCAATGGCATGTTCAAACTCCTCGTTGCTGATGTTCTTCGTGATCTTTCTGCCTAACCTGTTCTCAATAAAGCTGGTTGATCTTACCAATGTGCTGCTGATGGGCTTAAATATGCCCTGGAGCACGCGTACATACTGCGCAGAAAAAAGGGCCATGCGCAGGTTGTTCTGCGTTGCATATACCTTTGGCAGCACCTCTCCGAATAATACCAGCAGGAAGGTTACCACCACAATTTGTATCAGGAATGATATGACCGCATGGTTTTCAGCCCAGCCGTCGGGCAAGATGCCGCTTATGAGTACGTTGGTGGATATTACTATGGCTATATTGATGAAGTTATTAGCTACCAGCATGGTGGCCAGCAGTAGCTTTGGTTGGTCCAGCAGTTGCGAAGCAACTCTCGCATTGGCCTTCTCCTTGGTCTTTAAATAGTTAATGTCCTTTGGCGACAGTGAAAAGTAAGCTGTTTCTGCACCGGCTATAACAGCTGATAGCAGTAACAGGGCAAGTATAACTATTATTAGTATGGTTGTATTTGAAGCAGATGTGCCCGCAGCTAAAATAAGTGTAGTAAAATTGTCTCCTTCGGTGCTTTCCAAGTGTGGTTACTGTTTGGTAAAGGAATCAAAATTAAACAAAGAAAGAAACGAAAAGTCCCCTCTGTGTTTAATTGTTAATAAATTTTCATTGGAATTAAAATGGTAGGTCGTCTTTGCCAACATTGGTAGTAATGCCGCCGTTATCAAAATTCATATCCGGTATGCTTGCCGTATCGGGAGCTACGCCTTCGGGACCCTGCTCGCTGTGTTCTTTACGCTTTTCAAGCATTACTAAATTATCGCCAACTATCTCTGTACTGAAGCGTTTGTTCTTGTCCTTGTCTTCCCAGTTACGTGTTCTGATACGGCCCTCTATATATACAAGGCTTCCTTTATGCAGGTATTTCTGGGCAAGCTCGGCAAGGCCACGCCATAACACAACCGTATGCCACTCTGTCTGAGATACGAGGTTGCCGTTCTTGTCTTTATATGTTTCTGTTGTTGCCAGCGGAAATTTGGCTACCGCTATATTGCCTTCAAGATATTGCAGGTCTGGTTCTTTTCCGAGATTTCCTATCAAGATAACTTTATTTATGCCTCTCATATGTAGTTCGAATTTTTCAAATAATAAAAAACTTAACCTAACTGATACTAAAAGTATAAATTATTTTTAAAAAAAGAAACAACTGTCTTTGGAAAAGCTATTTTACGAAGATCGGCAACAGGCACCCATGACCCTGAATCATTTAGAAATGCCGGGCGTTCTTGTAACGTGACGCTGAAAAAACGTGCCTCTATTATTTGGTGTGTCAGGCGTTGATTTGAACTGCCCTCATAACTAATCAGGCCTGGTCCAATACTTGCTTTTTTTAGTGAAATATGATTTGTTATTGATTTTAAATCAATTGGTTGTGTGTATTCAATCAGGTATGGTTCGTTAAGGTTCTCCCATATGTCGCTGCCTGTCCTTTTCCGTATCCAGATACTGTCGTCGCATTTAAAAACCAGGTAATGAAAGTATCGTTTCTTAACCGTTAATTTTTTATTTTTCACGGGTAGAAGTTCAACCAATTCCTGCTCATACGCAATGCATTTTTTTTGTATAGGACAGGTGTTGCATTGGACATTTCGAGGGGTGCAGACGGTTGCGCCAAGGTCCATGATCGCCTGGTTGTAGGCTGCACTGTTTTTTACATCTAACAATTCTTGTGCAAGTGAGGCAAACTGTTTCTTGCCCTCTGTTGTGTCAAACGGCGTGGCAATTCCAAAGTAACGTGAAAGTACCCTGTAAACATTTCCATCTACAACGGCTTTGGGTGCTGCAAATGCAAATGAGGCTATTGCAGCAGCAGTGTAAGGACCTATACCCTTTAATGTTAATAATTGCTCATAGGTGTTGGGGAATTTGCCGCCAAAGTTGTTAACTACCGATCGGGCGGTTGCCAGCATGTTCTTGCACCGGTTGTAATAGCCTAGTCCCTGCCACAACCGGAAAGCTTCTTCATCAACTGCATTAGCCAAAGCCTGAACAGTAGGGTATCGCTCAATGAATTTAAGGTAGTAGGGCAGTCCCTGCATTGCGCGGGTTTGCTGCAGTATCACTTCCGACAGCCATATTTTATATGGATTTTTTTCACTTTTCCATGGCAGGCTGCGGTCGTTTTCGGTTGCATGCCATTCGGTCAGTTGCTTTGTAAAATATTTTTTTGATTTATTTGAATCCATCGATACTGCAAATTAACAAAGGGAATGGTTGTTTATAATTTCCTGATAAAAAATCGTTGCTAACTACTACTTTTGCGCACAATTACCCGGTAAAAATGGAGATCAACGAATTGAAAGAAATGGCCACGCAGGTGCGCCGCGACATAGTAAGAATGGTGCATAAAGTACAGAGTGGCCACCCTGGCGGGTCGCTTGGCTGTACCGACTTTATTACTGCCCTTTATTTCAAGATAATGGACCGTAAGCCCGGATTTGATATGGATGGCGTAGGTGAGGACCTTTTCTTCCTTTCCAATGGTCACATTTCACCGGTATTCTATAGCGTGCTTGCCCGTTCGGGGTATTTTCCTGTGAGTGAGCTGGCTACCTTCAGGCATATCAATTCAAGGTTGCAGGGGCACCCCGCCACACATGAACATTTACCCGGTGTGCGTATTGCCAGCGGTTCGTTAGGGCAGGGTTTGAGCGTGGCGTGTGGTGCTGCAATGGCAAAGAAGCTCAATAAAGATAGCCATATCGTTTACTCATTGCATGGCGATGGCGAATTGCAGGAAGGCCAGAACTGGGAAGCCATAATGTTTGCGGCTCACCATAAGCTGGATAACCTGGTAGCTACTGTTGACTACAACGGGCAGCAGATAGATGGCCCTACGGTTGCAGTAATGAACCTCGGATCATTAGGGGCAAAATTTGAAGCGTTCGGCTGGCACGTATTAGAGATGGATGGCAACAATATGGAAGAAGTGCTGCGCGTGATGGCTGATGCTAAGGCGGCTACCCGGAAAGGTAAACCTGTTTGTGTGCTGATGACCACTGTTATGGGTAAGGGTGTGAAGTTTATGGAAGGCACCCACGAATGGCACGGCATTGCACCAAGCGATAAGCAGCTTGAAGAAGCGCTTAACCTGTTATCAACAACTACTTACGGAGATTACTAAGCAACTATTTGTATAACTCCAGGCACAGATCATCCATGTATAGTTCTGTCCTGGGCACATTCCATACAAAGAGGTTTATCTTATCGCCATCCCGGAGGTTGTCAGGAATTCGCAAGAAATATGATATCTCGTTCCATTTATTGGTCTGGAAATAATCGAACGAAAAGCGCTCTGCCTTTTTGTTGATCTTATTTTCTATGAGGCATCCCCTCCAGTAGTTACGCCCGGTAATGTCTAATACGATAACATGCGTATTATAGTCGGGTGGGTTAGGGTACATGAATTTGCCGCTGCACCTGAACCATCTTGCATCGCCGAACTTTCGTTTGTCATAAGGAATAGAAATACCCGGAGAGTATTCCTCGCTGCTTAGCTTATACACATATTTGCTATAGAAGACTGTGTCTGGTATATACGATGCGGATGTTGAATCATCAAAATTAAGGCACGAGAGTACACTCAGTTTGCTCACTTCGCTTTCTTTCGGAGATGCTGCTCCGAAATCTTTCACAAATAGATCTTCATAAGAGAGTTCGCTCTTAAAGAACATCCGGAAGTTGAAAGCCATATTAGACTCCTCGCTTCTGATGAGGTTGAAAGATTTCAGCCGGCTGAATCCGATATTAATGGAAATACAGAAAAAACATACCGTTGCAAACGCGGCCTTTACAGCAGACCTTTGTTTTGCAATGAACTGCAGGAATGCTGTGAACGGGATCGCCAGCAACGGGTAAAGATGAATCATTGGCCTTGAACCCAGGCCGTTTATGTAGTTAAAGCAATACCACGAGTAGATGAT
>JBGAJU010000031.1:0-43235 GCA_044224775.1 Flavipsychrobacter sp.
TTCTGCAAATGAAAGTCCAACTTCCTTTAAATACTGGTTTGAATAGCCAAGATAATGTTCAAAAGCATCATTCACGTAAAAGACCGTCAGATCCGGTGCGCGAACGATAGCTACCATCCCTGGATTGTATGATGGTAATTTTTCGAAACAGGAGGTATCTGACAAAAGGCCATAATCCCTATTTTTTTTGGTTACTGTCATAGTCTGGCTCATTCTTATAGGCACTAATCGAGATTAAACTCTTTAAACTGGCGCATCTTGTTATACAATGTCTTCCTGTCAATATTCAACAACTTTGCGGCTTTGCTTTTATTGAAATTAGACTGCTTCAGAGCATCAAGTATCACGTCGTACTCAGCATCCAGGTTTGCGCTCTTCAATTTATTTTCAAACGGTACCTCAGGGCTGCTACTGTAAGATTGAGAATCTGCATTATCAGTTGTGTGGGTATTGGACGGGTTGTCGAACTGGAGCTTGAAGAAATTATTGATCTCAAAAGGCAGACATTTTACTTCTATAAATTCTCCATCAGCCAACAATGTGGCTCTTTTTATCACGTTCTTCAACTCCCGGAGGTTGCCATACCATAGGTAATTATTAAGGATATCTTCCACTTCTTTGGTGAATCCTTTTACGTTCTTGCCCAGTTCGGTATTAGTCAATTTTAAAAAGTGGCGAGCAAAAAGCATGATATCCTGTTTGCGCTGCCTGAGCGAAGGGACATGAATACTAAACTCATTAAAACGATGGTAGAGGTCTTCTCTGAATTTGCCGGATCTTGCTGCTGTCCACAAATTTTCGTTGCTGGCAACAATAATACGAACATCAAGTTCGATATCTTTAATTCCACCAACTCGCCTTATTTTTCGCTCCTGCACAACACGAAGGAGTGACACCTGCACATCGTAAGAAAGATTACCGATCTCATCGAGGAAAATAGTGCCCTCGTTGGCTACCTCCAGGCTGCCTGTCTTTTGGTTAATTGCCCCTGTGAATGCACCTTTTTCATGCCCGAACAATTCGCTGCCTGCCAGCTCTTTGGAAAGGGCTCCGCAATCAATAGCGACAAATGGTTTTCCTGCACGCTTACTTTTCTGGTGTATCTGTTGTGCTATCGCTTCTTTACCGCTTCCGCTTTCACCGTAAATAATTACGCTGAAATTGGTTGGACCTACCAGGTCGATCTGGCGGATAATTTCCAGGAACTCAGGGCTGTCACCAATAATATACTGGCTATTATAGGCTGTTGTTGTTCGAACTGCAGAATTTGCGGGAGCAATTGCTGTGCCATTTTGCGTTGCCCTTGGTGTTGAAGCTGTATGGGCGTCTTCAGCAAGTGCTTTCTTTATTGTAAGTAGTATTTCTTCCGGGAAAAGGGGCTTGGTGACATAATCATACGCTCCAAGTTTCATCACTTCTACGGCATCCTTTACGTCACTGTAACCGGTTATGATGATCACCGCTGCTTCAGGGTGGCTTTCTTTTATTTTACTGAGCAGTTGTACCCCGGTCATATCATCAAGCCTGAAGTCGCAGAGTACGAGATCGGGTTTGTTTTTCTTCATCCATTCAATAGCTGCATGTCCACTTCCTGCGCTGGCAACTACAAAACCGTTACGGGTGAGAAAACGGCTTAAGAGTAAGCACATGTCGTTATCGTCGTCTACTACGAGTATTTTGTGCATATGTTTGATTGTGTGTTGTAAATGTAATAATTTCTTATTTGGTGTTGTTGATCCATTATTGATTATTATGCCCAAACGGCCCTTATCTGTGCAATAGGTATTTGCATCTGCTCGCGATATTTAGCGACAGTGCGCCTTGCTATGTTATAGCCTTTGGTCATTAAATAGTTTACCAACTGCTGGTCTGTATATGGGTGTTTTTTGTCTTCCGACTGTATTGCTTCCCCAATTACAGATTGTATCACTTTATTACTGATTACTTCACCTTTCTTGTCTGCTATACCTTCGCTGAAAAGTTCTTTCAGGTAGATGATACCAAAGTGGGTCTCTGCATATTTGTTGCCTGTTATACGCGAGATGGTAGAGATGTCAAGGCCGGACATTTCGGCAATATTGCGTAATACCATTGGCTTCAGCAAGCGGATATCTCCACTGATGAAATAGTCGCGCTGCATCTCGACAATGCATTGCATCACCTTTAACATTGTTTCCTCGCGCTGCTTTACTGCGTTCACAAACCATTGTGCGCTGCTGAGTTTGCTTTTTATATACTGACTGGCGGTTTTATCTTTGTTGCTTACCTGGCTTGCCAGTTGATCATGCAATGATTGATTGACAAAAACGTTTCCTGATTTGCTCGAGAACAGGTTCACTTGTATGGAGTCTCCAAAGTTGGTGATAATGTAATCGGGTATTATTGTGTCTTTGGGGTCGTGTTGCGATGTTTCGCTCACCGGGTAAAATTTTAAACTGCCGATCAGGTTGAGGACCATTTTCATTTCTTCGTCATCGATCTTTAAAACATGGTGCAGTTTTTCAAATTGCCGACGCATAAGGTCTTCATAGTGAAGTTCCAGCAGGGTTATTGCACATTTTACGTCAGGACGCTTGGAGTTCATATGGTGCAATTGCAATAGCAGACATTCTTTGATGTTGCAGGCGCCAATACCTACTGGTTCTAACGATTGAACTATTGCAAGTCCTTTTCGCACCGTATCTGTTTCGATCACGCTCTGGAAATGAAAAGACATATCGTCGGCAACTTCGTCAAGTGGCCTGTCCATTAAGCCATGCGGGTTGAGGATGTCAATTATATATTCAGCACTTCTACGTTCTTCTTCACCAAGGGATAGCATACGCAGTTGTTGTTTCGCGTCTTCTTTGAAAGTTGCCACATTCACTATGGCCGTATTTGGCGCAACGGAAGCATCAAAGTAGTTCATGTACTCCGACTTGTAATCGGGATGATCATCAGAATTATATTCTTCCCAGGTCTCACAGTCCTTCTCGTCCTGTGCAGTTTTTATTTCATCCGGACCATCCGATTCTTCCTGCGCATCGAGGAAGGGGTTCTCCTCTAATTCGTTTTTTATCCGTTGTTGGAGTTCCAGAGAGTTGAGAAAAAACAAATTCAGGAGCTGAATCTGCTGTGGCAGAATTTTTAGTTGTTGTTTCTGTGATTGTTGTTGCGTAAGCATAATCCTAGTAATATGGTTAGATGACATAAAGCAAGCCTTGCGCCAAACTCTTCGGTTTTTACAATAAATTAAGATGAATGAGTATTTGATTGATAAACAATAAAGTCTGGAAACTGATATTATTATATTTATGGTTTTGCATTTATTTATGAATTGCATTTTCATTAAGTAATGAGGAAATTGTTCTACAAAATGTAGATTTGAATATTCATGAAGAAGAGGCTTGCTACGATCATAATTGCATTTTGCATTTCATTTATCTCAATGGTTGCCTTGTCTCTTTTTTCGATGGAGCGGTTTACGCTTTATTCTACTTATTCAAATAGCGTGGACCATTCGAGCCAGGTGGTGATAAGTATACGTTCGGCTGAAGTTAGTTTAAGGGATATGGGGCTTACTGAAAGAGGTTACATGATCACAAAGGACACCATGTACTTACGGTACCTGAATAGCTCCATTGATAGCATCAATAAGACGATCGCGGCGATCAAGGAACTGACGGGCGACAATGCCGAACAGCAAAAAAACGTAGTACTGCTCAAAGGTTCCGTTGCGTTGCGTATTGCTGCGGCAAGAGATAATATTGCTTATGTTGACAGTTCTCACCAGTCAAAACGATCCAGGTTTTATGATGACAGCAGGGAACTGATGATAGAGTGTTCTCGTCGTCTGAGAGATATGAGGCTGGCTGAAAATAAGCTGCTAGAAGAAAGGTTCCGGGGCGAAAAGATGTACCAAAAGTTAACTAATTCTACTTTGAAATACCTGCTGATAGTATTTTGCCTGGTCACACTTTTCCTATTTATCATGATGATAAAGGAGTTGCGAAGCAGGATGCTTTACCAGGAGGAGTTGCAGGCAAAGGTGATAGACCTAAGGAGATCGCACAATGAGCTGAAGGAAATTGCTTATGCGGCGTCTCACGACCTACAGGAACCGTTGAGGAAAATACAGATATTCAGCGATATGCTTTTACGGCAAAAAAATGGCAATGAAGAAGAACGGCAAGCAACGCTTGCGCGAATAAATACGGCGTCGAAGCGTATGCAACTGCTTATATCGGACCTTATGAGCCTGACCAGTCTTACCAATATAGATGAACCCAGAAAACCGGTAGACCTGAATAGTTTGCTCCAAACGATCCTTGTTGAAATGCACGATGTTATTGAGAATAAGGAAGCAAATGTTGATGCCCAGCTATTGCCAATAATAGACGGTTATGAAACACAGATCATTATCCTGTTTAAAGCACTATTGGATAATTCATTAAAATTCAGAAGGGATGGTGTGAAGCCGGTAATATCTGTGAGTTGCGAAACCATAAACGGGCATGAGTTAGCTGATATTAACCCGAACCTGCAGCATAAAAAATTTCACCGAATTACTTTTTCTGACAACGGTATTGGATTCGATAATAAATTCATGGATAAAATATTCAAGATATTCCAACGATTGCATACCCATGAGTCTGAGTACGAAGGTAAAGGGATCGGATTGGCGATTTGCCAGCGTGTAATGGCCAATCATGAAGGGTATATGAAAGCACATGGTGAGCCCCAAATTGGGGCTCACTTTAAGCTGTTCTTTCCAATGGATTGAACTTACTATTTATCGGCTTCGTCTTTTTGCTCTTTATCAGTATTTACCTTTTTGTTGATTTCCTGAACCTCTGTAATGAATTTGGTTACATTCGCATCAGAATAGGGTCCGTAGGCATCAATCAGAGTCCCTTTCATGTCGTCGCAAGTTTCTATAACATACATGATTGAATTGTCTGCGGGGTCAGACTCACCTTCGAACCGGTAGAAGTCTTTTATACATACCTCAGATGGCACATAGGTTTTGTCTAAGCGTTCAAGGAACAGACCTTGCTTAGTGACTTTAAAGTTTTCAACGTAACCATTTTGAACAGCTTTATTTACACGTTCTGTAAGTGTGTTCATAGGTACTTTGTTGTCCGGTTCAGGATTGGTCATATTTTCTGTTTTTTTCTCCAGTTCAAATGCCATAAAAAAATATTAGTGATGATTTAATAGAGTTTATTGGTTGCCGGATGTGAGTTGTTCGTAAGCCTCCCTCTGTATTTTTATCATGTCATGCGATTTAAGCAATGCTTGTTTTTGCTCCTCAACCAGCTTTTGTGTTTCCTCGTCCAGTATTTTACCAGAAGTAAGAATGGCATCATATGCCCGTTGGGTAGCATCTTCGCCAAACTCACATGACTCGAGTATGGTATGACGGTCGCTGTCGGTAATTGCTGATTTAATGTCCATCCATGCACGGTATATTTTGCCAGAAGGGATGGTGTCGTCTTCAATTATTCCTGCATTCTTTTCTATTATGTTCCTCAACTCCTGCTTATAGATCCGGCTTTGCTCTATCATTCCACGAAATATGGCTTTAAGGTCTATGTCAAGATCTTTGGCCTCTTCTGTAGCTTTCTCATATCCTGCAATGCGGTCGTTATTTACCATTATCAGGTCATTTAACGCATCGTTTAAAACCTCATTGATTTCCATAAAACCACCTTTTAAAGTACATACTTTAAAAATTATGCCACCTGTACATTAAAAACAATATATTTTTGCACAACTATGGGTGTAACAGCAACTTTGTTGGATATTATAAAGTACACAATACCGGCGCTTATTGTGTTGGGCGCCAGCTATATGATCGTGCAAAAATTTCTTGTGTCGGAGATGCAACGGAAACAACTTGCTGTTTTCAAAGATTCGCAGGATATAACACTTCGGTTACGTTTGCAGGCTTATGAACGATTGGTGCTTTTTCTGGAGCGAATAGCGCCCGGAAACCTGATACCTCGTGTATATGTGAGCGGCATGACCGTGCTGGATCTGCAGCAGGCTATGATCTTTAACATTCGTGCTGAATTTGAGCATAACCTTGCACAACAGATATATGTATCAAAAAATGCGTGGGAAACTGTGAAAAATGTTAAAGAGCAGGAAATTAACATGGTGATACAAATAGCGCAGACGCTGAACCCGGAAGCACCGGGCAAAGACCTGCACACCAGGATTTTGGAAATAATACTTAAAGCAGACCAGACGTTGCCAACCAATGTTGCGCTTCAAATACTTAATGAAGAAGTTAAAATTGTGATGTCGCACGGAGTGGTGTAGATTTCTACTTTCTACTATATACTTTCTACATACAGAGAATGGAAAAAAAGACCATCAAAACAGATTCAGGAATAGAGATAAAGGAGTTGTATTGCCAACCGGTGAAAATGGATGAACTGCCCGGGCAGTTCCCGTTCACCCGGGGTGTGCATGCCGCCATGTACAGGGATAAGTTGTGGACCATGCGCCAGTATGCAGGCTTCAGCACAGCAGAGGAATCCAATAAGCGTTATCATTTCCTGCTGAGCCAGGGGGTAATGGGCCTGTCGGTAGCATTTGACCTGCCTACGCAAATTGGGTACGACTCTGATCATGCAATGGCAGAAGGTGAAGTAGGAAAGGTAGGTGTTGCCATTGACTCACTGGAGGATATGGAGATATTGTTCAAGGATATCAAGCTGAGCGAGATATCCACGTCCATGACCATTAACTCCACGGCATTTATCCTTTTAGCCTTGTATATAGCGCTTGCCAAAAAGCAGGGTGCAGATATAAAGAAGATATCAGGCACTATACAGAACGATATATTAAAAGAGTATGCGGCGCGTGGTACATACATATATCCGCCTGCGCCATCCATGCGGCTCATCACCGATATTTTTGAATATTGCAGCAAGGAAGTCCCTAAGTGGAATACAATATCTATATCAGGCTATCATATAAGAGAGGCCGGAGCAAATGCGGTGCAGGAGTTGGCGTTCACCCTTGCAAACGGTAAGGCATATCTGCAAGCGGCGATAGCTAAAGGGTTGGATATAAATATATTTGCGCAGCGGCTATCGTTCTTCTTTAATGCGCACAACAATATTTTTGAGGAGGTTGCCAAGTTCAGGGCAGCACGGAGAATGTGGGCGACCATTACCAAAGAATTGGGTGCAACTGATGCGCGCGCACAGATGCTGCGCTTTCACACACAAACGGGAGGCAGTACACTTACAGCACCACAGCCCAAGAATAATATCATCCGTGTGGCACTGCAAGGACTATCTGCTGTGCTGGGTGGCACGCAGTCGCTGCATACTAATGGGTATGACGAGGCATTGTCGCTGCCAACTGAGGAGGCAGCATCAATAGCATTACGTACGCAACAGATACTGGCATATGAAAGTGGTGCGACAGAAACGGTAGATCCTTTGGCAGGTTCTTATTACGTAGAATCATTGACAAATGAGGTGGAGGCTGCTGCGTGGAAACTGATAGAGAAGATAGACGTTATGGGCGGATCGGTGAAGGCTATAGAGCATCGCTTTATGCAGGATGAGATAGCGCGGAGCGCATATGCTTATAATAAGGCTATTGAAGATGGAAGCAAAGTGATAGTGGGAGTGAATAAGTTCACATCGGAAGAGATGGCAGCGCCGCCATTACTGAAAATAGATGATTCTATACGTACGGTGCAGAGCGAGAAGCTGAAGAAGCTGCGTGAGAAGCGTAATAATGAAATAGCTATTACCTGCCTTGCTGCTATTAAAGAAAAAGCAGGAACGACTGAGAACCTGATGCCCTATGTGATAAACGCCGTAGAGAACTTGTGCACACTGGGTGAGATAGCTGATACGCTACGAGGGGTGTGGGGTGAGTATAAGGGGTAGTGTATTATTTCATGGGTTACGGAATGTGTATCAGAGTTGTAGTTTCTTTTCCGGGTCTTCTCTGCTCCAGTTGCCATGCGGTGGCTGATACATTGCCGTAGGTGCGGATGCCTTCTTTCTGGTCGTTCATTTTCAGGTATGAGTCGAATAGCTCTGAACTGTAACGGGCATAGGTGTTGTCACTTTTTTTACTGACCTGTTCAAGTGTATCTAAATGAGCGCGTGTAAGGCTATTCAACTGTTTTTCTAAGCTCAAAGCAAGAGAAGAATCCCTGTAATAAAGTCGGCGATTGGTGTATAGCCATATCTCAAGGTATGCACTGTAGCGGAATGAGCTGTCATCAGTTGCGCTGCATAGGGCGTATGCCATTAGGTTGGCATCGCCTTCGGCGGCTATGCCTGCCTGGTGAGCGATCTCGTGGCTGATGATGAAAGGAAGTATGAATGATGGCAGGTTTTCATTGATCTGTCCCTCACCTGTGAAAGGGTTGTAATAGCCTTCGATACCTAAGCGCTCCATAAAGTACCCGAACAGCGTAGGTTTGACACCCATTCCATACTCTTTTACTTTGCTGTCGGTGTATCGGCGGTAGTAGTCTACTGCGCGGTGGTTCACTTGTTTGAATGTGGCAGCGTGGTAGTGTGGCGCATATTCATTGATACGGTTTACAAGGAAAGTGTCAAATGCCGTAAGGTCGGCTTTCACCATTTGTTTGAACTCATCTTTGGATAGGTGCTGCAAGGCAGAATCTGTTTGCACCAATCCCCAGTTCTCGGCTAAAGCAGGTTTATAGTAATTAGCACCCCAGCCAATGATGAAGAACAGGTAGAACGTGAGCACACCATTGAGTGTGCTGAAAAATGATATGGCTAACTTCTCCCCGGTCTGGGTGACGCTGAATAGCCAGAATATCCATTTTAATAGTGTAATAAGGAGTCCTGCACCCATCGCAATGTAAATAACGTCGCCGAAGCTGAGGGGGACTGATCCGAACAGTCTGCCGCGAATTAACTGGAAAGGGTAGAAGATGTTTTCGTCGTAAGAAGGTATAAGGTGCGCATTCTCAGGCAGACATAGGAATATCGCTGCTGATAATATTAGCAGCACAATAAAGGAAATAACTTTCCTGTTCAGTTTCATTAGTTAAAAATAAGGATGAAATGCTGAACAGGGAGTTATTACTTTTTCTGCAGTGTTTTTGCCCTTTTCATCGAATCCAGTTTCGCCTGGTCAGGTGCAAGGTGGACAACTTTGTGTTGCACAATTTTCTTCTTTTTTACCTTGCGCTTCGTCTTATGTGCAGTCTTTTTTTGTGTAGTAACTGTTTTAGTTTTACCAGGGGTTTGCTGAGCGTGGATGATCCCACTGAACCACAAAAAACTAATGAGCAATAATGATCTTTTCATTTTTTATGGGTTTGGAGTCAAGTGTTATGTTAAGAATGTACATGCCATCCGCGAGGTTGGCCCTGTTGAAAGAGAAGATGTGATCGCCCATGGAACATTTGCCGTCATAAAATTTCTTTACCACTTTGCCGTTGGCATCGGTAAGTGTAATGATCAGGTTGGTGACATTTTCTCTGAGCGCAAACTCAACTGAAAATTTGTCTTGTACCGGGTTAGGGTAGACTTTAGCGGTGCTTTGTGCTTCGTTTATTTTATTTATGCCGGTACCCGGTGTATGTATCTCTGCTATCCACGTATCCCAGGTGTTGGCTGCGCTGAATGCGCCACTCATCCATACCGAATTGGAACTGGCACTGTGCCTGCGCGACATACCGCTGTAATCGCCCCAGCGGGCTGAACCACCCGAGCCACAGGCAACGTAGGTGGAACTGGAGCGGACCAACGTTGAGCCGGACCAGTTCATGGAGTTGTCGCAGTTCACTACACGTATCTCGGGAAGTATAGAAGAGCCTGAACGTGCAAAACCTATCATCACCGATTGATCGGTAGGGGATGATGCATATGACGCGATAGCGGGATACGCATAGTCGTATCCTGACGAGCCAAATGAGCCCGACACATCGGTGAGAGAGGAGGTATTCAACCTATGATAGTTGATGCTTGTATAGCCTCCGCCGCCATCGGTGTTGGTCACAAAATGGATAGTGTTGTTTAGATAGAACCCGCTTAATGCACGGCAGTCGCCTGTGTTGAGCGTGCAGGTAGTGCCTGATTGTGCAGCATCGCCTGATGCGCTGTATGCGGTAGAAGATATAGACCAATGGTTGATGACAGGGCTGCAACATGCATTAGCACTTACCTTATACAGGTCAACGCTGGAGCCGGAACCCGAACGGGTAGCCACACAGTAGACGCCAGGGCCGTAGCTAAGGTTCTGGCCGCAGCCAACCGGTAATACGGTAAATGGAGCGCCCGGTATGTTGGCGTAATAAAGGTAGTTGAGCGTGCTGCCTGCATAACCCGGATGCTTATACATTTGGAACAACACGGACCGGTGAAACGTATTAGCCGGTTGGTAAAACAAATTCCCGCTTATGTACAACTCGCTATCAGTAACAGCCAATTTCGGATAATCGAATGCATCGCCTGCGCCTGTGGGGTCTCCCGTAAAAGCATAGCACCACCAGCCATCAGTTGCAGGGTTATTGCCCTTAGAGAAACAGATGAAAATGCGGTTGTTGCTGAAAAGCGAGAAGGAAGATGAATATTCCTGGCAGAAGAAAACAAAACGGTCGGCACGTTGGTCATACACAACTACCGGGTCGCAAACAGCATCCACATTAAAGGATGTGGGCATGAAGCTAACAATATCCCTGTAGTAAGTATTTGTACCCAGTGTGTTATAGCAGGCTATAACGTGGTTGCTTACGCTCACAATGGCCCCGCCGTCTGATATGGCCACCGAATTGTCCAGCGGTGTCATGCCGTTGTGGGTATTGCCTATGAAATTAGGACCCACTTCGGGGCTAATGAAAGTAGTTTTTGCTTCTTCGCCGGGCGCTGCCTGCCTGCCGTACTTTCTGAGCATCATTTTAGCTTCCTTTATTTGCTTCAGTTTATCCTCATCAGGGGTGGGGTGCTCAGCTTCTGCCATTTTTTTTACCAGGGTTGGTTTCCAATTAAGGTCGAGCGACACCGGGTTTGATGCGCCGCTGCACAATACCGGTGCACCTGCTGCCGGTTTAGCAGAGCCTATTGCTGCTCCCTTATTTTGTTCGCTTGTGTTTTGAGCCTGCACAACGTACACCGAAGCGATCCCGAGTAGCAACGCATATACCTTCCTCATAGCGTTAGTTTTAATGATAGATAAAAATGTAATGTAAAGATACTTAAGCAAAGGTAGTTTTCAAGGTTTAATTTGCCTGTGACGACCGTCAGTAAGAAAATATTTTTACTTTAGTATTTGTGTAACTGTTTTATCTTTTGGGATAATACTGTTCTCCTGGTCGCAGGTAGATTTGGCCGTGTCTTTAATCATATCGGGAAAGGAGAGCGTCTTTGCTGTGTCCTTATTTGTTGTAGCGCGAACCCATGTGCACCTGCACTCATAGACCCTTATATCTCTTTTTTTGCAGGCCATGAATGACACCGGAAGCAGGAGGAGCAAGCTCAATTTTTTCATTTGATCGTTTGGTTTGGCCGTAAGAACGAGCACCGGTGGTTTTTATTGCAGGCTGATATTCAGTGTTTCAAGCGTTGATGTTTTTTATGGTGTGCCGAAAGTGGCTGGGGGTATAATTTCGGGGATGGGCTTGTTTCCGGTTAATAATTTTTTTTAGGGGTGGTGAAATGAGCCATGGGCAGTGTTATGTGTTTTTTCATCCAGGTATAAAGGGGTATAAAAGGGTATAAGAATACCCCCAAAAGGTATAAAAAACGTGGTTTTGGGTATAATTTATACCCGGCCTCAAACCCCTGAAAGGGCTTCCCCATGGGAGTGCCACACGATGGTTTACATCGCCATGGCGGGGCAGGCAGAAGTTCATGAAGCAATATTTCAAAGAGCGTACCCGTTAATGGGGGCGGGTATGGAGTAAAGTTACGAAATGAGGGTAGGGGTATCCAAATCTATTTTGCATGATGGTACAGTAACAGTACCATGATGGTGTTGGTGGCTTTTGAAAGCTGCTGTGGCTGCGGGTTTGAGTGATGAATATTTGTTTTTGCAACGCATGATCAAGGATGGCTGCGTGTAGCTGTTGTTAGCAAGGGAGACCCTTGCAGTATTGTGAGTCGAAGGGAGACCCTTCGACTAGTGGGGTGGAGGTTTCCATTGCTTTTTAACATTCGCGGTTGAAGTAACCAGACGTTTTTTAAAGCGGTTAATAATTTTAGTGGGTTAAAGTCAGAAGCTTAAAAATAGGGAATAAATGAATAAACGGCATAATATTTGCCGCAGCTTATTAAAAATAATAGAACCTTATGAAATTGTATGTACCACAACTTATTATAGTAAGCCTATTCCTATGGATTAGCAGTTGTAAGAAAAAGGACAGTTACCCGGATTATTCTGAGAAAATGAAAGGGATGAGGCATTGGGTAGGGGTGAAAATATATAGTGCTTACTGGGTACCGGCTGGTCCACCCTTATATGCAGATACAGGTAGAAGGATAATAGATACTTCCCTGGCGATCGAAACCGAAGGAAGTGGTGTAGTGGTGATATTTGGGCGAAAACTAAACTATATAAAGGAAGACCGTGTAGTAAAAGCGGTAGTTTATGAGTACCCTAAAAAGACGCCAACGGATGAGATGGAAATAGAACTTGTGTATTATTATGAGCGGGACAGCATGACCTATAATTATAGTAACTGGCATCATCAATATGGGACAACAACCACATTAAATACACGCCGTTAGCAAAACCGATCAATTTTGGTAATTAACACATGGGGGGCAGCAAACCTTTATTCATCTTTCGCGAGCGCGTTGGTGGGGCACCAACATGGGCGAGGGACACCAACACGGGCGGAGAATAAACTTTGCCAGACATAGTCTTGCTTTTTTAATATGGGACCCTTCGACAAGTGGGGAAAACACCAGCCTTACTGAGCGCATCTAAAACAGTTAACTAAACAGTAACCAAATATTTTTAATAGAATTCTTTTTATGGTCGGAAAAATAATATTTTGTGGGTAACTGGAGACCAGCAACCAGCAAAAACGGGGCGTATCCGAAAAGCCAAATGAGTAGGGTTTAAAACACATGCAATATGAAAAACAGTAAATTTTTCTTAGCAGTAATTGTAGGTACGGTCGTTTCATTTCTTCTCGGGTGGCTTATTTATGGCATCTTGCTGAAAACAGCTATGGCCGAAAATTGCGGCCTTGCAAAAGACATACAGGATAAAGTGTTTAAACCGATGGAGGGGCAGCCTGCGCCAATGGACATGGTAGTTATGTTGCTCTCTAATTTTTTCGGGGCGGTGTTTCTGACGGTTATTGCCGGATGGGCCAATGCCCGTACCCTGGCGGCCGGGGCAAAAGTTGGTGCTATTACCGGTGTGCTGATATCGCTTAACTATGGGCTGTTATGGCTGGGTATGTCGTACATATATACGCCCACAGGCCTTGCAATAGATACATGCGCCGGAACTGTAATGACCGCAATCACTACAGCTATTATTGCTATGATACTGGGAAAGGGCACAACGAATTAGCATTATTGCCTATTTTATTTTACTCCCCGGTGATGACCGGGGAGTTTTTTTTAATGATAGTCAGGATACCGAGTTGAGACCCTTCGACTAGTGGGGGATGCCTGGCGCGAGCGTGTTGGTGTTGACACCAACACGGGCGGAAAAACGGCAGACATACGCAAAAATTATAAAATAAAGTTGCCGGATGCAATTATTGCTGCCACAGCATTTATTAACGGTTACACTTTGCTCACCCGTAACATTGATGATTTTAAAAGTATTGCAGGGTTAAAATTATTTAATCCGTGGGATGTATAATGTATAAGTTACAAGTATCCTTTTTCCCATCCTTTTTACTTAACTTCGCCATCATTGAATTTGTTGGTAATTATTTTTTAACAATAAGCAGGAGAAGTTTTAATAACTGTGCGGTCAGGGGGGAGGAATCCCGGTGGTAGGAATATATATTAAGTGAAAAGTTAGAAGTTAAAACCTAAAAGTGATTCTTCGGCGAAAGCTCAGGAAGAATTCATAGGCGCTTTTTACTTCAGATAAAAGTTATTTACTCCCTGCTCTATATAAACGTATTTTGTAAATGGGATGTGGCAATTGCGGGTCCGGCGCCAGTGGCGCAGCACCCGGTTGCAAAGGGAATGGTGGCTGCAGCACAGGCGGATGTAACCGCCTTAATGTCTTTGACTGGCTGAGCACCCTTCCACTGCACGACGCAGCAAAACCTTACCCGATAGTAGAATTCTCTTTCAATAAGGGTAGCCGTAAGGAATTTTTCAAGAACAATACGCACCATGTGCTGGAGAAAGGCATGTGGTTTGCCATAGAGGGCGTAGGTGGCTATGACGTGGGCCAGGTGAGCCTGACAGGCGAACTGGTGAAACTGCAAATGAAGAAGTATGGGGTGAAGGAACACGAGGTGACCAAGCGCGTGCTGCACCCCGCTACGGAGGAAGAACTGGAACTGGCGACCAAGCAAAAAGAACGCGAGCCTGATGTGCTTACCCGCAGCCGCGCTATTGCGCGCAACCTGAAGCTGGACATGAAGCTGTGCGAGGTAGAGATACAGGCCGACAGCAAAAAGGGTACTTTCTTCTATACAGCAGACCAAAGAGTTGATTTCCGCGAACTGATAAGGGTATACGCCACCGACTTCAAGATGAAGGTGGAGATGAAGCAGATAGGTGCCAGGCAGGAGAGCGGCAAGGTGGGCGGTATAGGATCGTGCGGCAGGGAGTTGTGCTGCAGTACGTGGTTGACGGATTTTAAATCGGTGAATACAACTGCGGCGAGGTACCAGAACTTGTCGATCAATCAAACCAAACTATCGGGCCAGTGCGGCAGGTTGAAGTGTTGCCTGAACTACGAGCTGGATACGTATATGGATGCATTGGCGGGTTTTCCGGACCATGCAGAGCACCTGGAGACCGTGAAAGGAGTGGCCCACCTGCAGAAGAGGGATATTTTCAAGAACCTGATGTGGTACAGCTATTCGGACAACAACAAGCAGTACCCGCTGAGCATAGAAAGAGTAAAGGAGATAAAGCTGCTGAACAAGCAGGGGCAGAAAGCTGATGAACTGCAACCGGTGGAGCTGGAAGCGCGCGAAAGCAAGGCGGGTAAGGTGGCAGATATGGGCTACGTGAACGACGTTGGCCAGATAACGCTGAAAGCACTGGAAAAGAAAGGCAAGAAGAAGAAAGGTGGCGGAGGAAAAGGTGGGGAGAGGCCTCAGCAAAATGCAGGTGGCAGGCCACAGGGCCAGCAGCAGGGTGGCGGCAAGCCACAAGGCGGCCAGCAAGGCAGGCCACAGGGCGACAGGCCACAGCAGGGTAACAGGCCACAAGGTGGTGGCGGCGGACAGCAGAACCAGAACAAGGGCCAGCAGCAAAACAGGCCACAAGGTGAGAAACAGCAACAGGGAACGGGGAACAGACAGCAAGGCCAGAACCAAAACAGGGGCCAGCAACAAAACCGACCACCGCAGCAAGGGAACCGGCCACAGGGCGAGCGACCACAACAGGGAGCAGGCGGGAAACCGCAAGGCGACAGACCGCAACAGGGCCAAGGCGGACCGCAGCAAAACCGACCACCACAGCAGCAGGGTGGGGGAAGACCACAGGGTGGCCAACAAGGCAATCAACAGCGTGGGCCAAGGCCACCGCAACAAGGTAACAGGCCTCCACGGCCGGAAGGAGGGGAGACCCCCCAGCCTAAAACAGAGGCTTAAACAGGTAGCTACAATATATCATTTCACATCCCCGGTATTTATTGCCGGGGATTTTTTTATGAACTGTAAATTAATAGTTGTTTAATATTTTTAAGACTACCCAACTTTAAAAAGCGGGTGGGCCGTCTGTATGGCAAATTCAATTTCATGCTCAACGTTTACCGGTTATTTCCCGCTTTGTTGTTATTATGTACTACAGGCCTCAACTCTGTGGCCCAAACATGGAAGTGGAGCAGCGGTGTAACCAGCACATCGACAGGAATGGGGGTAATTGCAGAGTGCTTTACCAGTTCTACGGACGAGCTTGGGAATACTTACATTACCGGGCAGCTTACAAAAGGGAAGTATATATACGGAAAAGATACTGTAACCGTTGCCGGTGCAACGGCGGCATTTATTGCACGGTTTGATAAGAACGGCAAAATAAGATGGGTGAGGACGATAAAGGGTGCCGTGGGCACAAGCATAGCAGCAGAAAATTCGGGTACTATATATGCGTCGGGCGATTTTAATACAGACAGTATAAGATTGGGCAGCATTTTACTGCTCCATGATGCTTATATGCCAATGAGGAATTTTTATATATTCAAACTGGACTCGAACGGAAACGAGATCTGGGGTAAAAGCGGGGGCGCATGTAATAATGACCCATTTAAGATGGTAGCGGTAGATGACTATAACAATCTTTACTTTTATTGCTCATACGTTACCGACTCAATTACGTTTGGCTCTTATACACTAATGAACACCGGGGCATTCTATACCCGCGATGCTTTTGTTGTGAAATTTGACCCGGCGGGCAATGTGAAATGGGCAACGAACTTTGGCGGCAGTTCGGAAGAAATGCCGTTTGGAATAGCTATAGGCCATTCGAATGATATATATATATCGGGGCAGTTCCTGTCGCCCTCCCTGACTTTTGGTTCATCTACTGTTAGTGCCACTTCTTACGGTAATGTTTTCCTTGCCAAGCTTGATAGCTCGGGTAACCGTTTATGGATGAGGGCAGCAGCATGTGGCAGGAACAAAAGCGGTGGGGTGGAAGTGGACAGCGCCGGTAATGCCTATATGACCGGTGAGTATGATTCAAGTATAATAGTATTTGGTACTGATACCCTGCATAATGTGCACAATACCATTGGTGATGCATTTTTTGTGAAATACAACAAAACAGGCGACCTGATGTGGGCTAAGAATATAGATGCCTGGGGCTATGACATAGGCAGTACAGTGAAAATGGAAAGGCATGCACAAAAGCTATGGCTATCGGGCGGGTACACAGGTGACACTGTAAATATAGACGGATACCATATGGCAGAAGAGACCGGCGGGTATGATAATGTTTTTCTTGTGCAGTTCGATACGGCCGGTAATATGCTCTGTTCCAGTACGATACGCACAGGAGGTGATGACTGGAATGGCCTGGGGTTTGATGATTCGGGTTATTTGTACCTGGGTGGCGATTATTATGGTGCCACCAGTACTGTAGTTGGCCCGGATACGCTTCGTTTAGTAGATGCCCACCATGAAATGCCTTTTGTTGCGAAATTCAGGCCCTGTACGCTTTATCCAAAACTTAACCCCGAAGATCCGGGCGACCCTGATAAGTCGGGGGTGCATGAGGTGGGGTATAATGGTAAGGTTGCATTATATCCTAATCCTGCCACATCGGCGCTAACGGCTGAAATTGAATTGGTTAGCGATGCTGCCGTGACTATCGGGGTATATAATATCGTTGGCGGGAAGTTGTGTAGCGTGACCAAACATTTAAATGCCGGTACGCAAAAAGTGGATGTGCCCGTAAGTAACCTGCCTACCGGATTGTACATTTTTGAGCTGCGGGACGGGCAGAATGTGGTAAGGCAGAAATTTGTGAAGGAGTAGTATTTCGATCATAAAATAAGAGCGCCACTTTAGGTGGCCGCTCTTATTTTATGACTATTAATTAGTTAGCGTATTCGCTCATGAACTTGATGCGCATCATCTTTAAGTGTTCGATGCTAACATCCTGATCCTTAAACTCTTCGTAGGCGCTTTCCATGTTGTCGTCGTGGCTGTTGCGGAAGAAGTCGAAGATGTCTTCCTGCTCGTCCTCGTCCAGTTCCTGCTCCAGACAGTAGTCGAGGTTCAGCTTGGTGCCGCTGGCAACTATGGTCTCCATTTCTACCAGGAGGTCGGGGAGGGAGAGGCCTTTGTTCTTGGCTATGGTCTCGAGTGGTATCTTCTTATCAATATTCTGGATGATGAACACCTTCATGCCGCTCTTGTTCACCACGCTCTTCATAACGAAGTCGTCGGGTTTCACGATGTCGTTCTCCTCTACGTACTTAGCAATAAGGTCGGTGAATTTTTTGCCATAACGTATTGCTTTTCCTTTACTTACGCCCTGTATCTTCTCCAATTCTTCAAGAGTGGTGGGGTAGTTGGTGGCCATATCTTCGAGCGAGTTCTCGAGGAAGATAACGAAAGGCGGCAGGTTCTTTTCGCGGGCTACTGTCTTGCGGAGGTCCTTAAGCATTTCGAAGAGGACCGGGTCGGTAGTGGCAGTGCCACCCGAGCCGCTAACCTCGTCGTCATCGCCCGTAGCTTCTTCGTATTGATGGTTGAGTGCCACCTTGATAGAGAATGGCTTCTTAAGGAATTTACGGCCCTGGTCGGTAATCTTAAGCAGGCCATATTCCTCGATGTCCTTTCTTATCATTCCCTCCAGCATCATCTGGCGGATGAGTGAATTCCAGAAGTTGGCATCCATCTTCATGATGAGGCCGGCGCCGAAAGACTTCAGCTTGTCATGACGGAAAGTTTGTATTTGTGGGTTGGCCTTACCTAGGATTATATTAACAACATAATCAATGCCAAAACGTTCATCCAATTCGTTGATGGCATCGAGGGTTATCTTGACACTGTCTTTGACATCCAGTTTTTCTTTAGGGTGCAGGCAGTTGTCGCAATGACCGCAATTGTCCGGTTTGTATTCCTCACCGAAATAGTGGAGCAGCAGTTTGCGGCGGCAAACGCCGCTTTCAACATATGCCAGAGTTTCTGATATTAGCTGGCCTCCCATTTCGCGTTCGCTGAGTGGCTTATCGCGCATAAGATGCTCGAGCTTCTGCACATCTTTGTGAGAGTAATATAAGAGGCACTTGCCTTCCAGGCCATCGCGGCCGGCACGGCCTGTTTCCTGGTAGTAGTTCTCTAAAGATTTTGGAATATTATAATGTATTACGAAACGTACGTCCGGTTTGTCGATGCCCATACCGAAAGCAATAGTGGCGACGATGACATCCACCTTTTCCATGAGGAACATGTCCTGACGCTGAGAGCGCAGGGGGCCTTCAAGCCCGGCATGGTATGCCACGGCACTAATGCCGTTTGCCTGGAGGGTGTTTGCCAACTCCTCGGTGGTTTTGCGGTTGAGGGTATAGATGATACCGCTCTTGCCCTTCATCGTATTGATGAACTTTACTATGCTCTTTAGGGTTTGTTCTTTGCCCCCTTTAGGTACTATCTCGTAATATAGATTAGCACGGTTGAAAGAATCGATGAATATGTTTGGTTCATGGAGTGTAAGGTTCTTTACGATATCATCCTGCACCTTTGGGGTGGCAGTTGCTGTGAGGGCGATTATGGGCAGATCGGGGTTGATCATATTGATCATATCCCTGAGCTTGCGGTATTCGGGGCGGAAATCGTGTCCCCACTCGGAGATACAGTGTGCTTCATCTACGGCGATAAAAGATATCTGGAGGTCTGAGAAGAAGGCTATGTTTTCCTGCTTGGTGAGGGTTTCGGGGGCAACATAGAGCATTTTGGTGCGGCCTTCGGTAAGGTCGGCCTTGACCTTCTTTTGCTGTACTTTGCTTAAAGTGGAATTTAAAAAATGTGCAATATTATCTTGTGAACTGTAGCCGCGTATGAGGTCTACCTGATTCTTCATGAGGGCGATAAGCGGGGAAACGATAATTGCGACACCATCGCTAAGGAGTGCCGGTAACTGGTAGCAAAGCGATTTGCCGCCCCCGGTAGGCATGATGACAAAGGTGTCTTTGCCGGAAAGAATGCTTTTTATTATCTTTTCCTGTTCACCTTTGAATGCATCAAAACCGAAATATTTCTGTAATTCTTTTTTGAGATTAGTAGCCTTAGCTGCGCCCATACACAAATTTTAACTAAAAAGTTATATTCTATCCGCTTCGTGAAATTTAAGACAGGAGGGATTTTTAAAGTTCGCGAATTTACGACAGTTAAGGTAATTAAAATTCGCTTAAAATGCAAGAAATTGTTATAAAATAGATTTTTTAATAAGTAATATTCGCCCCGTCCCTAAAGGGAGAAGTTATCTGAATACCTTATCACATGAAGGGCATCAGGGCAGACTGAAAGTAGTTGGGATACGGTTTTATGCAGTTTTGGGTGTTGGTAGTTTGGTGCTATCTCGGCAAGGGGTACCAGTGTGAACCTGCGGTCCTGCATGAAAGGGTGTGGTATGATCAGTTCGGGTAGGTCTATCAGTTCTTGGTTATATAAGAGAATATCAATATCCAGTGTTCTTTGTCCCCATTTAACGTCCCGTTGGCGGCCGAGGGTTGTTTCTATTGTTTGTGTCTCTTTAAGGAGTTCTGTGGGGGATAAGGGTGTTTGCAGGTTAACGACCATATTGAGGAATGCGGGCTGCGCGGTGATGCCCCATGCAGCGGTTTCGTAAACAGACGACCTTTGTATGATAGCACCACATTTCTCTGAAAGCATAGTTATAGCTTGCTGCAGCAAACTCAAGCGATCGCCCTGGTTGCTGCCCAGTAAAAGGTAGGTGTTGTTCATAGGGCAAAGTTAACTTATGAACGATAAGTGGGGAAACCAGCAAGGGGACTTATTGGCTTAGTTTGACTATAGTTTGCATCCTAAGCTTGTTGCCTTGCTCGTCGAACACGGAAAGCTGGTAGATGCCATTGGGCAGGAAGGTAAGGTCGAGCTGGTTGATGTGCTCAGCCTTTGTTGTTTTGCCCATGGTACCGGTGAGGCGGATATTTACGGGTTTGCACCAATTGAGGTACAGGGTAGCGTAAACGGGGTTAGGGTATATATGCAGGTCGCCGGTGGTACATTCAATTTCGGTAATTGTTTGGGGGAACGAGGTAATGGAACAGTTGAAAGAGTTATTGACGATGACATAATAGCTGCCAACGGTGTTAAAAGTAATGGTATTGGTAGTGGCACCGGCACCGGGTATGGGGTTATTGTTGAGCAGCCATTGGTAGGAAGCATATCCTTCAGGCACGGTAAGTATATTGCCTGTGCGTGTGATGAGTGGCAGTTGCGGTAAAGGGTTGATGACAAGCGGCCATAAGGTGCTGTCTACGCCGCATGAGTTTGTTACCCTGTAGCTAACGGTATCGGTACCATCTTTGAGTCCGGTGACAGATAGAGCGCCCGATGTGCTTGTGTTGCTGTTGCGATGACGCCAGATGCCTTTTGTAGCGGTATCGGTAAGCGTTATTGTCTGGCCGACGCATAACAGGGAAGGGCCAGTGATGACCCCTGCGTCGGGGTACTCGGTAAGCGTGATGAACCTTAATGCTGTATCAACACCGCAAGCGTTTTCGACACGGTAGTAGAGTGTGTCGTTACCCGGTGCGATGGCCACTAGTTTTGAGGTATCGAACAACATTGATGAATGGTTGGTGCTGAACCATGTGCCACCTGCGGCACCGGAAAAATATTTCACCGTGTCGCCCACACAAAGATCTGCATCGCCGACGATAAAATCTGCGTTGGCAAGTGGCCTGATCCATACTGCTTTAGTGGCAGTATCGCTGCCGCAGGAATTTGTGACGATGTAATAAAGTGTATCGTAGCCCTGGAACATGCCCGTGAAATTGCCAGCGGAGTCAATAGTGCCTTTGCCATTGCTAACCGACCATGTGCCGCCGGGAACAGACGCGGTATAAAGTGCCGGAGCCCAAGCGCAGACAGTATCGGGGCCGGTGATGGTGCCGGCGATAGGAAACGCATCGACGGTGAGGCTGCCCGTTGTAAAACCGGAAGATGTAGTGTAAGTGATCATTACTGAGCCTGAAGCAACACCGGTAACCATACCCGACACAGAATCAATGCCTGCTATGGTAGTGTCGCTACTGCTCCAAAATCCACCTGCGGCGGTATCGCTTAAAGTAATAGTAGCGCCGATGCATACTTTTGAAGGCCCTGTTATTGCATGAACATAAATGATACTGCCCAATAGGAAAACCAAACAAAATAATAGAAAACTCTTCGTCATCGGGATATTGCTGCGAATTTACCGGTTTTAGGCCAGTTATGGACACGCGCATAAAACCTAACGTTAAAATCACCTAAAGTGATATACCTTACCTGTGTATATTTGTAATTCAATTAAAGGAAACTATATGAAAGAGTTTTTTAAAATGTTTTTTGCATCGATGCTGGCGATGGTGGTGATGGGCATAGTGGGTGTGTTAGTGTTTGTGTTCGTGATCGCAGGGATAGTGAGCAGCCTATCGGAAAAGGATGCATCTAAGACAAAGGGCGAGGTGCTGGTGATAGACCTTGCAAAACGAATACATGAGCAGGGAGAGATCAACTCGCTTGCGGCGTTGGGAGGTGGCAACGATTATGTGCCCGGCCTATACGACATAACCAGGGCTCTTGCTTACGCAAAAACCGATGGCGCTATAAAAGGAATATTGATAAAACTGAACCCCACGCCTAATGGCTGGGCCACATTGCAGCAGCTGAGGGGCGCATTGGAAGATTTTAAAGCATCGCGGAAGTTCATCTACGCATATGGCGAGAACATCACGCAGGCTGCCTACTTTGCGGCAAGCCCTGCCGACAGTATTTACCTGAACCCTGCAGGCGATGTGGAGCTTAAAGGTTTTGCCACCATACTTGCTTTCTTTAAAGGAACACTGGACAAACTGGAACTGCAACCCGAAATATTCTATGCAGGAAAGTTCAAGAGTGCTACAGAGCCCTTCAGGGCCGACAAGATGAGCGACCCGAATAAACTGCAGGTGGCGGCTTTTCAGAAAGGTTTGTGGGACCAATACCTTATTGCCGCATCGAAGTACACCGGTGTGCCGCAGGATACCGTACACCAATGGGCAGTAAGGGGCAGCATACAGTTTCCGGCTGATGCGGTGAAAAATGGTTTTGTTGCCGGCCTGCTGTATTGGGACGAAGTGGAGCAGCGCATACGCAAGCAGGCGGGAGTGCCGGAGAAGGACAACATTAAGTACGTGTCTTTATTTGACTATGCAGGTGCGCACAAGAATGAAGGGAAGCTGAGCGAGAACAAAATAGCGGTGCTGATGGCAGAAGGCAATATTGTGGACGGCGACGAAAAAGACGAACACCAGATAGCATCGAAAACGTTTTGCGAAGCCATACGCAAAGTGGCGAAGGATGATAAAATAAAAGCTGTGGTGCTGCGCGTAAATTCGCCCGGTGGCAGTGCGCTGGCATCGGAAGTGATATTGCGCGAGCTGGTATTGCTGAAGCAAAAGAAACACCTTATTGTGTCTATGGGCGATTATGCAGCATCGGGCGGGTATTATATATCTACTATGGCTGACAGCATTTTTGCTATGCCCAACACACTTACCGGTAGTATAGGTGTTTTCGGGATGATGTTCAGCATGGATAAGCTGGCGAAGAATAAGCTGGGTATAACTTTTGACGGTGTGAAGAATGCCCCTTATGCTGATGTGCCTACGGCATCGCGCCCGCTGACACCGGAAGAAGGCCAACGTATACAGGCATCGGTGGACAGCATCTATGCCATCTTTAAACGGCATGTGGCTGAGGGCAGGCGAATGAACCCGGATGATGTGGATACTATATCGCAGGGACGTGTGTGGACGGGCTCTGACGCGCACGAGATAGGGCTTGTGGACGGGCTTGGCGGACTGGACAGGGCGATAGCAAGTGCCGTGAGCATGGCTAAGGTGAAGGACTATAAGGTGGTGACCTATCCCGAACCATCGGACAAGCTGGAGAAGATACTGAAGCGGTTTGACAACAATACGGAGATGCAGGCTGCAATAAGAACTGCTATTAAGGAAGAAGTTGGGCCTGAGTATGAGTGGATAGAAAGGGTGCGCGACCTGCGCAAGATGAATGGCAAGGCAATGATGGCGATGCCGTTTGTACCGGTTGTTGAGTAATTTGAAAATGTGCTGATTTGAAAATTTGAAAATGCCCATGGTGGGATGTGTTATTTATGAAAGAGAGGCCGGTTATACTTATTACTAATGATGACAGCATAAATGCGCCCGGTATACGGGCGCTGGTGGAGGCTGTGCGGGAATTGGGGCAAGTGGTGGTTGTGGCGCCGGATAGTCCACAGAGCGGCATGGGGCACGCGATAACCATTGGTGACCCTTTGCGATTGGACAGGGTGGATGTGTTTGACGGGATAGATTCGTGGCAGTGCAGCGGCACGCCTGCAGATTGCGTGAAACTTGCGCGCGATAAGGTATTGCACCGCAAGCCGGATATATGCCTGAGCGGTATCAATCACGGCGCTAATCATTCTATTAATGTCATTTATTCGGGTACTATGAGCGCGGCTATGGAGGCTGCCATAGAGGGGATACCTTCTATAGGTATATCGTTGCTGGATTTTAAGTTTGAGGCGGACTTTGAGGTGTCGGCAAATGTGGCGTATGAGCTGACGAAGCGTATGCTCAGTGCCCCAATGCCCGACCATATGCTGCTGAATGTGAATGTACCTATACTGCGGCCTGCAGATTTTAAAGGGATGAAGATATGCAGGCAGGCATATGCCAAGTGGGCAGAGGAGTTTGATCACAGGGTGGACCCAAGGGGCAAGGATTATTACTGGATGACAGGCAAATTCATGAACATGGACAAGAACCCGGGCAGTGATGTGGAAGCGCTGAAGGCGGGGTATGCATCGATAGTGCCGATAACTATTGATTTTACGAATATGCGGATGAAGGAGTGGATGGAGCAAGAGTGGAGTGACTTCGTTTAATTTGAAAATGTGCTGATTTGAAAATTTGAAAATGATCGGGAGAATACCCGGTTACAACTTATACAATGGTTTACAAGGTTATAGGGTTAATGTCGGGGAGCTCGCTGGATGGGCTGGATGTGGCGTATGTGCAACTGGAGGAGGTGCGTGGGAAATGGAGCTATGAAATATTGCAGGCTGAGTGCATGCCTTACAGCAATAAATGGGTGGATGACCTGCGGCATGCTGCTGATGTGCACGTGAGCGATTTTTTGAAGCTGCATACACGCTATGGGCGGTATTTGGGCGAGCGGGTGAATGAGTTCATTGATAAATATAACCTGGGGCATAAGGTGCATTTTATAGCATCGCACGGGCATACTGTTTTTCATGAGCCGCAGCATGCGACGACGGGGCAAATAGGTGATGGTGCTGCTATTGCAGCCGTTACAAGCCTGCCGGTAATAAGTGACCTGCGGGCGATGGATGTGTCGCTGGGTGGGCAGGGCGCACCTATAGTGCCGATAGGGGACAGGTTGCTGTTCGGGGATTTTGATTACTTATTGAACATTGGGGGGATAGCGAACATTACGGTGCAGGCAAGCGGCGTGGCATTTGATGTTTGTGCGGCAAACCAAATTTTAAACGGATTGGCAGAGCGCGAAGGTAAAACGATGGACGAGGGTGGGGCGATGGCTGCGCAGGGTATGTTGCTGCCCGACGTGCTGGACAGGCTGAATAGTGCGGCTTATTATAAACAGCAACCGCCAAAATCGCTAAGCAATGATGCAGCGAAAGACCTGGCATTCCCCATATTGCTGGAGGCAGCGCATAGCACGTATGATATGCTGCACACGATGGTACGGCACATTGCCGACCAGGTAGCGAAAACATTGCAACAATACCCGCATGGTAAGGAACAGGCCAAATTATTGGCAACGGGTGGCGGGGCTTTTAATACTTTTTTAATGATGGAGCTGGAAAAGGCACTGGCACCCTATAATGTAACTGTTGTAGTGCCCGTTGCCAATGTGGTGAAGTATAAAGAGGCGCTGGTGATGGCGTTGATTGGTACGCTTAGGTGGCGGGAGGAGGTGAATGTTTTGAGCAGTGTGACAGGGGCGAGCAGGGATAGTGTGGGAGGGGCACTGTGGATCGGCTAGCGTTCGGGTATGGGAAGATCTGACGGAATGTGGTTAATCGGAAGGCGGTTTAATTCTTCACGACTGTAAGTGTGGTTTCCTGGGGCCGGTCCCCAATAATTGATTTGGCCCATAGGCATTTTCCGGATTTCTTTATCTGATAAGATCGTTTTCCTATCGCAATTCCTGAGCGGTATTTTATAACCTATTATTCTTGTATTAGGCTTTGAGTTCTTTTGGTGTTCAAGCACTACTTGTATATCTGTATATCTATTATTGTAGGCTGGAACCACATTTGTAATTATGCAACTGTCAAATCCAGGGGTGGTAATTATTATATCGTAATTTTCATGGTATAGAGAGTTGAAAATAAAATTACCATTGGTGTCAGTAGTTGCATTGCCTTTAATGTTACCACCTATGTAAACAGCTACAGCAACGTTGGAAAGAGGTATGCCTTGTTCGTCTGTAACCTTACCGTTAATTACGCCTGTTTGGTTAACATCTGACCGGATCTTTTTTAATGTTGAATTCTGTTCCACTTTTGGTGGCCTGTTTTGGCTAAATGCCTGTGGTGTTTCTGCGAATATTAATGTTAGGCCAAGGGCTATTGTTAGTCTGTATAACCTGCTGTGTGGTTGATAAGGGATATTAATATTACGCTGCATTTGTGTAGGCAACACCCTGCCGCAAACCTCACCGGTGTTTTTTGAGAAGAAATTATACAATGCGGTGTCTGTCCATGTGGTGAAGTCGATGACTGTTTTCTGGCAATGGGCACAGAAGCGGCCTGTGCTGCATGGGGTCATCTCCTCCCAGTTTTGTGTGCAGGGGTGGGGTATGTTGAGTTGTATGGAGGATGGTTTTTTCATTAATATGGCATGCGGTTTATTTCATCGCGGTTATATGTGCGATTTGATGGATTTTCGTAAAGTTCATCTTTTTGGGGTAGTGCAGAATGGTTTATTTGACCGGTCCATATTCCGTCATTTATATTCATTGGTTCTCTATAGTACTCTATCCTTGTTTTTGTAGCTGAATCACTTTGGCGAGACATCCGTATATCAAGATAGGCAGTATCACTATATCTCGGATATACGTCCACAACTTTATGAATATCATAATCAGGGAAAGTTGCTACTACATTATAATAGCCAACCTTTAGGGCTGAAATAATAAACTCGCCACTTGAATTTGTTGTTGTGGTAACCTTTAAGTCTCTACCATCATAGACTTCTATTTTTACGTTGGCCAATTGCTGTTTCTTATCGAAGACAGTGCCGGCAATTGTACCCATACGATCTGATGAGAAATCGGTATTTCTCAAGATCGGAATTTGTTCCACTTTAGGTGGGCGATTTTGGCTAAATACTTGTGATTTTTCTCCAAAAATCAATGTTAGTCCTAAAGCAACTGCCAATCTATATAAACGGCTGTGCGGTTGTGGAGGAATATTTATAGGATGATCTAACTGTGCCGCATACATTCTGCCGCAAACTTCACCGGTATTTTTTGAGAAAAAGTTATATAGGGCATTATCGCTCCATGTGGTGAAGTCGATGACTGTTTTCTGGCAATGGGCACAGAAGCGGCCGGTGCTGCATGGGGTCATCTCCTCCCAGTTTTGTGTGCAGGGGTGGGGTATGTTGAGTTGTATGGAGGATGGTTTTTTCATTAATATGGCATGCGGTTTATTTCATCGCGGTCATAAGTGCGTTTGGAGGGGTTGTCCATGTCAAAGTAATATTCAAGTATTTGTCCCAAAAACCAAACAGAGGAAATTTTATTGTCCGGTTCATACATCAGGTCATAATAAAAGGGGTTTTTGTAGCTTGAGATAATTATTTTTGAACTAGTATCTGTTTTTGGTTGTAAGTGTATTCTTATCAATGTTAAGTTGCTGTCACTAATCGGTACCCGTATGGTTTGGTTCTGATAAAAACCTTTGTAAGAAGTGATTAAGTCATAATGCCCGGGTTTTAAAAAATTGATATAAAAAATGCCGGCGTTACCACTTGTTGTCTGATCTTGTAATAAATCGTTTTGATATATAGTAATAGTTGCACCAACTATCGATTCTCTTTTTTCGTTTATGACCCGTCCCTTAATTCCTTGTGCGTATAACCCTTTGCTAAGGGACAGTATGGTTAATATGAGTATTAATATTCGCATTACACTTATATAGACGTAAAAACACTATTCATACTTGGTTAGGCGACGTTGTTTTTTTGTCCGGTAGGTTTTGTTGCGCATGTAGTTGCGGCAGTTGTCTTCGTAGTCTTCCACCAATGGTGTTTTGGGCATGTTTTCCGTATTTAATTTCGGGAGGTAGAAGTCGTTCTTGGTGTTCTTGTGCTCTGCAACGGGTATTTTGACGATTATGCTGGTGCGGTAGCCGGGCATGGTGGCGCGCACATCGTAGTAACCGGGGCGCAGGTGGGGGAAGGCATAGTTGCCGTTCTCATCCGCTGTTTTCTGGTCAAATATTTTGTCTTTTTGAAGAATCGTCACCTCTGCGCCTGCCACGGGTTGCAGGTTGCCCATCAGTTTGCCGGTTACGGTGCCTGTGGCATCATCCTGCGCGCGCGATGGGATGGCCAATAATAATACTGCGATAAATAAACCTGAGAATAGCCGCATGACCTAAAAGTAGCAAATTAGGTCAAAAACTGCTAATACTGGCCTGTGCCGAGCATTACGAGTGTGCAGGCTTCCAGCACATCTATACCTTCTTTGGCGGCCAGGCGTTCCAGCTCCTCGTTCTCGGTGCCGGGGTTGAAGATGATGCGGCGGGGTTTGAGGGATACGATATAATCGTAGTAAGGTTCCTGGTGGTCTGGGTTCAGGTATAGGGTGACGGTGTCTATATCATCGGTTTTTACGGGTTGTGTGCCAATCTCCACATCGTTCACCTTGCCCGCCCGCCTGCCTATTGCCACCACATCCTGCTTGTGGTTACGCAGCTTCAGTATGGCCATATTGCTGTAGCGCGATGGGTTTTCGGATGCGCCCAATACCAATGTTTTATTCTTCATACAGGGCAAAATTAAGCATTTTCGTGCCAGCGCTTCTGATGTTAGTCAGCTATCAACTATCTTAGCATTTCTTTATAGCAGGTTGGCAGCAGGTTCCACATATGAGCGATTTATAAAAAGGGTCATTGACTTTGTGGTGGCCGCTATCATGTTTACCGTTCTATCTCCATTATTTATAATAGTTACAATATTGCTCACGGTGGCTAACAGCGGTAAGCCATTTTTTCTGCAACCAAGGCCGGGCAGGAACGGGCGTATCTTCAGGGTGATCAAGTATAAGACCATGAATGACAGCAGGGACGCGAATGGTGAGTTGCTGCCTGATGCTGTGCGGCTGACACCGGTAGGGAAGTGGGTGCGGGAGAAATCGCTGGACGAGGTGCCGCAACTGCTGAATGTGCTGAAAGGTGATATGAGCATTATAGGCCCAAGGCCATTGCTAGTGGAATACCTGCCCCTGTATAATGAAACACAAAAGCACCGGCACGATGTGCGCCCCGGTATCACCGGCTGGGCGCAGGTAAATGGCCGCAACGCCATAAGCTGGGCGCAGAAATTCGATTACGATGTGTGGTATGTAAATAATGTTAGTTTTGCATTAGACGTGAGGATATTATTGATGACGTTCAGGAATGTGGCGAAGTCGGAAGGAATAAGTTCGGAGACGAGTGCGACGATGGAGAAATTCAGGGGGAATTAAAAAGTATAACAAATGATCCTATACGGAGCAAGCGGCCATGGCAAGGTGATCATCGACATACTGGAAAGTATGGGTGAGGCGAATATAGAAATATGGGACGATGCCGACAGGGAGCCGATATGGGAATTCCCCGTGCAGAAACCCTTCCCGGTGGTAGATTTTATCAAGGATAAGGTGATCATCAGCATTGGTGTGAATGCAACACGTAGAAAAGTGGCTGAAAAGATGGTGGGCATGGTGAACTTTGGGACGGCGATACATGCTACGGCTTATGTATCAAAAAGAGCAAGTGTGGGAGAGGGCACAGTGGTGATGGCAGGTGTTACTGTGAATCCGGATGTGAAAATTGGGAAGCATTGTATCATCAACACTAATTGTTCAATAGACCATGATTGTGTGATAGGTGATTATGCACATATATCGCCCAATGCTACTTTGAGCGGTGATGTGCATGTAGGTGAGGGGACGCATATAGGATCGGGGGCATCGGCTATACAGGGGGTAAGAATAGGCAAGTGGTGTACAATAGGCGCAGGCACTGTGCTGATAAAGGATATACCGGATTATGCAACAGCAGTAGGCAACCCTGCACGAATAATAAAAGTAAACGAACCGGCATAATGGAAAAAGCGCAGGGAGAATTATGGCCGCTTGAAGACAAAAATATTCAAATGAAACCTAAGATATGGTTATCATCGCCACATATGGGCGGCAACGAGGAGCAGTTTGTAAAAGAAGCATTTGAAACAAATTGGATAGCGCCACTTGGACCTAATGTAAATGGTTTTGAACAAGACCTTGAACTTTTTCTTGACCATGATTGTCATGTTGCCGCGTTAAGTTCGGGTACCGCAGGGCTGCACCTGGCTTTGGTATTACTTGGGGTGAAAGCGGGTGATGAAGTGATATGCCAGAGCATGACCTTCTCGGCTACGGCAAACCCGATAACTTATGTGGGCGCAACACCGGTATTTGTGGACAGTGAAAAAGATACGTGGAATATATCTCCCCAATTGCTTGAAGCCGCAATAAAAGACAGGATAGCAAAAGGCAGGCATCCCAAGGCTATAATACCCGTGCACCTGTATGGAATGCCTGCAAAAATGGCAGAAATAACAGCGATAGCACGTGATTATAAAATACCTGTGATAGAGGATGCGGCAGAGGCATTGGGTTCATCGATAAACGGGCAAAGATGTGGTTCGTTCGGGGATATTGGCGTACTGTCATTCAATGGTAATAAAATAATTACCACATCGGGTGGCGGGGCACTGGTATCGCATAGTTCGGGGTTGGTGAAGGATGCACGTTTTTTAGCTACACAGGCAAGAGATGAGGCGCCGCATTACCAGCATTCTCAGATCGGCTACAATTACCGCATGAGTAATCTGTGTGCAGGCGTGGGCCGTGGACAAATGCAGATACTGGCAAAACGTGTTGAGCAGCGCAGGGGTATTTATGAACAATATCATAATTACCTGGCGGGAAGGATGGGGATACAATTTGTAGATGAGCCAGCAGGATATTTCAGTAACAGGTGGCTGACAACAATATTGGTTGATGAACAAGAAGCTGGCTTTACGAGAGAAGATCTGCGGCTGGCTTTGGAAAAAGAGAACATAGAGTCGCGCCCGCTGTGGAAGCCCATGCATATGCAGCCGGTGTTTGAGGAGTCTCCGTTCTATGGCGATGGCACATCTGAACAATTGTTCAGTGACGGGTTATGCCTGCCATCAGGATCTAACCTCACCAATGATGATATGGCGCGTATATTTGCTGTAATTGATACACTCTTAAAATAGTTAGTACTTCATATCTACATGAGCGAGGCGGGTACCAAAGAAAGGTTTCATTTCCTGGACGGGTTGAGGGGTATTGCTGCGTCGATGATCGTGGTGCACCATGCTTTTACGGCGCATATCATTAAGTCCGTCAGTTACCTGAAGATACCGGTGCTCACAGATCTCTTCACTTATTTTACGCAATCAGGTGTAGAACTCTTTTTTGTGTTGAGTGGTGTAGTGTTGCTGCGTCCTTACCTGAGGCGGCAGCGCGAGTTTGAGACAGGAGATTATTTTTACCGCAGGGTGAAGCGTATTTACCCGCCCTACTTTTTTGCCCTGCTTTTTGGCGCATTCGTGGTTTGGTTCAATAATAAGTTCCCTACGTGGTATAATGATGATGGTTTACGTGCACAGTTCTCGGTGTGGGAGACGGTGAAGGAGACGGTGATGTTCAATTTTGATGGTAAGTATTATAATCTTGCCTGGTGGAGCCTACAGATAGAGATGTTCTTCTACATCCTTGTGCCGCTTATTGTCTTTATTTTTCCCCCGGGCAATAAGGTCTATGCCCGCAGGCTGATCATCTCTATCGTCAGTACATTGTTGCTTATCTTCTTGCTGCAAAACCTGTTTACAGAGTATGCATCCGGTGTTTATGCTTATACCTACCAAGTGGCTACATTAGGCAAGTTTATAGAGTATATGTTATGCTTTTTGCTGGGGGTGTATCTTGCTGCGAAAGATTTTAACCTCAGGCAGGGATTCAATTTTGTAGTGGCGGGAGTGTTAATGCTCATTGGTTCTCTTGTTATGTTCAGGCATGCACCAGAATTCCTTGCAGGGCATTATTTGGGATACGAGGTCATACAGAATGGCAAGCTGCAACCAGCTTGGATATATTTATCCTTCATGCATTCAGGCTATGGTTTGTTGTATGCGGGTATTATCATACTTGCCTTTAACCTGTCATCATTCAAAACGTTCTTAAGCAAACCGTTTATGATATGGCTGGGTGAGCGTTCCTATTCTCTTTTCCTGATACATTTTTCTGTGTTTTACCTGGTAGATAATATTATTTCTCATTTCACACCCGGACGCACAGCTATGTATGGTATCCTGACAAGGGCTATTGGTATTCCGCTGGCTTTGTTTGCCGCAATGCTGCTCTTTCATTTTGTGGAACGGAAGTATGCGAGGGGGCTAATGACCGATAAGCAGTTCTGGCCATGGAGTAGCAAAAGTTAATAAGTTGATTGGTTGTCCTTCGATAAGCTCAGGAAGAAACTTTTTTTGGTATAAATTTGACATTTGAAATAACATATATGGAGCAACAATGGCAGCAGGCAATAGAAGAAGCCTTCAGCAACAGGGAATTACTAAAGAATGAAAATTATGTATCGGCAATACGTGCGGTAATAGAAGAAGTGGATAAGGGCAGGCTGCGTGTAGCAAAGCCTGTGGCGAATGGCTGGGAAGTGCAGGAATGGGTGAAGAAAGCCATACTGCTCTATTTTGGAGTACAGCAGATGCAGACATGGGAACTGGCGCCATTTGAGTTTTATGATAAGATGCTGCTGAAGAAAGACTATGCATCGTTGGGTGTGCGTGCCGTGCCACACGCGGTTGCTCGATACGGAGCTTACCTGGCGAAGAACGTGGTGCTTATGCCATCTTATGTGAACATAGGTGCGTATGTGGATGAGGGGACGATGGTGGATACCTGGGCTACTGTGGGTTCTTGTGCGCAGATAGGTAAGGGCGTGCACCTGAGCGGCGGGGTAGGAATTGGCGGAGTTCTGGAACCATTGCAGGCGTCGCCGGTTATTGTTGAAGATGGATGCTTTATAGGCTCACGTTGTATTGTAGTTGAAGGAGTTGTTGTGGAGAAAGAGGCTGTGCTTGGGGCTAATGTGGTGTTGACACAGTCTACTAAAATAATAGATGTGAGCGGACCGGAACCTATTACTTATAAAGGACGTGTGCCTGCACGTAGTGTAGTTATACCCGGTACTTACAACAAGCAATACCCTGCAGGAGAGTATGGCGTGAGCTGTGCGCTGATAATAGGTACCCGTAAACCATCAACCGACCTGAAGACCAGTTTGAATGATGCGTTGAGAGAGTTTAATGTTTCTGTTTAGACCACTAATTTTCAATCGTAACGAATGCCGTTGCTATTAGATATTGAACTGAACTTTTTCGACCGTGTGTACATGGGCGATAAGGTATCTGATTATATCTGGTGTGTGGGTATAATAGTTGGCACCTTGCTGCTGAAGCGGCCGATGGCCAATATGCTCACGCGACTGAGCAGCACTATAGCAATGAGGCTGAGCTATGCCAAGTACAGGGGTAAGATACGCTCTATGCTGGCCAAGCCGATAGAACGGTTGCTGCAGACCATACTTTACTTTATCGCCATACACCAGGTAGATAACTTTCTTGACCACTTTGTTATCAGGCGGTTCATAGGTATGAAGGCTAAGGTGGACATCAGGCTGGGTGATGTGCTTGACCATGTTTTCCTTTTCCAGTTCATTGTGTTTCTTACGCAGGTAGTTACGCGGTTTATTGATTTTGTTTATTACCTGCGAATGGGTAAAGCACATCAGCAGAACGACTATGCGCGTATGCAACTGCTGCCGCTGACGAAGGAAATAGCCAAGCTGGTGATATGGACACTTAGTATCTTCTGGATACTGGGGCAGGTGTTCATGGTGAATATACCCGCGCTGATAACTGGTCTTGGTATTGGTGGTGTCGCTATTGCACTGGCCGGTAAAGAAACTGTTGAGAACTTCTTTGCAGCATTTACTATCCTGTCTGACAAGCCATTTAAAACGGGCGACACTGTTAAGTTGGGAGAAATAGAAGGTGTGGTTGAACGGATAGGTTTCAGGAGCACAAGGCTGAGGAATACAGACGGCTCGGCCCACATTATTCCTAACCAGAACCTGGTGAGCCAGAATCTCATCAACCTGTCTATGCGGGACCTGAGGGTAATGAAGGTCGTGGCGCACATAAGGTATGGGATAGATCATGCCACGCTTATGCGAGTGATAGCTGACGTTAAAGAAGAATTGCTGAAAACCACTGCAGTAATAGAACCGATAGAAGCGGTTATTGAATCATTTGAGAAAGAAACCCTGCAGCTAGTTGTTTCTTACAGCCTGCCTCATCCATTGCCGGTTGGCACAAAGCTGAATGACGTTAAGAGGGAGATCAACATGAAAGTTTTTGAGGTGATAACCGCACATGCCAAACTTGGTGGTCCTGCAAGCAGTATTTAACGTTTAACGGTGTAAACGTGAATGGCCCAAGTATCTCCTTTCGCGTTTGAGACAGTAACGCGATCAGCAAGATCAACAATATCTGCCAGACCCTCCCATAAAGTTGTGTGCTCACGCCCATGCCGGTTGTAGCAGCTAATGATAAAGATGCCGTTGGGTGTAAGATTTTTTATTAATGACAGTACAGATGCTTTTGGGTCTTTCAGGTAGTAGATGCTTTCGTTGTAGACGATCACATTGAAAGTGCCATCGAGCTGTAGTCTTTGCAAGTCACCGGTGATGAATTTTGTTTTGGTGTCTGCCTTTTCCTGTGCGTTAGCAATTGCGACATCGCTGATGTCTACGCCTAAATATTGTGTGTAATTGTTTGCTGAAATACGTTCTTGTAAGACCCCTTCGCCACAGCCAAGGTCGAGTATCCGGGCATCCTGAGCAAAAAAACGGACGTAACCCACTATAATGCTGTATCTGCCAAGGTCTTCAACGCTGCGTAAGCCGTCCCACTGCTTTTTTTCATATTGCAGATTGAAGCGATGCTTTTTTGATATTTTCCTTTTAACAAAGGAGATGAAATTGTCTATTATGGAACCCAATATTGTATGAATTATATATGAATATGGCTTATTTGGCGGGTTGCGGCAAAGTTACCAATAATAAATGCTTTTATAATCATTGATATTAATTATGAAGCACTTGCAAGCAGGGGGCTATATTATCGTAACTTTGCGAAAAAATAACAGATCTAATGTATCCGGAACAGATAGTAGCGCCAATGAAGGCAGAACTGACCACGAATGGTTTTGAAGAGTTGCTTACCCCCGCAGATGTGGACAGCACTATGAAAAAAGAAGGTACGACCTTATTGTTCATCAACAGCGTATGTGGCTGTGCTGCCGGTACTGCGCGCCCAGGCGTGATTATGGCGGTTAATAACACGAGTAAGAAGCCAAACAGGCTCACAACCAGCTTTGCCGGTTTTGATATAGACGCAGTGAAAGCGGCGCGCAATTACCTGCTCCCGTACCCGCCATCTTCACCGGCGATAGCCCTGCTTAAGGACGGTAAAGTGGTGCATATGGTAGAACGCCACAATATAGAAGGCCGGCCGGCACAAATGATTGCTGCCAACCTGATACAGGCGTTTGAAACATATTGTTAGTTCTGGATATAAAGAATTGGGGATATTTTAAAGGTGGCGCAAGCCACCTTTATTCATTATGTAACCTCAAGATGTTTTATATGAAGTATTTACGAAAAGGAAAACTGAATTAATAATGTAAAAACACTTACCTTACTACCGCAATGTCAATGCAAAGGAGCGTAGTAGTTCGCTTCTGCATCGATACAAGAATATACATAATCCTCGTCCCGGGCCATTAGCCATTGCTTTTTTTATTCAGGTTTAATATTATCTTCTGTGGCTATAATTATTTTTTTTGCGATACACTGGTATGTGTCTTTGTTTTTCCAGTCGTTTTTTATGCACAGGTATGCTGCACATGCACACTTTTCTATGTCGCCCGGGTGGGAGAAATTCTTCTACATATGCTCTTTTTTGTCACAGGGTTCCTCTTACATAAGCCCGTTCACCTATGGGCTGATGCACCGTATGCACCATGCCTACACCGACAAGCCGGAGGATCCACACTCGCCACACAACACACCGAATATGTTCATGATGATGTGGGTGACACGAAATAACTACTACAATTTATGGATAGGGAAAACCAAGGCCGATGCCAAGTATACAAAAGACCTGCCATCGTGGGAGGCTTTTGACAAATTTGCGCATAACTGGATAGCCAGGGTGATCTGGGGCTTTATTTACCTGGCCATTTACCTTTACCTTGCCACCGCATGGTGGCAGTGGTTGTTTTTCCCGTTCACATTAGCTATGGGGTCGCTGCATGGAGTAGCGGTGAACTGGTGGGCGCATAAATTCGGGTATGAGAATTATTCTATGAACAATACCTCGAAAAACATTCTTCCTGTTGACCTGTTCTTTGTTGGGGAGGCATATCATAATAACCACCATAAGCATCCGGGCCGTGCTAATAATGCCGTTAAGTGGTTTGAGTTTGACCTTACTTATTTTATCTCCCGGGGACTTGATAAGATAGGGGTGATAAAGCTGAATGCCCAGCGGAATGATGTGGTTTTTTGATATTGAAGGACCCCTAGCTACCTAAATTACCACATCCCACAATTTTTCCCTTAATTCGCATATAAATTATGCCAGAAGCACAGGGGAAAATAATTGTTATTACTGCGCCATCGGGGAGTGGCAAGACTACGTTGGTGAGGCGGCTTATGGCCGCTGTGCCGATGCTGGGTTTTTCAATATCGGCTTGTACCCGTATGCCAAGAACAGGTGAGTTGCATGGCAAAGATTATTACTTCTATGGCGTTGATGAATTCAAAAAGATGATCGATGACGACGCTTTTGTGGAGTGGGAAATGGTGTATACCGGCAAATATTATGGCACAACCAGATCTGAACTGGAGCGGATATGGGGAGACGGGCATACTCCTTTAGTGGATATTGATGTTCAGGGCGCTTTAGCCATCAAGCATAAGTACCCGGGCAATAGCCTGACGATCTTTATAGAAGCGCCCTCGCTTGAAGCGCTGAGGGAAAGGCTGATAGCCCGTGGCACGGAAACGCCCCAAACTTTAGAAGAACGAGTAAGTAAGGCTGAATATGAATTAACATTTGCTGCGCAGTTTGACCGTATTCTTATCAACGATGACCTGGAAAAGGCCACAAAAGAACTGGTAGATATAGTACAATCTTTTATTGCCAAATGATTATTTTTGATTTTCACCCGTAAATAATGGCAAAGAAGAATAAACCAAAGCAACCCCAGGAAGTATCCCCCGAATCTCAGTTAGCCGAACCGGTTGCTGCATTGTCTGCTGGCAAAAAATATTCGATATACGATTTTAAGACACAGGCCATTGTACTTGGTATACTGGCCTTTGTTTTTTACTTCAATAGTTTTTTTAATGAATATGCACATGACGATGGTATTGTGATCGTGAAGAATGAGTATGTGCAGGAGGGGATATCGGGAATTCCTAAAATAATGACCCGCGACGCATACGACAGCTATTATCGTCAGTTGAATACATCTAACCAGCTTTCGGGAGGCCGTTATCGTCCGTTGTCTATTGTTACGTTTGCGATAGAGCAACAATTCATGGGTACCATATCGGAGGATAAGATTGATAGTGTGCTGAGGGAGAATATTGCTTTTGGAGTGAAGGGTAAGCAAGAAGAGCGGCTTATAAAGGCGATGCACGTAAGGCATGTGCTGAATGTGCTTTGGTATATAGCGTCGATTGCTGTGCTGCTGTATTTTTTACGGATGGTGGTATTCAGAAACCAGCCGCTTATTGCATTTATTGCTACACTTATATTCACCATTCACCCGATACATACAGAGGTAGTTGCAAACGTGAAGAGCCGGGATGAGATCATGTCGCTGCTGTTTATGTGCCTGACATTTATATGCGCGTTCAGGTTCGAGGAGAACAGGAAGGAAACAAAATGGATGTTGTTTGGTTTAGGTAGCTATTTCCTCACGTTTCTTTCAAAAGAATATGCTCTGACTACGGTTGTATTGCTGCCGATGGCGTTCTATATTTTCAAGAATTTCTCGTTTAAAAGGAGCATAATGACTGCTTTCCCATATCTGGTAGTGGCACTCATTTATGTGGCGCTGCGTATATATGTGCTCTATTTCAGTAATAATGATATGGAGTACCAGATATTGAATGCATCAATATTGGAGCGGCCGGGCCTGGCTTCTGCAATAGAAGGCCTGAGCACGACGGCTCTAAGCACATTCCCTTTCCTGGTTTTTATAACAGCTGTTTTGTGTATATTTAACTATACACGCGCTGATATAAATGACAAAACAGAGAACAAAGTATTCAAAACCAATGTTATACTGTTGCTGCCGTTCATGTTCTTTGCCGGTCTTTATTTGTTGGTGTTGGTGGGGGCAGTGCCGGGATTAAATTCTAATGCAGAGAAAGAAGTACTGAATAACCCCTACATTTTTGCCGAAGGCAACCAAAAACTGGCAACAGAGATCGCAACATCTCTTAATTATCTGAAGTTGCTGATATTCCCGCATCCATTGTCTGCTGACTATTCTTACAATTCAATCCCCTACAAAGACTTTTCGAACATGTGGGTATTATTGTCTCTGTTAGTGCATGGGATAATCGCGTTTGTAGCAGTAATGTACTCGAAAAAACGCCATGTGCTTGGGTTTGCTGCCGCATTCTATCTGCTGCACCTGATGCTGGTATGCAATATCTTTTTTGAGATAGGTGCTACAATGGGTGAGCGTCTTATTTATCATTCATCGGTTGGTTTTGCAATTGCTGCTGCGTGGCTGCTGTGGAAGGGCTTTGAAAAGATGCAACCGGCTGAGATGGGACAGAAAGTACTTGCTGCTGTTTTAGGTGTTATTGTAGTTTTTGCCGGTATGAAAACTATTGCGAGAAATGCCGACTGGAAAAATGATGGCACTTTGTTCCTCGCCGACCTGAATACCGTTCCTAACAGTGTATTGGTGTGTGCAAATGTTGCAGCATCGTACATTACGTTAGCTGATGTGAAAAAAGATGATGAAAGAAAAGAATTGCTGAATAAAGCAATAGTATTACTGAACCATGCGCTATCCATCCACCCGGATATGGTGGCATCTTATATGAACAGGGGTATTGCATATTATAAACTGGGAGATATGGATCGTGCAAAAGCAAACCTTGATTCTGTGAAGCACCGTTATCCAAGTTATCCGACCTTACCAGGTATATACAGGCTGATAGCTGACGATTATATGAAGAAAGGATGGGCGGAATATGGATCAAAAGGACAGTATCCTGAGGCGATCAACGTTTTCAAAAAAGGCATTGCCATAGATAGCACTAACCCCGACCTATGGTATAACCTAGGGGGGGCTTATTACTCCAACATGCAGTTTGCCGAAGCAGTTGAGGTTTGGAAGGTTGCACTGCAAATAAAGCCTGATTATGTAAAGGCACAACAAGGCCTACAGGCGGCAATGAATATGATGAGCAGGCAACAGCAGGCGAAATGATGAATTATGCATTAAATTAATGTTATTTCTGTTTCGAATAATTCCGGTTTTACCCCTGTGTAAGCCTTATTCATCCCTAAGGCGGTAATGTCAGGATATTTTTGATCAAATATCCGTAAATTGCATATCCTGTTTATGAAGAAGATATTATTCAGAGACCTAGGAAAGGTGGCATATGATTTGGCGTGGGATTACCAGGAAAACCTACTGCAGGAGAACCTTCGTGTGAAAGCGGCCAGGTTCAATAATCCTGACGTGACACTTCCGCTTGAAAATACACAACATCATTTACTTTTTTGTGAACATCCGCACGTTTATACGTTAGGGAAGAGCGGGCATATGGAAAACCTGCTAGTCAACGATCGGCGCCTGCAAGAGTTGAAGGTATCTTTCTTTAAAACCAACAGGGGAGGCGATATTACGTATCACGGACCGGGCCAGGTAGTTGGATACCCTATACTAGACCTGGAGCATTTTGTTACCGACCTTGGTAAATACATGCGCAACCTTGAGGAGGTGATCATCCGTACTCTCGCTCATTATGGTATAGAAGGAGGCAGGTTGCCAGGATCTACCGGAGTATGGTTGGATGCGGAAGTGCAAGGTAAGGCTCGCAAGATATGTGCCATGGGTGTGCGGTGCAGCCGTTGGGTAACCATGCATGGATTTGCGCTGAACGTGAATACGGACCTCAGGTATTTTGATTATATAGTGCCTTGTGGCATCACAGATAAGAGTGTGACATCGATACAGAAAGAACTGGGCAGAGATGTGCCTGAAGAGGAAGTTAAAGCGTTAATAAGAAAGGAATTCAGCGAGGTATTTGATGCGGTGGTAGTAACAGGGATAGTAGACGAATTTGTAGTAATATAAATGACCGGATAAAATTGGCAAAACGTTGTATAACATATTATTGGGGGGATCGTAACCTGCTTATAAAGCTAGGTAATCGAACGCAGCCGCGTATCCGTGCGCTATATGTTATTGAATTCCTGGTGACTACCGGCATGGCCACTGTTTTTTTGTTGCAATCGCTACCGTTCAAGCACAGTTTTGTTAATTGGACAGCTACTATAGGTGCGTCTGTTTTGTACTTATTATCATTATACCGGTTCCTGGCGAGGATATTCTTTTCAGAACGTATCATGCTTGACCAGCATACACTTACCCTGGTAAAGAAAACGATATTCGCGCAGCAAGTAAGGCGGTTTGAATGGCGCCGTATTGGCCTGCTTCACTATGAAGGAAAAGGTACTAAGACAGATCACCCCCTTAAGGGTAAGTGTTTCGACTACTTTGGTTTTGAAACCCATGAACACCTGATACAAAGCCTTCACCATGACGGCAACCTCTACTTTGACACGTTGGATGGCAGAGTATATTTTGCAGCGGGTGTATATTCCTGGGATGCTGAAGAAATGGTGCAGATGATGAAGATGTATATCGGCTCATCCTTGCAACTTGGCCCGGAGTGGAAAGAAATGTTGCAGGAAATGTAAAGGAATGTAATGAAATGATTTTTATACACTCTAGCGCGTAGGGTCAATAATGATAAAGCCTGATTCCAGTTCTAAATAGTCTTTTCTCAACCTGAATTGGTAAATGCCTTTCCGCTGAAAATTCCGTTTATCTATCAGTAATTGCCGGCTGTTTATTTTAGGCACTTCGGTTACCAGCTTTTTGTCTTTATCGAAAAATTTTATTGAGTAGCTGTGCGTTGCCAGGTCATCGGGTAGCGACATATTTACATGACCCGTCAGCGTATCGGTGTAAATGTACTTAGATCGAATGAAGATAGGTGTGTTATCTGCTACGTCATCATAAGTTAGCTTGATCCTTGGGCGGGGCGCTTCAGGTTGCCTGTCAGGCATCGGATCGGGTGAGAATGACATGCTCACTGTGGCTTTATTGGCGGGTTTGCAGGTGTCGGATCTCATGCCTTTAACAGAGTCGATGAATGTTGATTCCAGTTGTGTTGGTTTGTTTTTCTTAATTTGTTCCGTTGCTTTTACTGCAGGTTTAGGCTGCTCTGTTAATTCATCGGCATTAGCCATTGCAAAATTACTGCGCCATGTTACCCCACTGTTGAAAAGGAGAGAAAGCTTATAGAAGTTCTTACCCGGCAGCGGATCGTCATCGGTAAATGACTGGATGCCCTTGTCGCGTTTTTTTACATAGCCTATGATCTCGTAATCGCTGAGGCTATCATGAGAGCGCATAACGGTTATTGCCTTTACTTTATCGTACTGGCAATTCCACCTGAGGGTAACCATACCGTCTTCAACAATACTTTCTATATCGGGAAGGGTGGGTTGTGCTATAGCGCCGAAAGCCGCAATGAGTAAACAGAAAACTAAAAAGGCGCCATACCTCCGGATCATATCCCCCAAACCTAATATAATTTCAGCAAAAATGACCAAATAATCACCCTTGTAAGGTTTAGCTAGGAATCAACTAATTAGTTATCTTAGCCTTTCACGGAAATTTCAAATTTGTATTATGGGTTTATTTTCAAGAAAACCATTAGACCGACTTTTTGCCGAAGCGGCAGCTTCAGAAAAAGGGCTTAAAAAAACGTTAACTGCACCGGCACTCGTGGCATTAGGTATTGGTGCGATAATCGGAGCCGGTTTATTTTCCATAACAGGTGGCGCGGCGGCCAACAATGCAGGACCTGCGATCACTATTTCATTTGTAGTTGCAGCACTTGGTTGCGCGTTTGCCGGATTGTGTTATGCAGAATTTGCTTCCATGATACCCGTGGCCGGTAGTGCATATACGTACTCTTATGCTACAATGGGCGAATTCATAGCATGGATAATTGGTTGGGACCTGGTACTTGAATATGCGGTAGGAGCAGCCACGGTTTCCATTAGTTGGTCGCGCTACCTGGTAAAATTTTTAGGTTATTTTGATATACACCTGGGACCCGAGTTCACGTCGTCGCCTTTTGATGGTGGTATCATTAATGTGCCGGCTGTTTTTATTGTTATATTGATGTCGTTGCTGCTTATTAAGGGTACCAAAGAGTCGGCATGGGTAAATGGAATAATAGTTGCTCTTAAAGTAACTGTTGTTTTGATATTCATTGCGCTAGGCTGGCAGTATATTCATCCTGAGAACTATACGCCTTACATACCTGCGAATACTGGGACATTTGGTGAGTTTGGGTTTAGTGGTATTGTGCGCGCTGCGGCAATTGTGTTTTTCGCCTACATTGGTTTCGATGCAGTGTCAACAGCCGCACAGGAAGCTAAAAATCCCAAACGGGATATGCCTATTGGTATATTGTTGTCACTGGGTATTTGTACGGTACTTTATATTCTGTTTGCACATGTAATGACCGGTGTTGCCAACTATCAGATGTTTGCAGGCAAAGATGGTATAGCACCCGTTGCTGTGGCTATTGACAATATGGGCAAAGCAG
>JBGAJU010000115.1:0-6374 GCA_044224775.1 Flavipsychrobacter sp.
CCACAGGAAAGATTCTTATTCAGATTGAACCTGCATGGTTCAAGCGCATCGGCAAAAATCCTGACGACGGCGGTGGCCTCCGCACCTGGGCAAAAAACAAAGTCGAAAAACAAGCCGGCGAATGGGCTGCTTTCAACGATGCCTTTGCCATTAACCCCGATGCTGCTATGCAGGCAACAAGTATAGGCCTCATGCAGGTAATGGGGTTCCATTACCAAAAACTTGGCTTCCCCAATGTAGCCGCTATGTGGGACCATGCCAAAGCTAGCGAAGCTAACCAGGCCGATATAGGTTTACGTTTCATCAAAGCAAAAGGAAACGAGAAAATGTTCAACGCTCTTAAAACCAAAGATTGGGCAACCTTCGCTCATTACTACAACGGTGAACAGTACAAAATGTTCAAATACGATACACGCCTTGCCGAAGCCTACCAAAAAGCTTTAGCATAAAAATGTTTAAGCCACACTTTATAGAGTGGCTTAAACACAGTATAGCGGATCTGCCCAAAAGCCCTTTGCTCACAGCATAGGGCTTTATTTATGGTTAGTATCCAGGCATGTCTCTATTATATGTCTGCCTCCGGCTACTTTTCCCGGTTCTTCCGCCATGCATCTCTTATTGACTTTAGCAGCTAACAAATAATGTATCTAAAAACCATGCCATGGATCTACTTTGCTCCCTCTCTCACAACTGGTGCTACCTTGGTAGCAAATAGCCGCAACGATTTCATCTGCTTTTCGTGCGGCAATTCACCGGCTATGGTCTGTGCAAGAAAACGTGTATTACCAAACAACTGGTACTCAGCAAGTATCTTATCCGCCACCTCCTGGGCCGTGCCCACCATCAGCGATCCACCCGGCGCACGCATATATTCAAATTGTTTTCTTGCCATCGGCGACCACCCTCTTTCTCTTCCTATCCTGTTCATCATTTTCCCATACATCGGCCAGAATTCATCAGCTGCCTGGTCTGATGAATCTGCTATGTAAGTATGCTGGTTAAGCGCAAACTGTAGTTTCGCACTATCGTGTCCGGCTTTTGTGGCCGACTCTCTGTATAATCGTATCAAAGGCAAAAAATGCGCCGGGTTACCGCCAAGTATGGCAATCGTCAGCGGAAGATTAAGCGTACCCGCGCGCACCACCGATGCCGGCGTGCCACCAACTGCCAGCCATATGGGTATTTGCTGTTGGTACGGTCGTGGATAAACCCCTGCACGCTCCAGCGGCGCTCTGTGCTGTCCCTGCCACGATACTGTTTCATGGCTGTTTATCCGCATCAGCAACTCCAGCTTCTCCCTGAATAATTCATCATAGTCGTCAAGATCGTACCCAAACAACGGGAACGACTCTATGAACGATCCCCTCCCCGCCATTATCTCCGCACGGCCCTTAGAGATAAGATCCACCGTAGCAAAATTCTGAAACGTGCGAACAGGGTCAGCAGAACTAAGTACAGTCACCGCGCTCGACAACTTGATACGTTTTGTTATCGAGGCTATTCCGGCAAGCACCACCTCCGGCGCAGATACTACATAATCAGGGCGGTGATGCTCTCCCAGTGCAAACACATCCAGCCCCAGTTCATCAGCCAATACAGCTTCCTTCAGCAGCTCATCTATCCGCTGCTGTGCGCCTGTAGCACCTCCGGTAATATGTTCTATTGGTATCTCCCCAAACGTGCTTATACCTAACTCCATAATTAACAATTTGTGCGGGCTAAGTTACGGAAATGAAAACACGGCTGTTATAAACTATGGATATAAGACCATTATCGCATTCGTGACGCCGCAGCGATCCGGTCATGCTTGCTATACCCCGGCAAAACCGGTTCCCTGAAATTGCAACGCATGAGCGGGAACATGCTTTCTAATGATGTTTTGGACAATGTCAGCAGTAATATCGGGATAATTGACTTTTATCGCCTGGCCACTTTCCAGCCATTCTGCTATTATGTCATAATATTTTTCGTTCAACGACTGAATGACCGCAGCGCCCATAATTGCTGCACCCAAAGCATTACAGTGCTGTTCGTACTGCGCCTGCATAGGCACTACCAGCAACTTCTTCCCAAGGTACATAGCCTCAGCAGGCCCCTCAAATCCGGCGCCACACAAAACACCTGCACTTGCGGCCATACTCTCAATAAAACTTCGGTTATCAATTTTGCGCACTGTAATGTTACCCGAAACAAAGGGCTGCCGGTTATGTTTTGAAAACACATCCCACCGCACATCTCTGAAGTGCGATAGGTGTTTTACAATGGTTGCATCATCATACGCAGGCAGGTACACCGTATAGTGTCCGCTGTCGGTTGGCGTAACCTGGCGTATCTCGCGCCTTATCACCGGCGTATAAATGTTAGCCCCAAAAGCTTTAAAATGAAATCCGTACGCGGCAGTAACGGGTGCATAATGTCGCAGCACCAGCATGCCCATAAGGTCGATCCGTTGAGGTTGGGGGGCATTACGGTGCAGCACTGCACATTGGTGGCTCAGCGAAATACATGGTTTTCCTTTAAGCTTGCAAGCCCACGCCGACACCGGCTCAAAATCATTGATCACCAGGTCGTAATCCTGCACAGGCAGTTTCCGTATATCCCTTATCAGTTGTGGCAAATTCAGCCTCCTCACAGTATCAGCTATAGCTACACCTCCACGTTTGCCAAAAATAAAGCTCATGCCATAAAACCGGTAACGTACAGGGAAAGGCACCTGCACATCAGCCTGTATGCCGCTTATCAATACATCCACATCTCCGTATTTCAGCAGTTCCGGGTACACATCTCTCGCCCTGCTCAGGTGCCCGTTGCCCGTACCCTGTATCGCAAATAGTATCCTCATTTTAAAAACGATTCACTTGCCGGACTATCAACTCCATCAGCATTCTTCGCATTCATTTCCATCATCAGGCTCGCCATCATGGTTTTCGCCGATTCCTTCCCTTTCTTCTTGTTGATGTCTATAGCCTGTGCCACAGCATCTTCATTATAATTGTACAAGCTCCATTTGCCGGCAGTATATTCAAGCGCTGTAAGGTTCTCTATCCAGTCTCCGCTGTTCATGTACATTACATTGCCGTGCTTTGTTTGCACATTCTTTATCTCAGGATGATGTATGTGCCCGCATATCACATAATCGTACTGGTTCTCCGCAGCAATGTCACATACGGTCTCTTCAAAACTGTTGATGAACTTCACAGCACCCTTCACACTGTTTTTCACTTTTTTCGAGAGCGATATTTTTCCCCTCCCCATCTTCTGCGAGAAGTAATTCACAACACTGTTGATCAGTATCAGCAGGTCATAACCTATAGCTCCCAGCTTTGCCAGCCAGCGGCTGTGTTGCATAACCACATCAAACACATCACCATGAAATATCCACAGCCGGGCGTTATCTATCTTCAGCGATAACTTGTTCGTAATTTTCAGTGAGCCCAATTGCAGATCCTTGAACTTCCGGATCATCTCGTCATGGTTACCGGGTATGTAGTATACCGGCACATCTTTTGTTATCAATCCCACAAGGTGCTTAACCACCATCATATGTGTTGTCGGCCAGTACCGCTTGCTGAATTGCCAGATGTCGATGATATCGCCGTTAAGCACTACGGCCTTGGGTTTTATGCTCTTCATGTATTGGAGGAGCTCTGTGGCATGGCACCCGTAGGTGCCCAGGTGCACATCCGATAACACTACACAATCCACTTCTCTCTTTGCCATTAATATGCGCTTGGCATTTGGTTATACAAAATGACGAATTCCATATAACCTCAACATTATCTGCCGGTTAATTCAATATGAATTAACTTAACCTTGGCTAAACTATGAGTGGCCTTTAACTTTTGTTTGAAACATTATTTGCAACAAACAGCTTATCATCTGCTCCTCCTTATGTAGCAACCTCTCTTATTTTTCGCATTTGAATTTGTAGCCGTTGGCACGCTCAGGCTTCAACTACACTCTCGTTAAACTTAAGTCTGTAATTAAAGACATATTCTGTCAGGGGGAAATCGTAGGGGCTGCCCCATCTACATTGCTCGCAAAGGATGTTTCATAACTGGGAATTAACCACCCTCTATAATTCTTTTCGCCGTCTTCATCGCCTTAGCAGTATTCACTTTTAGCAACCATGCGATCAATGGCCTCAACGATCTCGCAAAAAAATTGCTCTTTAATACAAGTGTATTGGTTTGTGTCCACAAAGTACCCGCTCCATCAGCTGCATATTCCCACGATCCCCCGCCACCCTCAATAAATGCCGATGTCGTATTCACCATCTGCAACGATGTTCTCTTTGGGCGCTCATCTAGTTTATACAGCAGTTCTGTTTGCAATCCACCCGTGCCTTTTATTTTCACCCTTCGGGGCTGCTCACTTATCACTTCAGCATGCAGCACAGACCTGTCCCACTCCACCCTTCTGCTATGATCCTGCGTAAAATCCCACACAACCTCAGGGCTGCGATTGATCATTAACGACACCTTTACAGTGATTTTATTCATTAGAACGAACTTATTTGCAAATTATAAACAATTTCTTTAAATCTCTGTCCCGGTCGAGTCTCCAAAGTATAGGTTTGTGTGCAACAGAACTCGGCTGTTCGCGTAGGACAATTTGCAAGACATCTTCACCAAAAAACGCACCCCACGAAACATCATAAAAAAAACTCCTTTTTTTACACCCCGAAATCTGCCAAAACCCGCCCCCACAGCCAAAACTTTTTTGCATGATGGTACTGTTACTGTACCATCATGGTACCATTACTGTACCATCATGCAAAATAAATTTCTCCACCCCAAAAACCTTGCGGAACTTTACATAGTTACAACCCCATACAATATGGTTTTATGAAGAAAGACCATGGCATACAACGGAAAATTTATCCTCACTTATTCCCTTTAAGCGCAGCATGCGCATAGGCAAAGTGGCTGGGCAGGGGATCATCCCGCGTGGAATTTTTAAAAATAAGTGAGCAGGAAATGTGAAAAAAATGAGCAAAAGTGAGCAAGGAATGAGCAAAACAAAAAAATACATACAGCTGCAAACCAATGAATTGTAAAAGAAATACGCAAAAGGGCCAATATTTTTTCAAAAATGAGCAAAACAAAAAAACAATGTAATTTCATCCTATGGTAGCCAAAACAAATAAAGCCTCACTACTGGTCGCCGAAGATGAAGAAAGCCTTCGCGACGCCCTCAAACTCAATCTCGAGCTGGAAGGCTATGAAGTAACGACGGTAGACAACGGCCCCGCAGTTATCAAAACCGTAAAGAATGAGTACTTCGATCTCATCATCCTCGATATCATGTTACCCGAGATGGACGGCATCACCGTTTGCGAGACCATACGCATGCAGCACAACGATGTACCAATACTCTTCCTCTCCGCCCGCAACTCCGGTGCCGACCGTGTCCTGGGTCTCAAAAAAGGCGGCGATGATTACCTCACCAAACCCTTCAACCTCGAAGAGCTGTTACTTCGGGTAGATAAGCTCGTCACCAAGAACAAGAAAATAAAAGAGCCCCAGGCCGTTAGCGATGTTTACGAATTTGAAGGTGGCAGAATAGACTTCGCCGCACACGAATGCACAGACAAGAACAGGAAAACACAGGAACTCAGCAAAAAAGAAGCTGCTTTGCTAAAGCTCCTCATAGAGCACGAAGGCGAAGTAGTGAGCCGCGAGCAGATTCTGCAGATAGTTTGGGGCTACAACGTCTACCCCACAACCCGCACCATAGATAACTTCATTCTCAACTTCCGTAAATTCTTCGAGAAAGACAGCCGCAACCCACGGCACTTTCATTCAATACGCGGCATCGGCTACAAATTCACCAAATGACCTACCACTTCATATCCTCATCATCATTACCCCTGTTCATTCTGTGTTCATGCCTGCTTTTTATCTTCTGCAGCTGCCGGTCATATATCAGGCGGGCTATTTTCAAAGCCACCTCATCCCCCTGCAGTACAGCATTCAGCTTCTTCTCCGATATATCCAGCCTGTACATCAGCTGGAAGAACACCTCAGAACCCCGCTCCAGTATCGTAACGATCCTGTCCGCCAGCAGCTGCAATATTGCATCCTCCGATAGTATATCGGGTAATTGTAATTCCCAGTCAGTCTTTAATGCCTGCGCTGTTTCCTGTAATATATCTGCCATAAAAAAATTGCTGCCTCTCAGCAGCAATTTACTCAATTTTTACAGCAGTATCATTAAAACATCTTCGTCTTCTCAGATACCAGTTTTTGCACATCTGCAATATTTATACGCTCTTGCGTCATGCTATCCCGGAAACGGATGGTCACGGTCTGGTCTTCTTTCGTCTGGTGGTCTATCGTCACGCAGAATGGCGTACCTATTGCATCCTGCCT